>NZ_PVWX01000002.1:0-923973 GCF_003004375.1 Bacillus sp. LNXM12-1 | reverse complement strand
AGGTTACCCACGTGTTACTCACCCGTCCGCCGCTAACATCCGGGAGCAAGCTCCCTTCTGTCCGCTCGACTTGCATGTATTAGGCACGCCGCCAGCGTTCGTCCTGAGCCAGGATCAAACTCTCCGAGGTATGCAGGATGCATATCACACATGCGTTGCTACACGATGTAGCGAACTTAGCATGTGATCATTTCCTGCCTCGCCAGTTTGACTGACTACCTATGATGTTTCATAGGATTTTTTTATAAAAACTCGAATTAACAGGTACGTTTTGTCTTGTTTAGTTTTCAAAGATCATCTTCATTGTCGCTCAGAGGCGACTTTCTCAATATAACATTCTATCAAGATAAAGTCAACAACTTTTTTCTTTATGTTATTTAATAACCGCGCTGTTTTAGCGGCGAATACAAATATAACACCTTTCGAGAGAGGAAACAAGTATTTTTTCTAAATAATTTATTTTTCCTTATCTCTTCCTATATAATCATACAAAAATTGATTGCCACAGGAATTCTCTATTGTTGATCCTGAAGGTCTTTAGTATATTTATAATAGAAGAAAACTAAATAACCGCAGGGGGAGCTTTGTGCTGAGAGTGAACACTCGTTGTTCTGACCCTTTGAACCTGTCAGTTAATACTGAAGTAGGAATGTGGATTCAATTGAATACATGTGGTGTATTCAACTCGATATGTTTTTCTATGAATAACATACTCATCCTTACACGGTCTCTCCTTGCTCAATTCATGAAAAAGGAGATTTTTTTATGCAGCAATCAAATCAATTGGTACGACTGATGGAAATCGCAATTATGACTTCACTTGCACTTGTATTAGATTACTTATCAGGTCTCTTTTTAAGAATGCCAAATGGCGGATCTCTTGCGCTGATAATGATACCCGTCATTCTTATGTCTATTAGATGGGGAATATCAACCGGGTTTATCATTGGTGTGCTTATTGCAGGCCTTCAGCTGATGAATGGCCCTATTATCGCTACACCTGTTCAAGGATTTCTCGATTATTTCGTCGCATCTGTTGTCATTTCCCTAAGCGGTCTATTTTCTGGATTGATCAAAAAAGCCATTCAGGATCAAAAGCGAAAGCAGCAATTCTTCTATATTACCTTATCCGTATTTGTTGCAAGTTTCTTTAGACTGTTGACGTTCTTTATCTCTGGTGTTGTTTTCTTTTCTCATTATGCACCAAAAGGAACTCCAGGTTGGGTTTACTCTTTAATTTATAACAGCACATATATGGTTCCTTCATTTATTATTTGCAGTATCGTTCTTTGCATACTCATACCAAGTGCATCTCGTTTGGTTTTTCCTCACAAAAAATAACTGGCTGATTTCAGCTGGTTATTTTTTTATGCATAAATTGCCGCTCTATGGAATCTATTAATAGTAGAAGATTTCATGCTGGAGGTACGCCAATGAACCCTTACTCCATTATGCTGTGCTGTTATATTCTCAGTCTTGCTTATTTTTTGGCAGGTTTCTATGAAGCTTTAAAGATAGCAGGAATAAAAGGAAAAGTAGAAGCTTCTCCTCTTATCTCTTATATGCTGCTAGCTGTGCTTTTCACTTTTTTCTCTCATTATTATTGGAAGCTGACGATTTAATTCGGTGTAGATGGTCATGTAATACAGGCAGCTCCCACCCATACCCTATTTCATTATACTTCTCGCCAGCCAGCTCGAACTGGCTGGTAACGACAAAATGAGGTTGAAGCTTTTGATAAAAATGCTTTGCCGAATTTTGTTCAAATACCCACAGCATTATATTCTGATACCCTTTCTCTATTAAATAACTCACTCCTTCTGCAATTAAAGCGATACCTGCTCCTGATTTCTGTTTCTCTTGCAATAAATAGATCGCGTAAAGTTCTCCATCATATGTTGAATAGCGCTCATCACGTTGTTTTCCAAAAGAAGCAAAACCAAATACCCCCTCGGCATCTTCTGCGACAAACGTCCCTTCAAGTGACCTTCTTCTCCAGCTCTCTTCTCGATCTTCTATATTTAAACCATCCAAATAATCCTGATTAATAATGCCTTGATAAGTCGTCTGCCAGCTCTTCACATGTATTTTGGCAATTTTAGGAATATCTTTTTGTACAGCATGCCTCACCTTCATCCGCGCCACTCCTTCTCACTGTTTTCACCCTATCTTCATTATGATAAATTCCTATTTCCTAAAATTCAATCAATAAAGGATATTCGTTGACATTTTGTCAACACACCTTTATATTGGGTACGACTTCTTCTATAGAAGAGTTGAAACATCATACAAAGGATGGCGTAAAAGATGGATTTTAAGACAACTGAGCTTGGGCCGCTCTTAAAGGAAAGATTGCAACAACGTTCTCTATCTTTAAGAGATCTCAGCACATACACAGGAATTGATAAAGCGACACTGTCTCGAATCATGAATGGAAAAAGAAAACCAACTTTGAATCACCTGCAGCGGCTTTCAGATTCTCTGAACATATCATTAGATCAACTATTGACTGCTGCAGGGTTTCCAGTCAAAAGCGAAAAGGTGCACGGTGATACGTTCATTCAAGCGGTAGAAGAGATCGAAAAAATACTGAAAGATCAGGACGTCTACGACGGTACATTTAGTCAGACCAAATTGAAACAAAAGTTAAACGAATACGAAGCCTATAGCCAAACAAACGAGGGAAAAGAAACGATCTCGGCAAATTTTGAGAAAAAGATGGAGACGCTAAGCGGCGTCGGACCATTCCTTCAACATTTGAAAAACATGTACAGCTTATTTATGACCGGACGGGGGACTTCTCGAGAATTAATGGTGATGGGGGGCGCACTCCTTTATTTCATTATGCCTGTTGACTTAATACCAGATTATATTTTTCCGATCGGCTATATTGATGATGCTGCGGCTGTGAAAATTGTCATAGACCAGCTGACAAATAGGTAGCAGGACAAGAAGCTATGAAAAAACAGTACAGCATTGACTTCGTACTTTTATTCACTGTGATTTGTTTATTTGTCATCAGCCTGATAGCTGTATATAGCGGATCGGGACAGTATGAAACGCAAGATATGTTTTATTTCGTCAAAAGACAAATTTTCTGGTATATCGTCGGTTTCGGCCTCATGGCAGCTGCTGCATACTTTGATTATGAACTGCTTGAGCGTTTATCTTTTCGGTTATTTGCAGGTGGTATTTTCCTCATTATTCTTGTGCATTTTTTCGGAACGAGTCAAAACGGATCCCAAAGGTGGATCAGCTTCGGTTCAATCAAAGTTCAGCCATCAGAGTTCATGAAAATTTTTGTGATCCTGCTGCTAGCGGCTGTCTTGAACCAATACAAGCATCAGCGATTTTCGTTTAAAGAAAGCATCATTCCTACAAGTAAAGTCGTTTGCTGGACCGTTGTCCCTTTTTTCCTCATCTTAATTCAGCCTGATTTAGGGACAGCGCTCGTGATATTATCCATCGCCTTTACACTGATGCTTGTGTCAGGGATTTCTAGCAAGATGATGGCCGCATTAATGGCTACTTTTCTTACACTTCTTGCATTTTTGGTCTACTTGCACAATGAACACTTTGAGCATTTTACAAAAATCATTAAGCCTCATCAGCTTGATCGCATTTATGGCTGGCTCTCTCCTGATGAATTTGATTCAACATACGGGTATCAGCTGAAACAATCGATGCTCGGCATTGGATCAGGTCAATTATCTGGAAGCGGTTTTACACAGGGGCATCAAGTACAAGGAGGTAATATCCCTGAAGCTCATACGGATTTTATATTTGCCGTTATTGGTGAGGAGTTTGGTTTTATCGGTGCCTCCCTTTTGATGTGTTTGTACTTAATGATGATTTACCGAATCATTCATGTGGCTATGCATGCTAATACGCTTTATGGATTGTACATATGTGCGGGAGTCGTTGGGCTGATCGTGTTTCAAGTTTTCCAAAACGTAGGGATGACAGTCGGTTTAATGCCTGTGACGGGACTCGCGCTTCCTTTTATCAGCTATGGGGGCAGTGCGCTTTTGACCAACATGATCGCCATTGGCCTCGTGTTTAGCGTCAATCTTAGGTCATCATCCTATATGTTTGGGCGCAATTGGAATTGAAGATGATGACATTTCTTCTATCTCATCTCAAAAGAGTCGACCGCATTCTTGTTGGAACGATTGTGTTCCTCTGTTTATTTGGTTTACTGATGGTTTACAGTGCGAGTTATCCTTTAGGAGAAGTGAAGTATGAAAAGGGTAGCTATTTCTTCATCAAACAATGGCAATGGCTCCTGATTGGGGGATTCTTTTTCTTCATTGCCGCTCTGTTCCCTTATCAGATTTATCGTAAATGGATTCGGTGGCTTGTTATGCTGTCATTGTTATGCCTGATCCTAGTCCTGCTTCCTGGAATCGGTGTTGTCAAAAACAATTCCCAGCGCTGGGTTCAGTTGGGCTCTCTCATGCTCCAACCTTCTGAAGCTGTGAAACTAGTGATGGTGATCTATTTTGCCTATGTGTACGCGAAAAAACAGGCGTACATTACATCTTTTAAAAAAGGCGTACTGCCGCCACTCATTCTTTTAGGTCTTGTTTTTTTGTTGATCTTAAAGCAGCCTGATTTAGGCACAGCTGTGTCTATTTTATTAAGCTGCGGCATCATTTTATTATGCGCTGGGCTGAAAACGCACCATCTCATTTTGCTAGGATCGACTGCGGCAGCAGGTATCACATTTTTTGCAGTGACAGCTCCTTATCGTTTGAAGCGGCTGACTTCTTTTCGTGATCCTTTTCAGTATGAAGATGGAGATGGATATCAGCTGATTCATTCGTATCTCGCAATGAATTCAGGCGGGCTGACAGGGAATGGCTTAGGCGGGAGCATTCAAAAGCTAGGCTTTCTTCCTGAAGCCCATACGGATTTTATCATGGCCATCATCAGTGAAGAGCTGGGAATCATGGGGATTTTGTTTGTGATTGGTGCATATCTACTCATCATGTATCGCGCTATGCGAATTGTGCAGGCTTTACACGACCCTTTTGGAAAGCTGTTAACGATCGGGCTCACGTTTCAAATCATGCTCCAAGCAGTCTTTAATTTAGGCGCTGTCTTTGGTCTTCTTCCAATCACAGGCATTCCGCTTCCCTTTATTAGTTATGGCGGCTCCTCCCTAGTGTTCATGATGATATCTGCTGGTATTCTCGTGAATCTTTCTTCATATGTAAAGAGGAATCCATATCAGGCGCATGCCAAATAGACACCTTCTGATGGAAGGTGTCTCTGGTTGTTGACAAAGGGCTAAAATGGGTTTTATTTTAGCCCTTTGTCTTCTATTCAGCGTGATAGAAAACCTTTAAAGTCTAGGAAGGACGAGTACTGGCGCGGAGCGAATTAGACATTCGTGAGCACCAGCGCGCAGGACTGACAACGAATGCAAGGGTTTGTCTACACGCTGAGACACCTTCTGATGGAAGGTGTCTATTATGTTTATTCTTCTATTTGATGATCAGCGATCTCTTTTTTTCTTGGCTGTTTGATTTCATTCGTTAGTTCCTGAATGCTTTGTTTCACATTGCCTTTACCGGAAAAGTTCTCAATAATTTCTTTGACATCAATTCCAGAGGATGCTTTCAGGCTTTCTTGCAGACTGGACATGAGGTTTGTAGCATAGCCAGTGACTTTATTGGCACCGCTGCCTTCGCCGTTACCTCCCGTATCCACAACAGTAATTTTATCAATGTTAGAAAGTGGTGCAGATACTTGCTTCGCATATTCAGGAAGCATTTTCACAATCATATCAAGGATCGCTGCCTGACCATACTGTTCGAATGCTTCAGCGATTTTCTCTTTGGCTTCGGCTTCCGCAAGTCCTTTCAGTCTAATGACTTCTGCTTCGGTTTCCCCTTTCGCACGATCAGCTTCCGCTTTGGCAAGCCCGTCAATTCGGACTTTCTCAGCTTCTGCCTTTGCCATTGCTTCAATGCTGTATTTCTTGGCATCTGCTTCAGCGAGGCGTTTCGCTTTTTCCGCCGCAGCTGACTGCTCAACAGCATAACGATCCGCATCTGCTTTCTTTTTCACTTCAGAATCGTATTGACGCTCACGACGCTGGATCTCTTTTTCTTCTAATTCAATTTGCTTCTGACGTTCAATGATTTTCACTTGCATTTCTTGTTCAGTTACGTGCTGACGGTTACGAGCTGTTTCAAGATCGTACGCTTGGTCGGCACTTGCTTTCGCTGTATCCTGTTCACGTCTGAATTCTGCTCTTTTCAGCTCATTGACCTTTTCTGCTTCAGCGATTTCAGTAGCACGCTCAAGCTCAGATTTCTTCGCATCTTTATCTGCTTCGGCACGTTTGATACGTGTTTCCTTATCCGCTTCAGCTGTTGCAATATCTGCATCGCGTTTCACTTGGGCAATTCTCGGTTTACCTAGTGATTCTAAATAGCCATTTTTATCACGGACATCTTTGATCGTGAACGACACAATGACGAGGCCCATTTTCGCTAAATCTTGAGAAGCGACACGCTGTACTTCTTGAGAAAATTTTTCTCTGTTTTTATAAATCTCTTCGACTGTCATTGATCCTAAGATGGAGCGAAGGTGTCCTTCTAGTACTTCTCTCGCTTCGTTTTCGCGGTCTTCTTTTGTTTTACCTAAAAATTGCTCTGCAGCAGTAGCAATTTCTTCAATCGATCCGCCAATTTTAATGATGGCCGTTCCGTCCGCCATGACCGGTACACCTTGTTCGGTATAGACTTCAGGCGTTGAAACATCTAGCTTGCTAGATAGTAAGCTGAGCGGCTCTGCTTGTTGAAAAACAGGGAGCACAAAGGTACCTCCGCCTCTTACAATCTTAATCTTGTTTCCACCTTCATCCACGTGGACATTTTTACTTCCTAGGTAACTTCCTGTGACAATTAACGCTTCATCTGGACCTGCTGTCCGGTATTTCGAAACAAATACACCAATAAGTGCAATAAGAATCACAAGCACAATTCCAATGATAATCAAAATGGTTGTTCCTGGCATAGCATTCCCTCCTAGATTTCTTCATTTGGTATAACTGATAAGACGCCTTTGTTCACTTCGACGACCAGCACCCGGGTTCCATATGGAATCTCCTCTTCGTCGAAACTGACGGCAGGCTTTGAGATTTTCCCGCTATTACTAATTAACAGCACTTCTCCAAACCCGTCTTTTGGAACAGATACAATGATCTCCCCAGTTCTTCCTTTTAAGTCGGCCTCTGTATATGAAAGAGATTCTTCAGCAGAGGAAAGCGGGACTAAGACAAATACATTCAAACAGGTCACAAGGACCACTGCGAGGATGGCAGATAATACTGCGCCAAGTCCACTCCCTACAATTGCTGTTTTTTCAGAGATAAACCCTCCAGCCGAGAAAAAGGTAAGAAATGCGAGGATCAATGTTGGTTGAAGGAATGAAACAGGAATCGCTTCAAACAATCCATCAAATACATCGCCGAAAAAGACGAAAACTAGTGTCAGGATTCCTGATATCATCAATATGTATAAATACAGCGTCTCAAGCGGCAGCCCGAACACATCCATCTTCCTCACCCTTTCTTCATGAAATGAACAGCCTTTGTTTCATTTAGACCATGCTCACCTCCAATGTATTCCTTCTAACAGGTAATACGAACCACTTTTGTAAAGGTTTCAAATTTCCTCACAATTCTTCACAGGAATTCCCCGATAGCTCAAGAATGATTGTCATGTACCACTATGTTAAAATTTGATCTTGAGGTGATGAAAATGAGTTTATTACATGAGGCAAGACAAGAATTGTGGCAAAAGCTGCAAGGTTTGAACGAAGAACAATTGAATCAAAAATTATCTGATGATACTTGGAGTATTCAAGAGGTGGCAGATCACTTAAAGAAGATGGACCTCATGGCAGCAAAACATCTAGCTGCTGAGGGAAAAAAAGCACCGATCAAGGAATATGAGCCAAAGCCGGTGGAAATGGCAGAGGACCGTTCTAGAAAAGCCACTGCGCCTAGAATTGTTGAGCCTGAACGCAAGCATGTGACACCTACACATTTAAAGGATGAGCTCGATACAGCACGTGAACAGCTCAATCAAATTTTATCAACGTTTACTGAGGAAGATTTCAAACGTGTCATTGCGCACCCGGTGTTTGAAGAGTTATCCCTTAAGCAATATCTTGATTTTATCGGCGCACACGAAAAACGTCATATTCATCGAATCAAAGAAATTAAAGAACAGCTATAAGACATAAAGAAGACTCCCTTTTGGGAGCCTTTTTTCATTGTTACACTGTTTTCGGTGTTAGATCAAAACAGCGAGCATAAATCCAGTTGTACGCTTTTTCATTTAGATCTCTTGGGTTTCCAATTGTTTGCGGATCTTTCATGGCTTCTTTAGATAAACGGTCAATCATATCTTTTGATACACCTTGTTCTTCTAATGAAGGAACTTCTAGATCTTCCACTAAATCATACATCCAGTTCACAGCAGCTTTTGCTGCTTCCTCTGTAGACATTCTGCTTGTATCAATGCCGAACGCTTGCGCAATACGAGCGAATTTTTCCGGATACCCTTTCCAGTTATACTCCATCACCGGTCCCATCATTGCTGCTACACACTGGCCATGCGCTACAGGAATAATACCTCCGAGTGTTTGACTCATCGCATGCGCAGCTCCAGCTGACTCGCTTCCATAAGAAAGCCCGGCAAGCATTGCAGCTTGTGCCATTCCATATCTAGCTTCTAGGTCCTCACCATCAGCAAAAGCACGGCGGATATAATGAGCAGCATATTCAATGGCCATGAGCGCTACCGCATCTGTAATAGGCTGAGCAAATTTCATCGTATAGCATTCGATAGCGTGAGCAAGCGCATCAATTCCAGTCATTGCTGTCACATGAGGAGGCATAGATACATGAAGCTCTGGGTCAATCACTGTGAGGTGAGCTGCAATGAGTGGTCCACCTGTGTTGAATTTAAATTCTCTTTCTTCATCCGTAATTACTGCCCACTGCGTAACTTCTGAACCTGTACCAGCCGTGGTCGGAATGGTGGTTAAAGGTGGGATTCTGTTTTCAAGCGGTTTTTTTCCCTCTGCCGCTTCGTAATCAAGGACTGAGCCTTTATGAGTCACCTCTACTCCGATTGCCTTCGCTGTATCCATTGAGCTTCCGCCACCTACAGCGACTAATCCATTACAGCCTTCTTTTTCATATAACGCAGATCCTTCATTCACTAAACGGACTGGCGGGTTTGGCTCTACTTTATCAAATAGGATCACATCGATTTGTGCTTCTTTTAATGAAGCAACCACTGGGTCTACTACGCCCGCTTGATAAATACCAGGGTCTGTTACAAGCAATACCTTCGAGACACCGTATGCTTTCACTTCTTCCCCAACATGTTTCACTGCACCGATGCCATGTTTGATGACAGTCGGGATTTCAAATGTGTGGAATTTCTGCATGCTTTCAATTTTCATATTTAATGTCATATAGAATCTCCTCCAAATGTGTGATGTTTATTTAAACCAATGAACCGCTTCAGGTTTCGTATTTCGATATACATGCTTCAGTTCCGTATATTCCTCAAGTCCGGTGCGTCCTAATTCACGTCCAAGACCTGACTGCTTATATCCACCCCAAGGTGCTTGAGCGAAATAAGGATGGAAATCATTGATCCAAACTGTGCCTAATCTTAATTGACGAGCCACTCTTTCGGCTTTTCCAATATCAGAAGACCACACAGCTCCTGCTAATCCATAAATCGTATCATTTGCCAGCTCGATCACTTCTTCCTCTGTTCGGAAGGATTCGACTGTCAATACTGGTCCAAAGACTTCTTCTTGGACAATCCGCATCTCTGACGTACAGCCTGAGAAAATCGTTGGCAAGTAGAAGAACCCATTTGAAAGCTCCTCTGCGTCAGGTCTTTTTCCGCCTGTTTCTAATCTTGCGCCTTCATCTAACCCAATGCTGACGTATTTCTCTACTTTTTCTCGATGCTCAGCTGAGATGAGCGGCCCGCTTTGGGTTTCTTCATCAAAGCCGTTGCCTAGCTTGATTTTTTTCGTACGCTTCACCAGTTCTTCTAAAAATTCATCATGAATGGATTCTTCCACTAGCAAACGTGAACCTGCTGAACATACTTGCCCTGCATGGAAAAACACAGCATTCATTGCCTGGTCAACCGCTACGTCTAAATCAGCATCTTGAAACACAATATTCGGATTTTTCCCGCCGAGCTCAAGGGCGATTTTCTTCACATTCCCACTGGCTCCCTGCATGATTTTCTTGCCTGTTTCAATACCGCCTGTAAATGAAATCAAATCTACATGTTCATTCACAGCAAGCTCATCGCCAACCGTTGCCCCTGGTCCAAGGACTAGGTTTGCAACTCCTGCTGGAATGCCTGCTTCTTCCATGAGTTGGAATATTTTGATCGTGGTGAGTGGTGTAATTTCACTTGGTTTTAAAACGATTGTGTTCCCTGCTGCAAGAGCAGGAGCGATTTTCCAGCTTGCTTGAAGCAATGGATAGTTCCAAGGAGTGATTTGCCCGCATACACCGACTGGCTCTCTGACTAATTCACTTTTTGAGTTCGGGATTGGTGACGCAATGATTTCCCCGCCATCTTTGTCAGCCAGACCTGCGTAATATTGGAACACGTTCGCAATATCGTCCATATCTGCTTTGCTTTCCTCTAATGTTTTACCAGTATCAAGCGATTCCAATTTGGCTAGTTCATCAAGATCACGTCTAATCAACTCAGCAATCTTAAACACCATATTTCCTCTTTCAAGTCCAGGCTGATTTGCCCAGTCCCCTTGATCGAAGGCTTTTCTCGCTGCTTTGATGGCTAGCTGCGCATCATTTCTTGATCCTTCGCTGACTGTCGCGATCACTTCTTGATTAAATGGATTGATGATATCCCGTGTGTCGCCACTTTTGGCGCCAACCCATTGTCCATCTATAAATAGTGTTTGACTCATAGAAGGAACCTCCTCTGATTCTCTTTGGTAAGTTTGTTAAATAAAAATTTAACGTTTTGAACATAATTAACTTATCATGTTCAAATTTTTCTGTCAAAGGGAGATAGGCTTCATTTATTTTGACATTTTGTATTCTTTCGTTAACATATAGTCCATAAAGATTTTTTTGAACGTATTGAATTCTCTTAATAGAAAGCAGGGACAAGATGAAAAAGCAGGAACAGCCACAAGCAGAAGATCGTATTTTAGCTGCTAAAGATCTAGTCATTGATTCCATAGCTGAAACGATGGATCTCTATGGCATTACACGAAGTGCAGGTATTCTCTATGGGACCATGTATTTAAATGAGGAAATGACGCTTGATGAAATGCGTGAAGAGCTGCAAATGAGCAAGCCAAGTATGAGTACGGGTGTGAAAAAACTGCAAGACATGAATATTGTCAAAAAGACGTTTCACCGAGGCCGAAGAAAACACAGCTTTGTTGCTGAAAAAGACTTCTTTAAGTTTTTCACGAACTTCTTTCCGCAAAAATGGGAACGAGAGGTCGAGGTCAATTTAGCGGCGATTGAAGAAGCGCAAGAGCGGCTTCAAGAGGTTGCTAGTGATGATCAGTTGGAGGAACATGTAAGAGAGGAAGCGCAGCAGCTTCTTGAACAGCTTGAAAGCTCGAAAGCCTATTATGACTGGCTGAGACGCTTAGCGGACTCTGTACAATCAGGGGAGATCTTCGACTATATTCCGATTGATCAGAAAGATAAATAGGCGATATGTTTGCGTTTTACAGCTTGAATTTTACAGGAGGATTGATTATAATAAATTATGTCGTCATACTTCGGGGCATTAGCTCAGCTGGGAGAGCGCTACGCTGGCAGCGTAGAGGTCAGCGGTTCGATCCCGCTATGCTCCATCCGAAAAACCATTCTTGAGAGATCAAGGATGGTTTTTTATGTATATATTTCTTAAAGTTGTGTTTGTTCTTTGTTTTTTCTTAACCTTATTATCTTTATGATTCGGTACATGATCACAGAGACATAAGCCGTGATGAGAATGATTGTGTAAGACACAGGAAAATCGCTCGTCATTCCGTGATAAACGAAATAGATGAGCAGCACTGACAGCATGATGACTTGGAACAGTTCCTTTTTCATTTTACTCTCCCCTTATGATAGATTCGGTCGATTATATCACAAATGATGTCATTTTTTATTAGCTATCAGCAAGGAAAAATCCCTTCACCTGCTGATAGCACTTTATGAATGATCACTTTTTCAGCAATTGTTCCATTTTGTTCTTCGTCTTTGGTCCGTATATCCCGTCTGCCGCTAAGCCGTTCATGAGCTGAAACCGCTTGACCGCATTCGCCGTTTTCGGTCCATAATAGCCATCAATCCCATTGTTTTTTGCTCCTTTGTCTGGGTAAAAATAGAGGGAAGATAAGGCTTTTTGCACGGCTGTCACTTGAGATCCTTTTGTCAAGGGCTTGGTTATTTTTAAAATGCCAGATGGCAAATTTGACGATTTCTGTTTGGTCACGGGTACTTTGTCTTTGTGGCTCAGGCTCTCTGTTCGGACTGGCTTTCTTGTGCTTTTGCTGTCGGTATGAGCTGTGGCTATTCCAGCTTTAAATTGATCCCATCGTCCGAGCAATTTCCTTGGACATTCTTTCCCACTCCAATGTTTATGGGGCACTACATTTGATAAAGGAATCCCCAAATCGCCCATCAGTTTCCGAATGAGCCATTGAGCATTTTCGACTGCTTGTTCAAAGTTGCCGTCTGTATTTTCACAAATTTCAATTCCGATTGATTTCATATTGCCATCGCCTCTGCCATCCCCTGCGTGCCAGCCGTTCTCGTTTAATGGTAAATGCTGATAAATGACCTGATCGTCGACAGTGTAATGCCAGCTGACCCCAGTACTTGAACGTGCAACAAACGCAGCGTGACTCCCCGCATTTGCACCTTTTGCAGTATTAGAGGTATTATGCACCGTAATATAGAGCGGCTTCATCCTATTTCCTGGTCTGTTGCGGTTGTGTTTTGGAATGTAGGCTTGAATGATATTGACCATATTGTTTCTCCTTCAACTATTATTTTGTTAGCCCTCTTTGTTTCAGGGTATCTTTTTGTAATTGACCTTTGTAGGTCACATAATTGTTTTTAAACCAAGCGATAACGGCTGTAACCATCGTAAAAATGGTGGAACCTGCTACATATAGTGCCTCACCGGCGGTTTGTACTTGCTCCTCACTAATCGGCAGTACCGTCTGTCCAAACATGACAAGCGTTTGATTGATGAGAGCAATAAAAAGAAGCACTGTGCGAATCACAGTGCCTTTGTCGAATGTTTTCATAATTTTTTCCTCCTATTTTAAATTCCGTTCAATTTTATCGAGTTTGTCGATCACGACGTCATACTTCTCACTAAACTTTGCTAACACTTCATTTTGCGCCTCGATTTGCTCATTGAGTTTACTTTCTCTTTCTTTTGTTGTATTAAGAACATAAAACAGAATCCAGCAAAAGAGAACGGCAAACGGGCCTTGTGTCATTAAGTTTTGGACGACATCTACTTCCATTGGAATCACCTTCTTTCTGGAAAAAAAATAAAGCCATTAGGCTTCGTATTTTTCTCCTGTTATGTCTTGATAGTCATCTGCCGAGATCCAGCCAATGCTTACATAAAATGCAATGTCCTCTGGACCGTAACACTGCCAGTCCCAAAATTTTTTAATATCTGCTACAGTTGGAAAGATCATTCTGAAGCCCCCCCTTTTTGCATAGTCAATAGCTGCGTTAATTGTTTTGATAATAAAGCATTTTGTTTCTTTAAAAGTTCTATATCACTTGGCGGGAGAGGGGCTGGTTTTAGGCTATCTATATACTCCTGTGTCGCTGATTCATACCATTGCTGTTTTTCCACATCAAATGCAGCTTTATAAAAAGAAGGATTATTGGGTGGTGCAATTGTTGTGCATTGATCTGGAATAACATAATTTCCTTCATCATCCCTCTCGAACACTTCTATAGGTCTGACCAATTCATATTTATGGTTGTATTCATAGGCTTGTATCATTTTTATCACTTCCTTAATTTAATGGGATGACTGTGTCTAAATAGTAGCCAGTTACCGCACTGTCATTTGCTGCTAGTAACCCAGTTAACTTTAGCTCTCCTGTCTTATATATAAGTAATTTACTATGACCCGTTGTACCTGATACTGGAACTGATACTACAAGACCTTTCTCCGGTAAACCCGCAGCTGGAATCCATCCACAAATGACTTCTCTATTTGCTTTTAGGTGGCCTCTCAGCAATAATAAATTTCCCCATTTCACATATTCAACTGCTCTATCCCCTATAGATGAACTTTTATCTAAGGTAACACTAAGCCACGTGACATTTTCAAACTCAGCATTTGTCATTAGCTGTTTCCATCCTCTGAAAACCCCATCTGTATGAGTAGTTCCGTACCAATGGCTATTATCGTAGCTTCGACTAACATGAAATGTTTTGCGGTTATTTCCCGTTTCTATAATATCTACATTAAACCACGAAGCATCGGTTGTTGATGGCATATTCACTGCGTTCGTTCCAGAGACATAATAAAAGCCAGATGGCAGCGTTAATATATCTGTACCAGTAGGGATAAGCATTCTATTTCCATTCGCCTTCAATAACGAATGCTCATTCAACCTCTTCCATCCGCTCCATTCTTGCTGAGTACCGGTAACATCTGTCGTGGATCGATTGATGTACACATCACCTGTATTGTTTGCCCCAATAATCCAGCCATAGGTATTTTCACTAAAGACTGATAAAGCTCTCATAGAACTTCTTGTGGGCAAATCAGGATGTGCTTCGTGGATATACCAAGAATGCACGCCCGGTAATTTGATGAGTTTATCTAAAATACTAGGATCGTTTGCATTAATTCTTTCGTATGCTTTTCCATCGTCAGCGGTAATTTTAGATAATTGCCCTGCGTCCCATTTATTTTTTTCATTTTGAGTAGGCATTTGCAGCCAATTGATCGCAATGTCATTCTCATGATAGGAAAAACAAAATACATTGCTTGATGTGTCAATTGCGATTCCTACGCCGATATTATTTTGACCTACTAGCTGAAAGCCTCTTAATGCAGCATTACCTATAGCAGGAGAATCGACTACTCCAGAACCCCCTGGGGCATAGAAAGAGCAGGCACCCAACGATTTAATCCCGTTATAAATGCTGCCGCCAGCTGGGATATTGATTAACTGGGATCCGTTATCATTTGTCAATTTATATAGCTGGGCTTGATTCCATTTCTTCTTTTCTGTTTCAGATGCATGTGCTCTCGCATCATTTGTATGTTTTAAGAACTGCTCTAATAATCCATGATCATTTTCAAGAAGTACTTTGACCATGTCATTAAATAAATCGGCATGTGCTTTATCATTTATCTTAAAAGGTTTGGGTTCTTTTATTTCCATTTAGTTTTCACTCCCTTTCTTTGAAGCTTGGTTTAATTTCTTGCAGCTGCTCTAGAGTGAGCATCCTTTGCTCGTATCCTGTATTTAGATCTTCCATTGAACAATCACCTAGTTCCACTGCTTGTTTGACCAATTCAGGGGTCACCCATTGAAAATATAATGCCATTACCCAATAATTCATGATTCACTCTCTCCTTTATATAAAAGGATCTCATTTTTTAACGCTTTTAGTTCGTTTGTTAGATGATCACATTGATGTTCAAGCTGTTTTCTCATTAGCTTTTCTTTGGCTACTTCTTGTGCTAGATAATCTAGCGGAAGAGGTGGTTGATACCTTGGATTGATTTGAGATTCCTCCCACCATTCTTTCAATTCTTCTGCCGTTGGCTTTGGCACATCTAAATGCCACTCGTTGATATACGAACCGTCGCCGTCATTTCTAAGTTCAAAATCCTTTTGCGGGTCCGCATCGGGGTATTTATACTTAATGGCTTCATATAAAATCATCAAAACCCTCCTACACTCTCAAGAAATTTCTGCCGCCTATTTCTGTGATGTCGAAATAGTTATACCAGCCTGAATTTTCAGATACATAACGGCTAACATCTCCGTCATATCCTACATATAGGTACATTTCTAAATAGTCCCCTTTATTAGCCGGTACATTGGCAGTACCATAAAGTCCCATACTTAAGCTCAACGTATCAGATGGGCTTGTTGGACTTTGTCTTTCATGTGCAATATTTTTATATCTTCTTCCATTTAAGTAGATCGATAATTCAAAGTTTGCGTATCGTTGAAAGCTTTCAATATAAACACCTGCATTCACTGAATACATTCCGCTCTCAGGGCAGATGAAACGATTATTTTTGATATCAAAATTGTTATGACTGTCTTTTATTTTTCGATTAAAAAGGACTTTTTGATACTCTCCTTTGGTTAATAACTGCTTCCCAGTTGTACCTATGTTGGCATGACAGAACCCAGAGATTTTGTGCCATTCAGTCCAGCCAGACCCCGTCCACCAATGACGGCACCACGTACCTGTGCTATCAAAATAACTGCCTGCTTCGTTTCCAGTCCCATAATAATATTGAACAAATCGAAAGTTACTATATTTTTCATTTTTCACAAAGCCAAATCTCGTAGGATATCCGGTATCATTCGCTTGTCCAATATCCATGAACGTAATGCCATTTGGATATTCCTCACCGCTGACTGATGCATCTTGAATGGCCTGATCGCCTGTTAGCTTAAATAAGCTTTCATTGGTGATTCCTTCTATCTGTCGGCTGAGCGCATTGTCATTCTCTACAAGTGTGTCGACCATCCGGTTAAATAAGTTGGCATGTGCTTTGTCAGAGGTTTCAAACGGTAAAGGTGATTTGATGTCCATTTCATTTCCCCTCCATTAATAAATATCATCAATCTCAAAAACAAATTCGATGTCGCCGTCTTTTTGTTTGTCTGTCATGGTGCGGATGGCGGTGAATTTGCCGGCTTCGTCGACAAGTGCTAGTTCGTTGATGACTTCTCCTGCAAGTTCTCCTTCGGCGATCGTGCAGGTGTAGCGGATTTTTGCTGGTTCCATGAAGGTAAACGAATCAATCTCTTTTTGGACGAGTTCTTTTTTCAGTTTTTGTTCAGTGCCGTCTAGTGAGATCGGTTTGCCATCCTTCGTCCCGCCGTTTCCAAATGCCATTTTGACGACTTTTGTGAGTTTTGTTCCCTCTGCTCTTGCCTTTGCCATTTGTTGACGTGCATATAATGTTGTTACGGTTAATTGATCAGCCATTGTGATCCTCCTTATAGCTCTATTTTTTGAGAAGTAGCTGCTAGCAATTTTGATCCGTCAAGCGGAACAGACCCATCGAGAATCCAGTAATGATCCTTGATCAGTAAGCTGCCGCCCTGTTCAGTTTGGACATGTACTGGCAATCGGAACGTCATCTTCTTTTTGGTTTGATGTGCCAGCTGGTTCTTTGTGCGTAAAGTCAGTGCCGCTTTTTGCCCTGTTTCATGTACCGCTCCAGTGATGACATAATTCATGCGATATGTGGTTTCTGACTTATGCTGAAGCGGCATTCTCATCTTCAACGAATGCCGAAAACGAGCAGGTACATCGGTTGAACCTCTTGTCCCGCTAAGATAAAACGTACCATTTAATACAAATTCACCATTCAGTAAAATCGGGATATGATCGAAAAAACCCACTCTGCTTCGCAGTGTGAGCCTCCCGTGATGATCATTTTTTTCATGTACATCGGTATGATGAAATGCAGTGAACGTATAAGCCAAATGAGCCGGCTTTAACGTTTCAAGTATTTCTACAATATATCTAGTGTTTTGCAGGTCATCTAGGTTCACACGTAAGGCGAAATGATAGCGATTGGTGGTGAGACGGATGATGGCACTTGGATTTTTGAGAAAGCGATTCACCGATTTCTCTAATGAAAGATACGTGATCGGTGGAATGTTTGACATCATATTGAGTAAGCGTGCCCTGCGAAGTTCAATGGAGTCACCTGATTCTCGCTGCACCTTCAGCATTCTTTCCCATCTATTCAATCCCCATGTCGCAGTTAAAGGGAAGAACTGATCCGTTAAATCGAAAATGGATTCATCCAATTGCTCAAACTCCGGTGCTTCTGTTTTGAGTAGATGATCTACTTCATAAATCTCTGTAAAATATGGCGGCAAGTAGTTTTTCATTTCATCCTGTTTGCTCAATAACCTTCACCTGCCTCAGACGCGGTATCTCAATGTCCTGTAACACTAAGTTTTTCGATTCCCCATTCAATAACACGTTTGCATAATCTGATACACTTTCTGAATGGTACAGAATGTCATTTAAGGCGGACATTCGAATGGTACTCTTTTCAAATGCGATTGATTTCAACAGCGCTTTGACCTTTTCTTCTATTTCTTTCTGCGCTCCTTCAAGGGTCCAGTCCATTTGAAGTTCGACGGCTACTTCTATGTCAATATCCAGCCATTTGGCGCTTTCGACGGTTGCTTTTGAACCGATAGGCGCTTGTCCTTCTCCTTCGCCTGGCTCAGGGTCGATATATTCCTGTACTCTTTTAACAAGCAGATCTGATGCAACATCTAGATTGCCGTCTGTGATGACAATTTTGACCGTCCCTTCTCCGTTCCAAAGCGGGAATACTTTCGCTCTGCCAACCCCTGTCACTTCCTCAGCCCATTTTTTATAATGCGCCTTGTTGGCACTGACAGCCTCCCGCCTAGCACGTATTAAGTAGCGATCATATAACGAAGCGTCATCTTCTTCTTCTTGTCCCGGTATCACCAAATCTTTCATGATAATCGATTCAAGCCCTGGGATTGTATCAAGTGAAAGCAGCGGCTGATCTGTTAATTGACCATTGCCGACCTTGCCAGGTGTCTCGCATTCTAGCGTGCCATCGTTCGAATATTGGAAATAGACATCTTCAATAAAAAACCGTGAACCAGCTGGGATGTTGATATCCTCCGGCTGAATAGCTGCGGACCATACCGCTTTAGTCGCTGGTTTTCTTTCAATTCCTACTTCAGCAGCCCGCCGATCTAGAAACTCTCCTTGTGCTGTATCTGCAAAGACCAGCTCGAATACTTGATCAAGCCAAATATAGGACTGGGCTAATTCAGCGGCAGCAGGTGCCAAGACATTCCAAATGACGCTGTTTTCTCTTTTATCTATGTCATCTGGCAGTCTGTCTAGCATTCTTTCCATTAATGCTTCGTACGTTTGTTCCTCAAACATCGCTCTCCATCACCTCCTCTATTTCTAATGTGCCTTCATCTGTGACAATAGCTAGCTTGACATGAAACGAGTCATTTTGCTTTGTGACCTCTAATTCTTCAATATGATCAATCCGTTCGTCCACAATCAATGCTTCCTCTAGCAGCCTCGGAATCTCCATTTCTTTGTATTCATCCGTGGCTTCTGTATCCGTCAAGAGCTCCTGAATTTCAGTGCCAATGTCGTGGCTGTAGATAGGATATGCATACCGCTCTGTCCTGAGTGTCATATAAACGAATTGACGAATTGCTTCAATGCCTGAAATGGTTTCACCTGTCAGTCTGCCAGTTTCAACATCTATTCGATACGTCGTCGAGGTTTCCACCTCTTCCTCTTCTTCTATTTCCTCGATTTCTTCCTCTGGTGAAAGTGCCACATTCATCACCTCCCTTACAATTTGTCGATGATGTAGAAGGACTGCCCTCCTGCCATTGCCAGCACCATAATGCTGTCTCCCCTTTTCAGTTCATCATCCTCACCCTTATTTAGGCGCTTTGGCCAAATCAGTAATTCTTCCGGAATGACTAGCTTATGGTTTTCATTTAACCGGATGCTTACAGGACAAACTGCCGTGACTTCTCCAACCACCAGATCAATTGGAGAGGCGGCATCTACAGCATTCACTGCTAATCGTTTAATCGCTTCACTTAATCTCACGCTTGATCACCCTTTGGGATGGAATTTTTCTCAACGACATCAATTGTCATGGTGTGTTTCACCCCACTGAATTCATGTTTGTCTTGATCGATCCAGTAGGTTTTTTTCACGTTGATTTCAGGGATTTTTAAATAGATTGGAAGACCGCTTTGCAGATCAGGAATGCCTAGCGCTTGTATGCTTTTGATTTCTTGCTTGACGCCTTTTTTCTCTGCCAGCCGTACTTTGGCTCTTTTTTGTAGCTGCGGCTGGTTGATTTGCCCTGTAACTGTCTCAACATGCTGTAAAATACCGTATTTACTCTGACCTGCTTTATCCTGTTCGACCACCACAATCTCTGATTTGCTGCCTTTTTTCTTATTCTTTCCCTGTTCATCTGCAGACGTGCGCAGTTTGACACGAGTGGCTGTCTCTTCAATCGAGGTGCTGTACTGATAACCAATGAGATTGACGCCTGATTCAATGACCCATACGTCCTCTTGATCTGGCCAAGCTCTCAGCCCCATCTTTCCTTTAGCAGAATAGATTTGATAGTTTCTACCAGTTTGACGCTTTGTTTCTTTTAACGCTTTCAGAATCATGTCATACAAACTCGTATCATTTTTAAACACTAGCGATTTTATGACATGACCGGTATTGGCGATGGAGGTCATGGGAATTTGAAAGTCAGCCCCAATCCGTCTCAAGATTTGATCTGCTCTCTGTTTTGAAAAAACATAGACATCTTGGTTTTTCACCAAATATTGAAGCATGTCGTATGCGGTAAAGGTCAGCTTCCCTTCAACAGGCGTACGGGAAAACACAATGCCTCTGAACAGCTCTTTTCCTTTCCATTTAAAAAGAACCGTGTCCCCTTCTGAGACACGGTAATATGTTTGACTGCCTTGTTTAGTGATAATATTTGCCTGAATAGAGCGAGGGGCTTGATACCTTTGCCCCTGAAGTGTCACACTCTCTGTGACAAGCTCATACATGGTGCCGCTTCTGATGGCAAAAAGCTCGATCAATGCAAGCCCCCCTATTGTGGTATTTTTAACCTTTGTCCAGGGAAAATCCAATACCCCGGCTGCTTAATATTGCGTTTGCTACGTTTAATCATCGCTAATTTATTGGCATTCCAAATACGCCGCCATTTTGTACTGTCGCCATAAAACCTGCCTGAAATGGCCCATAGCGTATCTCCTTTTTTGACAGTGTACATTTTTGGCGGTGTTTTTGAAGGCCTTTTCTTTTTCGTTTGTTTTGCTTTTTTCTTTCGTTTAATTTTCCTAGGCGATGCGGTTTTGTATTCCTTTAACTCGATCGTAAATTCACGATCGCCAATATCATATGACCCTTCTTTATGGGTGAAGCTTTCAATGCTGCACGTCATATTAATTTTTGTCCCCGTTACAATGAGCCGCACCGACTTCTTTGAACGCATCATTCGTTCTATTTTCGCTATCGCATTCTCTGGTGATGGAATGCTTTTATATTCAGCAATTGGTGAATATTTCTTAGGAAATAATGAAGTGAATGATACTTGCTTAGCCGATGGGACATCAATAAAGGTC
The DNA here is from genome assembly GCF_003004375.1 of Bacillus sp. LNXM12-1. Classification (NCBI taxonomy): domain Bacteria; kingdom Bacillati; phylum Bacillota; class Bacilli; order Caryophanales; family Bacillaceae; genus Bacillus; species Bacillus sp. LNXM12-1. Next base: position 902,484 of record NZ_PVWX01000002.1, on the reverse strand, counting down.
AGTTCTCCAAAAGAGGCGACCTTTACCGTTTCATTTTGTACGTTATTTGTGATTTCAAGTTCGGATGGAAGGACAGGGAATCGCAACTTGTCCTTTCCTTGGGAAATCCACAATTGATACACTGATTTACCCATCGATCACGACCCCCTTCGTTCCTGTATGAAGCTCTACTTCCAGTTCATCTACGAGCATTTGTCTAATTTTTTCGACAAGCGATTGCTGATCTTGTCCATTATGGAAATGCTGATCCCCATTGAATTGAATGGTGATTTGCTTATTACTTGACGATGCTGTACGACTAGAAGACTGAGCTGAGGTGACTTGCTGCATTTGTGATTCTGGTAAAGGAGCAGACGCATTTGCTGGGTCATATACTTGCATCCCAAGTGCTTTGGCTGCCTGCGTTAATAAATATCTCCCTCGAATCCCTCTTTCTTCAGGAATAATCCATTCGCGTTTGTTTCCTTCTCCGACTCTAGCAACCTGCTCCTGAGTAATCAGTCCACCATTTGCGTAGCCTTTATAAGGCCCGCCTCTTCTCATACTTCGTAATCCCGGTGTATTGAAGACTGTTCCATATCTGCCCTTAATGTAGTTAATGGCGGCTACAGCATTATGAATTGGGTTCCAAATGTCATTCATACCTTTGCCTTTATTGGAGTTAAACGTCGGTCCAATGGTTTGCATTAAGCCTTTAGAAGGCGTTCCCTTTTTAGCGTTGGAATCCCATAAGTTGATTGCTCTCGGATTTCCATTCGATTCATGCTGTGCAATGGTCATAAGACCTGGAAGCCAGTTCATCGATGTGCCAGTTGCCATGAGAGCTGCCATGAGCCATTGCTGAACACTAAGACCTGAAACCCCCATACCACTGAAAGCTCCGATTAATGAACCAGCCTGATTTTCAGCAAACTTTTTCACATCCACTGAGTCGAGCCCTTTAACGACACCGATCGATGCAAATTTCCCAAGACTCATCATGACGCGTGAAGGGGAATGAATGTCTAATTCCTCTCTAAACGCCTGCTCTACTTTCTTCGCCATTTCTTTGGCAGCTTGTGTGACTTCACTTGCTTTTGAACGCATGCCGTTGTTAAAGGCATCCATCATTCCTGAGCCCCAGCCTGGTGATTCTTGTTTTGCTTGTAGGAATGGTTGTTTGATGTGCTGATCTACGTATTGGCTAGTACCAACTGATGTGGCATTTTGACCTGTGGCAAAACCATTAACTGTTCCAGAACCCCAAGTTGGTGATGCTGTCATCACTTGTTGGTATGGTGCTTTTACACGACTTTGCAAAAAGCTGTCTGTTCCTGTGGGTGTCACCTGCTGACCATTCGCAAAAGCAGCAACTGTTTGCTGACCATACTTACCTGAGTCTGAGGTCAATTGAGCAAAAGGTTGCTGAATATTCTTTTGCTTCCATTGATCAAGTGTAATCACTTTTTGATTTAATCCTTGTTCAAAATCCTTATTAAATTGCTCGCCTATGCTGGAGGCTTGAATGTTCCCAGTCATCGAGACAGATCCGTCTATTGAACCGACAGAAGATGATGAAGCTACTGCTGTAGGAGCTGGAGAGCTTGATACTTGATTTCCAGCTGCTCCGCTTGGCATAACAGACATTCCAAGATGAGAAGCAGCCTGAGCAAGCAGCATCTTCCCGCGTCCTCGGTTATTTTGAGTTGGAATAACAAATTCGTTACCTGCTTCTCCGACCCATGATAAGGTTGGCTGGGTGATATAGCCGCCTGTGGCATTGTTATCGGGTTTTTTCTTCCCAACAATCCAATTTATGACTACATCTACAATACCGCCTGCTTTGTCAAAAATCTTTTTAACCCAACCAAATGCTGCAGAAAACCCATCACTAATAGCTTCTGCTACTTTTACAATCGGCTTTTGAATGTTGTCCTCAAACCATTTGGATAATCCATCCCATATATCTGTCACGACTTTATACGCTTCTTCAAACTTTTTACCGAAACTATCTTTAATGGTTCCTACCGTATCTACAAGTGGGTTCCATACATTTTCCATAAACCATGACGATACAGCTCCAAAGATTGATTGTATCGTTTTCCATGCATTTGATAATGCTGTCCAAATCCCTGTAGCGACTGTAACGACTGTGCTGCTTAGCGGTGTCCAAACGTTTTCAATAAACCAACCCGCTACTGCACTGAACGTTTCTTGAATCCATGTCCAGGCATTCACTAAACTTGACCAGATGGTCGTTGCTACCGTAACAACTGTGTCGCTGAGAGGTGTCCAAACGTTTTCGATAAACCAGCCTGCTACGGCACTAAATGTTTCTTGAATCCATGTCCAGGCATTAACTAGACTTGTCCATATGGTCGTTGCTACTGTGACGACTGTATCGCTTAGCGGTGTCCATACATTTTCAATAAACCAGCCTGCAACTGCACTGAAGGTTTCTTGTATCCATGTCCATGCATTGACTAAACTTGACCAAATGGATGACGCTACTGTGACAACCGTATTGCTTAATGGTGTCCATACATTTTCTGTGAACCAAGCCGCAACTGTTGACCAAACTTCGACAATTTGATTTTTGATTTCAATGGCTTTTTGGCCAATCTTTTCAAATCCGCCGCCATCAAACCATTTTCCAATTGTTTCACCGATAGATTCTCCACCCATACTTCCAGCGATGCCGCCTACTAGACCGCCGATGGCTGTACCTACCCCTGGAACTACGCTTCCAATAGCTGCACCTGCTGCAGCACCTGCCATCCCGCCAGCGATTCCGCCTCCAGTCGTACCAATCTTTTCACCAGCATTCTCTTTGTTCATACCGATTAGATTTGTTGCACTAAGTACACTTCCTAGAATAGGTACTTTCTTTAATAACTTGCCGCTCCCTTTACCTATACTCTTCATCGCATTCCCTAATCCACTTAACCCCTTGCTACCTTTCACTAAACCCGTAAGTCCGCCAACTGAAGCTGCGATACCCGCACCTTTCTTTAGTCCACTAGGAATTTTTCCAAATAATTTACCTGCATTTGTTTTAAGTTTCCCTAATCTACTTGGAGGTCTTCTATTCATTTCGGTTCTTGTTGTGGCATTTGGGTTTGTGGATTGTCTTGGTGATTGACCATTTCTATTTTTAGTTTTAGTAGATCCTCCCCTGCTTAAACCTCTTGCACAACAGGGGCAACAACTATTGCGAAACAAGCCTTTTCCACCTCGCGGCTGAGGTTTCGTTTTGGGAGCTGGATTTGATGGTGTTGATGTTGGTGCTGTTGTTGGTACTGTTGTTGGTGCTGGAGTGGCACTTTCACTTGATTGATCACTTGCACCAAAGAGACGATCTAATCCAGTCTTCACCAATTGATCTAGTTTTTCTTCAGGATTAAATTTAATCTTCTCTTTAATTCTTCCGATCACATCTTGTTTGTAATCTTCCATTTTATTTTCAACCCAAGGAAGTGCTTTTTCATCCCAAAACTTTCTAGGACTCAATTTTTCCTTCACTTTGTCTGCAACGTCACCTGCATATTTTTGAATTTCATTTAATCCTTTATTGGCAAGGTTTTGAAGCCAACTCTGTTTAGATTCATCTGTTTTCACTGATGGACTAACAGCCTCAGGCTCTTTTTTTATGTTTTGTTCTTTCACAATCGACTCAGCCTGATCTCGTTTTTTCAACTTACTCTTTGCATTGTCTTGAACAGACACTCTGATTTCGTGTTTAGACATCGTCAAGCTTTTGAGTGTCTTTTTGATTCGTTGAATTGCAGCGGTGGCTTGGTCAACCATGTTTAATCTCATATAATACGTTCTGTTCATGAGCTGAAGGATAGATTTTTTGATCGATGACATTTTACCTGACAATTGATCGTTTAGTTTAAACGTCAGCAGAATGGGGCTTGTTCCCGCTTGTTTTAAACGGTTTATGCTGTATTTAATGACATCTAGTCCTTTCGCTTGAATGGATATGACCAGATGATTTGGGAGCATATTTAACTGATTGTTTAATGCTTTTAAATCACGATAGATTCCCTTATCCAGTCTCATGGAAAATACTGAAATTTTCCGAAGCGATAAACTGAAGTTTCTTAACTTCTTTTCATCTATTTCCAGGTTTATTTTCACTGGTTTTCTAAATGGTTTTAGCTGCTTCTCAAACGTTTGAAATCGTTTTTGAATGCGCATAAGCTTCTTCGATACTTTGTCTTCTAATTCAAATCGTGCAGTGAGTTTCGCCAATTATTTCCCTCCTTTCTTTGCTTCTTTTTCTAGCATGTCTAGTTTGTAGCTGATGAGTCCGAATAGGAATGCTTTGAACGGTCTTGGTGATTCGTATAAATCTAGGAGTTCAGATGGGGAGTAGTGAAGCTCGTGCATGGCGTAATATAAAAACACGGCTTCTTTATCCCCATCTTTTATTAGTTTTTTGCTGCGTCTTCTAAATCTTCAATTTCGTCTTCGAATCCGTTGATTTCAATGGCTTTGTTTAACCAGTTCGCATATTCACCGCCAACTGACAGGACGCGTTTTGCTACTTCAACTGGATCTTGTGTGCTGTAGGCTTCCCTTAATTCCTTTGAGCGGAAATCTGGATAAATGGTCGATTCAATCGCAATTCGTGCGTAGAAGCGCTGACTGTCTAAGTCCTTTACGCGGCCTCTGCCTTTGACATTTTTGAAGGTCGTATTTTCTTTTTCCAGTTCATCAATGCGTTCAGTTGTAATGGCTTTAAAGACAAAAGGAATGACATTCCCTTTTTTATCAACAAAACGCTTAGAAATCGGTACTTTGACCTCTTCCGCTTCTACTGTTTGTCCTGGCATAAAAAATGAAAGATCAAATGTTTGTTTTTCGCTCATGTTTAAAAACTCCCTTTGTTATGTTTTTTTGAATGCAAAAAAGCACATCCATTTTTTGAATGTGCTTTCCAATCTTTTCATGTATAATTTAATTTGTACAATTGAATGGCTTGCTCAAGGGTGTCTGGCTCATCCCCGATAGGAAGGGGGTGATGCTCATGTCAACATTTCAAGCGCTTATGTTAATGCTTGCATTCGGGTCATTTATCGTTGCCCTGTTGACGTATATAGACAAAAAATAGACTCCCCTTGAGCTTTGGACGGTTGAAGGGAAAGTCTATCCTTAAAACTATCTAATTGATTAGCCAGCCCCTTGAGGGCCTCATTGTACATTGCCGGGATGTTGACGCATCCTGGCTTCTTTTTATTTTATGCAAAGTTCTTTGCATGTAAACATATTTCTAAGAAACTTTTTGAGGTTACACAGTAACTCTTTTGTAGCTACTCTGTAACTATGAAAAATTATACCATATCGTTGAATAAAATAAAAATAACATATATTTTCGTCATTCGTAATGCCTTTTTCAATTGTAATTAGAAAGAATTCTTCAGCTTTTCAGGAAGATCAAAGTCCTCGAACGTAAACGGAACTTCTTCTTCAAGCGCCTCTGAATCAACATCCAGTCCAGCGATTTTAGCTGAATCAAAGTTGACATCAAATAATGTCACACGCTCAGTGCCTCGGCCTGATGACTTATCGTCAATTACAGCCTGAAGAGTGAAATATGGGTCTTCCCCTTTTTTCACATAGTTGAGCATTAATTGAACGAAACGTGACGTGACTTTATAGAATGTTGCCGTTCCTGTTCCGTTTGCCCCTGTTGTTTTATGACCAGTCATTCGGCGGCCCATCACATTGACTTCTGATTTGTTTTTCTCCACGTTTGCTTCAAACGTTTTGATAAAGGCAAGCTCCTCACCTTCTAAGAAAAGACGACCTTCTTTACCTGAAATTGTATTTTGCGCTTTAAAAGCCATCTTACTTCACCTCCACATTGAAATAGAATTTTTCTGCTGCATCTACTGGTTGAACCGCTAGATCGATGATAAATCCATCACGATCTTCATTGAGACCGATCACGATATCTGTTTCTGAGTTAAAGCCTGTAATGCCGCTGCCATCTTGAAGCTGTGTGAGATACTGAGTAATCAGTGTTTTCACAAGCTGCACCCCATCATCTGATGCTGGAATGTCATTGCCATTGGCTTTGCGTAATTTAATCAGATTTTTTAATTCGAACGTCAAATCATTGTTGATCGCATCAAGCACACGAATGATTTTGTTTTTCGCCATTTGCTGGTTCTTTTCAGCTGTAAAGCTTGTCAAGGAGTTAATATCTTTTTCAACACTCACGGTACGATCTCTCGCATCAAAGGTGAACAGGAACTCCCCTTGTGATAATCGGTATTCTACTTGATCATTATCAAGGCGTTCTAATGTATCCACTGCTCCTTCGTATTCTACAAAGGTCAGTGACTGATTGAAGTTTGCACCTGCACTTGCACCTGCGACCCATGCTGTTGCTTGAGCAGGCGTTAGTTCTGTTCCATCTTCCAGCACAACACCGCTTGTCACATTGATGATGCCTTCTTGGTCAGCTGCATAGTTGGCCACAACTCCTTGCACCTTACGTCCTTGCTTATCACGTAAACGCTCGATAAATGAAGCGAAGGTCGCTTTTAATTGCTCACTATTATCGATCGGGAGAGCAATAACATCAAAGTATTCTGTTTCTGCTGCTTCTAGGAAAGCTGTATAATCTGCGACACTTGCCACACCATTTTTCCCGCCGCTTAGTGCCACACCAGCCGTGATGACGGCTTCACCTTCACCAGAAAATTGAACATATTTGTTTTTCACAAGATCTTTGACATCCGTGACAACCTGCTTATCCACAATATCTGTTCCAAGATAAGTGATGACGTCACGCTTTGTGCTATCAAGTACATTTTCTGCCACTTGTACAGTGATCTCATTTCCTTTTAGACCGCCATAATTGGCTGTGACCACAAAGTTTTCTGCGATTTCAGCTTTGGCCGTCTCCCCTTCATTTAGGCGGTAAAGCAAGACCGTTTGTGCTTTTTTCTTTGCTTCACGGAAAAGAAGAAGTGACTTGTCATCAATGTTGAGTCCAACCTTTTTATTTAAGTCTTCCATATTGGAAACGGAAATAAAGGTTTTTGGTTCTCCCCAGCTCATCACAAGAGGAAGTGCCACCGTACCTCGATCGCCTAAAGTAATTCGCTGCTCTGCTGTTGTTTTAAAATTAAAGTAAATGCCAGGACGCTTTTTCTCTGTACCTGGTGTAAATGTGCCTCCGTTCATCCTTTAAACCTCCTTGGACAAAAAAGCATCAATGTGCTTTTTCGCTTCTGTTTTTGGAATTGGTTGATGTTTGATATAAAAAAGAGCACCTTCAAGGATTTCTGGTTTAACCCCAAAAAGATCCTTACTGTGCTCCTTTAAGGCTTCAAATGAAAAGCCAAATTCTTTTTCTTCGCCAGCTGTTTGAGCGGGCTCTGCTTTTTTAGTCTTGCTCACGTTTGATCACTCCATCTGAAAAGTTGATATCTTCAAGGCTTGCTTGTTTGTCTCGGTTGTACCAATAACTGCTATCCCACGTCAGGACAATCGCTGCTACGCCTTGATCTATCATTCTGGTTTCCACTCTTTTTATGCGGACATAATCATCAAGCACCTCTCCATCTTCACTCATCATCTGAATCATTTGACGATCAGCAAGCAATGCATCAACAATTGTTTCTGCCGCGTCATGCGCTTTTCCTGTATCCATATGAAACACTTTTACTTGCAGCGAATAAGATTTCATAAACGTAGATACCGTATCTGGACCGCTGATGACTGTTACGGGCGGCACATAAACGGATGGCACTTGAAAACGCTCTGGCAAAAGTCGATCATACATTGTCACAGGAAAGTGTGTGTAAATATAATGCATGATTGCCCCGACTTCTTGATTCATTTCATCACCTCCCAAAATGTCGATCGAACCAGCTTTGAAGCTTTCGATCCAGCGACTGTTCAAACATTTGCTCATAGAGCATGACAGCATGATCCCAGTAGCCATTTCCATCTATCCATTGAGAGGCAAGCATCATTCCTGTCTTTGCATTCGGATCATATTCAAAGCGGCTGCCAGCCCATCTGCCAGGCACCCAACTTCGCTCTCCACTTGAAGAAGTAGCATGTCCGTCATTAACATAGGAGGCATATTCAAGCTGCGTTCCCACTTCAAGCGTGAGACCACCTTTTGACATAAGAAAATGATTCTCCTTGTCTCCTTGCGTAAAGGAGCTTAGAAGCCGGCCTGTATCGACAGCATTCTCCTTGATTAGCTCATCCTGAATGATGTCCAAAAGCTCTAGGCCCATGTCTTGCAACAAATCTTGATATTCTGCTTTTAAGCCGCTGGCACACGCTGTTTCCAGCTGTGAAAGCAGCCGGTCAAGTCCATCAATTTTCATAGATTTTCCTTCCTGACTGCCATCACTTCAATGTGATGATTTTTCACTATTTTGGGCTGCTGCAACTTAAGTGAGACGCCGTTCCACACCATTTTGTCATGCAGGCGAATATCACTTGCTAAAGGGAAATGGACAAGATAGGACTGATAAATAACTGTATTCGGCTCTTCTTGCACAAGGGACTGATTCTTTTCTATGACATAACAAGCCAGATCTGTCAGGCTAGGAGCATCGGGATAGGAAAGAGTCATTTGTAAGTCATCAGCTGGAACCCCGAATTTTCCTCGGGAAGCCTCCTGATGTTCAAGGTGAAAAAGATCACAGCGGTCTGTTAATAAAGAGTGATAACTCATAATGATCTCACCTTTAATTTGGTACTGCCGCCAGTTAATGATGGTTCAATGTAATCGACAAGCAGGGCATATACATAAGGTTTGCCTTTCACTTGATCAGCTGCCTTCGCATATGAATAATCACCCATTTTTTCTGACGTAAAGCCTTTCATCATAGATTCGTCATCATTCAGCATGGCAAAATATTGGGCCATTTTTAATAATGCGATTCTTGCTTTTTCAGGAAGGGGCTGATATTTTTCGCTTGAGAAATCATGACCTACGATCTGAAATACCGCAGCTTCGGCTTCGATAATATCTGCTGTCAGTCTTTCTACAGATCGATTTTTCACACGCTCAAATACAGAATAGGCTTGCAGTTCTTCAGGAGAAATAATCATGGCCTGCCGTCACCTACTCTTTCACTTTCATCACTTTTGCTACAGCATCCTCTTCCTCAAATTTGCTGTCTAGCTTCGCTGTCAGGACAATAATAAATTTACGGCTGCGAATATCTTTTTCTACTTCAATTCGAATATTACGAGAAAAACCTACGATAATATTTTTAGGGTGTGTCAGCAAAATATCTGATACGTCTGTTCCCGCTTCGTCATATGGCTGCATATTGGCAAGACCTTTGACTGGCACACCGAATGCAGAAGAAAGTCCGCCTTGAATGACCGCATCTCCGAGATTTGTCTGACGGTTTGCTACTTGATCCTTCCACTCAACCTCTAAACTTGGGGATGTGTAGAAACGGAAATCCTGAGGTACACGTAAATATTTTGACGGCATCGCTTTATAGGCTTGTTTAAACATTTGGCGGCTAATTTCCGCTCCATTTGCATCAACAATATGAGATTCTGCTTGTTTTCTCACGCCATCCATTTGGGCTAAAAATGGATCTGATGAAGTCGTATCCCCATTGACGATGAGCTCTTCAATATCGACCGCCGCTCGTTCAGCCAGCATTTGCATAATTGTCTGCTGGATTCCGTCTTTTTCAATATTGTTTTCAATACTGTCGTAGGTCATGTGAATCTCTGCAATGACCTCTTTCGCATTTAGCTGGACAGTGCTTGTCGCTGGGACAACACGGTCTTTTGCATCAAGCGCTTGGCCTTCTTCTGCTGGGCGCAAAATACGCTGGCCAAAGCCGATTTTTTCGATTTTTTGTGAATCACTTTCCATCGGAATGATGCGTGCATCATTTAAAACGGTTGGTGTGTTTTGCATCATTCTAATGAATGTGTTGGATTGGGTTGCGTTCATGAGACCGCCGGTTTTTAAGCTGGCAAGTGTCATTTCAGCCTTGCGAATCAACTCTTGATTTCTCACACTGTTTCCTCCTTATTTAGGCTTATAGTAAGCCATCCCATATGGGTGTTGTTGTGTCGTTTTGTGTATCGTGGATTGTTTGTTTTGACATGCCCCGCGCCTTTTCAAGCATGTGAATCCGCTCTGAAATAGGCAAAAGCTGCTGCTCAAGCACTTCCTGCACCGCTGCTTTTTCTCTGCTGGCTGATTTCTCTAAGGAAGAGAGCTGCTGACGAATCGGTGCAACGACTTGCTCGAGCACTTTTTGGACAGGTTCTTCCCCGGTTTGATCTGTTTCTTGTTGTTCAGCCTGCTGTAAGACGTTTTCGATGGCCTTTTTTGCTTTTTCGAGCTCTCGTACTTGATCTGTCGTCAAAGCAGCATCTTCCTTTTGTACGGCGGCTGGCCTTTCACCAATCGTTTGAAGTACATCCTCTGTCTTCAGGATATCCTGCATGATTGGAATGAGCTGTTCTAAGGCAGCTCTTACATCCGCCTCATCACCATCACTTGACTGTAAAGTTTCCAGCAGATGGTCTAAAACGTTCCAAAATGATTGTGACATGTTTGCACCTTCCTCTTTTAAAAAGAAATTTTTCAGCAAAGAAAAAAGCCCTCTCTCATTCGTGCCTTGAGATAGAAGCTGATCTTGTTCTTCTATGGCGACGATGTCCGCCGTTCCAGCCATTGAATAGCCTGTAATGTGGCCCTTCTGAATTTGATCCCAAATCTCTTGGGAAGCTTTTGTCACAAGCACCCAAGACCCTTTTCGAATCAGCTCCCCGCCTACCTCTACATCAGCCGGAGCAATATACGATTCAACCACTTCGCCAACACCATCCTGAAAATCATGCTGCTTGTCAATATGACGGGCATCCTTCATAAAGCCGTGTGCCGCTCTTTCAATTTCCTTGGCTGTCATAAAGTCTTGATGTGCATCAGGTGTATTCGGCTCATACACGACACCGTACACGAGGCGATGAGCATCTTCTGCCTTTGTCAGGACACTGACCTCCTTTTGAAAGTCAGGCCGCTTTTTCTTTGCTTTCATCAAAAAGAATTTCTTCTTGTTCGCTGCTTTGTCCACGTAGGAAACATGCGTAATTTTAGCGTTTTTTAGTTCTCTTGGCATATGTTCACCCCCTTTCAAAAAAGTGCACGCGCTTCTGTTTATTTCGTCAGCTGGTCCGGCTCTGGTTGAGACTTTTCTTCAGCTGATTTCATGCGGCTTTCTAAAGGTCGGTGATATAGTTCCTCAGGCCATTCTTCTAGCGTTTTTCCGAGAATTCTTCCTGCTAGATCGCGCAAATCGTTAGGTGACACTGCCCCCGCCTGAATAAATGGCGTCAGTACCTTGGCAATCTCTAATGGGTCTCTAAAATCAGGACCTTTTAATAGAAAACGGACATGCCAAATATCAAGATCCGGCAGGAAAAGAGTATTGAGTTTTCCTGTGATGAGATGCCGTTCCGGCTGAAATACCTGCTCTTCTGTTGTTTTACGCGCCGTATCTGCTGTCGCTTTGTTATAGTCTTGAGACTCACCTGTGTAAATTGGAGGAAGGCGAAACGCAGAGCGGATTTTGTTTCTTGTTTTTTCATCGTATTCTAAAAAGAGCGCATCTTCTTGCAGGATCTCGGCTAGGGATTTAAAGTTCACTTTGACATTTGAGACATCTTCTTCTCCCGTTAACCCTTTTTCTGTCGGTAGACCTTCAACTTCAAGCAATAGAAACTTATGTGCATGATCAGATCCTTCAATATCGTCCATATAATCTTGAAGCTGCTGATAAGAGGATTCTGACAGCATGCCATTTTCGACAATAATGGCACCTGGTACATGCCGCCCTTGTTTAAAATAAAGGTAGTTCAGCTCCTCTGCCTTGCGTGCTCCGTACATATTGACGATGTTGCCAATCCAGCGGGGAATCCCATACGTTCCACTGCCAATTTTAAAATGAATCACTTCTGTTGCGCGAAGCGGCTCTGGTGTGGTGTCATCGTATTTGCCTGTTTCACAGTGCAAAATGCGCGGATCACCATACTCCTTGAAGAAGACTTTCTTTTCGTTGATCACCTGTACATATTTACGGAATCGTTTCTTTCGATTCATTGTCTTCATTTCGCCATTTTCGGTGTACCTGAATTCGACGTCGACTGGCTCACTAAGCTTGCAAATGCGGATATGAAGCGCATCTAAATACTCGATTCCTGCCGGCTTTCCTTGTCCATCTCTCAGCACCTCTAAAAAACCATTGCCCGTTTTCTCTCGGTCTTCGAGGACATAGCCAAGAATCACATCAGCGGACTCATCATAGTTCATGTACTTCGTAAACTCTTCAAGTCTTGTCCATTCCTTCTCTGCGGCTTTCTTTTTTGCCGGTTTTACACCTTCTGCATTAAAGTCAAAGGCGTATTCTACCCCAAACCCAAAGCCTAAAATATTGGTTTTGTACGCATCAATACATTGCTGAAGAATGGTTGAATATTCTGCCATGCTTTTTAATTCATTGATGTTGTAAGGCGGGGGAACAATGTCATCTTTTTCGTAGGAAAATTCATCTGCATACATTTGTTTTGTATGATCAGACATGTTTGCCTTCATAATCGTTGCTTTCAATTGTTTCATTGTATAGACCTCCTCTCTCTGTTTGGGCGGACACGCTCCGAGGCGGTCTGTTTCAAATCCGTCACTTCATAATCATCCAGCGCATACCAAATGGCTGATAATGTGTGTGGATCGATTTGAAATTCATCTTCCTCTAAACGGCCATCCTTATCTGCCTTATAGGTCAGTGATTGAAGTTCATAGATTGTGTACGGACAAGCATCAGAGCAAATGATTTTCTTAAACCGTTTGATCTTTTTCGTATACTGCAAACGTGAGCCTTGGTATTTATGTGCAGCCACCATTTGAAATCCACGCTGCCGAAAATAGTGAATGGTTTTAGGCTCGGCTGCGTCAGCTTTGATGAGTTCCTTTGATTCAATGAACTCTTTTAGATCAACGGCTGTTTCATCATCTGTTTTTCCGCGGTCGTAATATTCCCAGTAAATATATAAGTACTTTTTTTCATGATCGACGGCTAATCGAATGAGCGCATTGTACGATTCAACAAATCCAAAATCCATGCCTGCTCGTTTCAGCGGCCTGTCAATCTGCTGAATCGCTTCTAATACATCAGAATGATTTCTCACCTCAAATTGAGGAAAAACCTTTGTTCCATTGATGCCAAAATAGCCCTTCCTCGCAATTCGATAGAGGTCTGGGTCGTATTCTTTCAGCTCATCCAGCTGCTTCACATAGCTTTTAGGGAGAAATAGATTATCTTCCGCTGTGGAGTGATGGTAGTACGTATCCTTGATGACAACGGTGCGCTTTTTGTATAAGGTTTCGTCATCTAGGACAAATCGCTTCAGCTGTTCATCTCGAAAGAAATGTCTGTACGTCCAATTATCTTGACCAACAGGATTGGTCGATAACATCATATAAAGCGGTAAGGACGGATGCCTCAGCCTTCCAAGCAGCTCTTTAAAGCCTTCATAAGAAACCTCTGAACACTCTTCAATCCAAATGATCGAGATGTTGTTGATCGATTTCAATTTCTCAGGCTTGTCCAGTCCTTTGAATAAGATGCTGCTGCCATTTCGAAACGTCAAGGCAAGCGGCGAACTTCGGCACTTCACCACACGATCGATGTCAAGATCGCTGACGATCTCTTGTAATAGAGAAAATGTTGATTCACGGTGCGTATCATATACTTCTCGAATGACAAGTGCTGTCCGTTTTTCTTCCAGCAGCTTTAAAATGAGTTTTAACGCAATGTGATAGCTTTTGGAGGAGCCGTAGCCGCCTACTAAAAATTGAAACTTCTGATTCCAATCGAATAGAAAGTGTTCAAAGTGAGGATTGACTTCTTTTTCAATCAATGGCGTCATGAGTTATCCTCTTTCCGCTTAATCATGATGTGAAGATCTTCCTCTTTTTCTTCACGCACTGCTTTTTTTGTTTTTTCGATGGTCAGTTCAATTTGCTTTAGCCTTAATCTTCGTTCATCCTTCGCATGTGCGAGCTCTTCAAACTGTTTAATGAGACGCCTGAGCTCTCCCATTGCACGGGATTGGGCATTTAAAAAGGTGGCATGCCGATCCCACGAAAATTGAAACGAATATTCTTCTGTGCTGATTTCTTGTTCTGGCTGAATGCCTTCTACTGTTTCTTCTAATGAAGAAGGCTTGTATGCCGCCTTTTTCAGCTCTTTGATCATGTCCTCTTGATCTGACACATACATGATGCGCTGCGCCCGAATAATGGCAGCATATTGAATTTGAATTTGATCCCAGATTAAATCAAGCGATGTACGCCCGCCCATTTTCTCCATGATTTCAATCGTTTCATCTGACAGAAACTGATTGAAGATCGAGTGTGCCTGCTTTGACGAATCTTTTTGCCTTTGCCATCCGTATCGTCTTTTCCATGATTTCACGGTATGGATCGAGACATTGTAATGATCAGCAATTTGCTGGTACGTCATCCCTTTCATATAATCTTGCTTGGCTCCTATCCGTTTATCTTTCATTTACATTCACCTGCCGCCTCCTTTTAATTCGAACGATTTCCTGTGAAGGAATCATTTGTGTAGGGCTAGCAAACATCCGTTTGGTCTTTCTAACTATAGGTGGCAACTGTAAGACAAGTGCTGCTCCATTTATTTTGTAAAAGAAAAAACGCCTATTCAGCTGCTTCGAATAGGCGTTCTTGTACTTTTTTGGACATCTTTGTCCGAGCTCTCTCCATATGTTTTTGGACAGTTCCTTTTTTCACATCCAGCATAATCGCAATCTCACTAAACGATAATCCTTGTGTTGTGTGCATGAAGAATACATCCTTTTCTCGATCCGTTAAAACGGACAAGGCTTCGTCAATTCGTTTCTTGTCCCGCTCACTGAATTCTCTTTCATTTTCTTGGATGAGTGTATATTCATATGATAAAGCCTCTAACACTTCTGGATTTGCTAGAATGGTACGCTGATAGACTGAACGTCTGTCTAATCCTCTGCGTGCGCCTGGCTGTCTGCCGATTTGAAGCCATTCCACGACGTATTCGAGATCGCTGACCATACTGGCGATAATTTTTTTATCATGCTTCTCTTGATCTGAAAGCTGTTTGTCTTCTTTTTCTCTATATGGTGCATATCTTTTTCTAGCATCCTTTAATGCCCGTTTGTATTCGATAAGTAAATCTTGCATATTGGCTCTCTCCCTTTTTTAAGAAAATAAAAAACGGACACCAATCAGTCCCCTTTTCATAGGGTCTTGATCAGTGTCCGCAGGCTTTCCGTCTTGGACGTATGATGTTGTGATTTGTTCAGTGATCTAGCTGATTTTAAAACCAATCTCGTGATCTACTCTTGCAAAATGACCTTTTGCCGTTTGTATAATGGTTTTTCCATGTTCAGGTACATCCATCTTATAAGCCGTTCCTACATTCCCATCTAACACGATGACTTGAATTTTTCCTGTTTCCATCTCACCGACAAATGTCTGGTTTTCTTGAATGAGTAATTGTTTTGGCTCGTTCATATGCTTGTCTCCTTATTTGGTGAGGATTTCGTGCCATCACCTATCGTATTTAAAATGATTTCAATTCTTGGACGCATACTATAAAACTGGGAAACTCTTAAATCGACAATCTGTAGAGGGACCTTATCCGCAATAGAATGAAGTGCTTCTTGAATATGTTGTAGTCTTGGCTGAAAGATGCTGACGTGCACCGGGCGTATCAAACCTTTTTCTGCGTATGTACGCTTGTTTTGACAGTCAGCTATGTCAAGCGGCATGTCGTCAAATAAGCGAATCTCGAGTGATAGTGCGCCTTTTATTTTATGCGGGCATTGTGCTTTTGCAGCTGCTCGTATTCTTTTTATCAATGTATCTTTTGTTAAAAACTCTGCCTCAATGATGAAATGGATGACCATGTTAGGATCTCCCGTCATCCTTTTCCCACTGACGGATGTCTTGTTCGTTTTTACTCGCTTTGAGCAAGCATTTGAGGATTGTCATAATTTGCTTCCATCGTTTCACGTCGCCTTGATTCCTCCTTTTTTGCTTCAGCGAACTTTTCCGCCAAGAGGGTCATGTATGTTTGCTTGTCTTCTGCTGTGGAAAAAACAAACACCGGTTTCTGATGATGAAAGGTGATCCAGCCGCCAGCTTGGACTAAACAAAGCTGCGCTTCCTTTCTGGCATCAAACGTCATCTGATGTTTCATCTTCTTCAAACCCCTCCAGACTGTCCTCAATCTCTGTTTGATATCCATAACGTTTCATGTCATATGACCAGTAGCTTTTTGGATATCCAAAGTCATTCATCTGCGCTACCATTGGATGTTCAATATTCATTTTGTTCGTCTCCCCTTTTCTAAGAAATGCTCTTCCTTTAGAGAATTACTCATTTCGTGTAACTTTTGGTCAAAAAAAAGCTCTTGAACACCCCTATTCAGCAGATCTGCAATATGCTTTGCGATTTCTAAGCTAGGCTTCGTTCTGCCCATTTCTATATTTGCATAGCCGCTCGTATACTTATATCCTAACTTTTTCGCCATATAGGTTTGTGTTTTTCCTTGTAAAATGCGTTCTTCTCGTAAATGTTCAAGTTTCATCTTTCCACCTCTTACTCAATATGTGTAAGTTATATTCATTATGATAATATACACGAAACGAGTAAGTCAATCATTTTTTATTCTTTTTGTGTAATTATTTATCTTTTCCGTGTAATTCATGATAAAATTTACTCATAACATGAAAAAAGGTGTTTCCAATGGATAATTTGACTGGAAAGATTTTAACTGAATTAAGAGAGAAGCATGGATGGAGCAAGTCAACGGTTGCTAAAAAACTCGGATTAAAGGCGATGTCCACTTATGCAAATTGGGAATATGGCTTGAGAAAGCCTGACGGTGAGATGATTGTGAAAATCGCCGAGTTATATGGGGTCTCAACGGATTATCTTCTCACAGGTAAGGACAAAGGCGGAACTGATGCCGACCTTGCAAACGATCCTGATTTGCAAATTGCGTTTAAAGCTGCCTCCGATTTTTCCGAAGAAGCGCGAAGACAAACCATCGATTTTATTCACTACATTAGAGAAAAAGAGAAGCTAAAAGGCCGTCAGCCAAAACAGCGAGACGACGATTGATGATCTCTTTTCATAAAGCTTTACATTGCTGGGATAGCCCAGCTTTTTTTATGCCTCTTTTTCCCTAAAAAAGAGAAGACATATGAATAATACATGGCAATTTTCACCATAAATACTCTTTTTTCTACATAATTTTATTGACATATAATTCTATTATTATTAATATATGTATATACCAAAAAAAGGAGTGTTACCGATGAAAAAATTAATGAAAGCTTGTACATTGTCTTTAGCTGCTTTAGGTGCTCTTACGTTCTTCCAAACTGAAGGTGCTCATGCAGCTGCACAGCCAAAAGAACCAGTCATAGCAAAAGCTCCTATTATGAATAAAGTGATTACGTTGACCCGTACGCTTCCTGTAGGTTCTTCGATCGCCGTCTCTCTTCCAGCAAGCCAAATTACTGTGACGGGCGCAACTTATGCGATTCAATTAGATCAAACAGCTCCAAACTTCACTTGGATTCGTGCCGTACAACGCGGTTCAGTGACGGTTTCTTACTATAATTCACTTGGAGAACGTGTGATTAACTATATTACTGTTCGATAAGCATATTGCTTTACATATGAAAAGGCGATGACTTCATGATCATCGCCTTTTTGTGTGTCTACATGTATATTCATAGACTTCATTTATCCAATGCTTGCCAACGACCATCTCTTATGTTAACTTTTAATAAAAATAAGTTAACATAATGAGAGGAGCTTATGATGGGAAAACAAATATCTTTGTCTTGGGAAGCGATGGCGGAGAAAGCGCTGAAAAATGAACGGATCACGCTGCAAGAAGGTCTAGACATTCTTGCAGCTGACGATAAAGAATTATTATCTATGATGCATGCAGCCTATCAAGTACGATTTCATTTTTTTCAAAACAAGGTGAAATTAAATATGATTTTTAACGCAAAAAGCGGTTATTGCCCTGAAAACTGTGGTTATTGTTCACAGTCGATCATTTCAAAAGCACCGGTTGAAAGATATACAATGCTTGATCAAAAAACGATTGTGGCTGGCGCGCGTGAGGCGCTCAAGAGAAAAGCGGGGACTTATTGTATTGTCGCAAGCGGCAGAGCACCTTCTCACAGAGAGTTAGATGAGGTGACGGCAGCAGTAAAAGAGATCACTGAGACCATGCCTTTGAAGGTGTGTGCATGTCTTGGGTTATTAAATGAAGACAAAGCGAGGCGGCTGAAGGAAGCAGGGGTTCATCGGTATAATCACAATATCAATACACATCAAGATCATCATGCTCACATTACGACAACTCATACATATCATGATCGTTTGTCGACCCTTGAGGAGGTCAAACAGTCCGGCATGTCACCTTGCTCAGGGGTTATTATTGGGATGGGTGAAACCAACCAGCAAATTGTCGAAATGGCTTTTGCGCTCAGAGCCCTTGATGCGGATTCCATTCCAGTCAACTTTCTTCATGCAATCGAGGGAACACCGCTTGAGCATCAAGAACGAACACATCCGATCAAAGCATTGAAAGTGTTAGCACTCATGAGATTTGTCAATCCAACCAAGGAAATTCGAGTATCTGGAGGCAGAGAGTTCAATTTACGGACGCTTCAGCCGCTTGCCCTTTATGCGGCAAATTCCATTTTCGTAGGCGATTATTTAACAACAAAAGGCCAGCAAGTCCAAACGGATCATCACATCATTGAAGATTTAGGTTTTGACATAGAAGAATGTGCGTTATAAAAAAAGTCTGCCGGTGAATCGGCAGACTTTTGGCAATAAGATTAGAATCTTTTATGGAAATCGACAGTGCCGCTTCCTTCCTCACGGTCAAAGCTGCCAACAAATGTCCAGTTAATATAGCCGCCGTCACCATTGTTGACGAACGTACCATCTTCAAATACCCAAATACCAAACGTAATACCATCATATTCAACACTATCATAGTAGACAACATTGTTCAGTCCGCTAAAGTCATGATCTTGGCTTAAGTTTTGGACAACTACGTTATAGTTTTGACCTGCTTCATAGAAGGCACTGTACGCCGCATTTTTTACAAATCCATCACGATTTTGAGATGATTTTACTGCTTGTTCAATTTTATCGGCAATGGCTACTGGATCAATAGAGACACTTCCATCAACACCTGTTGTCGTAGCAGCTTCAGCCGTTTGACCAAAAGTCGTAAGAGATAGAGGGACAGCAACCATTGACGTAGCAATCATAGAACTAACAACAAATTTGCTTGTTTTTCTCATTATTTCTAACTCCTCCTTTAATTGGTATGTTTATGTACTACCCCTTCCTCTGTCTCTTAAACACTAAATTATGAAAAAACTTCTTTTTCTACCAATTAAGAGGGTGATTTTACTGTTTAAAAGAGCTGAAACAACAAAAAAACTACTCTTTTATAAGAGTAGTTTCAGATTGTTGACAAAGGGCTAAAATGATCTTTATTTTAGCCCTTTGTCTTCTTTTCAGCTCAGCGTGTTTGAAAACCTTTGCAGTCTAGGAAGGACGAGCACCGGCGCGGAGCGAATTTGACATTCGTGAGCACCGGCGCGCAGACCTGACAACGAATGCGAAGGTTTGTCTATACGCTGAAACTACTCTTTTATAAGAGTAGTTTACAGCATTACATGAACAGGATAAATAAAATCACACCTAGGATAATTCGGTATATCGCAAAAGGCACAAGTTTGATTTTATTGATCAGTTTTAGGAAGAATCGAACAACAAAGAGAGCCACAACAAATGCACTCACAAAGCCGACGATAAAGAATGGCAACATGTCTGTTGTTAAATATTCGGCATTTTTCACAAGTGTTAACAAGCTTGCGCCTGCCATAATCGGCATCGCCATGATAAATGTAAAATCAGCTGCAGCACGGTGATTCAAACCAAGAATAACCCCGCCTGCAATCGTCGAACCTGAGCGAGAGAAGCCTGGCCATAATGCCAAACATTGAAACAGTCCGATATAAAGCGCCTGTTTGTACGTCATGTTATCGACAGAGCTTGTTTCTGTTTTACGTTTATTGATCCAGTCAGCGACAAGCATCAACACTGCGCCTAAAATCAAACCGACAGCGACTGTTCTCAAGTCAAACAAGTATTTATCAATATAGTCTTCAAATAAGAATCCTAAAATGACGGCTGGGACGAGTCCTACTGCAATTTGAGCAATGGTCAGCTTATGCCCGCTGCGCTTTTGTTCTTCGGTGATATTTTTCTTTAAGCCTAACAAGTTCAAAATACGATCCTTGAACACAATCATGACTGCTAAAATAGAACCTAACTGAATCACGACTTTAAATGTGTTTGCCGCCTCTGGCGTAATGATTTCCTTTGATTTTAACCATAGATCATCGACTATGATCATGTGACCTGTAGATGAGACAGGTGCATACTCTGTTAATCCTTCGACAATTCCTAAAACCAGTGCCACGAATAAATCCCATAGATTCATGATTTTCTTTCCTTTCAATTCTGATCTTTTGAACAGTCCAACCATCTATGTCCACATAAAGACAAGCTTTCTTCATCGAAAGCTCGTCTTTATGATACTATATTTTTTTCAAAAAAAGATTATGACATTAAACCTTTTCTTCTTTGTACAAATTGGATCGCATTTTGAACCAATCAAACAAGTGGGTCGTGATGACCTTCAGGACGGCATATGTTGGAATCGCGACAATGATGCCGACTACGCTGAACAATTTACCTGCTGTTAATAGAACAAAAATAATCGTGATCGGATGGATATGAAGGTTTTTCCCCATGACCTGAGGTGAAATAAATTTCCCTTCAATGAGCTGAACCACTGTCCAGACAATGATGAGTTTTAAAAGCATCACTGGTGATGTCACAAGCGCAATCACAATCGCTGGTGTAATCGCAATCGTTGGACCAAGGTAAGGCACCACACTTGTACATGCCGCAATGATCGCCAGCAGCAACGCATAGTCAAGTCCAATAATCAGATAACCGATTAAAAGAAGAACACCAATACAGAAGCTGACAATGATCTGTCCGAGAATATAAGAGCTCAGGCGATGGTTCATTTCGTGAAGCACGATATGTGTATGATCTCTAAACTTATTCGGAATAAATTTCAGGAAATAGTCAGGTAATTTTTTGCCGTCTTTTAATAAATAAAACAGAATGAACGGAACGGTCACGATCGAAATGATGATTTCGGTGAGCGCCCCTAAGAAAGTCCCCACTCCGGTAAAGGTGCTTTCCAAAATCTTCGTCGCTTGACTTGACGCTTTACTCACCAATTCAGAGACGTTAAAATTCATCGCTTTCTGCGCTTGATTAATAAAGTTGCTTCCCGTTAGTTGGCGAATCTGTTCTTCTACCGTATCAACATATTTCGGAAGGTTATGAAACAGACTCATCGTTTGTGCTTGTAAAAAAGGAATAATAGACACAATGGTCACTGTAATGATACCAATAATGACAATATATAAAAGCAAAATTGAAAAGATCCGTTTGACTCTAAACCTCTCTAACAAGTTGACAATCGGATTTAATAAATAATACACGACCCCCGTTAAAATAATCGGTAAGGCGATGGTTTTGACGAGTACAATGAGCGGTGTGAAAATAAAAGATGTTTTCATGAAAACAAGGATATTCAATCCAATTAATAGCAGGACGAGTAAAAAGAGAACAAACTTGTTATCAAGAAAAAATTTTTTAAATCGACTGCTCCACATTTGCATAGAATTCATATCGTTCCTCCAAACTCGAACTATTTTATTAATAAATTGTACACTACCTGATCATGATATGGTGGTCATTGTTTCAGCTTTTTTTCCCATTTCGCAATGGACATCGCCCATATAATGAGAATCGGCTGTCCAATAAGCCTTATCCATAGCAAGGCCTGCTCTGTGCTTTTTTGACCTGGAATTGGAATTCCCTCTCGTGCAGCAAATAAGTTTGCAGGGAAAATGAGTACAAGATAGACAGCCATGATTTTTGCTGCTGCAATCCTGACATTTGGCAGAAGCAGCAAAACAGCCATCAGCCATTCAAAGCATGCAGTCGCATAGACTATCACATATGGAAATAGCCAGCCTGACATCATACGGGCAAAGCCGCTCGGCTCTATCACATGAAAAATACCGGCTGCTATGAATAAAAGCGCAAAGACGTATGTACTTCCTATATGCAGGGTGCGCTTCATGTTCGTTTCCTCCTCTCCCTTCTATCAGAGTATTACCCGAATGAAGGAAGAAACTACCCACTTTTCGTACATTTATATCCTTTATGTAAGACGCATCAGCCTATATAAAGGTTTCATCCGCTCTTCAATAAAAAGAATGTTCTTTCATACAAACGCTTTCAAAGGATGTATAATCAGAGAAAAGCAGAAGGAGGGAATGACATGATTCGATTTGCTGTCATCGGAACGAACTGGATTACAGATCGATTCTTACAGGCCGGTGAAGGAACAGCTGATTTTACATGTACAGCCGTCTATTCACGGTCCGCTGAAAAAGGCCAGGCATTTGCCGAAAAATACGGTATTGATACAGTTTTTACGAACTTACATCAAATGGCGGAAAGTGATGCGTTTGATGCCGTGTATATTGCAAGTCCAAATGCCCTTCATAAGGAGCAGGCCATGTTGATGATGGAGCACCAAAAGCACGTTTTATGCGAAAAACCATTCGCCTCTCACCGAAAAGAAGTGGAAGAGATGATTGCTGCAGCGAAAAAACATCAAGTGTGTTTAATGGAAGCGATGAAAACGACATTTCTGCCAAACTTCCTGCAAATCAAACAGCATCTTGATCAGCTCGGGCCCATTCGGCAAGTGGTCGCTCATTACTGTAAATATTCCTCAAGATACGATGCTTACCGAAATGGCGAGATTCCAAATGCTTTTAAGCCTGAATTATCCAATGGTTCTTTAATGGATATCGGTGTGTATCTTGTCTACCCGGCGATCTATTTATTTGGTCTGCCGAATCAAATCACCGCGAGAGGCTATAAGCTTTCTTCTGGTGTAGATGGGAGCGGCTCTGTCCTTTTACAATATGACGGGCATCAAGCACTCCTTTTTCATTCTAAAATTTCAACGTCTCATTTATCTGCGGAAATTCAAGGAGAGGACGCCACGATGGTGATTGATCAATTCCACCGTCCTTCGCGTATCACGATCCACGATCGTCAAGGACATCAAACCGATATCTCTCTCAAAGATGATCAGCCAGCCATGTATTATGAAATCTGTCATTTTATTGAGTGTATTCAGCAAGGAATGGGGCAGTCTCCAGTCAATACATTTGCCTTATCTGTTCAAACCATGTCCGTCATGGACGAGGCGAGAAAACAAATGGGCGTGATGTATCCTGCCGATAGACAAAATGAATGGGGCATGAAATGATGAACAAAGGGCGAACATGATGTGCAAGTTCGCCCTTTGTTTTTTGTTTGGGATCCTTTGTTTATGTTGCCGCTAACACATCCGCAAATGCTTTCACATATGGAGGGAGATCCGGCGGACGTCTGCTCGAGACGAGGTGGCCATCTGTAACGACTGCTTCATCAAACCAGTCCGCTCCAGCATTTGTCATATCATCTTTAATACCAGGTGTACTTGTTACTTTTTTGCCTTGCAGGATTCCTGCTGAAATCAGCACCCAGCCAGCGTGGCAAATTTGCCCGATTGGTTTTGCCTTTGCATCAAATGAACGAACAATGTTTAACACTTCTGGATAACGGCGCAGTTTATCTGGTGCCCATCCACCAGGGACAAGCACAGCATCATATTCATCCGCTTGAATGGAATAAAAATCTGCATCAGATACAGCCGGCACACCGTATTTTCCGATGTACTCATGATTTGCTTTTTCTCCTACAAGATGCACAGTTGCCCCTTCTTCTCTTAAACGCAGAACCGGATACCATAGCTCTAAATCTTCAAAATCATCACTGACAAACGCAATGACCTTCTTATCTGATAAACGCATAACATCTCTCCTATTCTTTCGATTTCCTCTATTGTACGAGATGACCTCTTAAAAAGAAAAGCGGTTCCCCTTGAGGAGAACCACTTGATCTTATTCGCTGATCTTGAATCTTTTAATTAAATCACGTAATTCTTCCGCCATTTGGGAAAGAGTCGTAGATGAAGAACTAATCTCTTCCATAGAAGCAAGCTGTTCTTCAGCAGATGCGGCGATATCTTGGATGCTTGCTGAACTCTCTCGTGATACATCGGCAATTTCATTCACCGCTTTAGAAATTTGCTCTGATCCTTTTGAAAGCTCGCGTACTGTTGTATTCATTTCATTGATTCTTGTTGCGATTTCCGCTGTTTGCAGATTAATTTGTGAGAAGCTTTCTTTCGTTTGATCTGTAATGGAAAGACCATTCTTCACTTCTTCATTCACTGATTTGAACATATTTTGAGATGTTTCGATTTCAGATACGATTTCTTTCACAAGCTTTTCAATCTCTTTTGCTGAATCCGATGATTGAACTGCAAGTTTACGCACTTCTTCTGCGACAACAGAGAAGCCTCTGCCTGACTCACCTGCACGTGCTGCTTCAATGGCAGCATTGAGTGCAAGTAAATTCGTTTGATCCGCAATGCCGTTAATCACGCCTAGGATGTTTGTGATATCTTTTGATTTATGCTCCAGCCCGTTGATCACCCCTTCAGCTTCTTTCACTGAATGGTCGATCGTCTTCATTTGGCCAACGGTTTGCTCCACAAGCTGCCCGCCTGATTCCGCTACTGTTTTTGATTGAATAGATGACGCTGTGATGACATCAGACGTTTCTGCGACTTCGTTCAGTCCTTCGTTCATTTGTTTTAAATGAGACGCACTTTGTTCCACCATTTCGCTTTGATTTTCGTTGCCGTTTGAGAATGATTCAATAGATGATGTAATATGTTCGGTTGCTTTTGTTGTTTGACCTGCACTTGCCGTCAGTTCTTCAGATGAAGAAGCCACGTTTTCTACAGATGTTTGTACAGCTTGAATGACATCTCTTAATGACTCACTCATTTCATTAAAGCTTGTGCCTAGCTGTCCAATTTCATCTTTTGACCGGACATCAATTTTTTCTGTTAAATCTCCCTCACTGATCTTCCTTGAGGAAGAGACAAGTATAGAAAGTGGTTTTGTAATGGAACGGATGATCAAGAAGATCAGAATCCCGCCAATGATGAGCGCGCCTGCTAAAATGATAGCGGCCATGTTAAAGACTGGCTGTGCAGCTTCTTCTACTTCCGTCACAAACATCGTACCGACAATTTTCCAGCCAGTCGCTTTGTTTGTGGTGAACTCCATTTGCTTTTCTTTTCCTTCAAACATATAACTCATAGAACCTTCATCTTGTGAATAAAGCTTTTCTAGCCATTCACCAGATAATTTGGATCCAGCTTTTTTCGTTGGATGGGCAACAAAGGTACGATCCGGACTTCCGATAAAGGCATAGCCTTGTTTCCCAATGTTTATGCTATTTGATTCTTTTACTAGATTCGCAATGTCTAGGTTCATTGCAATGACTCCTGATCCGTCCTCTAACTTTTTAGAGATTGTGACCACAAGCGTACCGGTTGAAGCCGTTGGATACGGTGCTGAAACAGACAGCTCCCCGTTTTTCGCCCAGCCGTCTTTATACCAATCCCGCTCCGTTGCGACATAGTCAGCAGGCATTTTTTTATTAGGATATCTTGAAAACACTTTGCCATCACTTGAAGCGACAAAAATGCCTTCTGTGTCATCATTCATACTCATGAACTGCTCAAAGCGCCCTTGAATATCTGTCGTGCCTTTTTGCTTAAGCTTTTTCTCCGTGATCCATTTGCTAAAAAAATCGGCTGCGTCTGTTTTCACTTTCACAACCTTCGTAATATTTTTATCTAGCTGCTCTACGTTCTCCTTGGCGCTTTGCATGATTTGATCATTTAAGGAGGTGCTCGCCGTATGATATGAAGAGAATGCCAATACAATGATTGGGCATAAGAGAATAAATAAGAAAGAGAATACGAGCTTTTTTGAAATAGATGGCTTCCTGAAATACTGTATGAATTTCATAAAAAAGAAAACTCCTTTTAGTAAGATAGTATATATATCGGAAGTACTACTAGGTTGTTTACTTTTTTAATTTATTAAAGTCTAAATAAGTCCAAAACACCCAAATTATATGCATCGAATGGAAAAACACCTGACGTCAAAACGTCAGGTGCTTCCCTATATCTCTTACATTTTAAATTGTTTAATGAGCTCTCTTAGCTCTTCTGCCATCTGAGATAACGTGGCAGAGGATGAGCTGATCTCTTCCATAGATGCCAGCTGTTCTTCTGCGGATGCTGCGATATCTTGGAAGCCTGCGGAACTTTCTCTTGAAAGCTCTTTGATTTGATTCACCGCATGTGAAATATCATTTGAGCCATGCGAGAGTTCTTTGGCGGTTCCGTTCATTTGTTTCATTTGTTCTGTCATTTCTGATGTTTTATCGGTGATTTTCTCAAAGCTGACTTTCGTTTCATCTGTAATGTTTAATCCAGCTTGTACTTCACCTGCTACTTGTTTAAACATTTTCTGTGACTTTTCAATTTCCTCCACAATCTCGTTCGTCAGGCTTTCAATTTCCTTTGAAGAGCTTCCTGATTGCTCTGCCAGCTTACGAACTTCTTCTGCAACAACAGAGAAACCTCTGCCTGCTTCTCCTGCCCGAGCGGCTTCTATCGCAGCATTTAAAGCAAGGAGATTGGTCTGGTCAGCAATGCCGTTAATGACACCCAGAATGTTAGTAATATCCTTTGATTTCTGCTCTAAGCCTTGAATAACAAGCTCTGCTTCTTTCACTGCCTGCTCGATGGTTTGCATTTGACCTGCTGTTTTTTGAACGAGTTCTCCACCAGCCTGAGCCGTTTTGCTCGAATCAATCGACGATTCCATCATATGTGAGGTCGTATCGACCATATGGGATAAGCTGCGATCCATTTCGTTCAACTGGACTGAGCTTTTTTCGATCATATCATTTTGGTGTTCAGTGCTGTTTGAGAACTGTTCAATAGATGATGTGATATGCTCAGTCGCTTGGGTGGTCTGTCCTGCACTTGCTGTTAACTCTTCAGAAGAGGAGGCCACATTTTCAATGGAATTCTGAACAGCTTGAATGACGTGTTTCAGCTTTGCTGACATCTCGTTAAAACTCTGCGCAAGCTTCCCGATTTCATCGTGTGTACGAACTTCAATATGCTGGGTCAGATCACCCTGACTGATTTTCTCAGCCGATTCAGAGAGCTCTATCAGTGGCTTTCGAATCGATTTAATAATAAAATAAATCGCGATTCCGCCTATGGCAATCGCAGCTGCCAGTATGATCATTGTTAAATCGAGAACTGGCTGTGCAGCTTCTTTGACTTCGCCCGTATACATTGTTCCAGCAAGCTTCCAGCCTGTTGCTTCATTTGTGTCAAAAAACATTTGCTTCGGCTTTCCATTGTATTCATATTTGAAGCTGCCTTGTTTTTTATCATACAATTTCGATATGAAATCACCTGTCAATTTCGCCCCAGGCTTGTCTGTTTTATGGGCAATATAATGCTGATCTGCAGTCGCGACAAACGCATAGCCTTCTTTGCCAATTTTGATGCTGTTTGTATCTTTCACGATCGTGTTCAAGCGCACATTGATCCCAATCACACCAGAACCATCTGCTAATTGTTCTGATATTGTGATGAGCAGGTCATCTGATGACTTGCCGACAAAAGGATCTGAAATGATGAGTTTCTCATCTCCCATCGATTGTTGAAACCACGATTCGTTTTTTGCGCTCGAGGCACTACCTTTGTGAATCTTGGAATATTCGGTTAGTTTACCATTTTGATCTGCAATGAATACTTCCACCACATCTTCATCTGTTTCCGATAATTGCTCTAATTTTACCTTGAGTAAATCCTTGTTTTTAGAAGCCAATTCACTCTTTTTTACCGATTTGGCTAAATAGGAAACGATATCAATTTTAGGCTGTACATCTTTATTAATGAGTTCGTTTAATTGCTGAACACCATTTGCAGCACTAGACATAATCTCATCATTGAGAGACTTTGATGCCACTTCATAAGAAAATGCTGCCAATACGAGAATTGGCACTAGGAGAATCGCTAAGAATGCAGTAATTAATTTCTTCGACATTGTAAAGTGCTTAAAAAAGTTGATTTTTTTCATGACTCTACTCCTTTTGAATTATGATTTGTGGTCTTTCCCTTCTATTCTTAGGTAATAAGAATTATTTTTCAAGACTTAATGTTCGAAAATTAATCAAAATGATTAAATTCACCTATTTCTTTTGGTTTACTCAATGAAAAAAGAGCCCTCTAGCTGTAGGACTCTTTTCATTATGTCTATTCGACTTTAAATTTGCTGATCAAATCACGCAATTCTTCTGCCATTGATGAGAGCGTAGCAGAGGATGAGCTGATTTCTTCCATTGATGCCAGCTGTTCTTCCGCTGAAGCCGCAATGTCTTGAATGTTTGCGGAGCTTTCACGTGAGACGTCTGCAATCTCACGGACAGCCTCTGACACATGGGCAGAGCCATTTGAAAGCTGGATAACCGTTTGATTCATCGTTTGAAGCTGGTCAGAAATTTCTTTTGTCATTTCGAAAATATTATGGAAGCTGACTCTTGTTTGTTCAGTGAAGCTTAAGCCTGATTGAACTTCTCGATTCACCGCAGTGAATACTTCCTGTGATACATCGATGTCTTGAACGATCTCTTTAATCAAATTCTCGATTTCTTTCGCCGAATTGGCTGATTGAACAGCCAGTTTTCTTACTTCTTCTGCTACAACGGAGAAGCCTCTGCCAGATTCCCCAGCTCTTGCTGCCTCGATTGCTGCATTTAGCGCAAGTAAATTCGTTTGGTCAGCGATTCCATTGATGACACCTAGAATTTGTGTAATGTCTTTTGATTTACTTTCAAGAGCGCTGATGACATTCTCTGCTTTTTTCACGGACTGATCAATCACATTCATTTGAGAAGCGGTTTTTTCCACAAGCTGTCCGCCTTCCCCTGCGATATCTGTTGATTTGATCGATGAAGCAGTAATGGATTCAGCCGACTCATTCATGTGCTGAAGGCCTCGGTTCATTTCTTCTAACTCGTCTGAGCTGGATTCGACTTTGTCATTTTGACTTTCATTTCCATTGGAGAATTGTTCAATGGATAGTGTAATATGCTCTGTTGCTTTACTTGTTTGCCCTGCGCTGGCGGTCAGTTCTTCTGATGAAGAAGCGACATTTTCGACCGAGGTTTGGACGGCACCAATGAGGGTTCTTAATGAGTCAATCATTGTATTAAAGCCTTTCCCAACTTGGCCAATTTCATCATCTGATTGGATCTCAAGCTTATCGCGCAAATCACCTTCGCTGACTTTTTTCGAGAAGCGGGCAAGGTTGGATAATCTTTTAGATATAGAGCGGACGATAAAGAAGATAAGGGTACCTGCTACGATAAGTGTCACACTGAACACAATAATGGCTGTATTGAAAACGGGCTTTGCTGCATCTTCTACTTCTGATACGAGCATCGTTCCACCGATTTTCCAGCCGGTTAATTCATTGGTCACATACGCAACCTTTTTATCTATTCCTTTGAGTGTGTAGCTGCCGTTTCCTTCTTTGTTTTTAAAAATAATATTCGCCAGATTCTCATTTACCTGACTTCCTGGCTTTTGGGTCGGATCTGCTAAAACTGTTTTATCCTTCTCCATGATAAAGGCATAGCCTTTTTGCCCAATTTTGATTTCTTTTAATTTTTGCAGTAGGGTGTCAATTTCTAAATCAATTCCAATAACACCTGAACCATCTTTCATTTTTTGAGTAATGGTGATGACCATTTTCCCTGTGGAGGCTGCTACGTATGGTTTTGTGATGACTTGTTTGCCGTTTTCTGCATTGAGTGCCTCTTGATACCATGGACGCTCTCTTGGATCGTAGCCATCAGGCATCTTTTGAACAGGATATTGCATAAACAATCCCTTTTCGGAGCCTGCATAGATAGCAGAAACATCTTTTTCATTAATTTTTCCAAATTGCTGCAATTCTTTAATGGTCGCATTTCTATTTTTTTCTTGAAGATTAGACGCTTTGAGTGTATCTGTAAACAGGGTCACAGCATCTGCTTTGTTTCCTATATTCTCATTGATTAAGGTATCAAATGCATTGACTTGACTCATCGCACTGCCCATAATCTGTTTGTCTAGCTCTGTCTTTGATGTAAAAAATGCACTAATTGTCAGTGCAGTGGTTGGCAGGATAAGGACTACCAAAAAGGCAATAATTAATTTTTTTGAAATGGATGGTTTTTTTAACCATTGGATCATTTTCCCCATTTTCTCTTTCCCCCTTTACTTCTCTAAAGTTATTATCGGATGAAAGGTTTATTTTTACAGGCTGAAAACGATGTTTAAACATAAAAAAATACCCAGACAATTCTGGGTATTTTCTCATCATTTTTTAATCAATTTTAAATTGACTTGTGAGCTCTTTTAGTTCCTCTGCCATGTTAGCAAGTGTCACAGAAGAAGATGAGATTTCTTCCATAGATGCCAGCTGCTCTTCAGCAGAAGCCGCAATGTCCTGAATGTTTGCCGCACTTTCTCTAGAGACTTGGCGCATCTCCTGCATAGCTTGTGAGACAAGCTTTGAACCGCTCGATAGATCAATCGCTGTATCGTTTAATTGAGTCAGTTTTTTCGACATTCCTTCTGCCGCCTCATAAATGTTCTGGAAGCTTTCTTTTGCTTCTTCTGTCATACCGAGTCCTGCATGTACTTCTCGATTGACCGT
Source organism: Bacillus sp. LNXM12-1 (assembly GCF_003004375.1). Taxonomy (NCBI): domain Bacteria; kingdom Bacillati; phylum Bacillota; class Bacilli; order Caryophanales; family Bacillaceae; genus Bacillus; species Bacillus sp. LNXM12-1. The sequence continues at coordinate 871,500 of NZ_PVWX01000002.1, read as the reverse complement.
TTTGAACATATCTTGAGATTTAGCAATTTCTAACACAATTTCTTGAATGAGCTTTTCAATTTCTTTCGCTGAATCTGCGGATTGGACAGCTAGTTTTCTCACTTCTTCTGCAACGACGGAGAAGCCGCGTCCTGATTCACCTGCTCTTGCTGCTTCGATGGCTGCATTTAGCGCAAGTAAATTCGTTTGATCTGCAATGCCGTTAATAACATTTAAAATGCTCGTAATATCTTTAGACTTGTATTCTAATTGTTTCATGACTTGTTCTGCTTCTTGTACAGATGTATCAATATGTTTCATTTGGCTCGCTGTGCTTTCAACAATTCGGCCGCCTTGACCAGCAGCCTCTGTCGATTGAAGTGAGACAGCAGCCACTTCTGATGACGTATGTGACATGTCTTGTAACCCTTCATTCATTGCCACAAGCTGATTCGTACTAGATTCGACTTTCTCGTTTTGTGCTTCATTTCCATTTGAAAATTGTTCAATCGACATCGTGATATGTTCAGTTGCTTGACTTGTTTGGCTGGCACTTGCCGTCAGCTCCTCGGAAGCGGAAGCCACATTGTCGACAGATTGCTGTACCGCTCGAATGACGTCACGGAGGGATTCACTCATTTTGCTAAAGCTTCTTGTCAGCTCTCCTATTTCATCCTTCGATTTGGTTTCAAGGGTTTCGGTTAAATCCCCTTCACTCACTTTGTTTGAGAAATCAACAAGCTTTCGAAGTCCAATTGTGATGGATCGAACGATAAAGAAGATCGCAACGCCGCCAAGGATAAATGAAGAAATTAAAAGAATAATGGCAGAATTCCAAACTGGCTGTGCTGCTTCTTCTGTTTCTGATACAAACATCGTTCCAGCAATTTTCCAACCTGTTAAATCATTTGTCACAAAAACAAGACGCTTTTGTTCTCCTTTATTCTCATAAGTTGACGTTCCTTCTTTTCCGCTGTAAAGGATAGATGAAATATTTTCAGTGACCTTAGATCCTGACTTTTCTTCTGGATGAGCCACAATTTGTTTATTTTTATTCGCAATAATTGGATATCCTTGTCGTCCAATTTTAATCTCTTTTATTTTATTGACAATGTCTTGCACATCAATGTCAATTCCGATCGCTCCCGACCCGTCCTTCAGACGCTGGGCAATCGTGACAACCATGCCGTTTGTTGTGGCAGAGATGTATGGATTAGTAACAACTGGCTTACCACTGTCATCCTGCATAGCTAGTTGATACCAATCACGCGTTGTTGGATCATAGCCTTTTGGCATGTCTACTTTAGGAAACTGAATGAAATCACGCTTTTTACTTGCTGCATAAAAGCCAACCACATCATCTTCATTGATTTTACTGTATATCTCGAAATGCTCATACAGTTCGTCCTGGTTGTTCTTCTTAAAGTCTGCAGCAGTAGATGTTTCAGTAAAGAGTTTTACTGCGTTTTCCTTATTGATAAGCTTTTGCTGAATCATGTCATTCAGTTCATTGACTCTTGTGTTTGCTCCGTACATGATTTCATGATCTAATTCTTCTTTGGCAATCTGATATGAAATCGTACTGAGTGTAATAATTGGCAAGACAAGAACGAGCGTGAATGAAATAATCAGTCTCTTAGAAATCGATGGTTTTTTCAACCATTTTATTGCATTTTTCATGTTTTTCCTCCTTTTAAACGATATGTTATATATCGGACATCTTCATATTATTTTCATGTTTTTCAATTAAAAAGGATGCCTTTTTGTTTATTTTCACAAATTGATTCCTTGCCCAAGCATCCTGCATACGCTAATACAAAAGGGGGCGCTTTTCATATGATTATTCTTTCAGGACAGCCAGTGACAAATGAGCAGCTGGCTTCATTTCAGCTAGAGGGACAAAAGCGGATCATTTTGATGCAGTTACAAGCCTCAAATGATACGTTCCGCTACAGGCAAGCATCTGATTTGTTATTTGAGGTCACATTGAGATCGAACATTATGAATGCTGCAAGAGATTTGCATAAAAGTGGTGCCTCATTTGCCATCTTCCAAAAATCTCGTGCAAATGATGCCTTTTGGCGTGTATCGGAAGCAGGAGCACTAGAGCTGCGCTATCAAGTGGAACCATCTAGAGGAATTAAAGACATTTTTGAAAATGGCTCACAATATGCATTTGAATGTGCCACAGCCATTGTGATCGTATTTTATATGGGGGTCTTGCAAACGGTAGGAGACGAGAAGTTTAACCGAAGGCTTCGCAGCTTAACCCTGTATGACTGGCATTATGATACATTGTCGATTTATACAGAACGCGGGAATGACTTTATCTATGGGGATTGCTTATATTTTGAAAATCCAGAGTTTAGCTATCAGCAGTCACAGTGGCGCGGGGAAAATGTGATTTACTTAGGAGAAGATCAATATTACGGACATGGACTTGGGATTTTAACAGCGGCAGAAATTATCGACAAATTGAATAAGAGAAGGCGGCCAGGTGCTGTTCAATCTGCTTATCTATTGCCGCAGACCACCCGGATGGATGTGATTTATCTCAGGCAAATGTTTGGCAGCTAAAAAAAGCCTCTTGTCTATTGGTTATGACAAGGGGCTTTTGTATGCCTTGCGTTTACGATAATCTTGCAGCGTGCCAAGCATCGTGTTCGCAAGGATCTCCATTTTTTCTAAGTCTTTTCTTGTGACCGGCGGATCGTGCCGGCTCCATTTTACGTAACGAACAAAATAGTAATGACGAATGGGCGTAAGGACGGCAGAAGAGTACGGAAATTCATCAAACCAAAATTCAATTTGTCCTTTTTTTCGGTATGAATGCTTTAAGATGTCCATCCTTTCACACCACCCAACATGAATTTATATATGCGTCAGTTCATGCATGATCTCCTCAACGGTTAAAATCGAGTGAATACGGCTAACGCCCTGTCCTGCCCAAAGAGCCATTTGATCAGGGCTTCCTGCAGCCGCGGCTGCTTTTCGCATCGGTGTCGTCCATACATGCTGAACCGGATAAGGAAGAACCCTATCTTCATTCTGTCTTTCTTCCTCCATCCACTGATTCACAATTCCTCTTGCTCTTTTCCCAGAAAAAAGCCTCGTGATCTTTGTTTCACTGCTTTCTGCCTGTAAAATCGCCTTTTTGTATACGTCTGCCGCAGCACTTTCCTGGCTGGCTAAAAATCGTGTGCCGATTTGAACCGCATCCGCTCCAAGCGCTAGAGCGGCTTTCACACCTGCTCGTTCTGTGATCCCGCCTGCGGCGATCAATGGCACATGACAGAGCGGCTTGACGTCAGAGATCAGACTAAAGAGTCCCACCAGGGCATCTCCTTTTGCAGGTAAAAAGGTACCTCGGTGCCCCCCTGCTTCACTTCCTTGCAGAACAATGGCATCCATCCCTTTTTCCTCTAAAAGCAGTGCTTCCTCTTTTGTTGTGGCGGTTCCAATTAAAAAGATCCCCTTTTGTTTTAAGCGATGAATCGTTTGTTCATTTGGACAAGCGAAGGTAAAGGAAACGACCGGTACGTCTTCTTCCTGAATAATGTTGATTTTCTGTTCAAAATCATCCCACAATTCCTCTTGGCTCGGCAGCCTATCAGCGGCTGGTCGTGCAGGCAGTCTCTTCTCCCAAAATGCCACATCCTCTTTTTTGACTTCTGGAATTGGCTCTGGTACAAATACATTGACCTGAAACAGGCGAGTTGTCAGCTGTTTGACCTGTCTGATCTGCTGCCTCAAATTGTCAGGCTGCACATATCCACTTGCCAAACTGCCAAGTCCCCCGTACTGTGAAACAGCGGCTGCCAGCTGCGATGTCACGGCGCCTCCTGCCATTGGCGCTTGAATAATTCCATATTTGATTTGCAGTAATTTCGTGATATCTCCCATTTATTTCCCCCATCTCTTATTCGTTTGAAGACACCTGTATATAAAAATGGCGATGTCTCGGCCCGTCAAACTCACAGAAATAGATTCCCTGCCACGTGCCAAGTACAAGATCACCATGATTGATGAGAACATGCTGCGTAGCACCCATATAGCTCGCTTTCATATGTGCGGCTGTATTTCCTTCCATATGGCGGTCCTTCGGATGTTCCCACGGAAAGACTTCGTCAAGCCTCCGGAGCATATCTCGTTTCACATCTGGGTCCGCATTTTCATTAATGGTCATCCCTGCTGTCGTATGAGGACAGTAGACGATGACGGTTCCGTTTTGAATACCTGTTTCCTTGACATATTGATGGATCTCGTTCGTCACGTCGATCATCTCATCGCGTCTATTTGTTTGTACATTGATTTTTTTCATATGAGCGGCTCCTTTTTGTCATTTCTATAAAACCATACCCTTTTTATGTGAAATAAATCACTGCTTATCGGCAGAAGGCATTCTCTTACCTAAAGTTTACCAACTAAAAAAACCTCGTCAAGTGTTACGAGGTTTTTAGAAAAAGTGAACCTTTTTGATTTCAATGGTCCGAATATGATGGTCTTCTGCATCTATGATGGTAAATTCACAGCCTTCTGCTTCAATCGTATCTCCAATCTCAAAATCAAATTTATGTGTCATCATCCAGCCAGCAATTGTATCAACATCATCATTCTCAATGGCTAAATCCAATAAATCATTTACTTCATCAATCAAGGCTTTCCCATCCATTACATAGTGGAAGTCACCTTTTTTGACGATATGAGGTGTTTCATCTTGATCATATTCATCCCGAATTTCGCCCACGATTTCTTCTAAAATGTCCTCTACTGTGACAAGACCGGCTGTTCCTCCATATTCGTCTACGAGCACTGACATATGAATTCGTTCCTTTTGCATCAAAATGAGCAATTCTTGAACAGGAGTACTTTCAATCACCCGAATCACCGGACGCATTAAGTCTTCAATCGTCACATCTTGATTCAGGAAGCTCGCCTTAAACACATCTTTGCTATTGATGACACCAATCACATGATCTTTGTCTTCTTTAATAACAGGGTAGCGTGTGTATCTTTCGTTCAGCATATAATGCGTCATGTCTTCAAGCGTCTGTTCAACCTCTATGGCTGAAATTTCTGTACGAGGGATCATGATCTCTCTCGCCACCCGGTTATCAAATTCAAAAATTTTATTCACATATTTGTACTCAGATTGGTTAATTTCGCCCTTCTCATAGCTTTCAGATAAAATGAGACGCAATTCTTCCTCACTGATCGCCACTTCATGTTCTTTGACAGAATGAAAACCGAATAATTTCACAATGCCTCGTGCCGCCCCATTTAATGCTTTAATAAACGGGTACATGACTTTATAGAAAAAGATGAGTGGCTTTGCTGTCACAAGGCTGACGGCCTCTGCCTTTTGAATGGCAATCGTTTTAGGCGCCAGTTCTCCCACAACGACATGTAAAAACGTAATGATCACAAATGCGATGATAAACGATAGGATGTCGGTTAATGCGGAATGAAGCCCTAATTCCTCAAACAGCGGATGCAGAAAATGTTCCACCGTCGGCTCGCCCAGCCACCCTAAGCCTAAAGCGGTGATGGTAATTCCGAGTTGACAGGCGGATAAATATTCGTCGAGATTTGATATGAGCTTTTGTACGTGGATGGCTCTCTTATCACCGCTTTCAATCAGCTGATTGATTTTAGAGCCTCTAATTTTCACAATCGCAAATTCAGTGACAACAAAAAATGCTGTCGCAGCAATAAGTAATATGACTAAAAATACGTTTAAAATATACAAAAAAACCCTTACCTAACAATGGTAAGGGCTCACCTCCTCTGGCATCAATTAATCATTACGGCCATTTAGGAAGATCATTACAAAACGGAGCAATTCAAACAAGGAAACAAGGGCCGCTGCGACGTACGTAAGAGCTGCAGCATTTAACACCTTGTTCACGCCTCTTTCTTCACTGCTTCTAATGATTCCTTCTGAAACAATGATATCTTTTGCACGAGAACTTGCATTAAACTCGACAGGCAATGTCACAAGCTGAAAAAACACAGCCGCTGAGAACAAAATGATCCCAAGCCCGATTAAGTTAAGGCTGCCGAGCAAGATTCCTCCAAGGAAAAGAAGCGGGGCAACACCAGATGCAAAGTTCACGACAGGGAAGATCTTATGTCTCAAGACAAGCGCACCATAGGATTCCTGATGCTGCAAGGCATGTCCAACCTCGTGTGATGCGACTGAAATGGCCGATATGGAATGACCGTAGTACACAGGTTCAGATAAGCGAACCACACGCTGCGTCGGGTCGTAATGATCAGTCAAAGTTCCTCTTACCGGTTCAACAGGCACGTCATATAACCCGTTGTGATCTAAAATATGTCGAGCGGTTTCCGCACCTGTTTTCATACTGGATGCTTCAACCTTTGAATACTTTTCAAAATTATTCTTTACTTTAAATTGTGCCCAAAATGACAATCCCAATGCGGCAAATGTTAAAAAATAAAAAAACAGCATGCTCATCAGCTTCCTTTTTATTTTATATATTTATTTACAATTTTAATGACTTTTATGTAACGTGTACAGAAAAAAGCACTAGGTCTTTTTAAGGGGAATAACCGCACCAATGAAAAAGAAGAACACACCTAAGCATGCTGTATAAAAGGTCACTGTTCCGTATAGGTCTTGAAAAAAGTGCAGCCATGAAAAATCACTCATAAAATGATTCACAGCATTTAAGTCAAACACGAGCAAGATCACAGCTGATGATAAAAAGTGCGCACCGATAAAAAGAAGTACGGTCTTTTGAACGAACGACATTCGCATTCCCTCCTTCTTCTCTCTTATTTTAAGATATGGGATCTGTTTCAATACATGACGAAGATGAAAAAATGTTCCTCAATCGGGCATACTGACATTAGCAGTCTCCTGAAAGGAAGAGTCCGATGAAATCAAATCGTATCTTTATCGCTTGGCTAAGGTGGCCACTCTATCTTCGAATTGCCATCATCATCTGTTTCTTGCTTCTTTTTTTTGGACAATTAATCGTTTTGCTTGAACCGAAGCAGTATCATACGATCTTTGATGGGATCTGGTGGGCGCTCATTACAGTCTCTACGGTAGGCTATGGTGATTTTGTGCCGCAAACCATGCCTGGACAAGTAGCGGGTATGGCTCTGATTTTGATCGGCGCAAGCTTTGTCACAGCTTATTTCGCCACGCTTGCCGCCGCTGTGTTCAGCAAGCAGCACCATTATGTAGAAGGAAAGGTCGCCTTTAAAGGGAAAGGACATCTCATTATCGTCGGCTGGAATGAGAAAACGAACAAACTGCTTCAGTCGTTTCAAACGATTGATCCAGCTATGCCGATTGTGCTGATTGATGACTCCTTGAAGGAAGGGCCACTTTTAGAGAATGTTCATTTTATTAAAGGGCATGGCACCGAAGATGTCACACTTCGCAAAGCCAATATTACCAGTGCAGATGCACTGATGATTACCGCAGATCAGCACGAAAATGAAGTGACAGCTGATATGCAGAGTGTTTTAACATTACTTGCAGCAAAAGGATTAAATCCTTCGCTATACTGTTTAATTGAAATCTTAACAGATCGTTACGTGAAAAATGCCGAGCGTGCTGGTGCCAATCAAGTCATTCATACCTCTGATGCAGTCAATCATTTAATGGTCGAACATTTTCTTCTAAAGGAACAGTTCAAAGCGTTAAAGAAAAAAAGACATATGACCTTGCATAAACACGTCACCATCATACCGGTTCCAGCTTCGTTAGCCGGAGAAACATTCTTAACAGTGCTCCATCACTTTTTAGAGCATCATGTGATCATTGTCGGTGTACAAAAAAAAGAAGGACCCATGATGAATCCTCCCTTTGGATATGAGCTTCATCCAGAGGATGAACTGATCAGCCTTTAAAGCAGTGCGTCTTCTAATTCCTTGACGAGTGAAAAGCCAATCTCAGTATAAGCTTTTGATACATCTCCATCTTTCTCTTTTGGTTCTTGGAATTGGTTAAAGGATGCTCCCACATTTCCAACCATCGCATGATCATCTAACTTATCTTGATATACATGCTTTAAGAGAAATGGATCTCCCAGTTTCACCACAACGCCTGGCTGATCCAGCTGGCCTTTTTCGGCTGTAAAAGGAACTCTGAGAAAAGTATAGCCATCACGGTTATCAATTTTATAATCAAAGTACCCGTGATCATAATCCCAGTTGCCATTAATGACATAACCGAGCGGCTTCATGGTCTCTTCTAAATGGTAAAGTGAAAAGCTTTCACCAGGCAGCCTGGATGGTACATGAATCATACGAAACCCTCCTTTTTGTATAATAGGGTTCGTTAAAGAGAGGAATTCATACATCTACCTCTCGTGATTTGTACATTGTTTGTAAAAGCAGCATCAAATAAGCTTTGATTGGATAATTGATTCGTCTCGATCACACTGCCAGCACCTTCAGTATCCTTGACAGCACTCATAGGACAAATACGTCCGACATTGCCAAAGTTGACGATTGCCTGGTCAGAAATATCGTGAATATAAATATGATTCGTTCTCATGTTTCACCCTCCTCTACTCATTATTCTATGTACAGAGCATGAGGAAGCTTGCACAGAAACCGTGAGAAAACAAAAAAGGCACACCTTTCAAAGGTGTGCCTTTTTTACTCTTACGATTGTTTCAAGCGGCTTTCAAGCTCGGCTTTTTTCTCTTCGAAGCCTGGTTTTCCTAATAAAGCAAACATATTCACTTTATAAGCTTCTACTCCAGGCTGGTCGAATGGATTGACGCCTAGTAGATATCCAGACATCGCACATGCTTTCTCAAAGAAGTAAACGAGGTATCCGAATGTATAAGCATCCATCTCAGGAATTGTGACGATAAGATTCGGTACTTTTCCATCTGTATGAGCAAGCATCGTTCCTTCAAATGCTTTTTTATTAACGAAATCAACCGTTTTTCCTGCTAGATAGTTCAAGCCATCAAGGTCTTGTTCTTCTGCTTCAATGACAAGCTCATGGCGAGGTTTGTCTATATTGACGATTGTTTCAAACAAGTCTCTTCTTCCTTCTTGAACATATTGACCAAGTGAATGAAGATCTGTTGAGAAGTTCGCAGATGAAGGATAAATTCCTTTTTCATCTTTTCCTTCACTTTCACCGAATAATTGCTTCCACCATTCTGCAAAGTATTGCAGGCCTGGCTCATAGTTAATCAGCATTTCAATCGTTCTGCCTTTATTGTAAAGGACATTACGGACGACAGCATATTGGTATGCCGCATTCTCAGAAAGCTCAGATGAAGCGAAGTCTTCGCTTGCTTTTGCCGCGCCTTCCATCATCTGATCAATGTCTGCACCGCTCACAGCGATTGGCAATAGACCAACTGCTGTTAATACAGAATAGCGTCCACCTACATCATCAGGGATGATAAATGATTCGTAGCCTTCTTCCGTTGCTAATGTTTTCAGTGCACCGCGTGCCTTGTCAGTTGTCGCATAAATACGTTTTTTCGCTTCTTCAGCACCGTATTTTTCAATGAGGAGCTTTTTAAAGATGCGGAACGCAATCGCTGGCTCTGTTGTTGTTCCAGATTTTGAAATGACGTTAATAGAGAAATCTGCATCTTCCAATAGATCCATCACATCTGTTAAATAAGAAGAACTGATGTTGTTTCCAATAAAGATGATTTGCGGCGTCTTGCGTTTGCCTTTTGGCAGCGTGTTATAGAAAGAGTGGTTCAAAAATTCAATCGCCGCACGTGCGCCGAGATAAGAGCCGCCGATTCCGACAACAAGCAAGACATCAGAGTCAGACTTAATTTTATCTGCACTTTTTTTAATGCGGGCAAATTCTTCGCGATCATATTGCTTCGGTAAGTCAACCCAGCCTAAATAATCACTGCCTGCACCCGTTTGTTCATGAATATTATGATGGGCCACCTTCACAAAATCTTTTAAATATGTAAGCTCATGTTCTTGAAAGAAAGGTAACGCTTTCGAGTAGTCAAATTGAATATGTGTCATCGCTTGTAAGCCCTCCATTACGTTAGTTCTGTCCCTTTCACTTTAGCGGAACTAGCTATTGAAATCAAGTGATCGTCACTGGCATAGCAAAAAGCCGTTTCTCTCTATGAGAAACGGCAAGCAGGATTATAAAGAAGCTTTCAAAATAGAAAGAATGTCATCACGACCAAGTTTCATAAAGTTACCAAAACCACCGTATTCCATTTCTTTCGCCGCAATGTCGGCAATTTTGTCCAGCTGATCTTCACCAATGTCGTAATCCGCTAAACGACTTGGTGCACCGAGGCTTGTCCAGAAGGCTGACAGCTTGTCGATTCCTTCTAATGCGATATCACGATCTGATTTTCCTTCTGTCTCGATGTCAAACATGTTCAGCATGAGGTTTTTAAAGCGTTCCACATTGTGATCGAGTGTATGACGCATCCAATTTGGGAAGAGGATGGCAAGTCCGCCTGCATGCGGAATGTCATAGACAGCCGATACCGCATGCTCAATTGTATGGGACGCCCAGTCTCCAAAGTAGCCCATTTGCAGCGTGCCATTTAAAGCGATCGTTCCTGCATAAAGGATCGTTTCACGGTGCTCATAGTTTTGTAAGTCTTCAAGCAGTTTTGGTGCTGTCTCGATGACTGTTTGAAGAACAGCAAAACACATTCGATCCTGTAGCGGCGTGTTTTTTACATTATGGAAGTATTGCTCGAAGACGTGGCTCATCATATCGACCATGCCGTACACCGTCTGGTTTTCTGGCACAGAATATGTATGCTCAGGGTCTAGAATGGAAAAAGCAGGATGAGTGACTGAACTGCCCCACACATATTTTTCATTCGTTTCCCAGTTTGTGATGACAGAGTCTGGATTCATTTCTGAACCAGTTGCCGCAAGTGTCAGCACTGTGCCAAATGGCAATGCTTTTTGAGCGGTTGTTTTCTTTGAGATAATGTCCCACACATCTCCGTCATACTCTGCTCCGGCTGCAATCGCTTTTGTACAGTCAATCACACTGCCGCCGCCAACAGCTAATAAGAAATCAATTTTTTCATTTTGGCAGATGTCGATTCCCTTTTCCACTGTGGTAAGGCGCGGGTTTGGTTCAACACCTGACAGCTCAAATACTTCAGCTTCTGCTTCATTTAACGCGCTGATCACATTGTCATAAAGACCATTTTTCTTAATGCTGCCTCCGCCATATACAAGTAACACTCGTTTTCCATAACGAGCGAGTTCGCTTTTTAGTCCTTCTAGTTGTCCTTTTCCAAACATTAATTTCGTTGGATTATAGTAAATAAAATTTTCCATCTGTTGATACATCTCCTTACAGCGTATATATCCAAAAACATGAAAGACTACTTTAACATATGTACACGTCGAACTCAAAAAAAGATAACTGCTCGAAAGCAGCTATCTTTTGGTTGGTCGATTATAAAGAAGCATTCAAAATGGCTAGAACATCTTCTTTGTTTAGCTTTTTAAATTGACCAAATTCACCGCGTGCCATTGCACGGTCTGCAATTAAATCAATTTTCTCATCGTTGATATCATAGTCCGCTAAACGGCTTGGTGCACCAAGACTTGTCCAGAAAGCTGACAATTTGTCGATTCCTTCTAAGCCCACTTCTTCGTCTGTTTTGCCCGCAGGGTCCACATCGAATACACGTACCGCTAATTGTTTAAAGCGGCCTGGGTTTTCCTGAATGACATGCTTCATCCAGTTCGGGAACAAGATCGCAAGTCCGCCGGCATGAGGGATATCATAAACAGCAGATACCGCATGCTCAATGTTATGAGAAGCCCAATCACCGCGTGCCCCCATTGACAGCATTCCATTAAGGGCAATGGTGCCAGTGAATAAGATGGTTTCACGCAGCTCATAGTTCTCTAGATCGTTGATCAGCTTCGGTGCTGTTTCAATGACCGTACGAAGAAGCCCTTCACACATACGGTCTTGATAAGGTGTATTTTCCGTGTGATGGAAATATTGCTCGAACACATGTGACATCATGTCAACCATGCCATAAATCGTATGGTTTTTTGGCACAGTGAATGTGTTCACTGGATCAAGAATAGAGAATTTAGGGAAGACTGCTGGACTTCCCCAGCCATATTTCTCATTTGTTTCCCAGTTTGTGATCACTGATCCAGAGTTCATTTCAGAACCTGTTGCAGCAAGTGTTAACACAGTACCGAACGGAATAGCTTCCATTGGGACATGCTTACGCGTCACGATATCCCAAGCATCTCCATCGTACTTCGCTCCAGCTGCGATCGCTTTCGTTGCATCAATGACACTGCCGCCGCCGACTGCCAAAATAAAATCAACGTTGTTCTCTTTGCAAAGCTCAACCCCTTTTCTTACTGTTGTTAAGCGCGGGTTTGGCTCAACACCAGCAAGTTCAGTGATTGCAGCTCCTGATTCTTTTAGGATGCTGACAACTTGGTCATAAAGGCCGTTTCGTTTAATACTGCCTCCACCATATACAAGTAATACGTTTTTTCCGTAGTGTTTGAGTTCATCTGAAAGGGCTGATACTTCTCCCTTTCCAAACATTAATTTCGTTGGGTTCCAATAAGTAAATCGATCCATTTGATCTCCTCCTCGCGCTACATTATGCGCCTCAATCATTCCAAAAGTAAAGTAATTTGCTTTAATCCATTTTCTTACGCATAGTTTGGCTAAAAATCTGCAAAATATAAATGTATTGATGCTGTAGCGAAAGGAGGAATCACGATGAGTGCTATTCAGCGTATTGCCCTCGTGCTCACGATTATCGGTGCTATTAACTGGGGACTAATCGGCTTTTTTCAATTTGACTTAGTAGCAGCGATCTTTGGCGGACAAGGCTCTGCATTATCACGTATTATTTATGGTCTTGTTGGAATTGCAGGTCTTGTTAACCTTGGTCTATTGTTCAAGCCAAGCGAAGAAGCTGTTCGCCGTGACGAGCCGAATCCAGAGGTTCGCTAAACAAAAAGACATAAAAAAGGCCGCCTATACGAGGCAGCCTAAGGCACCGTTTGAAGCGGTGCTTTTTTTATTTCTTGATAAGATCTTTACGGTTAGATTGCTCAATCCACTCTTCAAGTTTATCTTTAAGTGTATTGAAACCTTGTGGTGCAGCAGCTTCTTCTTTCACTTGCTGTGGTCTTTGTTTCTTTGGTTTGCTTTCTTTTCTTTCAGGTGCATCTTGTGTAGCACGGATAGAAAGGCTGATTTTACCTGCTTTTTCATCAACAGAAAGAACTTTTACTTGTACTTCGTCACCAATTGAAAGGTGCTCGTTGATGTCTTTTACAAAGCCATGTGTTACTTCAGAAATATGCACAAGTCCTTGAGTTTCTTCATCTAATGCAACAAACGCACCATACGCTTGTAATCCTGTTACTTTACCAGTGTAAACACTGCCTACTTCAAACTTTGTCGCCATGATAACAACTCCTAAATAAATGTTTTAATATTCGTTTATACGCAATTAAAAACTATATCATAGAACGGTCAGTTACGCAAAATATTTTTTAATTGGGTTTAGATCAGTTCAAAAGGGGGAATACCTGAAAACAAGAATGCTTTCTAGTATTCCCCCCTAATTTGAGAGGCATGAGTCCTAATGGATTGATGCCTTTTTTTATTTTATGATGACAGGTGCTTCTTCTTTCACTTGTCGTTCCTGCAAAAAGCGCTGGATTCTTGAAAGTGATTCCTGAAGATGGTCAAGAGACGAAGCATATGAACAGCGAATATGACCTTCACCACTCGGCCCGAAGACATTACCAGGGACAACAGCTACTTTTTCACTCAGGAGCAGCTCCTCGGCAAATTGTTCTGACGTCATGCCCGTCGTTTTAATGGACGGGAAAGCGTAAAATGCGCCGTTTGGCTGGTGGCATGTCAGCCCCAGTTCATTCAAAGAGCCGACAAACAAATTACGGCGCCTTCTGTAGCTTTTCTTCATTTTCTCTACATCTTCAAGCCCATTTTTCAAAGCTTCTTCTGCTGCATATTGTGCCATAGCGGGCGCACACATCATAGAATATTGGTGTATTTTCAGCATAGCATCGCGCAGTACAGGTGGTGCTGCCACATATCCTAAGCGCCAGCCTGTCATGGCAAACCCTTTTGAAAAGCCTGAAATCAGGATCGTTCTTTCCTTCATATCTTGAATTGCCGCTACGCTTGTAAAAGCTTCATCATACGTCAGCTCTGCGTAAATCTCATCCGTGATAATGAGAAGGTCATGCTCTTTTGCAAAATGAGCAATATCTTCAAGCTCTTCCTTTGAATAGACAGAGCCAGTTGGATTTGATGGTGAGCAAAGCAGGATCGCTTTTGTCTTAGGCGTCAGCTTCGTGCGTAGATCCGCCGAGTCTGCTTTGAAATCTTTTTCAGCCGAGGTACTTAAATAAACAGGTACTCCGCCTGCAAGTGTCGTAAGGGCCCCATATGCTACGAAACAAGGCTCTGGAATGATCACTTCATCCCCGCTGTTTAAAATCGCACGAAAGGCCAAATCAAGTGCCTGGCTTCCGCCAACTGTGATAATAAGTTCTTCTTCAGGACTGTAGTCAATGTGAAACCGCTTATATAAATAGTGGCTCAGTTCTTTTCGCAAAGATAACAACCCTGCGTTCGCCGTATAAGAGGTAAGCCCTTGTTCTAATGACATAATACTTGCTTCTCTGACATTCCAAGCTGTCACGAAATCTGGCTCGCCGACACCGAGGGAAATGACCCCTTCCATTGTGGCTGCCAAATCAAAGAATTTCCGAATACCTGACGGCTGAATGCTTTGTACCGTTTCAGATAAATAAGACTTTTTCATTTAAGGAGACACCACGATTCTTTTGTCATCGTCTCCTGTTTCAAACACTTTCCCATCATGTTTATATCTCTTCAAAATAAAGTGGGTAGTTGTTGAAACCACGGAATCAAGTGTCGATAATTTTTCAGATACGAAGCGGGCAATATCAGACATAGATCTTCCGCGGATCACAACAGATAGATCATAAACACCTGACATGAGATAGACAGACTCCACTTCCTGAAAGCGATAAATACGTTCAGCAATTTCATCAAATCCGACGCCTCTTTTTGGTGTCACTTTTACATCAATCATTGCTGTGACGCCTTCATGACCATCCACTTTACGCCAGTCAATCATGGTTGAATAATCAATAATGACTTTTTGATCTTCTAGTTTTTGAATAATGGCTTCTGCTTCTTCTGTTGTCACGCCTGCCATTTTTGCAATTGTATTTAAATCGGCGCGGCTGTTTTCATCTAAAATCTCTAATATTTCAGTTTCTTTTTCTGTTAGTTTCATTTGATTTCACACCTCAGATTGTAAAAGCTAGTTTTAAAAAATCTTCTGAACATTATAGCACGTTTTTCCCATTATGCTAAGCAGGGAAAAGATGCTAACCATAGCTTAAAATCCACTTTTTAGGGTACAATACAGTCACCTAACAGAGAGAGTATCAAGTATCGGAGTGATGAGTGTGGACTTTGTTCAGCCAGCTTATATGAAAAGTAAATTCGGTTTAGATATCTATTATGAGCACTATCCAAATAAGGGGAAGAAAACATTGATCTTAATTCACGGACTCTTCTCTTCTACCTTCAGCTATCGAAAGCTCATCCCGCTTCTGAAACAAGACTTCAATTTAATTGCAATCGATCTGCCGCCGTTTGGACAGTCCGAGAAGTCGAATACGTTTATTTACAGCTATCGCAACATGGGAAAGATCATTATTGAGCTAGCTGGTTACTTGCAGATTCAGCATGCGATCCTAGTGGGTCATTCGATGGGCGGCCAAATTGCTTTATACGCTGCATCTGAACGGCCAGACCTATTTGAAAAGGCGGTACTTTTGTGCAGCTCAGGGTATTTAAATAAATCAAAGAGATCGCTTGTTTACAGCACATATATTCCTTATTTTTATCTCTATCTTAAAAGAAAGCTCTTGAAGCAAGGCATAATGAAAAATTTAACCGCTGTTGTACATGATCATTCCATCATTGATCAAGAGATGGTGGACGGATATTTAAAGCCTTTTTCTGATGATCAAATTTTCCGAGGAATTTTCCGCTTGATTCGGCACCGGGAAGGCGATTTGACCTCGGATGTCCTAAAGAAAATGGAGACACCAGTGCTGCTCATTTGGGGTGAGGAAGATCGGATCGTTCCCATTCAAATAGGAGAAAGACTGCACAAGGATCTGCCAAACTCGACCTTGCATGCATTAAAAAAAACCGGGCACCTCGTTCCTGAGGAAAATCCGGTCTTTGTGTCTGATCAAATCGGACATTTCAGCCTGTCTTAGCGTGTGCAGGAGCTGCTGTCTCGTATGACGAAAAGCTGATTCGCTATATGTTGACAGCTTTCGAAAGGCAGGAGCTGCTCAAATGAGTGATGATAAATGGCTTGAATGTCTTTTGCTAAAGATAAAGAGTCTTCTGCGTCGTATAATGCACTGATGACGTCAGCAGGCTCCGTTTCATAAAAGTCCTCTCCATATTGAAAAGGGTCCCATGCCTTAATAAGTTGAATCATCTCTTCTACAGCTTGACTATCTTTCATCGGTATCACCGCTTATAATAAATTTTGTGATGTTTATTTTAGCACAACCAACAATGGTTGAAAAACGGCTAGAGGTGGGTTTCATGAATTTCGACGAACAGATCATACGTAAAGGTTCAAAATCAGTGAAATGGGACCAAGCAGAGTCTTTGTTCCTGACAACAGATGCGCTGCCGATGTGGGTGGCAGATATGGATTTTAAAGCGCCGCAGGTCGTCCTTGATGCATTGAAAGAGCGATTGGATCATGGCGTATTTGGCTATGCCTTTCAAGACCAGGATACGCAGCAGGCAGTAGCCGAATGGCTCAAAAGAAGACACGGGTGGTCGATTCAGACAGAAGCCGTCACCTTCACACCAGGGATCGTCACGGCACTTAGTTTTGCTGTCCAAGCCTTTACAGCACCGAATGACGAAGTGGTCATACAGTCACCAGTGTATACGCCTTTTTATCAAATGATTGAGCGAAATGGACGTACAGTCTCAACCAACCCTTTAAAAATAGAAAACAACCGCTATCTTATGGATTTTGATGATTTAGAGAAAAAACTGAGCAGACCAGAAGCGAAGCTCATGTTCCTATGTCATCCGCATAATCCGTCCGGAAGAGCGTGGACAAAAGAAGAATTAAAGCGAGTAGGAGACTTATGTGTCAAGCATGGTGTCACAGTCGTTTCAGATGAGATTCATTCTGATTTGATGCTATACGGAAAGCCGCATGTGCCATTTGCTAGTCTTTCTGACGACATAGCACATATCACAGTGACGTGTATTGCACCAAGTAAAACATTTAATTTAGCTGGCCTCCAAGCATCTGCCATTATCATTTCCGATGAAGAAAAAAGAACCCTTTTCACCAATGAATTGCAAAGAAACGGACTAGCCAAACTGAATGCATTTGCGATTCCTGCGATGGAAGCAGCATACCGCCACGGGGATGAGTGGCTCGATGCACTTGTTCTTTATCTCGAAAGCAATATGAAAATGGCGATGGACTATATTGACGAACACCTTCCAAATATGCGTTATATGAAACCAGATGCTTCTTATTTATTGTGGCTGGACATTCGGGATTATCAATTCAGTCAAGCGGAATTGAAACGGAATCTGCTGAAAAAGGGCAAAGTGATCCTAGAGCTTGGTCACGTGTATGGACACGAAGGAGACGGCTTTATTCGGATGAATCTCGGCTGTCCTGCTTCAACAGTCAAAGAAGGATTGAAACGCCTTCATCAAGCGTTCACGCGATCATCTGAATAAGCCCTATACGATCGAAAGAACATCCTAACGGGTGTTCTTTTTAAAGAAAAAAACCCTCCTTTTATCATATCTACTTTGTACATGAGATGATATAATGAGAGGAATTACAATTATTTACGAGGAGAGCATTTAAATGGAAATGTTCAAGGATTTTCTGCTCCATGTATCTTTTATTCTATTTCCAATCTTTTTATATCATGCGCTATGGCTAAGCCGGACCCCTGCTCATTTCCCAAAAACGAATAAACTGCTCATCACAGTATTCGCATCCATCTCTTCAGCACTATGTATTATATATCCAGTTGGTTCGATTTTAGATTTGCAGACTGGGCTTCAATCCATCCCTCTTGTACTTGCCATTTTATACGGAGGGTACACTGCTGGGATCGTCGCCATCTTGATAAGTTCCATGGTCAAATTCGTGATGTATGGCTCCTTCTTATGGGTTGGAATCATTGTTGTTCCGATTTACTTTTTCATCCCATTTCTGTTCTACCGGAAATGGCGTCAATATTCGAAGCTGAAAAAGCTGATGTATGGAGTGCTTATCGGTTTATCCAAAGGATTCTTTATTTACATTGGACTGTTTGCGGTCAGCTTAATGGAATACAGCCCAGCCTTTATTATGCAGCAAAAGTTACTTGAGTTATTTTTCTCAACCCTTTACTACATATTCTTTCTTGTGCTAAGTATCTATTCCATTGAATTCGTCAAAGAAAATGCGCAAATGAGAACACAGCTCGTCCAGTCAGAAAAGCTGACCATTGTAAGTGAACTCGCTGCAAGCGTTGCCCATGAAGTACGCAATCCGCTGACAGTGGTGAGAGGCTTTATCCAATTGCTCTTTTCTAGTGACAATACAAAAGAGCCGTCAACCAATAAAGATTATAAAAATCTCGTTCTGTCAGAGTTAGACCGGGCGCAGGATATTATCACGAGTTATCTTGACATTGCGAAACAAAATTATTATCAAATTGAATCTCTCAATCTATCTAAATTACTAGAGGAATGTGCATCACTGATGACATCCTATGCGAATTTCAAATCGGTCACGATTCATCAATCCATTGAACCAGACTTATACATTCAAGGGGATGAAACGAAGATCAAGCAAGTCATGATTAATTTAATCAAAAATGCGATTGAAGCAGCCCCAGAACACGAAGGGGAAATTGAACTTTTTGCTTCAAAAGAAAATCATAAAATATGCCTTTATTTCGTGGATAACGGTGTAGGAATGACAGAAAGCCAAATGAAAAAGCTTGGCGAACCATATTACACCCTGAAAAATAAAGGGACTGGACTTGGGCTGACAGTGACATTTTCTATCATTGAAAATCACCATGGAACCATTCGTTTCAAAAGCTCGCTGCAGTCTGGTACAACCGTCACCGTGAAGTTTCCTGAAGATACAAGAAGAAAATGATCAATCCATTTTTTTTGTCCTTTTTTCATCTATCCGCTCCTGCTTCTTAGACGCACGAACGATCAGACGAAAGCAAATAAATGCAGCAATAAAGAAAATCACCGTGGTGATTGCCGCTGGGATGTACTCCCTTTTTTCTTCAGGAAAATACAGTAGAAAGAGTGCGATGAACGACAGCATTCGCCATTCCCCCTTTTGCTCGTTTACTTCACTATATTGGCTAAAAGAAATGAAATACCTTCCTGCGAGAAGGAAATGGAGGAATTTCACATGACAGACATTCAAATTGGACAAGTTGTGAAAGGATTTTACAAAACAGGTGTTTACGTTGGGGAAGTGACAGCAGTGAAACCATCGACCTATCTCGTTCAAGTAAAAGCCGTTCTGACACATCCCACTCAAGGCGACCTGCATCACCCAAAAGAAGCAGACGTGCCTTTTTTCCAAGAGAGACGGGCTTTGGCCTATCGTGAACAGACGAATATCCCTCATCATATGGTGAAGCCTTATGATGGCGGTATACCAGATTATCAAGTATCACTAAAAGAAGCTGTAGATAAATTAAAACAAACGCTCCATGCGGATGATTCCAAATGGGCTGAAAAATCAAGAGCATGCCTATCTTCTCTCGAAAAAGATTATTTTCCAGAAGACGCCCGCTAATCAGCCGAATCAAAAAAGTGTGAGAAATCGATCAGCTCACCAATTTTGGTTGTTTGCGGATTTTCCACATAGGCTCTGTCTTTTTCAAAAAGGGTTAACAGCTGATAAGTCGTCATGGCATCATCAAGTGCTTTATGATGCTTACCAGCTTCTTCACTGCCGTATTCCTTTGCCGCTTTGCGAAGCCCTGTCAGTGTACGATCACCAAAAAAGGTTTTATACTCAAAGGCGAGGTCCCTCAGCTTTCCCTTAAAAGGAAAGGCGATGTGATTGAGCATACAGTTTTGCTTCAGCACCTTCATGTCCATATTGCCCCATGTAATAATCTCACAATCCTCTCCCTCATCAAGCGACACGAGCTTCTCGATAAACGCCTCAAAGGAAATTCCGCTCTCTACATCCTGCTGCGTAATGCCGAGGAACGATTTACAGCGTTTCGTCAGCTTCGGAAACTTTTTCGGTTTGACGTAGCTAGAGAAAGTGTCTATAATCGTTTCACTTGCCGCTTTCACTACCCCAGCTTCAATAATTTCAGGAAAAAAATTTTGTGGATGATACTTTCCATCAGGCATCGTAAATTCAAAATCGACCACAAGCACCGCCTTCTGTTCCACCAGTCTCACCTCACTTTCTCGTCAGTTTTTCATCCTGATATCATTATATTAAGACGGACCTTGAAATCACTTCATTTTCTTGAAAATAATGCAGATTCACTATGCCCAACCTATCATCAGATGAAAGATCGTTTATTTTCCTTTATAATTATTAAGGAACACGAAATAAATAAAGAAGGTGGTCTCTATCACAAACAGGAAGAAAAACTTGTACATCATGTGGTTTGTGAACTTTTTTGTATCTGCCAGCATTACAATGATCGTCCCTTTTTTATCACTTTACATAGAATCTCTTGATAGCAGCTATTCAAATGAATTTGTCCAAAGGTGGAGCGGCTATGTCTTTGGGGTCACGTTTTTAACGGCCTTTCTGATTTCTCCGATTTGGGGACGGATTGGTGACCGTCATGGCTATAAAAAGATTTTGCTCATTAACGGAATTGGGATTGCAACAAGTATTCTATTAATGGGGCTTGTGCAAACCGTTTATCAGCTATTCGCACTGCGGCTCTTCATGGGGCTTGTCACAGGCTTTATCTCGACTTCAATGGCACTGATCTCTGCACAGACGGAAAAGGCAACTGCAGGTAAAACCCTTGGAACGATGCAGATGAGTAATGTTGCCGGGGGGTTGTTTGGTCCATTAATGGGCGGCTTCATGGCAGACAGCGTCGGATTTATTTATACGTTTTTCCTCACAGCGACTGTCATTTATGTGTCAGCTATTGTGATTATTTTCGGAGTGAAAGAACAGCCCATCCGTTCAAAAGAAGCAAAGCGCGTTTCTTACTCACGGAAGGATGTACTCGTTCATATTTTCAAACAGCCTTTGCTTGTGGTCACGATGCTTTTAACGTTTATTACACAAGTAGGGAACTTTAGCATTCAGCCACTTTTGGCTTTATACATTCATGATTTACACGGTCCTGTTAATCTCGCATTTTATGCGGGTCTTGCGTTCTCTGCAACTGGACTTGGCAATCTGCTCTTTACACGAAAATGGGGAGATCTCGGAGATCGAATTGGTCACGACAAGGTGCTGCTTGCCCTTCTCATCCTCTCCTCTATTTTATTCATCCCGCAAGCGATGGCGGATTCCTATGTGATGTTAGTACTTTTCCGTTTTCTATACGGAATGGCACTTGGCGGGATTATTCCGTGTACGACAGCGTATATTCGGATCAAAGCACCTGCCTCTATGCAAGGGGAAGTGCTTGGATACAATGTCAGCTTCCGATTTCTTGGGAATGTCGTCGGTCCGGTGATTGGAGGCATTGTGGCGAGTCATTACGGGATTCCAGCTGTCTTTTATGTCACCGCCGGAATTTTTCTGTTTGGCGCGTTATTTTTATGGGCGGTCCGCTCGCATGGGAAGACAAAAGAAAGGAGTGTCTGATCCAGCATCAGGTACTCTTTTTTCATGTGTAGAAGCCTTATTCACTAGTCTTCAAGCCCATTCTTTTCTAAAAATAACCTTCTCGTATTCGCAAAAGAATGGTACGATATGGCTAGAAAATTGAAGAAAGTGAGTGACCTCATGTTTCGTGCAATCATTGGTTGGTTATTACTTGCTGCCCTCATTCCATTATTTGTTCTGACTTTTTATCTATCAAAGGAAGAAGCTGCAAGTGTCAAGCCTGTTAACGAAGTGCTTGATCAAAAAATCAAGCTGGAAAAGATAGATTTTTCCCAAAACAGTTATATGTATGATCGGGATGGTTCTCTCATCTCTGAGATCGTATCAAACGATGAAAACCGAGTGTTCGTGACGTATGATAAAATTCCTGATTCTGTGAAGGAGCTGTTCCTCCGCTCAGAGGACCGGAACTTTTATGACCATAAAGGCATTGACTTTATGGGGGTTGTTCGTGCCCTTGCCTCAAATGTCAAAAACCATGGCATCAGCCAAGGAGCGAGTACGATCACACAGCAGTTATCCCGCAACTTATATTTAAGCCATGAACGTTCGTTCACCCGAAAGTTTACAGAGCTTCTCTATTCCTATGAATTAGAGCGGAAATTCTCGAAAGATGAAATTCTCGAAAGCTATTTAAATACGATTTATTTCAGTAATGGTGTTTACGGTGTCGGTTCTGCGGCTAATTACTATTTTGATAAGCCGCTTAGTTCTTTAACGCTTGCACAGATGGCATTTATCTCTGCGATTCCAAACAACCCAACACTGTATGACCCATTGAAACAATTCAAGCACACGAAGAAACGCCAAGAACGACTGCTTGGTATTTTAAAGAAAGACGGCGTCATCACCAAAAAGCAATACAAAAAAGCCGTCAAAGAAAAAATCAGCCTGTCCTTAAGTGAAAAGAAAAACCTTTATCCTGACTATGTGACATATACCAATGAGGAATTTACCGATCTTGTGTCAGATCAGGAAGGCTTTACAAAACGATTGAAGAAAGCCAAAACAGATGGAGCAAAAAAAGCCATTCAAAAAGAATTATCTGAAAAAGTTAGTGCCCTGCTTCAGGATGGTGTCAAAATTTATACGGCACTTGATCCTTCCTTACAGCAACGAGCCGTCTATCAGCTCAATGCGCAACTCCCTTACCAAGGTGTAGAAGGCGGATCAGCGGTCATTAATCATGAAACGCATCAAGTTGTCGCACTTGCTGGCGGAAAAAACTACAAGAAGTTTGATTTCAACTACGCCTATCAAGCGCAAAGACAGCCTGGTTCTGCAATTAAGCCGCTTTTAGACTATGGTCCTTACATCGACCAAACCGGTGCAACAGCTTCAAGCAAAATCAGTGCCGGCAAGTTTTGCAGCAGCGGATACTGTCCGCAGAACTATAATCATAAAACGTATGGAACTGTCACACTTGAAACAGCCTTTAAGAACTCTTACAATACACCTGCGATCCGAATGCTGGATACAGTCGGTGTCAAAAAAGGCTTCAGCTATTTAGAGAAATTCTCATTCGAGCATATCGTAGCGGATGATTATCGCCTTCCTTCTGCACTTGGCGGATTTACGAAGGGCTTCTCACCGCTAGAAATAACAGATGCGTATACCGTCTTTGGTAATCAAGGAGCTTACACGCAAAGTCATTCGATCACAAAGGTAACAGACTTAAACGGTAAGACCCTTTACAAGTGGAAAGAGTCACCGAAGCAAGTGTATTCTCAGCGGACAAATGACACCATGCGTAAACTGCTTGCCTCCGTTGTAAAAAGCGGAACAGGGAAAAAAGCGAATTTCAGTTCCCCTTACATTGGTGGTAAAACAGGGACATCCAATGACTACAAAGACATTTGGTTTGTTGGACTGACAGATCAATATACAATGGGTGTATGGGTTGGAAGAGATAGAGGAACGGTTGAATCAATTTACAGCTCCAGCCCGCACTTACGTATTTGGAAAAATACGATGCAATACGCCAGATAAACAGGAGGTTTGATTGCAATGCATTCAACACATCCACCCCATTTAATTTTATTTGACGGTGTCTGCAACGTGTGCAGCGGCGCTGTTCAGTTTGTGATTAAGCGTGATCCAGATGAGCGAATGATGTTTGCTTCATTACAATCAGATACAGGGCAGCGCATTTTAAAAGAAAATGGTTTGCCTTTAGATGAGTTCAATTCATTCATTTATATTGAAAAAGGCACCCTTTATACGAAGTCGACAGGCATCTTAAAAACCACGCGGCATTTAAAAGGGATCTACAAATGGAGTTATTTACTCATTGCCATTCCCCGCCCTATCCGTGATTGGTTTTATGAGCGGATGGCGAAAAATCGCTACAAATGGTTCGGTCAAAAAACATCTTGTATGATGCCTACACCCGATATTCAAAAACGGTTTCTTTCATAAAAAAGCATCCTCCGATGGTGGAGGATGCTCACATTGTTGACAAAGGGCTAAAATGATTTTTATTTTAGCCCTTTGTCTTCTTTTCAGCGTGACCTGAAAACCTTTGCAGTCTAGGAAGGACGAGTACCGGAGCGGAGCGAATTGAACATTCGTGAGCACCGGAACGCAGCGAATTGAACATTCGTGAGCACCGGAACGCAGCCCTGACACCGAATGCGAGGGTTTGTCTACACGCTGAGCATCCTCCGATGGTGGAGGATGCTTTCTTTGTCTGTTTAAGAAGGCAGACTCGCCATAACACTGTTATAAAGCTTAATAAATAAGTACAAAATGCCGATTAAAAACGTTGCCCAAAACAGAAGAATAAACATCATAAATCCAATTAAATTCAGCATGGAAAGCGATTGATAAATGCGAACCACAACCCAGATAAAATAGACAAGACTTGCTAAAACAAACAGTCCGACAAGCAGAATCAGCTGCTGCGTCAACAGAAATGCAAGCAAGCTGGCAAATAAATAAACAACGGATGCAATCCGAATTTTCTTTAAGTTCTCCCCTTCAGGATCTTTCGCGAAAAAGAGTAGTGCCAGCTCTAACACCGTATCTGCAATCAGTTTCAAGGCAGATAAAATCATAAAATAAACAAGTGCAAAAGCAGCAAAAAGAGCAAGTCTGATGCCCTGTTCCGAGAAAAATTCCAGCATTCCTTTTAAAATACCTGCTTGAGTCAAGAAATCAGTCGTGATCCCTACTGTGAAAATCGAAAAAGCAGAGCTGAATAGTAAAATCGAAATCAGCGGAAAATATCCAGTCAAATATGTATTTTTCATAAATAGATCCTTTCTCATAAGCTCACATTTATTATGGCTCACTTAAAACGGATTGACAAGATGCTTTCAAAGTAAACTGGCAGCAAAATCAAATTTGTGATTTTGCACGTACATTCCTTCACAAACTTACATTTTCCCGTTAAAGTATTACTATTACGAAAAAATCGTGCGTTAGGGGTATACTCGTGAAAAAAACATTAAGACTGCAAACACGGCTGACGATTTTTGTTTGTATCGTTGTCCTGATCTCCCTTTGTATCACATTCTTTACGATCTGGTCGGAAACAGCTAAGAACATTCATCAGCAGGAACGTGACATCGCCCTCTCCACTGCCAAAATGGTCGCAGAGGCTCCGATCACAGCGAAATCATTAGAAGAAAATCGATCATATTCAGTACTTCGTCAATATACAACAAGTGTTCAGCGAATCACCAAAACTGAATTCGTTGTCGTGATGGATATGAACGGTATTCGCAAAACCCATCCAAATCCGCAGAAGATCGGGAAGCGGTTTGCTGGCGGTGATGAAAAACCAGCATTACAGGGTAAAGAACATATTAGTACGGCTTCTGGAACACTTGGCAGATCCATGCGTGCTTTTGTTCCTGTTTATGCTCAAGATGGAAAGCAGCTCGGGGCTGTGGCAGTAGGGATTACGTTAAAGGAAATTGACTTGATTATTCATCAAAGCTTACTTCCGCTCTACTTCGTCATATCGCTCAGCCTTCTTTCTGGTATCATCGGAGCACTCATTGTGGCACGAAAAGTGAAGAAAATTATGTTTGGACTAGAGCCAGATGAGATCGCTACATTATTAAAAGAACGAAGCGCCATGCTAGAATCAACAAAAGAAGGGATTCTTGCGGTCGATCAGCACGGTAAAATCAAGCTGGCCAACGCTGAAGCCAAACGGCTCTTTCATAATATGGGCATTATGGTTGATCCTAGAGAACAAGATGTTCAGGTGCTCCTCCCTTCAAGCGGCTTAAAGCAAGTCATTGAAACACGCAAGCCGCTGCTTGACCGCGACGTGAGAATGAACGGACTGGAGCTCGTCTTTAACGAGGTCCCGATTACGGTTAAAGGCGAGATTGTTGGGGCAATCGCCACCTTCCGTGACAAAACAGAAGTCAAACACTTGGCTGAGCAGCTGAGCGGAGTCAAAATGTATGCAAATGCCCTCCGTGCCCAGTCACATGAATTTATGAACAAGCTTCATGTTATTTTAGGACTGGTTCAGCTCAAAAACTACGATGACCTTGGCACCTATATCAAAGATATTGCGATATATCAGCAAACGGAAACAAATGAAATCATCAACCATGTGAAAAACTCTGTTTTAGCAGGATTTTTACTAGGAAAACAAAGCTACATCAGGGAACAAGGCGCGACCTTAGAAGTCATATGCAGCACACAAGTCCCAAATTCAGAGGACCCAGCAGTGACGCATGATCTTATTACCGTGATTGGCAACCTGTTAAATAACGCACTCGATGCTGTTTCTCATACTGAGACGAAAAACATCTCAATCTCATTCCGATACGTCCAGGAGCAGCTTCATATTGAGATTACGGACACAGGTGTTGGTCTCACAAAAGACGAACAAGACATCATGTTTGATCAAGGCTTTTCAACTAAAGGAGAAGACAGAGGATTTGGTCTCTACTTTGTTGACCAAAGCATCAAAAAATTGAACGGACACCTGATTGTCACGAGTGAAAAAGGAGAAGGAACGACCTTTAGTCTCCGCATTCCGTATAAACAAAAGGAGGATCCACATGATTAATGTGTTAATAGTAGAAGACGACCCAATGGTTGGGGAGCTGAACAAACGCTACCTGACCCAAATCGACGGTTTTGAATTAAAAGGGATTGCCACCTCTTTTCAGCAGGCACTGGACATCTTAAAAACAGAAGCCATTCACCTTGTACTGCTCGATATTTATATGCCTGGACAAAATGGACTGGTCCTATTATCAGAAATACGCAAACAAAATCATTCTGTTGATGTCATTGTCATTTCAGCTGCCAATGAAGTCGACGTGATCCAGCAAACGATGCGAAACGGGGCCGTTGATTATTTAATCAAGCCATTTGAGTTTGAACGTTTCCAATCAGCGCTCTCAGAGTATAAACGTAAACACGCCTTGTACCAAACGATGAACAGCATCTCGCAAAATGATTTAGATGCGAAGCTCTTTCATAAAAAAGCAGAGACAGAAAAAGTCCTTCTGCCAAAAGGCCTGACCAAAAGCACACTCAAACTCATCTGGACAAGTATTCAATCATTCGGTCATCAAGCTTTCACGACCGAAGACCTAGCAAATCATACAGAAATCTCTCAAGTCTCCATTAGAAAATACTTGAAATTCCTTGAGGACATCGAAGTAGTTGATGTCGAAATGGCATACGGGACAATTGGACGTCCTGTTTTCCAATATAAACTCAGTACAACAAATATGAATTTGATTCAGCAATATCTATAATTTGACACATCTGACCTTTTACAGAGGCCAGATGTTTTTTTATGGCACACGATGTCACAAACCCCTTGATATCAGCGGTTCCACTGTAGTAGAGCACATCACAAAAGCGGCATTATATCATATTTCAGCAGATAAAAAGACATCGAATTTAGCCTTTTAACATTTTTTTTAAAATAAAACAAATTTCTATTTATTTATTCGATTGGAAATGATAAATTATGATTGATTAGTTCAACGAGATATAAGTCTGATGTCTTACATCTTCTCTCCTGCCCTCCACAAGTTTCAGGAGAAAGCAGGATAAAATACCCTATTCAGAAGGGTAAGAAGAGGTAGAACGGTCTTTTTTCGCGAGACTTTTCTGAAACTTTTAAATTTTATAGGGGGTTATGTTTTGAAGAAGCGCAAAATTGGACTAGCATTGTCCTTAGTCGTAGCAGCAGGAACCATCCTTGGAGCATGCGGCAACTCTGGCTCAAACAGCGGTGAAAGCAAAAAAGATAAAGATCAATTCACTGTTGCAATGGTAACTGATGTCGGTGGTGTCGATGACAAATCATTTAACCAATCAGCTTGGGAAGGTTTACAAGCTTTTGGGAAAGACAACAATTTAAAAAAAGGTAAAAACGGCTTTGATTACTTACAATCTAAATCAGACGCTGACTATACAACGAACTTAAACACACTTGCTCGTGAGAAATTCGACCTGATTTATGGAATTGGTTTCTTAATGCAAGATTCTATTAGTGAAATCGCAGATCAACGTAAAAATAATCACTTTGGTATTGTTGATGCAGTTGTGAAAAAAGACAACGTAGCCAGCATTATGTTTAACGAAAATGAAGGATCATTCCTTGTAGGTGTTGCGGCTGCTCTTTCTACAAAATCGAACAAAATCGGTTTTGTTGGCGGCGTTGACTCTGAATTAATCAGAAAATTCGAAGTTGGATTCCGTGCAGGCGTTGAAGCAGCTAACCCGAAAGCAAAAGTGGAAGTGAAATATGCTGGTGCATTCGATAAAGCAGACATCGGTAAAGCAACAGCTGAAAGCATGTACAAATCTGGCGTCGACATCATTTATCACGCAGCTGGCGGTACTGGAACTGGTGTCTTCACAGAAGCGAAAAACCTGAAAAAAGCTGATCCTAACCGTAAAGTTTGGGTTATTGGTGTAGATAAAGACCAGTATGACGAAGGAAAAGTACCTGGAACAAAACAAAGTGTCACTCTTACTTCTATGATTAAGAAAGTAGACACAGCGGTACAAGACTTAACGACGAAAGCAAAAGAAGGTAAATTCCCTGGCGGCGAAGTGATCACTTACGGTCTGAAAGAAGGCGCTGTTGACATTTCTCCATCTCAGGACAACCTTGATAAAGATGTATTGAAGAAAGTAGAAGAATGGAAACAAAAAATCATCAAGGGTGAAGTCAAAATCCCTGCAACACGTGATGAACTAAAAGATTTTAAAGCTTAATTTGAGCATCGGGATAAGCGCGCCTTATCCCCTTGCCTCTCCTTTACCTCCTCTTTATTCGTAAAAGGTGGTAAAAGAAAAGCTGCAGCCTCGCTTTGCAGCTTTTCTTTTGCTAGTTTTTATCTTTATCAGCACCCTAAAAAAGGAGCGGTTAAACCTGTGGATTATGTCATTGAAATGTTGAATATACGCAAAGAGTTCCCTGGCATTGTAGCAAACGACAACATTACGCTGCAGCTAAAAAAGGGCGAAATTCATGCGCTGCTTGGTGAAAACGGCGCTGGAAAATCAACGCTTATGAACGTGCTTTTCGGACTGTATCAGCCTGAAAAAGGTGAAATCAAGGTACACGGAAAACCTGTGACCATCTCTAGTCCAAATGATGCTAGTGATTTAGGCATCGGTATGGTGCATCAACACTTTATGCTTGTCGATACATTCACCGTCGCTGAAAACATCATCTTAGGAAAAGAGCCTAAGAAGTTTGGAAAGATCGACAAAGAACAAGCCATACAGCAAGTACAAGAGCTTTCTGACCGCTATGGTTTAAAAATAGACCCTGCCGCAAAAGTATCTGACATCTCTGTCGGCATGCAGCAGCGTGCAGAAATCTTAAAAACACTTTACCGCGGCGCTGACATTTTGATCTTCGACGAACCAACAGCCGTCTTAACACCTCAAGAAATCAAAGAACTCATACAAATTATGAAAAACTTAATCAATGAAGGCAAATCCATTATTTTAATTACCCATAAGCTGAAAGAAATTATGGATGCCTGTCACCGTGTGACCATTATCCGAAAAGGCCAAGGCATTCGTACACTTGATGTGGAAAGCACAAATAAAGATGAACTTGCGAGCCTCATGGTCGGTCGTGAAGTTTCATTTAAAACAGACAAAAAAGACGCCTCCCCTGCTGAGGAAGTGCTTCAAATTCAAGACCTTACGGTAAAAGACGCGCGAGGAATTGAGGCAGTCAAACATCTCAACCTCTCAGTGAAGGCTGGCGAAATTGTCGGAATTGCTGGAGTAGATGGCAATGGTCAATCTGAATTAATTGAAGCCATTACTGGTCTAAAAAAATCAGAGTCTGGCACGATCAAGCTAAACGGGAAAGCCATTCAAAACCTTCCGCCTCGGAAGGTGACCGAATCTGGAATTGGACATATTCCTCAAGACCGTCATAAACACGGACTTGTGCTTGATTTTTCAATTGGAGAAAATATTTCCTTACAAACGTATTATCAGCGCCCATACTCAAAATTTGGCTTGATGAATATGAAAAATATTTACCAAAAAGCAAAACGAATCATTGCGGAGTATGACGTAAGAACACCGAGTGAATATACAGAGGCACGCGCCCTGTCAGGCGGGAACCAGCAAAAAGCCATTATTGGCCGAGAAGTTGACCGCAATCCTGATTTATTAATTGCCGCTCAGCCGACACGAGGACTTGATGTTGGTGCAATTGAATTTGTTCATAAGCGTCTGATTGAGCAAAGGGACTCAGGGAAAGCCGTCCTGCTCATCTCCTTTGAGCTTGATGAAATTATCAATGTCAGTGATAAGATCGCTGTTATTTTCGAAGGCAGCATTATTGCCATCGTTGATCCAAAAGAAACAACAGAGCAAGAGCTTGGTCTATTAATGGCTGGAAGTACGCAACAGGAAGTGGGGAACGAAGCAAATGTCTAATCGCTTAACAAATCTGCTAATTCCGCTTATAGCCATTGTACTTGGTCTTTTTGTTGGGGCCATTATTATGCTGGCAAGCGGTTATAGTGTCATCGAAGGCTATGGCGCCCTTTGGAATGGCGTCTTCGGTGAAACCTATTATATGGGAGAAACCATCAGACAAGTCACACCTTACATTTTATCAGGACTTGCTGTTGCTTTTGCATTTCGAACAGGTCTCTTTAATATCGGTGTAGAAGGTCAAATGCTGATTGGCTGGGTAGCTGCTGTATGGATCGGTACAACTGTCCATGCACCTATGTATATCCATCTGCCGCTTGCACTCATCACCGCAGCTGCTGCTGGTGCATTATGGGGCTTTATTCCTGGGTTTTTAAAGGCTCGTTTTTATGTTCATGAAGTGATTGTCACGATCATGATGAACTACATTGCCCTTCATGTTACAAACTATTTGATCTCAAATGTCTTAACAAATAATAAAGATAAAACAGAAAAAATCGATGCCTCTGCCTCGCTTCGCTCTGGATTTTTTGAACAAATTACCGATTTCTCCCGGATGCACAATGGTATTTTTGTTGCCATTATAGCTGCGGTCGTGATGTGGGTCATTATTCAAAAAACCTCTAAAGGCTTTGAATTGCGGGCTGTTGGAATGAACCAGCAGGCATCCCATTATGCTGGTATGAACGTTCGTCGCAATATCATTTATGCGATGCTGATTTCAGGTGCTTTTGCAGGTCTTGCAGGCGCAATGGAAGGTCTTGGCACATTTGAATATGCCTCAATTAAAGGCTCGTTTACCGGTGTAGGTTTTGATGGAATCGCCGTCGCTTTATTAGGTGGAAATACTGCTGTTGGTGTTGTTCTTGCTGCGCTGCTGCTTGGTGGATTGAAGGTCGGTGCTTTAAATATGCCGCTTGAATCTGGCGTACCGACTGAGGTCGTTGATATTGTTATTGCGATCATTATTCTTTTCGTCGCCTCAAGCTATATTATCCGTCTTGTGATGAACCAAATGAAGAAAAAGGGGGGAAAATAAGTGGGATTTCTGCAAATTCTTGAAATCATCGTCCCAGCTACACTTGTCTATGCTGCACCACTTATTTTAACCGCTCTTGGAGGCGTCTTTTCAGAAAGATCAGGTGTTGTGAATATCGGTCTTGAAGGTTTGATGGTCGTCGGAGCATTTTCTAGTATTATCTTTAACTTATTTTATGCTGATACGTTTGGGGCGTTGACCCCGTGGCTTGGGCTCCTCGTCGGAATGGCAATCGGCGGATTGTTCTCTTTGATTCATGCAGTTGCAACCATTACATTCCGGGCAGATCAAACGGTCAGTGGTGTTGCCATTAACATGCTGGCACTTGGCGCTACGCTTTTTGTCGTGAAACTCATTTACGGGAAAGCACAAACAGATAAAATTACAGAGCCTTTCTATAAAGGTGATATTCCCCTTTTAAGTGACATTCCGATAATTGGCGATATATTCTTTAAAGATGTTTATTATACATCCATACTCGCATTAGCGCTTGCGGTTGTTGCTTGGTTTGTTTTATTTAAAATGCCGTTTGGTCTTCGTCTTCGTGCAGTCGGAGAACATCCAATGGCTGCTGATACAATGGGAATCAAAGTGTACCGGATGCGCTATATCGGCGTCTTTATTAGTGGACTGTTTGGTGGTCTTGGCGGAGCTGTTTATGCGTCGACCATCGCACTTGATTTCTCACATGCTACCATTACTGGACAAGGCTTCATCGCACTAGCTGCGCTTGTCTTCGGTAAATGGCACCCATTCGGCGCAATGGGCGCTGCTTTATTCTTTGGATTTGCTCAAAGTTTAAGCATCATTGGCTCTCTCCTGCCGCTATTCCAAGATATACCGAACGTGTATATGCTCATTGCACCATATGTGCTTACCATCCTAGCACTCACTGGCTTCATCGGCCGGGCAGATGCACCGAAAGCACTTGGGACCCCTTATTTAAAAGGAAAACGATAAATACGATGTATGATCAATCCCCTGAAGGATAAACTACCTTCAGGGGATTTTTGTATGATAAAAACATAAAAACTCCTGTTTATTTTACTTTTATTACACTTAATTTAGTTTAATAAATAGATGAGTGTCACAGAATCTTCTACAATTGAGACAAATAGCATTTGGGGGTGTTTATGTGGCTAATACACAACAATTGAAATCGATTACAGACGATTCTGACAATAATAAAAGCGTTTTCCGTAAGATCATGTCTTGGAAAATTGGTGTTATTGACTTACCTGTGTATTTAGTACTTGCAGCGATTATTTTAACTGCCGCTTATTTTAATAAAATTCCAGCAAATATGCTTGGTGGTTTCGCTGTTATTATGATTTTGGGGATTTTCCTTGGAGATATAGGACAACGTATTCCGATCTTAAAAGATATTGGTGGACCGGCGATTCTTTCTTTATTCGTACCATCGTTCCTGGTCTTTTTTCATGTTCTGAATCCGAACTCGTTGGAAGCGGTTACGTCTCTTATGAAAACGTCGAACTTCCTTTACTTCTATATTTCTGCTCTTGTAGTAGGTAGTATTCTTGGGATGCAGCGAACTGTTTTAGTACAAGGCCTTATTCGTATGTTTGTTCCTCTTGTTGCAGGTACAATTGCAGCTGTGACTGCTGGAATTCTTGTTGGTCTTTTAGTTGGTTACACACCGCATCATTCGTTCTTCTTTATTATTGTTCCGATTATTGCCGGTGGTGTTGGTGAAGGAATTTTGCCATTATCTATTGCTTATTCACAAATTCTTGGTGTATCAGCAGAGTCATTAATTTCTCAATTAATTCCTGCTGCCGTCATTGGGAACGTCATTGCCATTATCTGTGCTGGCGCAATGAAGAAGCTTGGTGAAAAACGTCCTGAACTAAACGGGAATGGCCGTCTTGTAAAATCAAAAGAGGCAAATGAAATTTTTGAACAGCCTGATATGGATCCAAAAGTTGATTTCGGGTTAATGGGTGCTGGTGTACTCGTTGCTTGTACAACGTTCATTTTTGGTGGTTTGTTAGAAAGCTTTGTTCATATTCCAGGTCCAATCTTAATGATTGTACTTGCCGCTTTAATCAAATACTTAAACGTGATGCCTCAGCATCTGCAAGATGGCTCACAGCAGTTCTACAAGTTTGTATCAAGAAGCTTTACATGGCCGCTTATGGTCGGTCTCGGAATTCTATACATTCCACTTGATGATGTAGCAACAGTGATTTCTATTCCATTTGTTTGTGTATGTATCGCTGTCGTTCTTGGAATGGTTGGTTCAGGTTACTTCGTTGGGAAATTGATGAACATGTACCCAGTAGAATCTGCGATTGTGACAGGCTGTCACAGCGGACTTGGCGGTACTGGTGACGTTGCGATCCTTTCAGCTTCTGGAAGAATGGGTCTGATGCCTTTCGCACAAGTATCTACACGTCTTGGCGGAGCAGCAACTGTGATCTGCGCAACAATCTTACTTAGAATGTTTACTTAATCAAACAATAAAAAGCATGGGCTCTATTACGGGCACATGCTTTTTTTATATTTCTTTTCTCCTATAAGGGTTTTATTCTTCGGCAGAGACCACGCGTATATATTCTCTTGGCTGGAATGGATATTGTCTTGCCTCTTGATAGGTCATATAGAGAAGATGTTCTGAAAACAACGGCCATTCACTTTCCGCCTGCCACCTTTTTTGATCATTTCGTTCTATGAAGAATGCTCCTCCTAAAATCGTGCAGAATATGCTTAAGCTGATGCCCGCTTTTAGTTTCATGTAATCAGCTCCTTTAAGAAAAGCATGTACGAAATACAAAACAATATACAATGAGTTTCATTTTTGATAAAATATTTTTTGTGGTCAAAAGAACTCAAAACAAATACAGTTTTCTGTAAATCAGTTCAAACCAATGCACTATGTCTGTATTTACGCTATAATTTTATTTACCAGTTCTTTAGAACGTGAATTTATATTGATTGAAGGAGGTTTATTTTCTTGCAGCTTATTCACTTCGCCATCCTATCGCCTTTTTTGCTTGCGTTTGTTGTGCCTTTTCTTTTTAAATACGTAAAGCGTATACATACAGGGTGGTTTGTTCTTATCTTGCCTATTCTATTATTTAGCTATTTTGTCCAGATGATTACGATGACATCAAATGGACGAACGTTATTTTCACAGGTCGAATGGATTCCTTCTCTAGGAATGAATTTCACTGTGTATGTAGACGGTCTTAGTTTGTTATTTGCGCTATTGATTACAGGTATTGGCGCACTTGTCGTCTTGTACAGTATTTTCTACTTATCGAAGGAAAAAGAACAACTCGGCTCTTTTTATACGTATTTGTTAATGTTTATGACCGCTATGCTCGGTGTCGTTCTATCTGACAACATGGTGGTTCTTTACTTGTTTTGGGAGCTAACGAGTATTTCTTCCTTCCTCTTAATTGGGTATTGGTATAAGCGGGAACGCTCTAGATATGGAGCAACCAAATCACTGCTTATTACTGTTTTTGGCGGATTAGCTATGCTTGGTGGCTTCATCCTCATCTACCTGATAACTGATTCATTCAGTATTCGTGAAGCAGTCAATCAGCTTCAGCTCATTATGGCATCACCTTACTTTATCCCTGCCATGATTCTGATCTTACTTGGTGCCTTTACGAAATCAGCGCAGTTCCCATTTTATATCTGGCTGCCTGATGCAATGGAAGCACCTACCCCTGTGAGCAGTTATCTGCATTCTGCTACGATGGTGAAAGCTGGTATTTATCTTGTTGCCCGCTTCAGTCCAATCTTTGCTATTTCAGAGGTGTGGTTTTGGACCATATCCATCGTTGGACTTGTGACATTATTTTGGGGATCATTCCACGCCGTTCGTCAAAACGATTTAAAAGCCATTCTTGCCTTTTCTACCGTTAGTCAGCTCGGGATGATTATGCTTATGCTGGGTGTAGGAGCAGCTGCGATTCATGAAAACAATCCTGCCTTTTTTGGCGCAGCCGTTCTTGCTGCTATTTTTCACCTCATTAACCATGCTACGTTTAAAGGCAGTCTCTTTATGGCAGCAGGTATTATCGATCACGAAACAGGCACTCGTGACATTCGGAAATTAGGCGGTTTAATGACCATCATGCCGATTACCTTTACGATTACGTTAATCGGTACATTCTCAATGGCTGGTCTTCCGCCATTTAACGGTTTCTTAAGTAAAGAGCTGTTTTTCACAAGTATGCTGCGTATTTCTGAGATTAACTTTACAGATATTTCGACATGGGGCGCTATTTTCCCAGCGATTGCTTGGCTCGCTAGTGTCTTTACGTTCATTTACAGTATGATGCTTCTCTTTAAAACATTTAGAGGCAATCTTCAGTTAGATCAATTAGAAAAAGAGCCGCATGAAGCACCGATTGGTATGCTCATCCCGCCAATTATCCTTGCTGCACTTGTGGTCACCTTTTTCTTCTTCCCAAATATTCTAGCTTATTCTGTCATTGAACCTGCGATTGCAGCCATTATTCCCGATGCGATTGATCCAGGAAAACGGTTTGTTGTCAAAATTGAAGCATGGCACGGCTTTCAGCCAGAGCTTTATATGACAATAGGTGTTGCAGCTTTAGGGATTATCGGATATTTGACGTTGTCGAAATGGCGTCCAATGTACAACATATTTAAGGAGAAATGGTCATTTAACACTTTATACGATCGTTCTCTAATCGGTTTAGAAAAAGGTTCATATCGCCTGACAAACAGTTATATGACCGGTTTCCTTCGTGATTACCTTGTCTATGTGTTTGGGTTCATGATTATCGTGCTTGGGAGTGTCATGTTTTATCAGAATGCCTTCTCATTTAATATGGAGCATGCTGCTCCAATCGGCACGTACGAGGTCATTCTGTCATTAGTGATGATAGCAGCAACCCTCACGACTGTGTTTGCTCGTTCTCGCTTAACAGCCATTATCGGGCTAGGTGTCATGGGGTATACGCTGTCACTATTTTTTGTTATTTTCAGGGCACCTGACCTTGCCCTCACCCAGTTAATTATTGAAACAATTTCTGTGGCACTGTTTTTACTTTGCTTCTATCACTTGCCAAAGCTGAGCATGAAGCAAAAAACAAGGAAATTTAAAATGACCAATCTCATTATTTCAGTAGGTGTTGGTGTCATTGTGACATGCCTTGCTTTCGCTTCAACAAGCAATCAGTCACTTGATACGATTGCGTCTTACTTTATTGAAAACAGCTACAAGCTTGCAGGCGGAGACAACATTGTCAATGTCATCCTTGTTGATTTCAGGGGCTTTGATACACTGTTTGAAATTACCGTGCTGGCGATTGCGGCACTTGGTATCTATGGATTATTAAAGACACAAGGAAAACGGAAGAGAGGAGTGCGCCGATGAGAAAAATTGATACGAATGATATGCTTTTACAAGTCACAACCAAAATCACTGCATTTATCATCCTGCTCTTCTCCCTTCACCTATTTCTTGCGGGACATAACAATCCAGGCGGAGGATTTATTGGCGGATTAATGAGTGCCAGCGCTGTCGTCCTTCTGCTCTTAGCCTACGATCTGAAGACAGTAAGACGCATTCTGCCGTTCAACTTTATCTATGTTGCAGGTGTGGGGCTGCTCATTGCGCTATTGACTGGTATGGGATCTTTCCTGTTCGGCGCACCTTTCCTATCCCATACCTTTGGTTATTTTCAATTACCGATTTTAGGGAAAACAGAGCTGGCAACAGCCGTCCTGTTTGATATCGGTGTGTATTTGGTTGTTGTCGGTGTCACCATGACCATTATTCAAACGATTGGAGAGAAGGAATAATGGAATTTCTAATGTCTATTCTCGTCGGAATTATCTTTATGACGGCGACCTATTTACTGCTTTCAAAAAGCCTTTTGCGGGTCATCGTCGGTACTGCTGTTTTGAGCCACGGCGTCCATTTACTTCTATTAACAATGGGCGGCTTAAAAAAAGGAGCTCCTCCCATTTTAACTGGGGGGATTACATCCTATGTAGATCCATTGCCACAAGCATTAATTTTAACGGCTATTGTCATTTCGTTTGGTGTGACATCATTTCTACTCGTCATGGCCTTCCGAGCCTTCCAAGAGCTGCGAACAGATGACATGGATCAAATGAGAGGAAATGATCAGCATGAATAATCTCGTTATATTACCTATTTTGATACCAGTTCTATCCGCTACATTGCTGATTTTTATGAATAAAAATATCATGCTGTCTAGAGGTTTTAGCGTTTTTGCGTCTCTTACAGCGATCGCGTGCAATCTATTTTTGGTCCAAACGATTTTCACAAATGGGATTCAAACACTTTATATGGGCGGCTGGAAAGCACCATTTGGCATTGCGCTTGTGGCCGATCAGTTTGCTGCACTGCTCGTACTGACCGCTTCCATTGTTGGGCTTGTCACAGTGCTTTTTTCCTTTCAAACAATTGGAAAGGAAAGAGAGCGGCTGTTCTATTATTCTGGCGTACAGTTCTTGTTAGCTGGCGTGAGCGGTGCCTTTTTAACAGGAGATATCTTCAACCTGTTTGTATTCTTTGAATTGCTGCTGATGGCGTCATACATGCTCATTGTGCTGGGTGGATCAAAACCGCAGCTTCGTGAATCACTCAAATACATTGTGTTTAACATCATCTCATCAGCTTTATTTATCGTCGGTGTCGCTTGTTTATATGCCGTCACTGGTACATTGAATATGGCTGATTTAAGTGTGAAGATCGCTGAATCAGGGCAAACAGGATTAATCACTGTCATTTCCATTCTGTTCATGATTGTATTTGGCTTAAAAGCTGGGATCTTCCCGCTTTATTTCTGGCTTCCAGGGTCGTATCATGCACCGCCTGCAGCGATTTCCGCTCTATTTGGCGCTTTGCTGACAAAGGTTGGCTTGTATGCGATTGCCAGAGTCTTTACGTTAATTTTTATACACGATACAGGGTTCACTCATACATTTATGGCGTGGCTGGCCGCACTGACGGTGATATTTGGTGTGATTGGCTCAATTGCCTATTCCGATGTGCAAAAGATCGTGATTTATAACATTGTGACAGCGGTCGGGGTCATTTTATTTGGAATTGCAGCCAATACTCCTGCATCACTCCAAGGGGCCATTTATTATCTCATTCACGATATGGTCATCAAAGGGGCTTTATTTATGCTGGCAGGTGCACTCTTTGTGTACGCTGGCACAAACAATCTGAAAAAGATGGGCGGGCTGATTCAATCACAGCCACTTCTTGGCTGGATGTTTTTCATATCAGCATTATCCCTTGCAGGAATTCCGCCGCTTAGCGGGTTTGTAGGAAAACTGAAAATTGTGGAAGGCGGCTTTTCAGCTGGGCTTATGACTTTTTCTATCCTTGTCTTACTATCCAGCCTTCTTGTCCTTTATAGTGTCATGAGGATTTTTATGCTCGCATTTTGGGGCGAGGAACAGGATCTGCCAAGAAGAAAACCGTCAATTAAAGGAATGGTGTACCCTGGCGTACTGCTTGTCGTCTTATCGCTTGCGATTGGATTAGGAACAGAGTTCATTGCTCCTTACATCAATCAAGCAGCGGAAATGCTCTCAACACCAGAAAAATATATTCAAGCTGTGCTGAAGGAGTAGATGAACATGGCCTTTCAAATATTATTAAACGCTCTCCTCGCCTTTACATGGATGTTTATGAATGATACATACACGGCCTCAGGCTTTGTATCAGGGTTTATACTTGGGATGGTCGCCATTTTTATGCTGCGCCGTTTCTTCCCGCAACGTTTTTATGGCTTTGCACTTTATGCCATTTTCAAGCTCGTTTTGATTTTTATTCGGGAGCTGCTTCTTGCCAATTTAAGTGTACTAAAGACCGTATTATCTCCAAAGCTCACAATTAAGCCCGGTATTTTCGCCTTTCGTACGGACTTGAAAATGGATTGGGAAATTACCATACTTTCTAACATGATTACTTTGACACCAGGTACACTAGTCATTGATATTTCTGATGATCGTTCGATTTTATACATTCATGCGATGGATATTGAAGATGCGGAAAAAGCCATTCACGATATCCGGGTTTCATTTGAAAAAGCGATTCAGGAGGTGAGTGGTAAGTAATGGAGATCATATTACAAATTTCACTTGGCATTCTTGCACTGTCCACCCTTCTTTTTGTTATACGAGTTATCAAAGGTCCCTCTATTCCTGATCGTGTAAGTGCGCTTGATGCGATAGGAATCAATTTAATTGGGATGACAGCCATCGTTTCCATTTTGCTGAAAACGACAACGTTCTTTGAAATTATTTTACTGCTCGGTATCCTTGCTTTTATCGGCACTGTCGCTTTTTCCAAATTCCTTGAGAAAGGGGAAGTGATTGAAAATGATCGTCATCGCTAAAGCTATTGTCATTTTCTTCATCCTGCTTGGCGCCATCCTTTGTCTTATTTCAGCCATTGGCGTCCTTCGCCTGCCGGATGTTTATACACGTATGCATGCTGCATCAAAAGCATCGACACTTGGTGTTGTCCTCATATTAGTTGGGGTATTCTTTCACGAATGGTTTCTTGCAGGCATTATTTCTGCGAAGATTCTACTTGGGATTGTCTTTATCTTTTTAACAGCTCCGGTCGGCGCACACTTGATCGGAAGAGCTGCCTACAATACCGGAGTCAAGATGGACAAACGAAGTGTACAAGATGATTATGGTGGTTTTCGTAACTTCGTGATTAAACGAAAAGAAGACTCGTACTTATAAACCGAAAGAAGGGCCTCACATGTGAGGTCCTTCTTTTATTTCTATAAAAAAACCATTTTATGGATCAATCCAACCTAAAAAAAGCTTCCGCTGCACCGGGAGCTTTTTTATATGCGATCAATGACAGCAAGTGTGCATCTTGACGTACAGATGTGCCGGTCCCGATCATCTTTAATATCAATTTGAAATACCATTGTACGGCGCCCTACATGTACAGGAACAGCCGTCGCTGTCACTACTCCATCACGTACAGATTTTAAATGATTGGCATTGATTTCAATCCCTGAGCAAACTTGCTGAGTTAAGTCTAAATGAGCCGCAGCCCCCATGCTTGCCACTGTTTCTGCTAGAGCAGCAGATGCTCCTCCGTGCAGCAGTCCAAATGGCTGTTTTGTTCTGTGATCGACTGGCATTGTCGCTACGCATCGTGACTCATTACACTCTACAATCTCAATCCCCAGTGCCTCAAGCAGTGTATTTGATCCACTCACTTCCATCAGGGTTCTCTCCCTTCACACGTTTACAGCACACTTTCAGATTTTGCAATTAACACCGCTTCGGTTCGAGAGCCAACATTCAGCTTATTAAAGATGGACGTCAAGCTGTATTCAATCGAGCGTTTGCTCAAATGAAGCACATCGGCAATCTCTTGGTTCGTGTATCCTTTTTCCACTTCTCTGAGGATCAAACACTCTCGCTCTGTTAACAGCTCGTGATCGGTCTGCTGCGCCTGTTCTGGCTTTTCTTGCTGCTGTGAAATTAATTTCTTTAAATAGGATAGCTGAATGACAACTTCTCCTTGCAATGTGCGGTGTATGTATTCAATAATTTTGTCTTTTGTCTCTGTTTTACTAATTGCACCGTGCAATCCAGCCCGAATGGCCTCTTCAAAATAATCATCTACTTCATACCCTGTATAAATGATAATTTTCACTTGTTGGTTGGTTTCTAGAATTTGTTTCGCAATGTCCATTCCATTGATATCCCCGAGATTTAAATCCATCAAAATCACATCATAGATGGAAAAGTCATGCGTCTTTAAAAAGGCGGCTTCTGCATCAGGACTTAAACAATCGACTGATAGCTGCTGATCTGATTCTAATATGCTTTTTGTCCCTTCCATGACAGCCGGATGATCATCAATGACCAATATCTTCTTCATGTCTTCCTCCCTTTAAATCACTCACTTCCATTTTATATAAAAGACTTGGCAGATGCCAAGTCTTATTCCTTAATAAATCGTTACAATTCCATTTCAATTTTCACCTTCAGCCCTTTTTCTGGGGCTGTGTGAATGTGAAGCTTCCCATTTAACGCCTTGACTCGTTCTCTGATTCCCGAGAGGCCCATGCTCATGGTGTGCTGATCAAGATGGCTTGCATCAAAACCGACTCCATCATCCTCGTAGTGAAGAACAACCTGATCTTTAATACAAATCAGCATCACAAGCACTTGGCTGGCTTGAGAATGTTTCAAGGCATTGGATAACAGCTCCTGAACAATCCGGTAAATATTGAGCTGGGAGTCAATATCAATGTCCAGCTCCTTATCAAAGCGAGTCGTATTCAGCCGGATATGAAACGGTGCTTCCTCCTGGATTTGAGAAGTCAGCTTCGACATCGCCTTGACTAAACCTAAATCGTACAGCAGCTGCGGCCGAAGTTCATGACATGTTTCTCTCGTGGTTTGAATCACCTTAGACATTTGTTCATTCCATGAGATAAGCGATTGTTCAATAGACGTTGGGCATTGATCGTTTTGGAAATTCGTTAAAAACATCTCTGACTGTCTTTTCAGCGATATCAAATCCTGCAGCACGGAATCATGAAGATCCCTCGCTAAATCGGAGCGCTGCTTTTCTTCCATCGCAAACATGACTTTTTTCAGCCAAGCAGGGTTCGCTTCACGCTGCTTCAAATCTTCAAGATGCTCCATCAATTCTTCGATCTTGACGACATTTTCTAAACTGACACTTGTGTAAAAAGCCAATGTTTTCAGCCAAGAAATCTCATCACGCGTCAATTTCGGTGTCTGTAAATTGGATAAACAGCAAATCATAAACGAGTGACCGCCCCGCTCGCCAATTTTCATCATAAACCCTTTATCAAGCTCAATGATTTTCCCGACTTCCCCTAAAATATCCTGAAATTGATCCACATACTCTTTCCATAGATTGCTATCACCTGAAGATTCATCAATCTCTTCAATCTGCCCATCTGGCTTCACTTCAAGCACAAAGGCTTTATTAACAACAAGCACTTCTAAAATGGTGTATTTCAAATGATACAGCACTTGATGAAGTGATGACGCCTCACGAATGAGCTGCGTAAATTTAAACACGCTGTCCTGGTAATTATGCTTCTCTGAAAAACGCTTCAGACGAAAACGGAAATCTAGAATTTCTTTGAAATAGAAAACAGCCAGCATGAGCGCGTAGGTGATTAATGCGAGCTTCAGTGTGTACTTCAAATCTTCTGGTTTTTGCAGAATATAAAACGTGACAACAACAAAAATGGTCGGTGTGATGGCTAGAAAGCCATAGTACCTCAGTCTGCTAATCAAAAAATCCATATTGTAAAGTTTGTTCGTCATGAATTGGTAGACGAGAGAAAAAGGAATTAACAAAACGATTGATGTCAGAATAAAAGGATCAATCAAATACTTATCAAAAAACACATAGGGAATAACAAAAAAGAGAATGAATGGACTGAACGACAAAACATTCATAATGGCAAAAAACTTTAAAACTGAACCATGTGCTGTTTTTTTATATTTCTTCATTCCTCTGACTATTAAATAAAGAGCTACTAAAACTGTTCCGAAAAAAAACAGCAAACTGATACTAGGAACATATTTTCTCAATTCAGATGACACCGAAACCCCGCTATGTACGGCAAGGTTAAAAATAGGGATCAAATATAAGTACCTGATGAGCTTTGGATTCGTTAAATGCACATCAAATTCCTTGAAATATTGATAGATAAAATGAATATATAAGATAGACACACTTGATAAACACAATAAGAGAACATAATGGCTAAATCTATCACCAATTCCTGACGTACCTGCACTCAGATACCCAATACAAATTGACAATAAGAATAAAATTAATAAAAATGCAGATTTTCGTTGCGGTTCTTTGTTAATTTTAATAATAAAAAAGATACAGAATAAGCATATTGAATATAGAAGAAGAGGGATTAAATAGACAAATAAGCTTTCGCGACCAATCAACGTCTTATTTTTAAGTGATATGATTTGGTTGCCTCTTTGTATATCAATTCTTTGTACATTTCTAAGCTTACCATTGATCATGTGGTCTTGAATTAAATTAGATTGTCCGTTTATCTTTAGTATAATATCTCCTTCTTTTAACCCCGACGAATAAGCTAAAGAAAGATATTCAACGTCAACAACTTCCGTTTGACCGTTTTCATTCTTTTCTACACGTGCACCATTAAAAATATCAAATACATAGATATATGAAATATAGATCACAAATAAAAAAGATAAAAATACAAGAAACCTGGACAATTTTGTATAGGTAAGCTTCATTTTTAAAACATCCTTAAGAAAGATCATTAAATCATCATACAGGTTTGAACTTTAAATTAATACTCCCAGATGTATTTTGCATTCATGTATTCTTTTTTTACCCCCTGTATAATGGCTGCAGTTGTTTGTGCGTCAGCATGAATTAAGCTTGCATTTCCAGATATCAATTCATCGACCACACCTGGGTTTTTTATTAGATATGCAATGATATTTTGAATGTTCAATCATTGCCCTCCTTTGTCATAAATGCATACAATTGTTCCTTATTTGTTTTAGGTAAATCAAGTTGTTCAATCCCTTGCCTCATTTTTAACAGCATAATCTCTCTCATTGATACCATGTACTGAGTCAAACCAG
This sequence comes from Bacillus sp. LNXM12-1, assembly GCF_003004375.1. Lineage (NCBI taxonomy): Bacteria > Bacillati > Bacillota > Bacilli > Caryophanales > Bacillaceae > Bacillus > Bacillus sp. LNXM12-1. The sequence goes on along the minus strand of NZ_PVWX01000002.1, from coordinate 826,956 downwards.
CTTCAAGTAATTTCTGCTTCAGCTGAAATGACTTTTGTTCTGACTCATCTAAACGACCGGAAAAGAACGTAAGAAGCTCTTGACTGGCATCGTTAAAACCTCTTTGTAAATAGCTAAATGCCAGCGTTTGTTTTTTTAGAAAATCTCCGTTTGTTTTCGAAAATAACGCAAAAAAATCGTTACTGATCTGTTCAGCAACACCATAACATATTGAATATGATTCCACAGTTGAGTTGATTTTTCTCGTCGCTAAATAAACACCCAGTACACTAGAAAGAGCTGTTAATGATCCTGATTTTTTCCTTAACACCTCTACACACTCTTCTTCTGTTCCATGCATATGACGCAAATCCTCATGTTGTCCTTCCATTGACATTTTGATGAAATGGAACAGTTTCTCTATTAGTTGAGAATCATTTTCACCTATTGATGTAATGAATTGGATACTCAGCGTATACAAATACGTAGAAGCATTGATGGCCACTCCTTGGTCGACGTTCATCCAAGGATACGAATCATTGTCCTGATCTTCAATATCATCTAATATATCGGCTGATAAGATGAGAAGTTCAATCCCTGCTGACAATTGTGTAATCGCTTGCTTGTCTTGTCCGCCAAATGCCTCATAATGCTTGTAAGCCAATTGCCCAAAGGGAAATTCATTCTTTCTATCTGTAAATTCTAGAAGCAGTTGTTGTAAATCCTTCTGCCTGACTGCATGTTGAATAAAATCAGACATATTCTGCTTGATTTTTGTATTCTCTAGATAGTTTAGCATACTCGCTCTTGTACCTCACCCTTCCGCCTTTTATTTTACTAAAAAGACATGAGCAAATGTCCACTGACATCACTATTTAACAATTATATAATAATATATCCTTTTTTTGTATGTATTTGGATAAAAAAAAGACTTGATGATTATCAAGTCTTTAAGAAATTTTCACATATTCATATTTGTCGTATTGATCAATGCTTTTGTTAATGTTATGAAGAGAAGCCGTTGTTTCTCTAATTTCGTTTTCAAGTTTCCATAATAATTGTTTAAGTTCTTCGATTTCATACTTTTCCATCGATTCCACTCTCCTTTTTTGGAAGATCAATGTATTTGTGTATGGTGATTGGGTCATAAGTATTTGATCTGTTACTAACAGTGTAAATGTAATTGAGTATTTTTTCACCGAAAAGTATGCACAAAATGTGTGCGTGATACCGCAAAATTCAATAGGTCTTTTTTCATCATTTTCTGACTTTTCAAATCGTACTTTTATCTCAATTTCAAAGGAACTGCGTCATTTTTGCGACAAGAATAGGCATCATTCGTCACACTTTTCTCACATCAGAACGTATGATCCCTTCCATATCCTCGGTTTTGCGTGTTATAGGTCAGACGACAGACCCTATTGTGGACACCGCAATTTTTTGGCGACATTCACCGAAATTGACCGCAAAAGTACCTATTTTTATGTTGGATTTATAAAGATAGAAAGATCATTTTGATTCTTTATTCTGATTTTCTACATACATTTAGAACAGATATCCGTCCAATTTCACGTCAATGAGAGAAGAGGTGACCATATGTTTTACTATGTTCCTTATCCTGCTTTGCAGGTCCCCGCAATGAGCCATGCATACCCGCGCACACCTATGACTTTTCCTCCAGTAGATGCCCACTCGTTTCAACGAGCCGCAAAAGAATCAGCCCGACTTGTTGCTGATGCTTCACTCATTACACAGCAGATTTCCAGCTCGCTTTCATTTGCACAGCGCATCATGGAGGCTGCTGAGCGCTCTGATTCGACAAGTGTCATCCGGATGCTGAAGCAAATCGGTGTGAAAAGTGGCATTGACATCCGCTTTAGTCCAGAAGGCATTCGTATCTACTTGTCTCTCGCCTCTAGCAGACTTTTTCTTCTTTTACAGTGGGCATAACAAAAAAAGCCGCTCTGACGTGAGCGGCTTTTCTTAAGATTCAAACATTTTATGACACCATTCAATGGCTTCTATATAACAGCCGTAGGCTTCTTGCTTCGGGAGTTCCCCATTTAACATCTCATCATCCCATTCATTTCGTTCAATCCGTTTGGCTACATCTAGCACAAATGAATAATCATTTTCATAGCCAAGCAGTGCCTCACCAACTTCATCAGAAAGCGGCAGCTCTTTCACAAGTTCTGTAATATCTGCCCTGACAAGCGTATCAATGAGAGAAAACATACCTGTCAGCATATAAGAGGCTGGGTGCTCTCGTTCAGTACGACTCGCAATCAGTTCACACGTTTTCGCCCGAATGAATGACATTTTGATAATTTCTTTTTGGCTTGAGTTGGCTTGGACATTCAGTTCTTTAAATGAAAGAATAAAGATCCAGCGCCGAATTTCATTAAACCCAAGCAGGATAATCGCCTGCCGGATACTTTTGATTTGATAAAGACGTCTCATGCCGCCTGAATTCAGCATTTTTAATAATTGATATGACAGCGAAAGGTCACTTTCAATAAAATGGGTCACGACCTGGATATTCGGCTGTTCCTTGCTCAGCTCATTTAAGAGCTGGTGGTACGCATGGAAGCTGGTCGATAATGCTCGTCCTGATATGACACGAGGCTCGCTAAAGAAATACCCTTGAAACAAATGGAAGCCGGCTTCTAGCGCTTCTTCATACTCTCTTCGCGTTTCCACCTTTTCTGCAAGGAAGCGAAGTCGATATTTTTTATACGTATGTAGAATATTTCTTCGTTCTTCCGAATTGGTCTTCAGAAAGTCAATTTTTAAAATATCAATGCAATAGAGGAGTTCGTCAAGCAACTTGTCACTAAAATGTGTTCCGTTTAGAAAAAAATCATCAAGTGCAATCGTATATCCCCATTTTTTTAACTGCTTACATCTCATAATAAGTGCCGGGGTAATCGGTACATTTTCTAATATCTCGATCACAAGCTGATGCGGATCAAAATAGGTGAGCAGATCAGACGAAAGTAAGCTTTCGGTGAAATTAATGTAGCATCGTTTGCCTTCTGTCAATGTTTCGATACCTATATTTAAAAAGCTATTTATAATGAGGTCCGTTGTCGCTTGGTCACCGTCTTCAGCGCTATATGTATTGGTTTCACTATCTCTATAAAGCAGCTCATATGATACGACTTGTTCTTTTCTGTTAAAAATAGGCTGTCTCGCAACAAACACCCTCAACTGCTCCAATCCTCCTTTATGCAATGACAAACAAGATGTGCTTTCAGTATACCAAATGATTGTGCTTATGGTTCACTTTGAATCGGTCAAAAAATAAAAAAAGAGATCACCCGGCTTGATGATCTCCTTTTCTTCCAATTAGCTTTCATAAAGCTCTTTTTTAATTTTATTTTTCACGTCATGGATAAACTGCATCTTGTTATCCCAGCATTTTTGACTCAAATCGACTGGGTATTCTTCTGGTTTGCTGATTCGTTTATATTCCTCCCAGAAAAGTCCGAGGCTATCCTGCACATAGGCTTGAATCGTTTGAATATCCGGATTGTCATATACAAGTTTTCCTTGTTCGAAAATAGGGACATGAAGATCCTTAGCCACAAAGTTTGTGACAAATTTGCTGATAAATGTATGCACAGGGTGGAACATTTTCAGTTTATCCTCACTATGAACATCTTCCTCTTCAAGGGCAATGTAGTCACCCTCAGAATGATGATTCAATTGATTGATGATGCGGTACACACGTTTACGTCCTGGTGTTGTCACTTTTTCTGGGTTGGATGAAATTTTGATGGTATCATTCATTTTGCCGTTTTCTTCAATGGACACAAGCTTATACACTGCACCGAGGGCTGGCTGATCAAATGCTGTGATCAGCTTTGTCCCAACACCCCACACATCAATTTTGGCACCCTGTGCTTTTAAATTCATGATGGTATGTTCATCAAGATCGCTCGATGCAATGACTTTTGCATCATGGAATCCTGCATCATCCAGCATCGTTCTAGCTTTTTTAGACAAGTATGCAAGGTCACCGCTATCAAGTCTGACACCAATAAAGTTGATTTTGTCTCCGAATTCTTTCGCTACCTTAATGGCATTCGGAATACCGGATCTCACGGTATCATACGTATCGACTAAAAAGACACAGTCTGTATGGGTTTCAGCGTATTTTTTAAATGCCGTATATTCATCGCGGTATGCTTGTACAAGCGCATGGGCATGAGTTCCTGACACTGGAATGTTGAAGCGCTTCCCAGCACGAACATTACTTGTCGCCTGGAAGCCGCCGATGAGTGCCGCTCTTGCTCCCCACATCGCTGCATCCATTTCATGCGCACGTCTTGTTCCGAATTCTAGTGCTGTCTCATCTTCAATGATTCCTTTAATCCGAGCCGCCTTTGTTGCGATCAGTGTTTGGAAATTCACGATATTCAGCAAGGCTGTTTCGATTAGCTGCGCTTCTACAAGCGTTGCCTCGATGCGCATGATCGGTTCATTTGCAAAGACAATTTCGCCTTCACGCATTGAATGAAGTGTTCCTGTAAAGGACAACCCGCTTAAATAATCAATGAAATCGCTTTTATAACCGAGTTCATCTTTTAAATACGCTAGATCACTTTCGGTGAAGGAGAAGTCCGATAAATATTCAATCGCTTTCTCTAAACCAGCAAATACAGCGAAGCCATTGTCAAATGGAAGCTTTCTGAAGAAGAGTTCAAAAACTGCCTTCTTCTCATGAATGCCGTCTCTCCAATACGTTTCTGCCATGTTAATTTGATAAAGATCTGTATGTAGTGATAAACTGTCGTCAATAAACCGATGCTCCAACTTCCATTCTCCTTCCCTTACTTAACCACTTTCGCACCAAGCGACTGCTCAAAGTGAGAAAGTGCCCACTCGTGCCCCGCTTCATTAAAACTCGCTACAGCATTCTGGTGAATCACAAGTTCGAAGCCTTTATTGTACGCATCAACAGCTGTATGAAGTACACAAATATCGGTACATACGCCGGCTAAATGAAGTTCAGTGATGCCGCGTTCGCGCAGTTTCATTTCTAATTGAGTGCCTGCAAAAGCAGAGTATCTTGTTTTTTCCATATAGTAGACATGCTTTAAATGTTTTGACGTGTGAAATAGTGAACTTAGTTTGCCATAAAGTTCAATTCCCTTTGTCCCGCGAATATTATGGGGCGGAAATAACTTTGTCTCTGGATGAAAAGGGTCTTGCTCTTCATGATGATCGACTGCAAAGACGACAAAGTGTCCTTCATCAATAAACGAAGAAGTGATCTCTGTGATCTTAGGCTCAATCGCCTGTCCAGGCTTTCCGCATGTCAATTTTCCATCGTCTGCAACAAAATCAACGGTATAATCAATACAAATCAATGCTTTGCCCATCGGCATCTCTCCCATATGCTCTTTTGACTCATTATAGCCTATTCATTTCACTAGGGAAACCTATTCAACAGATTCGTGAGAAAAAGCCTTTTGAAGCAGCTCATCTTCTATATAGATGTGCTCTTGATTAACCGCATTCGGCAGCTCTATCACAAGACCAAAAGGAGAATGCGCCTCATAATGATTCACCACTTTAAAGGAACAACCAGCGGCATTAGCCATTTTCACATATTGAGAATATGAAGCATAGGACAACTCACCATTTAAAAGAACAGTGGCCTGACGGTTGGACTTTAATACTTGTTCGACCTCTTGATACGGTTTATTTCGTAATACCTGTCCCTTTGTCAGGGCGAGAAGCGCTCGTTCCCTTAATGAACCGAGAAACATTCTTCGTTCATCGGGCTTTGTTTCAGCATGTCCAAATATTCCTTGCTGCAAATAAAAGTCTACGGATTCTTCTTTCATCGCTGTTTTCACTCCTGGTTTTAAAATTTACATTTCTGTGACCCAGTGCACAATCTTTAGTGCAAGCTCACGGGCTTCGTCTGTTTCTGCTCTTTCCATTAAGGATTGCTCGAGCGTATGGATCAGCTGCTCTTTTTCGTCCTCGTACGCAATGGATATACTCCATTCAATGTCAGGTACGGCAACAAGCGTTTTATATTCTTTTTTATTTTCATGTAAATATACATTGTAGGTCTTTGGTTGCCGGCTTGTGATGTGTGCTTTTCTAATTTTCATTTGACTCTGTTCACACCTCTTTTTTCTTCTTACATCCATATCCATTGTACCATAAAAAAAGACAGCTTCTGAAAAGGAAATCCCTTTCAAAGCTGGCTACGCATTGAAGCTCTTTTGCTGACTAATAAGATTTAAATCCCAAACAAATGTGACGTTTGGACTGTTAAAAAATTGGACGAGGTCCCCTGCATTATAGATACCTGAACCACCGGCGGAGTAATCAACACTTTTTGGCGAAATGGGAAAAACACCGCCGAAATGTGCCGCCCCATTTCCGTACACACGATCTATATGAATAGGTCCAACAATCGCTGGCATTGCGCCACCACCTTTTCTATCCACATCATTTGCCCAGCTCAACAATACGTGTATCACAAATAAAAAAAGACAGCTGATATTTGATCACCAGCTGTCTTTCTATGCATTAAATGATTGAGGCTGGTCAAACAATGTGAAGTCCCAAAGCATCGTCGCATTAGGATCACTTGTAAGAGACATATAATCACCTGAATTAAAGGCTCCCGCCCCGCCAGTGGAGTGGTTTACAGCCAAAGGGGCAATGGCCAGTACATCACCGAAAGTAGCTGCACCGTTTCCTCCTAATGACTCGATATGAATAGGTCCAACGATTGCAGGCATCAGAATCTCCCCCTATCTGCTTATGTCAACCATCTTATGCAAAAAGGGAAAAGTTGTGCATCTGCCCTATACGTTTAAATGCTGTTCTTTACGAGACCGCTGACGCAGCTGAACCAATCTGACAATATTCAAGGTGATCGCTTTGAGCAGTGCATAGACAGGGACTGCAAAGATCATGCCAAGGATGCCCCCAAAGCTTCCTGCCCCAATTAACAGCAGGATAATGGTCAAAGGGTGTGTGTTAAGGCGTTTCCCAATGATCAATGGAGAAATGACATTTCCGTCAATTTGCTGAACGACAAGAATCACAATCACTGTCACCACTGCTTTTCCAGGCGAATCAAGAAAGGCAATCAGCACAGCTGGTGCCGCGCCAAGATATGGTCCAAGGTACGGGATCACATTTGTGACCGCAATGATAATACCGAGAATAAGCGCATATTTCACACCAATTAATAAGTATCCGATAAAACAAGCCACTCCAACAAATAAACAGACAACAATCTGCCCCTGTATGTAAGCCGCAAGTGTGTCGTTTAATTCTTTAAAAATTTTCAACCCTTCCTTACGGTAAGGCATTGGCAAAAATTGAACGAGCTTGTCGGGAAACTTATGTCCGTCTTTCAGCATATAAAACAAAATGAACGGAACTGTGATGACGGCTAAAGCAATATTGGCAATCACGCCAAACACCGCAGACATACTTGAAGCGATATTTTCCGGCAAATCTTTTAATGTCGAAACGATCGTCTGTTCAAATTTTGAGACAGACACATAATCTTGGTTCATCATCCAAGTAAATGTTTTAGAATGCGAAAAGTCATTGATAAACTTCTGCATGTCCGTCACATAACCAGGGAAGCTTTTGACAAGTCCACCGACCTGCGAGACAATCACCGGTCCAGCAGCATTGACGATGAACGTGATGAGTCCAATGAACAAGAGATAAATGATCAGGATAGCGAGTGTCCTAGGAATTTTCTTGGACAAAAATCGAACAATTGGATTAAAGATGAAAAAGAGAATACCCGCCAGTAAGATGGGGACAAACAGTGTTGATGCAAATAAAATAATCGGCTGAAATAAAAACGAAACCTTAGTTGATACATAGACAATGAGTAAAACAAGTAATATTTGGAATGTCCAAAAATGAACTTTAGATTTTAACAAAGATGCTCCTCCTGTTACGTATTGATCTTATTAAAAAACTACTATTCAACCCACCTTCTGTCAACTGCTTCTTGTTTTAGAACCTCATTTTTTGAAAAAAAAAGAACAATTGGTATATCATGCACTTTTTCCAGATATACATTCTATAAGCATGAAAAAAAAGCAGACATCTATGCGTCTGCTTGTTACACTCTTTCACTGTGATCAGGCATCACCGACACGATTTGCTGGATCCGCACATAAAAAACTGATTTCGCCCCCGCTTCAATCACAATATGATCCGGCATAACTTCCTTCAATTTCCCACGCACCGTATCTTTCACTGTTTGCACAATTAATCTCATACCGACCACTTTCTGCAATGTTTGATAAACATATGGATCAACTAATGAAACAAGCTGTGGACTTCCTTGTTGTGCCATCCTACCTGCCCCTTTACTTGTGTATTTACCCACAGCGTATGCATGAACCCATGTGAATGTCACTCAGGGCAAACCCACAACATTAATACCATATTTTTACAAATAGTACGTTTTTACATTTTTAAGAAGTATAATAGATTGGTGCTGCCAACAATTTAAATCATTCGAAGAGGTGAATTGTCTTGAAAAAACTCATCTGTATTGTTGCTGTCATGCTCTTTCTATCCTCTGCAAGTTATACGTATGCAGGCACAATTGGAGATCCACCTGGGACGCCGGGGAAGTGGTTTAAAGGAGAAGAGCCCGTTCAAAAAGACGAGTCAAAACCACCACTTGTTTTTGTTCATGGCATTAACAGCTCCTCCTCCACTTGGTCCGATCGAAACGATATGGCAAAGCAGGCTGTTCTGAACGGATACGAAAGCGCATTCATAGATTTGCATCCAGATCAGGACATGAAAAAGAACGGCAAACTATTAGCAGAAAAGCTCAAAGAAATCTATGATGCGTTTGGTAGAAAACTCATCGTGATTGGTCATAGTAAAGGCGGGGTCGATACACAGTCCGCACTGGTGTATTTCAAAGCACATCCCTATGTGGAAAAGGTCATTACTCTCGGCTCTCCTCATAACGGGACACCGCTTGCGGATCTAGCGTATAGCAAGGGCGGAAGCTGGCTCGCGCAAATTCTTGGACAAAAAAGCGACGCGCTTTATTCTTTGCAAACCGGTCTGATGGCGGCTTTTCGAAGTGAAACCGACCAGCTGGAGGCGTTTCCCAATAAATATGTCACCTACTCTGGCTCGGAATGGGGAACATTTGGCGGTGTGCTGTATTTAGGCGGCATGTATTTAAAGAGCTTTGGTGCAAATGATGGCGCCGTCACAGTAAACAGCACAAGACTATCGTATGCAAACAATATTTTAACAGGAAAATGGGATCATCATTCAATCAAAAACGGCACAAGTATGTTTCCTGTGTTCCAGCATCAGCTTCTGGCAAATGTCGCAAGCGCTGAAAATGAAAATAAAGAGGAACAAGAGCCCGTTTCTGCTGAGCTGAATACAGATGTTTATGTGAAAGGTGGAGAAAGTGAAAAGGATAAAACAGAAGCGTTCTATGTAGAGGAAGGAACGAATGGCTTATCGATTCAGTGGTTAAATGAAAGGCAGGAGACGCGGCCAGAAATCATCGCCCCAAATGGAGACGTCTTAACAAACCTTAAGACATCGGAAGCATCTTTCCCATATGAAGGCGCATATTCACACCATGTGCAAATCAATAAGCCCGTTCCTGGAAAATGGACGATTCGATCGAATTCAGGCAAAAAGGCTCCTTATCTGCTGCTTGTATCCTTTGATTCACCATTAAATGAAGAAATTAAAGCAGCTGCATCGAAGTCAGGGGATGCATCGACCCATTCAAGCGGTCTGATTAAACGGTTAAGCAAATCAGTGGAAACCAATTACTTTAAAGATGCACAAAAGGACCATCCACTGAAAACAAGTACCTCATCAGCCATTCAATTGAAAAAAGAAGGTGCTTATTCCGTCACGGTGCATTACACCGGACTCACTACGTCAGGAACATCTGCGTTTAACCGTACCGTTATTCGCACGTTGTATGTCGATCAGCACGGAACGATTCATGGAGACATTCCATACTAAACAGAGCGTTTCATGGGCTGGAGTGCCTGCTGCACTTTCTGATCCAAATCAGCAATCTTTTTCATTGCCAATGATTCGTCTATTTGTCTGTAATGGTGGTGTCCGCCAGGCTCTTCATCCATTTCATCTGCTTTCTTCACAATTTGCTGGAGTGTGTCCTTATGGAGGTCGCCCTCTGGCAAATATGAATCCGTATGAAGCAGAATCGCAAGTGCAATATCTTTGGCTGCTTTTGGTTCCTCCCCGAGCCGTATGAGCAGTTTGTGTGCCCGCTCTGCACCTTTAATGGCATGAATATCATTTCTTCTATATGTCTCGTAATCCCATTCTCCGCCGGCTGTATACCATTCATAGTGGCCGATATCATGCAAGAGTGCTGCTTTCACAACCAGATCTGGGTTAATTCCCGCCTGCATCGCCAGCTTGAATGCGTGATAAGCACAAGCAATCGCATGGGCTTTTCCTGAACGATTTAAATACTTTTGAGCAACTGGATGGGTGTAAACATCCATTAATGTAACCTTTCTCATGGAAACCCCTCCTTATCTATATTTTTAGCATCCTAACATATTCTGAAAAGAAACTCAAATGTTCTGTTATATTTTCTATGAGTCTCAAGATTAGCTTATGTCAAATCAGCTGGTTTTGCTTGTACAAGACGAAAAAAGCAGTCGTGATGACTGCTTTTTCACATACTCACGTGCATCGTATACGCATCCGCCAGCTGGATCATCCGCTAAAAGATCGATCAAAATACCTGCGACTTCATCTGGACTCTTCAGCGTGCCTGTTTCATATAATTGCTGAAAACGGTCAATTTGTTCGAAGTCCTGTTTTGATGACTTCCGAATCTCCCCCTGCATATCTGTATCAATGGTGCCGGGGGAAAATGAAAACGTGTTGATTGGATACGCCTCGTCCTGCTGTTCCTCATGCAAAGTCCTCATAAACATATCAAGTCCTGCCTTTGAGCTGCAATACGCACTCCAGCCTTTATAAGGGTTTTTCGCCGCTCCAGAAGAAAGGTGAACGATCGTTTTCTTTCCGCTATATGATTGAGTCTGCTTGGTAAAAACATGGCTCAGCAAAACAGGGATGACAAGATTCAACGTATAATGCTGATGAAGCGTATCCTGTCCGACTTGCCCCACACGTTTGATAGGTGTCACCATGCCTGCATTATTGACGAATAAGATGTCATCAGCAGCTGCCAGTGTTTGCGGCGTGAGACTATCTTGAAGCCATTTGGCTGCTGCTTTCTCATCTGTCAGGTCGACCTGTGTATGTGTGAGCTCCGGATGGTAAATCGGCGATGCACTTCTTGCTGCCGTATACACATGGTCCCCGCGTGAAAGCAGCCGGTTCACAAGTGCTAGACCAAATCCTTTTGATCCGCCTGTAACGATTGAAATTCGAATGACAATCTCCTCCCTTGATAACACTATTTTACGTAGTGGTGGAACGGTATGACATCAAGCAATCTGCATAAGAAAAGCCTGCCTCTTTTCAAAGAGACAGGCTATTTCTTTTCAGCCTTCACATTCACCTTAGGAATCAGAATGAACATCACGACAATGCCAAAGACGATTAAGAAACCAAAGATGATGGGAAGCAGTGCTGATGTCTGCTTCTTGTGATCATCGCCAGAAGGTGCTGATACAGCGGCATCACGAAAAGAGATATTCATCTCTTCCATCATGTGAGCTGATGTTTTGGGCGGGTTCTCTTTTAGATCACTGAAAAGCTGCGGAGAAAGAGACCCTCCCGGAGTTTTAGGCGGTTCAGCAAAATGAATGTCTGTTTTGACTGTTGATGTCTTTTTGCTTTGTTCGTATTTCGTTTGATCCCTCAATATACTTGAGTTAATATTGAGTTCTTTTTCCTGATATTCATTCGGCTTGACATTTGTATCCGTATCTTCACCAGCAGCGAAAGCAGCAGGAATGAGGAGAAAAAGGGACATGACACCAAGTGCCACCCCTTTCACGAACAGATTAAGCCTCATGAGTCACATCACGTTCCTCCGTTTTATCTTTCCATAGCTTTGTCACAAGCGGGATGGCCATGAAGAGGACAGTTAAAATCACTAATCCTATAACACCCATTCCAAAGTGATCTCCATTTCCATATTGGATGGATAGGTACACGTCTGTCACTGGATTTGTGAAATAGAAATTCGGCATCACCAAATCAATTAATGGTGCGACAAAGAAGAAAATAAGCGCCGTTGCTGCCATCCATCCGGCAATAGAGCCGAAAAGGAACGCCGTGCGAATAAAGGCGGAACAAGCCACTAATAGTAAAATCGTGAAAATGGACCACTGAATCGCTTGATCATCTGCAAGCTTGTAAATGTTCAGTCCAAACAAGCTGATCATGAGTCCGACTAATAGATTTAAGATGCCAAACAGTGCACCTTTAACCAGCATCGGAGCTGCCGCATAATACGAGCTGAAAAAGCCAATTAACAAACTACTGATCATCACAATGACCAAAATGACCACTGGCGGTACCGTCTGCGTTTTTTCTTCTGGCACATCACCGCTGATTTTCAGCGGATTGGCTAAGTGGTTATACACATAGTTGCTGTTGCCTTGATCACTCAATGTGTTTCCTAAAATACCTTTCAAATCTTGCTGAACAAGCTTCGTAGAGTTGACATTCTTGCTCCAGTTTTCATTCAGCGTATCCGCTTTTTCTTGAACTGTTGTCACACTCTCTTCAATGTTATTCGTATAATCCGCCACCCCTTTTTGGCGGTCGGTTAACGAACTCATATTTTCAGAAAGACGAAGCACTTCCTGACCAATTGAATCCTGTGCACTGACAACAATTGAACTGCCTGCAAGGTCTGCCGTATACACTGCATCTCCTTGATCAGCCATTTGCTCCGCAACATTGTCCGCACTTTCAGAGATTGTATTTAATTCCTGTTCCATGCTTGCCTGCTGAGTCGAAATGTATTCTGCATAGCCATCTGAAAACTTCTGCATCTCATCAATAAAAGTAGACACATCATCGTTTGACGTCAGCATCTGGTTTTTGAGCGTATCCCAGTTTTCTGTTTCCTCTTTTTTGATGGAGAGGATGGACTGGATTTTCTCTTCTTTTGTGTCTAGTAGAGAAGAGTTATTAGATGGTTGATAGACATTTGCAATCATCAGCTCTAGCTGGGAGAGTTGATTGGAATAGTCCATTAATTTTTTAGTGTCTGTTGATTTTGTATCAAACTTTTCCTCAAAAAGATCATCAGCAAAGGCTCCACCAATTGGTGAGTTTCTGCGCTTCAGCTCTTTTACTTTACTTACAATGGATGATTCTTGATTTTGGATTTCATTCGGAATGACGTTATATCGATCTTGTAACCATAGAAACTTTTTTTCAAGTTTACCTATTTTATCAGAAAGATCCTTAAGCTCCTTACTCATCTGACTCACTTTGTCTTTCAATTCGTCATTATGAGCGGCAGCTTTTTCTTGAATCTTCTTTTTCACTTCTTCTAAACGAGTAGAGAGTGCTTTAAGGTCATCCTGAGATGAATTCGTGCTGCCGGTATCTGGCTGAGCAGGATTTTCATCGCCTTCACCTTCTTTGCCATCTTCAGTAGAAGGCGGCGTCTCCTGTTCTCCTAATTCATCTGCAAGGTTGTTCATTTCTGTTGAAATTTGCGAGAGCTCATTTGTTTCTTCATCTAGGTTAATCCCAATCTCTTCTGGTTTTTCATTATCTTGATCTGATGGCCCGTCATCATCAGAGTCAACTGGACGCTCAGGCTCATCCATCAACTCTTGCCGTTTAGCCAATAGCTTCGTTTGCAAGGCTGATATCTTATTTCGATAGTCTTTTAAGTAACGATCTTCATACTTTTTAATCAGTTCTTCTTGAGACGCCATCACAAGATCCGTTAATCCCGTTGCTTGCTTAGGAATGGCGTCCTCTCTTGACTTTTGAACAGATTGAATGGCGCTGTCAGTTGTGTTCAGCTGACTTTGTACCCCGTTGATGTCTGTTTTTAGTCCGCCCATTTGATCACTAAAGCTGCGGGCATTTTGGTTTTGAATATCAGCAAGCTGTTTGAGCCCTTGCTGGATTTGTTTTTGACTTGTCGATTGCGCTTTGATCAAGAGGTCCTTTTGTTTGTCTTGATACTGCTGGTATTGATCGACTGCTTTCACAAAGTCCTTTAACTGGTTCTTTGCTTCTTCTGTTGTACTCAAACCGTCTTTATACTGTTTCTGTGAATCGGTCATCGCATTTTTTAATTCTTCTATTTGTTTCTTCTGCTGCTGAACGGCATCTGATAATTTGTTTGAGTTCGGCTTATAGAAGTTATACATCGTGTTTTGGAATTCGACTTCTTTGCCGACAATATGCTCAAACTCTTCTCTGACATTGCCGATTTCCTGTGATACAAAACTCCAGTATAACGTCGACATCTGTTCATTCATTTTCTTTTGCGCATTTTCCAGCTCTCTTTGCACTTTCTCTTTATTGACTGAATTGAGCTGGTCTTGAATAGAAAATTGAATGGATGCCTTTTCAGGGTGGTCTTTATCATAGCTGAGCACATTTTTAGAGAAATCAGACGGAATATAGAGGACAGCGTCATACTTTCTGTTTTTCAGTCCATTTTCCGCCGCACTGCGATTCACTACGGTCCATGTATAATCTGGACGCTCTGATAATGCTGCCACGACATCCTGTCCGAAACGAGCGGTGTTTTCACTTTCGCTCGCTCCCATATCTTCATTGACCACAGCAATATTACGTGTGGCATTCTTTTTCTGTTTTGCCGGGTCATCTCCAATGAGGTGGAAAAATAAAACCGGCAGAACAAGAATCAATATCATGGTCGATACGATTTTGATGGAGCTTTTTTGCTGCTCTGTCATTGAACACTCTTCCTTTCTACCGCACATAAAGGAACCTGGATTTTCTTCTCTTTCCCGTTTTCAACCAAATACCCGAACCCTGGCTGAATATCTGGTTCTTGTCTTGCATATGGAAGCGGTATGATGTTTTGCTCTGATTTTTTCATGAGTAACATGGCATGACGAACTTGTTTGATTTCGTTTGTGAGTGCATCATAGCCTTTACTGAATTCGGTATGATTCCCTGATGCGATCAGGCTAAAGCCTAGGTGTGCATATGACTTCATGAAATCAGCCAATTGATCTTGAAGACGCGGATCGATCGTCTGCTGAAAACGCGTAATGCCATCAATCACAAGCACAATTTGAGGGAACGACAACTGATCGGTCTCTCCCCTGCGTACAGCTTCGACGTACATCTCTTCCCGCACCTTGAATAAACGGTCTATTTCCTCTGCCCATTCGGTAATATCATCCTTTGTTTCAAGGTAATCGATATTCTCTTCCTTTGCATAATGGGAAAGACCCCGATCAATCGAATCAAACACGGCCAGTTTCTCAGGTTTTGCTGCTAAAAGCTGATCAAGCATCAGTTTTGTCACATTTGTTTTCCCTCGCTGCGTTTGACCGATGATGAGGCAGTGTTTATTCTTTTTCAAGTCAAAGTAAACAGGTGCAACAGATTCCTCATCTAGTCCGACTGGAATGTCATACGGCTGTTTTTGTTCTTCTAAACGACTCTCTAGCTCCCAAATGGTCAGTTTATCAGGAAGCATTGGCACAGGCTTTGGTTTTTCAGCTGTTTCAAAGCGATCATGAAGAAGCTGTATCTCTTCTTTCAAATGCTCAAACAGTTCGAGATCGTTCTCTCCTTCAACTGGCAGGAACATTTGCGCAAAGTAAAGCTCTTCTTTGTTGATAATGACTCGTCCTGGAATCGGTTCTAAGCTGAATTTCGGTCTGCCAATAATCGAATACGCCTCTCCTTGATCCATTAAGTAATGGACGACCTTTGTTTTCAAGTTGTTCATAAGAGATTGGCGGACTGCGTTTACCCGAGTCGCTGTAATCAAGAAGTAAATTCCTAATGATTGTCCATCACGGCTCAGCTGGATAAATTCAGATTCAAGTTCATGCATTTCGTCTTTGACAATGTCAAAGTTGTCGATCACGATGAAAATGAACGGGAGCTTTTTCTCATTTAAGGCGTTGTACATTTTGATATGACTCATTTCTTGCTGCCTGAACAACCGTTTGCGGTATTCAACCTCTTCCCGCAAACGCGTCATCGACTTTTGAATCTTTCTCATTTGATCCATTAAGAAATAATCCGCCGTGTGCGGCAGCTTGGCTAACGGAAGCAATGTCCCGTTTCCGAAGTCATAAATATACGCATGCCATTCTTCAGGTGAATATCTCTCCGCAAAACTCATGAGCAGTGTTGTCGCAGCAAGTGATTTGCCGTAGCCGGAGGAACCGAAGATTCCAATGTTCCCATCTTCCATCATTTGATAAGAAAGTGGATGCTGGCTTTGCTGATCTGGCTCATCGACAAGCGCAAAATGGAAGACATGCTCTTCACTCGACGCATAACGTGATTTTGGAATCCGTTCTTCAAGCGGTGGAAGCCATGGACTTGGGAGCTTCTCAATCCCAAGCTCCTGCTGCATACGTTCAATTTCATCCACAACAGCAGAAATCTCCGATACTGTCTCTTTCTTCACTGCCGGCTCTGTGCTTACCCCTGATAACGGAATGAGTCCAGTATCTGTCACAATGGCAATGTCATCTTCTGATCCGTAGCCATCTTCCATATAAGGCGCACCGCTCCAAGCTGATTGGAACAATTCATAAATTTCATTGTTCCCCACTTGTAAGTAGCCGCGGCCTGTAACGGTAATGGACGCCGCATCACTATTTTTCAAAATTTCCTTACTGTCTGACGCATCTTGTACTTTTAGTGCCACCTTAAAGCGGGAGTTACTCCAAATTTGATCATCGATGACTCCGCCTGGCTTTTGTGTAGCCAAAATGAGATGGACCCCGAGGCTTCGGCCGATACGTGCAGCACTGACAAGCTCCCTGATAAAGTCCGGCTCTTCACTTTTTAATTCAGCAAACTCATCAGAGATTAAGAATAAATGAGGCATTGCCTGTTCAGCCTTTTTCTCCTTATAGAGCTTCGTATAATCATTGATGTGATTCACATGATATTGATCAAACAACCGTTGTCTTTTCTTCAATTCACTTTTAATTGAGGCAAGCGCTCTTTCACTAAAGTTTTTGCTGCCTTCAATATTGGTGATGGTGCCAAGTAAATGAGGAATATTTCGGAACGGCTGCGCCATTCCGCCTCCTTTATAGTCAATCAATAGGAAAGCGACTTCATGTGGATGAAAGTGTACAGCGAGCGATAAAATGTACGTCTGTAAAAATTCACTTTTCCCTGATCCTGTTGTTCCCGCCAACAGGCCGTGCGGACCGTGTGCTTTTTCATGCAGATTCAGATCCACAATGTCATTTTTCCCTTTATAACCGATTGGCACAGATAGTGATTTGGCCGTTTCCGATGTGAGCCATTTTTCACGAATGCCAATGTCGTCTACCTGTTTGGCATGAAAAAGATCAAGGAAGGAGACCGTTTCAGGAATCGAGTTGGTCATTCCAACTTGATGATCTAATGTTCTCAGTGTTCTGGCAAACAGCTCATTGTCCCCGCGCTCATGTGTATCAAGCTGAAATGGAATTCGGACGGCTTTCTTGTGCTGAATGAGAATATCTCCTTCTTCTTCGTTAATATAACGGACAAGCGTCGAGATATTTTCAGCTAAGCTTTCCTTTGTTTCAGCAGCAAAGATAATTGAGATGCCAAGGTCAGTCCGGCTGCCTTCTAAATATTCTAAAATCACATGTTCAGCAATAAGCTCGTGATTTGTCACGATAAACACAAAGTGAGGCGTAAAGATTTTTTTCTCTTTTTCTTCTTCTAAATCACGCTCACGTAAAATTTCATAAATCGAGGACAACAGCTGATCGCGTGTTTGTTCGTTGTAAATAAACCCTTTGCCGTATGTATGAGGCAGCTGGAAATGCGGAAGCCATTTCATCCATTCCCAATTCTCATACTCCTGCTCATGAAAAATAAAGACAAATCTCAAATCGTGATAGCTGTGCGAGAAAGCAAGCTGTCCGACAAGTTGATGAAGCTCCTTTTTCACAATGGCTGGCTTTCCAATCAAGCCTGTTGGGCCATCTGCAAGACCAAATGTAATGGGTACATCCTTCACTTCACGATAGACCTGTTGCATGTGCTGCGTTTGTTCCATTAAGTCATCCATGTCACGATTGGCCATATCGCCACCGCTCATCGATAATTCATAGCTTGATGGGACTGCACCCGTCCCAAGACGCAGCTGCAAGAAATCGTCACTCACAAGTGTTTTTTCCCAAATCCGGCCGCTAATTTCTGACGTTAAGTACTTCATTTGTTCAAATGACGGATAATGATACGTCAAAATATATTGCTGGCGGTCGTAGAGCTCTTGCAGCTCTTTTCGTTTATTTTCTAAGTATAGAGAATAGACTCGCTGCCGTTTCTCTTCCCGTCTTTTGCGTTGTGATTTCTCTTTAAAGTATTGAACGGACGATGTGATTAAGGTCATGATAAACATCGCCATCGACACGACAATAAAGATCCCGCGCGGCTGGACAAGAGCGACAATTCCCATCACAAGGAGCATCACAAGCGGCGGAAGGACAACAAGCCAAAGCCCTCTGCTGTTATTTTCACTCTCCTGCGAAGGAAAGCTAAAGGATACCCGGTCATCTGGCAGGTCATAAATTAAACGAGGTGTTCGTCTATATAAAGGATATTTTTGTTTTGTTTCTGTGCTTGGTGCTTTTGTTTTTTCCAAACGTGTTTGAAATGGTTCATATGCAGTCACCTGCAATAAATCATCATCTTTCAATGTCACCGTTAGAAAGTTCCAGAACAGTTCATCTCCAGTATAAACCTTCTCTGGACCATGGATTTTTTTCCCGTTCACATAAATCGTCTCGTCCTGAGGCATGACATACCAAGTTCCTTCGATTTTCTCCAAAGTAAACTGGCTCGCATCTTGAAACATGGAATGCGCTTGTTCTTTCCACACATCAATACCATCTTTTTCCTCACGTGAAAAAGACAGCTCGACTCTATTTCCTAGGTAATAAATGTGTTGGTCATGATGTGCTTCCATTAACATAAGTGTAAGTGATCCAAGTTTATATGGTTCATGTAGAAGTAATGTGCCTTTCTTCCCTTCACCCTGATAAATGGAAAAGCCATCATTCGGTTCATCGGGAGATAAACGGATGACCCCTTCATCAAACGAAAGTGTAGGGATTGTCACCGTATGCTCTATTTCAGGTCCAATCACAGCTTCTCGATTGAACTGCTCGTCTAAACGGACGGTTTGATAATCCTCCTCATAAAAAACCCAAAGAAGACTCAAACGCTCCACCTCCTCATGGGACAGCAGCAACTGTCAGTTGTATCGAAAGAATTATTTTTTCTCATCTTTTTTCGTCTGAGAGGTTTTCTTTTTCGCTTCAG
Source organism: Bacillus sp. LNXM12-1 (assembly GCF_003004375.1). Lineage (NCBI taxonomy): Bacteria > Bacillati > Bacillota > Bacilli > Caryophanales > Bacillaceae > Bacillus > Bacillus sp. LNXM12-1. Next base: position 807,483 of record NZ_PVWX01000002.1, on the reverse strand, counting down.
ATTCTTTCTCTTTTTTCTCTTGATCGGCTTTTGACTGCTCTTTTTGTTCAGCTGTTTCATCTGTTTGGCTTGCGCCCGAGGAGTCGTTGGTGCTTGTCTCCGTTGTTTCTTTTTCTTCATATTTCGCCATTTCCTTAATAATCGGGTCTAGCTGTTTTTGTTTTTCTTCTGCAGTAAGACTGTCATCGTTTTGAATGTCATTGCGGTAGGCGACGAGTGCCGTGAATATGTACCGGTCATCTCCAAGTACACGTGCAATATCAAGTGCTTCCTTGCTATTGCCTTGTCCAATATGAATCCAGAAAAGGAAATATTGCGGATCAGTCTGTAATGTGTATGTATCTGTGATTTCTTTTTTATGCTGATCGAGTAACAGGTTGCCTTGATTCGTTTGTACATACGAAATGGCCAGTTCATATTGAAGAGAGACCGGCATTTGATTGGCTGAATATTTTTCTAACGTATCCACCACTTGGCTGTACTGTTTGTTGAGATAATATTTGTTTGCCTCGACATACGCTTCTTGTTTCGGCATCGCAAAAAAGAAGGTGTAAATGGTGTACACCAATGCCGGGATTAATAGGACAAGCAGACCTAGTCCGATATATCGTTCGATCTTCCATTTCTTTTTCGGAATGGTTAATAGCGTTTTCTCTTTCGTTTCAATCGCTTCGATTTTTTGCTGAGTGAGGGCAGACAATTCTTCCAGCGACTGCGTTTCAACGATTTCTTTTGCCAGTTCAGATAGTTTCAGCGTCTCACTGTATGCCACATATTCCTGAAACTGATATTCATGGTCCACCACTCGAAGAATGACGGCTTTGACTTCTTTTAATAAACGATGTTCATCCGTTTCATATGGCGGGATGCTTTCTTTGACGCCGTAATGCAAAAATGCAGGAGCTAAGCCTTGATGAAAAACAATGTTTTCAGGAGAAACAATAGGATGCAGCCGCTTCACGTCGTGTTTGCACACTGCATCGACAAGCTGGTATGAAAAAATCCATTTGCTTTTTTCATCCTTTGCATGGATGAAACGAAATTCCTGATAGGCAGGAGGCGGTTGAATAGAAATGATGACCTCATCTTCAGTTAATTGAATCTCTTTTTTGAATGAAGGATTGATGTCTTTGGTCGGTGCCGCTTCTAAACCGTCTAAGAGTTTAATTGTCTCTCTTTGAAAAATGAAGCTGTAGGTGCCACCCTCTTTTTTCATCACTGCTTCTAATTGTTCTTCTAAATAGGAACTCTTTTTATCTGCCATTTACAAAAGTCCTTTCATAGTATTTCCAGCCTGTCTCCTGTGGTGATTCCACAGTCTGACAGCTTATATTCGCCTGAAAACACAGCTTTCTTATTGACTACTCGCACCCAGCCGCCTTCTCGCTTAGGAAGTGAGATTTGTTTTGCCTGCCAGGCGATATGGATGACTTGTTTAATATGTAAATAATTTGATAGTCTCAAATCAAACACACTGCCATCATAATTTTTTAAGTCGATGGTAATATCGATATACACAAATTTCCACCTCACAAAATAGAAAGAGCGCCGGCATCCATTGACACACTCGGCGCTTTTTCTGCTTTTCACACTTAGAAAGGAAATCCCTTTGATTAGCCGCGGATTTGGCTTGCGATGTCTTGGTCAGTGCTTTCAAGTGTATTTGCCGTTTGATCAAGCTGATTGCTGACATCTGTTAATAGATCAGACATTTTGATGAATGAAGGCTTTAACTGCTCGTATTGATCAGCAAATGCTTCACTAGAAGCACCTTCCCACATTCCTTTTAAATCAGAGATCATTCTATTTAGACGATCAACTTGGTTTAACACTTCTTGACTTTCAACACCATATTGCTTAGCGGTCGCTCTTAGTTCTTCTGGGGTTACGCGAATAATTCCTGACATATTCCTCATTACCTCCCGTGCATAGCCGCCATATAATGGGCTAATCCACTTATTTTTTGACGTTATTATTATAAAAACAGAAATGATACACAGTCAAACAAATCTGTTTTTATTTTACAAAATGAGTCTATGGAATTACTGTTTTTTCGCTTTTTATCTAGTATTTAACATTTTTTTGGTCATATATTCTTAATAAGTGTAGACACACTTCACTGAATCTTTCCGCCTATTGATTTATTACTACGTTATTATTGTACTATTTCTTTTTCGCCTACTTTTAGCATCGATGCGCTCGCTTCTCAGAGCGATCTCTTTTTTAAATTTATGGCATTTTGTTATTGATTTACGTACCTCTTTCTCTTCATAATGTAAGTACGTGAAATATTCGAAAAAGCAGGGATTTTTATGACAAAAAAGACAGATCCATTTAAGTACAGCCTTGATCGTTTAGAGGATGTGGCAGACCAAATTAGTGATGTGCTCAATTGCCCTATTACTATAGAAGATACGCATCATCGATTGTTGGCTTATAGCACACATAATGATTTTACTGATCCCGCCAGAACTTCAACCATTATCTCCCGCCGGGTACCGGAAAAAGTCATTAATCGGCTTTGGAAGGACGGCATCATTCCTACACTCCTTAAAACAGACGAACCGCTTCGTGTCCCTCAAATTGCAGAGGTGGGTTTATCTAGCAGGGTTGCCATTTCAATCTGGAAGGACAAAGAAGTACTCGGTTTTATCTGGGCGATTGAGTCCACACAGCCTTTTTCAGAAGAAGAAATGGACCTTCTGAAGATGGCAGCACATGCTGTTAAAAACAAATTACTTAACTTACAAATTCGCAAAACGAAAACAGAAGAACGCAATCAGGAGCTTTTCTGGAAGATGCTCACAGGTCATATTCATGAAAAGGATGAGATGCTAGACCTATTTTTAAGACTTGGCATCAGATGTCCAGACACGTATGCCATCATCATTTTCCGCCTTCGTGACGAACTCACAGAAGACACAGAAAAAAAGCTATCTTACCTGCTTGAAACAACGCAGCAAGTCCAAGTGCTATTAACAACTGTTGATTTTCACGAATTCATTATTCTTGTCTCACCCAAAACGGAACACCCGCTGCACGATATTAAACAATTCACAAGCGGCATGCTGCAGCAGCTGTCTGACCGTTATCATATCCATCACGTTCAAGCAGCGATTGGTGGAATTTACGATAACATCTCTTATATTCAGCCTTCCTATAAAGAAGCACTGGCTGTATTAAAAACAAAAGAGCGCTTTCCTGTTGAAACCGAACGTTTACACAGTTTTTCTGAACTTGGTATTTATCAATATTTAGATGTCCTCGCTGAAAAACGAAGGGGCTCATCTTACTCCAGTTACTCTTTATCAAAGCTGGAAGATTACGACCTGAGGCATCATTCCAACCTAGTCGAAACCCTTGAACGATTTATTGACTGTGACAGCAATGCCAATATTGCCGCAAAGCAATTAAACATCCACATCAATACCTTGAATTACAGATTAAAACGTATTACAGACATTGCAGAAATAGATTTAAAAAACATGAATGAGAAAATGACCATATACCTTGATATGAAGCTTAAAAACGTCCATTTGTGAAATTTCACAAAGAGGCGTTTTTTTATTTTTTATTTCAACCGAAGCATTTTTTAAACATTCAGGATACACTAGACATACAATATGAATAGATAAGCATGGGAGGAATAAACATGATCATCGGCATTCCGAAAGAGATTAAGAACAATGAAAACCGAGTGGCATTAACACCAGGAGCAGCTTCTCAATTACTTTCAGCTGGACATCAGATTTTGATTGAAACAAACGCTGGTTTTGGAAGCGGATTCACTGATGACGATTATGTATCTGTTGGTGCAGAAATTCTTGATCAAGCGAAAGATGTGTGGGCATCTTCTGATATGATCATGAAGGTAAAAGAACCATTACCTGAGGAATATTCATATTTCAGAGAAGGACTCATCTTATTTACGTACCTGCATCTTGCCGCAGAGCCCTCCTTGGCTGAAGCTTTAAAACAAAAAGGCGTCACAGCTATTGCTTATGAAACAGTAACGGACGGAACATCACTCCCTCTCTTAACACCTATGTCTGAAGTGGCAGGCAGAATGGCCGCCCAAATCGGTGCACAATTTTTAGAAAAGCCAAAAGGCGGTAAAGGCATCTTGCTTGCAGGCGTACCGGGGGTATCAAGAGGAAAGGTCACGATTATAGGCGGCGGTGTTGTTGGAACAAACGCAGCGAAAATGGCGATTGGGCTTGGCGCAGATGTCACTCTTATTGACGTAAACGCAGAACGCTTACGTCAGCTGGACGATCAATTTGGTCATCAAATGAAAACGTTAATGTCTAACCCTGTCAACATCGCCGATTCAGTCAGTGAGGCAGACCTTCTCATTTGTGCGGTGCTGATCCCAGGTGCCAAAGCACCAACGCTTGTGACGGAAGAAATGGTGAAGCAAATGAAGCCCGGTTCCGTCATCGTAGACGTAGCCATTGACCAAGGCGGAATTGTTGAAACAATCGATCATATCACAACACATGATCAGCCTACTTATGAAAAACACGGTATTTTACATTATGCTGTCGCCAATATGCCTGGAGCCGTTCCACGGACATCGACTGTTGCTTTAACGAATGTCACCGTTCCATATGCGCTGCAAATTGCTAATAAAGGCGCTGCAAAAGCCATTCAAGAAAACAAAGCCATCGCAGAAGGTGTCAATGTCATGAACGGACATATCACATATGAAGCCGTCGCTCGTGATCTCGGCTATGATTATGTGCCAGTTCATCAAGCGATCGATGCGTCTTCTATGACAGAAGCTTAATACAGACCCGCCCATTTGATGGGCGGGTTTTATTGTTAACCCATAACAAAAACAGGTTGACAAATAACACTCATCCCCTTAATCTATTTGTACAGATAAGACAGGGGGAAACATCATGCAACAGAAAACAAGAACCGCTGATTTTGTGTTAGTCGGAATGTTTGCTGCACTCATGGCGATTGGTGCGAATATCACATCCATTGTACCGTTTTTACAGGTCGGCGGAATTCCAATTACGATGCAGCCGTTTTTTTGTGTACTTGCTGGTCTTTTGCTTGGCAGACGGCTTGGCGCATTAGCGATGATTGTGTATGCCTTGGTTGGAATTGCTGGCGCACCTGTATTCGCACAGTTTTCAGCAGGCTTTGGGGTGATTTTAGGCAAAAGCGGTGGTTTTATCTTATCGTATATTCCTGCTGCCTGGCTAGCTGGATTCATTTTAGAAAAAAGAAAAAACCCTGGCTTTGGCCGCTTTTTGCTTGCAGCTATTGCAGGTACGACCGTCATGTATCTGATCGGAACGACTTATACGTACCTCGCATTAAATGTGTGGCTAAATGCCCCAATTTCTTATCAAACCACGTGGTTTTTTATGATCTGGTTTATGGTGAAAGATTACACATTGACGATATTACTTGCGATGCTGGCACCTAAAATTTATCGCTCTGTTTCAAAAGCTACGTCCTTTCGAAAACAACAAGCCGCATCATAAGGGCAGACATCATCTACAAGTCGCATAGAAAAGAGCCTGTCTCCATTCAGGCTCTTTTTCCATCATTTATTCAGCGTATTGATCGATGATTCCTTCTAGCATTCCCTCAAGCACTTCTACATCTTCAAGATCTGCTGGACTGAAGCGGTAGCGTACCAGCTGTTCTCCATCGTTATACATCTCCTCAAGCCACCCTCTGAGGCCTCTTGCTCTGCGGTCGACTTCAAACACAATGTCTAAGCCGCCTTCATCTATCAGAAAAATCAACTCTAGCTCATCAAGCATATAGCGATAGTCGTCTGATGTCGGAATAAACTCAAATTCTTGAACAAATGGCAGACGGCGCTGGAAGTAAGGCGCTTGTTCACAGTCTGCTTCGTTCAGGTGGAAGCCAAGATTTCTAGTGGCCTCCAGTACATTTCTCACCCAAGGATGTGCTTCAACGAAAATGCGGTCATAGTCAGATTTATCGATTCCTCCTTGGATATCAAGGTCTGTCATTACTGCAATTTCTACTTTTCCGATCGTCATCGGGGTATCGATAGGAAGAATAAATGAAAACGGAAATTCATGCTTTTCTCCAGGCTGGATGGTAAAAGAATCCGTCACCCGTAAAGTAAAGATATTCACATATTTTCTATGCTCTTCATCATCTTTCACAATCACATACTGTGTTTGAATCTTGACATTGATATAGCGGATGTCCTGAGAGATTTTCCCGCCCTTTACATGGACGGTTCCCCTTACCTCTTGTCCTGGATAATAGGCGTTTTTCTCCAAAATAGTATCTACTTTCGCTGCACCAATCCCAGCACTTGCCGCTAGCTTTTTAAAAAATGACATCTCTCATCTTCCCCTTTTCATTTTTATCAGCATATATACGTAAGAAAGAGAAAGAAAGATTCATTTAATTCATACTTTAGACCTAATTATTTTTCACCTTCAGAAAGTGAACAAATGGATAAAACATCACAAAAAAAGCTTATAGAAAAAACAACGTTTTCTCTACAAGCTTTCATGTTAAAGAATAATTGCCGCAAGCCAGCCGAACAGGACAAGCGGAACATTATAAAATACGAAGGTTGGAACACAAGTACCCCAAATGTGGTGATGCTGTCCATCCATATTCAACCCAGATGTCGGTCCAAGCGTACTGTCACTTGCAGGTGAACCTGCATCCCCAACAGCCGCAGCTGAACCAATAATGGCAATGGTGGCTAGTGGGCTAAATCCTAAGTGCATACATAACGGAACAAAAATGGTTGTAATGATTGGAATCGTCGCAAAGGATGAACCGATCCCCATTGTCACAAGTAAACCAACTAATAGCATTAAAATGGCCGCTACGCTTTGATTGTTTCCAATGAACTGAGAAGATGCTTTCACTAGTTGTTCAATATCTCCTGTTTTCGTTAATACGTTGGCAAATCCAGCCGCTACAAGCATGACAAAGCCGATAAATGCCATCATATTCATACCGGAAGTAATCAGCGCATCCGCTTCATCTCGTTTCATCATGCCTGTGGCAAACAGAACAAGAAGGCCTGCCAGTGCACCGAAGATCATTCCTTCCACGCCAAGGCTTTGAGATAAATAAAGCTGGACAATGAGTGATACTAAAATAGCCAGCACTGCGAACAATAAGCTCTTTTTTGTATAAGCTGATTTTTCTACGTCCGTGATATCTCGATCCTCATATACTCTTGGCTTCCGATACACAAAAAGGGAAACAAGCAGCCCGAGCATCATGCCCCCTACAGGGATAAGCATGGCCAATGGAACATCTGTTAATTGAACAGTCAATCCTGCTTCTTTCATGTTATCACGGAGCATTCCGTGGAAAATCTGTCCAAAACCGACTGGAAGTAAAATATATGGTGCAGTGAGTCCGAAGGTCATGACACACGCTAGCAGTCTGCGGTCAATTTGAAGCTCGTTAAACACTTTTAATAATGGCGGAATTAAGACCGGAATAAAGGCAATGTGAACAGGAACGACGTTTTGTGAAAAACAAGATACGATCAAAATCACAAGAATGATCAGTACTTTTGATAATGTTTTTCTTCTTGAGTCTCCTTCTTTTCCTAGAAGCTTCACTGCTCCTTCAACCATGGCATCTGGAAGACCCGTTTTTGTCAGCGCCGCAGCAAATGCCCCTAAAAGTGCATAGCTAATGGCAACTGTCGCATTTCCTCCGAGCCCGTCAGTAAAGGCTTTCACTGTTCCTCCCAAGCCTAATCCACCTGCAAGTCCGCCAGCTAAAGCACCGAGTGCCAGCGCAATCACGACATTGACCCGCAGCAAGCTTAATATCAACATTAAAACAACCGCTAAAACAACTGCATTCATGGTGAAACCCCCGAAATCCTTTAGTTTACTAATGTAGTAGATAATTAAAGTACCAACGTATGTTACCATAGAAAATTTTCTTCGTCAAATGGCGTATGTCCTACATAAAAAAAGCTCCGCCATTTGGCAGAGCCTGATCCTTTATTTCTTTCCTTCAAATCGTTCCACAAATGTGGCCAATGACCGTACCATCACACCTGTCGCCCCTGTTGGCCCAAAGCATGAAGGCTTTTCTGTTGTTGCTGTTCCTGCAATATCTAAGTGAACCCAAGGCGTATCCTCAGCGAATTCACCAATGAATGCTCCTGCCATGATCGCATGACCATCGCGGCCTGGTGAGTTATTGAGATCCGCCATTTTGCTGTTTCGTACGCGCTTTTTATCTTTTTCAGTGATTGGCAGCTGCCAAATCATTTCACCGCATTCTTCTGATGCCTCTTTAAACTGAGCATATAGTTCATCGTTATTCGTCATGACGCCTGTTGTCTCATTTCCAAGTGCCACAATGACTCCGCCTGTTAATGTCGCCACGTCTATAAGAACCGAGGCACCGTGCTGCTTCGCATATGTCACCCCATCTGCTAAAACAAGACGACCCTCTGCATCCGTATTCAGTACTTCGATTGTTTTACCGCTAAGCGACACAATGACGTCATCTGGTTTCATGGCATCAGCCGAGATCATATTATCGGTTGAGGCAATGACAGCAATGACATTTTGCTCTGGGCGCAGTTCACCGATGATTTCCATGGCACCTAAAACAGAGGCTGAGCCGCCCATATCCGTTTTCATTCCAACCATACTGGCTCTTGGCTTTAAAGAATAGCCACCAGTATCATACGTGATACCTTTACCGACAAGCCCGATGACGTCTGTCCATTCTTCCTTGCCTTGATATTTCAGAACGATCAGCTTTGGTGGTTCTGTTGAGCCTCTATTGACAGCTAGAATTCCGCCCATCCCGAGCTCTTCCATCTGTTCTTTATCTAAAATTTCAATCTCAAATTCGTATTTATACGCAAGCTCTGCCGCGTACGAAGCCAGATCAGAGGATGTGAGCATGTTCGGCGGCATATTCACAAGGGTACGGGCCGAATTGACGGACTGTCCGTAGACCTCGCCCACTTTCAGACTTGCCTGAATTTCAGCTGTATCATGATCCGTCGTTGCATAAACAAACTCGATGAAGCGATCCGGTTCATTTGTTTTATGTTTAAAATCTTGTAATTCATATGTAGCTAAAAGGCAGCTTTCAGAAAGGGCATGGGCTGCATCTTGGGCAGGCAGATCCTTTCCAATAAACGTATCCAGCAAGACCGAAACCGCTTGCTTTTTATCTTGATGGAGCTTTTTAAATAAATGGGCAAACCCTTCTTTTGCCTCTTCAAACGTGTAATCTGATTCCTTCCCAAGTCCGACAAAATAAATGCGTTTGATGCCTGTCTCAGGGGATGGGAAAAACTTCGAAAGCTGATTTCGTTTAGATGAAATATCGCCTTCTTTTAATAATTCAGTGATTCTTCCTTCAAGTAATTCATCCATTTCTTTTGCTTTTCCTGATAATTGGCTCTTTTGAAAAAGTCCGATCACCAGTGTATCTTTATGTTGCAATTCATTTGTCGAGAAAAACATATTTATCACACGCTCCTTCAATGAACTCCATTTTTCACATTGGAACTTCTATTATATCAAAATTTACGTGCCTATACGATCATTGCCAGTCTGTCTTTACTTGATGAACATTTATATTTTCACACGCGGAAGGGCATCATGAAAAAAGCGATGAAAACTTGAGCAGCCCGCCTGCATTCTCCTCGTTCCACATCTACTTTCTTTAATGTTATAATTGAACATGGACTTGGCAGCATTTGATACTGCTATCATTTTTTCATCTTACTAGGGTATACAGTCCATCATTTCGCACCATATTTTTTCTTACAGAGAGGATGTTTCTTGTTCATGAGCGTACTGATGAATTTTCCGCTGCTTGCCAGCCTTGCAGCCATCTTTTTTGCTCAATTTGTAAAAGTACCGATTCAATTTATCATTTCTAGACGACTAGATTGGTCGCTCATTACAAGCACAGGCGGAATGCCAAGTTCACACTCCGCAGCCGTAACAGCACTCTCAACAGCAGTGGCTTTAGAGCACGGGCTAGATACATCTATCTTTGCCATTTCCGCCATCTTTGCCATTATTACCATGTTCGATGCGACAGGTGTGCGCAGACAGGCAGGAGAACAGGCGACTGTACTTAACAAGCTGGTAACAGATTTTAACCGATTTGTTTCTGAAGCAAAGAATTTCCCGAGTGCAGAAGAAAAAGAAAAGCAAAAGAAATTAAAAGAGCTTCTTGGTCATAAGCCGATTGAAGTCTTCTTTGGCGGCTTAACAGGGATCTTACTGACACTCATCTTAGATTATTACTTCATGTAGAAGCGAAAAAAGCTTTGGACCTAAAACTTGTCCAAAGCTTTTTTATTCTTTATTGGCTTGAAACTGCTGACGGAACACTTGCATTGATTCTGCTTCATTGAGCTGGTTTAAGTCTTTTTCCGTTAACGTCCCTTCGCCCTTTTTGATGATATACACATCAAGCACTTTTTTACCCCATTCTCTATACACATCATCTACGGTTTCATAGTATAAATCAAGCTTATGACCTTTAATGGCTTTTCCCGTATCTGCGACCACTCCGTAGCCATAGTTTGGGATAAACAGCACGGTTCCAATCGGAAAGACTGATGGGTCTGCTGCCACAGTTGAATATAAGTCACGTTTCACTTTGACGCCTGAATATGTAATGCCATATGCATGGTGTTCCTTCGTTTTACCTGTTGATTCCACACCTGCTGTATAACCTGTGGCGACAACCTTTTGCTTCGGGTAATCGTTCCAATTAAACGCTTCTTCGAGAGAAACAGCCCGCAAGTCATCACTTTTGAGTGCCATCGTTTCCCTTTTTTGCTGTTGGAAAAAAGAAGATACTTGCTTGCCAGGGTCAGTCTCTTTCACCCAGACAGCTAAATCACTTGGTTCAACTCCAGATATGCCCGTAAAGCTTGTCAAGAGAGCAAGCATGAAAAGGGCTGTCATGAACAATCGTTTCATCCATGTTTTCATCTTTATTTGTCACTCCTCTACCCATCTATTTGTTTCCAAACAAAATGGAAACTATGCAAAGGAGAAACAAAAAAACCCACTTGCATGTCTACAAGTGAGTTAAAACATTTGATACCCTCTTTTTCGAAGTGCATTGATGACAAAACCTGATGCAATTGCACCAATCAGACCGCTTAACAAGATAATGATATCTGCCGCAGCGAGAGAGACAATGCGTTCTCCTATCCCTGAAAAAGCAATGCCCGGTTCTCTGACATAAGCGATCATCTTTTGATTATTGATAATGAAAAGGCATACAATTGGATATAAAATAGCCATAATCCATGACATTCTCAGCAGCATATTGAGCAAAAAGCCAATACCGAAGAATAACACGAAAAATAAAATAACTGAAATGATAACGACTGGTAAACTGATCACTTCATCTCCACCCCCAAATATCCCATCATTAGTTTAACTTGGAAATAGAGATGAAGTCAATCAATGGAAAAAGCAGTTGGATTAAAGCTTCTTTCCTGTCCCTTTACATTCCTCACATGTTTCAGATCCGCCGAGCAATAGCTGAAAATATCCTTTCCCCGAACAATATAGACAGGTGGTCTTCTTCTCTTTTGTATGTGCATTCATATTGCTCACTCCCTTAATCTAAATTTTCTGATAATTTATCATACCATACTTTGCTTCCGATGACCAAGTAAGAAAATATGCCATAAAAAAACGTGTATCACGAGGATACACGTTTTTGTCTATATCGGTTTAGAAGAACTTGAATTTTCCTTTTTTCAGAACAAGTCCTGGGCCGCCAACCATGAATAAAGAACGGTTGTCGATGATTTTCTTCATTGCAGAAGCTTTTGTTCCTTGAAGTTTTTTACCAAACGCAACACCTACAGCGTCGTGTTCACCAAGAGAAGCAACTGTTCCTTTGATGTCTGGCTTAAAGCTTTCAAGAGAACCACCTTTAACTAGTGCTGCAAGGTTTTTCGCTACTGTTTCACCTTGCTGCATCGCGATTTGTGCAGTTGGTGGGTATGGACGGTTGATTTCTTCATTGATGATCAATGAACAGTCACCGATGATGAATACATCATCATTTTCTGGTACACGAAGATCTGGAGACACTTTTACGCGGCCGCGCATGTTTTCAAATCCAGCTTCTTCAACGATTGGGTTACCGCGTACACCAGCAGCCCAAACAACAGTTTCAGCTTTGATTTCTTCTGTATCATCGTCTTTTCCAACAATGATGCCTTCAGGCGTACATTCTTTGATCGCTGTACCAATTTTGAACTCAACACCTTTACCTTGAAGGTAGTTCATTGCATAGTCGATCAATTCAGGATCGAATCCTGGAAGAGCTGTTGGTGCAGCTTCTACACAGATGATACGTACGTCTTTTTGATCAATATCATACTCTTTGCAAAGCTCAGGCACACGGTTTCCAAGCTCACCAAGGAACTCAATACCTGTGAAGCCTGCACCGCCGACAACGATTGTCAAGCGCTCTGGACGTTTTTCAGCTTCCGTATTATACGTCGCAAATTGAAGCTCAATGTGCTCACGAAGCTGACGAGCAGAGTTGATATTAGAGATTGAGAATGCATATTCTTTCAGTCCTGCAATACCAAATGTTTCAGGAACAGCACCAAGTGCAACAACAAGGTAGTCGTAAGAAAGTTCGCCATCTGATGTCACAACTTTCTTTGCTTCCTTATTAATGCTTTCAACTGTTGCTTGTACAAAGTTGACACGGGAACTGTTAATCACATCTTTGATTTGATAACGACAGCGGTCATGATGAAGTGTACCTGCACTTGCTTCATGTAACCATGTTGTTTCGTAATGATAATTATGCTTGTTCACAAGAGTAATGTCCGCATCATTTGTGCCAAGCTGTTTTGTTAATCTTGTTACAGTCATTAATCCGCCATAACCTGCACCTAATACAACGATTTTCGGTTTATTCACTGGAATCACATCCACCTTTTTTAAATTTGCTGTAAAACGGATAAAGAATTACATATTGCTATTCTCAACCGCTTTCCGGCATTTTATGAAATTTAAACAAAAAAATAAGTATGTGAAAATCTGAACTTTCACCTACATAAAACGAAAGCATTTGACCGTATCCGACAAAAATTCATAAAAAATTAATATTTAGTTCCCTTAACAATAATAGCGAGTTCTGCTCCTTTTTTCAAGGCTTTAAACTGAAAATCCTTATGATAAACGGTCTTTCTCGCTTTTTCCTCTTTTTCAAAGCTTCGGCATCAAAAAACGACAAGTTTTTCAAAACAAGTCAAACGACGATATGTGGTATGATATGATATAGTGATAACAATTTTCATTTGGGAGGATTAAAGGAATGCAAGAAGATTCTAAGGTATATGACATTACCGTTATCGGGGGCGGCCCAGTAGGAATGTTTACTGCGTTTTACGGTGGCATGAGACAGGCAAGTGTGAAAATCATTGAAAGCCTTCCTCAGCTCGGCGGTCAATTATCCGCTCTTTACCCTGAAAAATACATTTATGATGTGGCTGGTTTTCCAAAAATCCGCGCACAAGAATTAGTTGATAACTTAAAGGAACAAATGGATAAATTTGATCAAACCATTTGCTTAGAGCAAGCAGTTGAAACGGTTGAAAAGCAGGCAGATGGCATTTTTAAACTTGTGACAAATCAAGAGATTCATTATTCTAAAACGATCATCATCACAGCTGGTAACGGTGCATTCCAACCGAGAAAGCTTGAGCTAGGTGCAGCAGAATCATTTGAAGGAAGCAACCTGCATTACTTCATTAATGATTTGAACCAATTTGCCGGCAGACGTGTGGCCGTTCTTGGCGGCGGAGACTCTGCAGTGGACTGGGCTCTGATGCTTGAACCTATCGCAAAAGAAGTATCCATTATTCACCGCCGTGATAAATTCCGCGCCCATGAGCACAGTGTAGAAAACCTGCACAATTCGAAAGTCAATGTAGTGACGCCATTTGTCCCAACTGAGCTCATTGGTGAAGACCGCATTGAACAGATTGTGCTCGAAGAAGTCAAAGGCGACAAAAAACAAGTGCTTGATGTGGACGACGTGATCGTCAACTTTGGTTTTGTTTCCTCCCTTGGTCCAATTAAGCAATGGGGTCTTGAAATCGAAAAGAACTCGATCGTCGTGAAATCCACAATGGAAACAAACATTGAAGGCTTCTATGCGGCAGGAGACATCTGCACGTATGAAGGAAAGGTCAAATTGATTGCCAGCGGATTTGGTGAAGCACCAACGGCTGTCAACAATGCGAAAGCCTACATGGACCCGAAAGCCCGTGTACAGCCTCTTCATTCCACAAGCTTATTTGAAAACAAATAAAAGCGGATCAAAAAAGGAGTTCCCACTAGCGGAACTCCTTTTTCGTTTATTTAAAAACCCCAATATAGGCATTCGCCATTCCAAGTACCATTGCAGCAAGCAGCACCACAACAATCCCTGCCACAACCAAAATCACCCGATCCTTCACACGTTCCTTTTTCGGAAGCGGCTTCTCAATCCCGCAAGCTGGACACGTTTTGGAACGATACGGAATCAGTTCATGACAGTTCCTGCAATTGATTTGTTCACTCAAACCTCAGCAACCTCTTTTCTCTACCTACAGTTTATGTTTGGTTATCATGATACTCTTTTTGGGTGGAAATAGCCAGTTGTGAGGGCAAGCTGTAACAAAATTGAGCGATTTATAAATTGTTGAAGAGATTTGATCTGTTCAACCGATATAGGAAATGAAGAAGTTCATAATGAAGGATAGGTGGAAAGATGTTAAAGCGTTTCATAATCAGTTTGAGCTTATTACTGATGATTGGTGGCTCAGTTGAACTGTTTACAAAAGACTATAACAAACATTATGCGCAGTTCGCAGCAGGATTGAATATTAATGTTGATCAACTAGGACCTTTTTTAAAGCGTGTGTCCACTTCAATTTTAGATTCTGGTTTGAGTGATCAAGAAATCAAACAGATACTCTCCAAAGTTCAAAAAATGAATAAAAACAATGAAACGAAAAAAATGGGCACTTATGAAGTGATGTACCATGAAAAACTCGCAAATATTAAAATTGTGATTGAAGTCCATGTGGAAGATGGCAATAAAGAAGTGGTGATCTATATGTTTAGCACCCAAGAGTTGGTGGATGTCCTGGATAAAGAACTGTTGAAAATAGAAGAAGCAATATGAGAAAGAGACACTGAATGAGTGTCTTTTTTTATGGTTCATTTTCCTCATCAAAAAAGCCTCCTCGATCGTGTTGTTTATAAAAACAAACGAACAAGAAGGCTTATCTTAATCCATGATCAGTTGTTAACACTCTTCCGGCGTACCGGTATTCGTCGCTGTTCGGAAAGAAGAACCGCATCCGCATGAAGCAATCGCATTCGGATTGTCGATGGTGAAACCGCCGCCCATTAGTGATTGTTTGAAATCAATGATGGTGCCGTTCATGATATCAAGGCTTTCGGAGTCGACAAGGACCTGGATGCCTTGCTGTTCGAACTGCGTGTCTTTCTCTGAAACTTCATGGTCAAAGCCCATGCCGTATGAAAGACCACTGCATCCGCCGCCTTTTACGCCCACTCGTAGGAACGCATTTTCTTCTTCATGTTCTTTCATCATATCTTTAATCTGCAGTGCAGCAGCTTCTGTAATGGTTACTGGTGTACTCATGATCATCCCTCCTTTTGACTGGATGTTTCTTTTCAATTATAAACGTGATGGTGCCTTTTCTCAAATAAATGGTTTACAGATAAAATGTGCCGTCACAAATCGTTTCAGCAGGCCCTGTCATGAGCACATGGTCGTTGTCTTTCCAGCGAATGATGAGATCTCCGCCTGCTAAGTGAACCGTCATGTCCGTTTCTTTTTTCGCCTGTCCATTCACAATCGTGGATACAGCCGCAGCGCAAGCTCCCGTTCCGCAGGCTTGAGTAATGCCAGACCCTCTTTCCCACACACGAAAATGCAGTTCTGTTTCACTGACCACTTCTACAAATTCTACATTGACGCCTTCTGGGAACATGTCGTGTTTTTCGATGATTGGCCCAATTGTATCAAGCGGTGCCTTTTCAATGTCCTCTAAATAAAAAACGATGTGCGGATTTCCCATTGAAACAGCCGTTCCATTTAAAGTCACAGTGCCAAAATCAAGTGCTTCATGAATCGTTGTGCTGGCCGGTTCACCAAGCATCGGCATCGCTTTTTTTTCAAAACGAGGTTTCCCCATATCTACTGTCACTAAATGAACGTGACCATCCTGCACGTGAACGGTAGCTTCAACGAGTCCTGACAATGTCTCAATCTGGAACGTTGTGTCTGTTACGATTTGATGCTCATACACATATTTTGCGACGCAGCGCAGACCGTTGCCGCAGTTTTTACCCTCTGATCCATCATTGTTGAAAATGCGCATTTTCACAGGAGCAACATCTGATGGGCAAATAAGGATCATTCCGTCTGAACCGATTCCTGTATAAACAGAAGAAACGCGGATCGCTATCTCTGATAGCTGCTCTTCTGGAAGCTGTTCCTTCATCTGATTGACGTATATATAATTATTTCCTAATCCGTGCATTTTCGTGAATTGAAATGATGTCATGAGCTTCCTCCAAAAATGTTGTTTCTTTATAGTATAAAAGGAGTCGATTCAGGAGACAATCTTATCATCCCCCGTTTTTCATACATAGAAGCTCTTTGCTGCCATGGCAAAGGGCTTTTATTATGCATATGCCTCTTTTTTTCTCGTGTGATGCTTCATTTTGATGATATTTTATTAGCATAACATATTGGATGCGCTTTCTATGCATTCTCCTTAAAAATGGAAGATTGAAGTAAGAAAAAAATGCACCTCATGACCCATGTGGTGCATTTAAAACATCTCATTTTCCTCTATAAAAGCATAAATACGCTCGACTAGCTGCTCTGCATTTTCTCCTGAAACAAATTCTCCATTCACAAGTGCAAATGGGGAGTCCATACATTTGCCGCAATAGCTTAAACAGCCGTATTCCATAACGTCTAGGTTTGGGTCTTTATCAAGCTTCTCTTTTGCTTCTTGAGACCCTTGTGCAAGATTACTTACACAAAATTCGATCAGTGGGAACACTTTGCTTCACCTCACATTGCTTTACCATCCTACCGAAATTCCTTCTATTAGTCAAAACATGAGCTTCATCTGTATCGTTACGCCTATTCCTCGTAAAATGTTTTACTATTTAGGACTAACTAATGAATATGTAGGTTATTTTGAAACAATTATTGTGGTTTCACAGTAAATTCGATATAATTTTATTTGGTATTTTAACTTAAAGTTTTTTAGTATAAGTGTTTTTCAATGTCTACGGGGAAAAGGAGAATCGTCATGAAAAATTTAGTCTTGATCGGCGGAGGTTACGGGAATATGCGGGTTCTCCACCGCTTATTGCCAAATCAATTACCTGATGATGTTACTATCACATTAGTTGATCGAAATCCTTACCACTGTTTAAAAACAGAATATTATGCACTCGCTGCTGGAACAATCTCTGATCATCACATCCGAGTATCTTTTCCAGAGCATCCGAAGCTGGATATTCAATATGGGGAAGTAGAAAAAATTGATATTGAAAACAAACAGATCTTATTCAGCGACCGTGAACCCATTCCTTATGACGACACGGTGATTGGACTCGGCTGTGAGGACAAGTATCATAATGTCCCTGGTGCGAAAGAACATACATACAGTATTCAAACCATTGATCAGTCAAGACATACGTATAACAAATTAAACAATTTGGGTGCAGGTGCAACGGTTGGTATCGTCGGTGCTGGACTTAGCGGGGTAGAGCTAGCCAGTGAATTAAGAGAAAGCCGTGCTGATTTAAACATTATTCTTTTTGACCGCGGAGAGCTGATTCTATCAAGCTTCCCAAAAAGATTAAGTTTATATGTGCAAAAGTGGTTTGAAGAAAATGACGTAAAGATCATTAACTGTGCCAATATTACGAAGGTTGAAGAAGGTGTTGTTTACAACCATGATGACGCCATTGAAGCAGAGGTCATCGTATGGACAGCAGGCATTCAGCCAAGCAAAGTGGTACGGGAGATGGATGTTGAAAAAGACGCACAAGGCCGCGTCGTATTAACACCTCATCACAATCTCCCTGGAAATGAGCATGTCTATGTCGTGGGTGATTGCGCAAGCTTGCCGCATGCCCCAAGTGCACAGCTTGCCGAGGCGCAGGCAGAACAAATTGTCCAATCTCTGCAAAAACGCTGGAAAAACGAGCCGCTTCCTGAGGCTTATCCTCAGTTTAAGCTAAAAGGTGTCTTAGGATCTTTAGGGAAAAAAGCCGGCTTTGGCTTAGTAGCAGATCGTCCACTTATTGGCCGTGTACCAAGACTTCTAAAATCCGGACTCCTTTGGATGTACAAGCATCACAATGGCTAACATCATGTGAATTTTTTCTCAAAGCTCCTTCATGACGAGGGAGCTTTTTTTCTATGAAACGGCATGTGCCGATGAACGGGTCAATTTAATCGGAGCAAGGGCAAGGATGCAGTCTTTACGAAAGGTTCTCATCGTTTTCTTCGATAAACAATACGCTTGGATGAGCTGGTCTGTTTGACGGTGGACAATGATTTTACGCTTCGTGCACTCTCCGTTTTTCTTCATATAAATCATCTCAATTGGTATTTGCTGATGAAGAGATTGTTTCAGTAAATAATTCATGATGCTCACGCTCCTTTCATTTGATTATAATCGAACAAACGTTCTTTTTCAACCCAAAAGGAACGTTTGTTCTGTTTGTTTTCTCAAAAAAAGAACAGTTTATTCACTGCTCTCCGTGTAACCGTATTTCTCCATTTCTTGATAAATGTCTTTTAATTTTGGATTGCCCTCTCCAACAATTTGATCCTCCACTAAGACAAGCGGATAAAAGAATTCATCATCAAGAATTCGTTCAGACAATTCTTTTTGGTGTTCGTTTTCTGGCGGGTGCTCAATATCAATATATGTGATACGAAACGGCTGATTCGGATATTTTCGTTTTAACGCTGCATCTAACCACTCAAATGTGTCTTTTGAAGAAGGCAGATTCACGCAGCTAGCGCACAGTACATCTCTTCCATATACATAAAGATCAACGGTTTGATTCATTTGGCAAGCCCCCTATTCTTTCTTTATTTTAGCTGAATTTTCTGTATGAAAAAAGTCAAAATCACTTTTTGTTTCAAGATGAGATTGTGCTATAATGAGAAGGAAACTTTGAAACCAATCAATAGATTTTTATCGTCCAGATGAATATAATGGTGATATGTTGTGAAAGGAGCGATTATATCTAATGACTGAAGTCGAAATGAAAGACCAAGTACAGGAAGTACTGGACAAACTTCGTCCATTTCTATTACGTGATGGTGGAGACTGTGAGCTTGTAGACATTGAAGATGGCATTGTGAAATTACGTCTTCTTGGTGCATGCGGCAGCTGCCCAAGTTCAACCATTACATTGAAAGCCGGTATTGAGCGCGCATTATTAGAAGAAGTGCCTGGCGTTGTAGAAGTTGAACAGGTTTTCTAATTCATATATGACATGAAAACGACCCGAATTCGGGTCGTTTTTTTCATTATTAACTTAACTTCTCTCTAAACCAGTCCTTCATAAAGGTCAGTCTTTGAATACGCTGCCCCGGATGGCCACTTCTGGATAAATCATGAGATGCCTTCGGGAATTTGACGAGCCTTGTGTCTTTCCCAAGCTCCTTCAGTGCTACAAAAAGTTGTTCTGCTTGATCAACTGGGCAGCGATAGTCTTCATCGCTGTGCAAGATGAGAAGCGGCGTCTTCACCTGCTTCACATACTTTAGCGGCGAACGATCCCATAGCTTATCGGCCGAATCATAAATATCCCCATCAATCTGCCATCTTGTGAAGTAATAACCGATGTCACTAATGCCATAAAAGCTAATCCAGTTTGAAATGGACCGCTGTGTGACGGCTGCGCGAAAGCGGTCGGTTTGCCCGACAATCCAGTTTGTCATAAAACCTCCATAGCTACCGCCTGTTACTCCGAGCCTCGTTTCATCAAGTAAATCATAGGCTTTGAGCACATGATCAACAGCCTGCATGACATCCTTATAATCAACGCCACCATAGCTTCCTCTCACACGGTCGCTAAACATCTGTCCGTATCCATGACTGCCATGAGGATTGATATATACGATGGCATAGCCTTCAGCAGCGAGCATTTGAAATTCATGAAAATACGTATAACCATACATCGCATGCGGTCCACCATGAATCTCTAAAATGAGAGGATATTTCTTCCCGTCTTCCATTTGGGAAGGCTTCATAAACCAGCCATGCACCTCATCACCTTCTTTTGACTGAAACGAAAATGGCTCTGGTACCGATAGGACATGCTCCTTAAGAAAGGTGTCATGCTCGAACGTGATTTGCTTTAGATCCGCCTCCCCTAATGTCAGCTCATACAGCTCACTTGGTGAAACGTGCGTAAGCCGGCTGAGCAGCAATTTGGATTCATCTGGATGAAGGCTGAAGTTTGTAATATGTTCTGCCTCTAATCGAACTGGATAGGCTAAGCCTTCAACGGAGAAATAATAAATCCCTGTACTGCCTTGATCAGAAACAAGCGCATAAAACCCCTGGCTATCCTTTGTCCACTGCGGAAGCTGATTGGCTTCGCCCATGACGCTATCTCCTGCCATACAGTTGCCCACATACATATCGAGCATTTCTGACAGCTGAACTACTTTTTCTTCCTTCAGATCATACAGCCATAATGCTGGGAAGGTAGCATTTTGAAATTCGCGCTCATGTCCGATATACACGAGGCTCTCTCCATTTGGAGAAAAAGACACGGTGGAATAAGCGCCAGCTGATTGTGTGATTTTCTTTGTCGTACTGTCCTCTAATGACAGGAGGCACACGTCACTTATGTAAGGTATCTGAGGATTTGATTGAATATAGGCAAGCCATTTCCCGCACGGAGAGACCGTGTGACTCACATGATGATGCTGCCCGCTCGTGACAGCCTCTACCTCTCCTGAGTGGGTATCCACTTGAATGATCTGCGTGAAACGCCCATCTAAATAACCTCTGCCATCTGCTTTATAGGTCAAATCATCATATACCGCAGGAGCGAAATCATCTCGCTCTTCCTTTTTTTCATCATGAACAGATTCTGATTGTTTCAGTGACACAGCCGCATAAATGAAAGCTCCATCTGGTGAAAAGACAGGATGAGATACCCCGTATGGAATCGCCGTTAAGGTGCGCACACCGCCTCCCTGACTCTGAATCAGTGCCAGCTGAGGAACTTCCTTTGGCTTTTGCAAAATAAAAGCAAGCTGCCTGCTGTCTTTTGACCACACTGGCTGATGATGCTTTCCATCCTCAAATGTCCATTGTGACAGCTCCTCTGTCTCTTCATCTCGAACCCATAAATGGATGTTGTAATCATCTTTTTTCTCATTCACCGTGACTTTTGTAAAAACCGCCTTTTTTCCATCTGGTGAATAAACCGGATGAGAAACAGAAACAATCTTCGTTAAATCTTCTGCCGTCATCAATTTCTTCATGAATGTATCTCCCCCTTTTACGCATAAAAAATAGTTCGATCCTCTAAATAATAATCCCTGCTTCTTCCTATAAAAACAAGGATAAAAAAAGAACGTGCAGATTTACAGCACGTTCTCAGATTATTGAAAAAGGGCTAAAATGATCTTTATTTTAGCTCTTTTTCTTCTTTTCAGCGTGATAGAAAACCTTTGCAGTCTAGGAAGGACGAGTACTGGCACGGAGCGAATTTGACATTCGTGAGCACCAGCACGCAGGACTGACACCGAATGCGAGGGTTTGTCTACACGCTGGTAACGTGCATTTTTACAGCACGTTCTTTACTTGATTGACAGGATCATGCTCCACGACAACACCTTCTACCGGTACCGTCAGCAAATCTACTTCGCAATGCGGGAAGTTTTGGGCAAGCTGTTCTAACAGCGCTTCTCCCTTCCCTTTTTCAACTAAGGTTAAGATCGTCGGTCCAGCACCGCTTAATGCCGTTCCATACGCTCCTTTTAGCGAAGCGACATGCTCTACCTTCGACAGCTCTGGGACGAGCATTGTGCGGTAAGGCTGATGAAATAAATCCTTATTCATCATTTCTCCAACAAGCGGCCAGTTTTGCGTCATTAATGCCGCTACAAGCACGTTGCTCACAGCACTCGCACTGACAGCATGTTTATAGGAAAGATCCTCTGGCAGGACATCACGGGCATCCTTTGTCAGCACTTCATAAAAAGGAATCACGACGACAACATCTATATCCACATGCTGCACTTTGACGGCATGTGTCTGGTCTTCTTCATGAAGACCAATCAGTAAACCGCCGAATAAAGAAGCACCCGCATTATCTGGATGACCTTCTACCTCACTTGCAAAAAAGAGCTTTTGATCATCTGTCATATTTAATTCGAGAAGCTGATTGGCCAGCTCAATGGCTGCCACAATTGCAGCAGCACTGCTTCCCAGCCCCCGTGCCAATGGAATATCACTCCACACTTTGACATAAACAGGCGGGAGTGTTTTTCCAAAGTGATCTGCGACCTTTTTGGCTGTTTGATAAATTAGGTTGTCGGTGCCTGATGGAATCCCGGACACGACATCTGTTTCTGCTTCAAACAGCCAGCTATCATGGTCATAGACCGATAGCTTTAAATAGCGGCTGAGCGCCATTCCAACTGAATCAAAGCCTGGTCCTAAATTGGCAGTGCTTCCCGGTACTGTGATTGTAAAAAGCATGGAGGCTTTACTCATACGCGCGCGGCCTTTTCTAAGTGTTCAAGAATTTGATCTTCATCTGCATCGAGTGTGACCGGCTTGATTTGTGAAATATCAATTGCCGTATTCGGATCTTTCAATCCGTTGCCTGTTAATACCGCAACAACTTTACTGCCTGGCTTGATTTCTCCGGATTTCACCTGCTTTAGCACACCTGCGATAGACGCACAAGAGCCCGGTTCTGCAAACACGCCTTCTTCACGTGCAATCAATTGATATGCATGAAGAATTTCCTCGTCAGTCACTTCATCAATCTTTCCGTTTGATTCATCTGCGGCTGCCACAGCTTGCTTCCAGCTCGCTGGATTTCCGATACGGATGGCAGTTGCCACTGTTTCTGGCTGTTCAATCACTTCATTTCGTACGATTGCTGCTGCACCTTCTGCTTCAAAGCCGCGCATGACTGGCAGTCCAGTTCCTTTTTTCTCATGGTATTCCTTGAAGCCTTTCCAGTAGGCGGTGATGTTCCCTGCATTTCCAACAGGAATCGCCAGTACGTCCGGGGCCGAGCCTAGCTGCTCACAGATTTCAAATGCCGCAGTTTTTTGTCCTTCAATTCGGTACGGATTGACAGAGTTAACAAGAGCAATCGGCGCTTTTTCACAGATGCTGCGGACGATTTTCAGCGCATCATCAAAGTTGCCGTCAATCGCAATGATCTCTGCTCCGTACATCACAGCCTGTGCAAGCTTCCCGAAGGCAATTTTCCCGTCTGGAATGATGACGATACATTTCATATCAGCACGGGCTGCATAAGCCGCTGCCGCCGCAGAGGTATTCCCTGTCGAAGCACACATGATCGTATCATTGCCTTCTTCTTTTGCCTTTGCAACAGCCATGACCATTCCACGATCCTTGAAAGAGCCTGTTGGATTGACGCCTTCTGTTTTCACATGAAGCTCAACCCCCAGCTTTTCCGAAAGTTTGGCAAGGTGGATCAGCGGTGTATTCCCTTCATTTAATGTTAGTTTTGGTGTTGATTCGTTTACTGGTAAGAATTCTTGGAATTCCTCAATAAGTCCATTCCACTTCATCAGCTTAAACCGTTCCCTTCTACTCGGTACGTGCTCTTCACTTGAACCACCACGTCGAGATCGTTTAATTTTTGCAGGATATTTGAGAAATCTTCTTCTGAGGTCCGGTGTGTAATAATCACAATTTCAGCCAGCTCATCATGCCCTTTCACAGGAAGCTGAAGGATCTTTTCAAAGCTGATGCCTCTTTCAGAAAAAATAGATGTAATGCGGGAGAATGCCCCGACTTGATCTCTGACATGAATTCTTAAGAATTGCTGAGCAAATACTTCCGATGGCGATTTGATCTTTTTCTCAAACTGCGGTGCGATAAATCCGCTTCCGTTCACGCCAAGGCGCATGTTTTTCATCACTGCGACTAAGTCTGATACAACAGCGGTTGCCGTTGGCAGGCTTCCAGCTCCAGGTCCGTAAAACATCGTTTCCCCTACAGCACTCCCATAGACATACACCGCATTGAATTCATTGTTGACCGATGATAACGGATGGTGATCAGGGAGTAAAGTTGGCTGGACACTGACTTCTACCTTTTCTCCGTCCCGCTGGGCAATTCCGATCAGCTTCATTGTGTAGCCAAATCGTTTACTGAAATTAATGTCTTCATCAGACACGTCAGAGATGCCTCTGACCTTTACATCCTCTAATTCCACATTCATGGAAAAGCCGAGTCTTGCAAGAATCGCCATTTTCCTTGCTGCATCAAGTCCTTCTACATCAGCTGTCGGGTCTGCTTCTGCAAAGCCAAGATCCTGCGCTTCTTTTAAGACATCTTCATATGCGCTTTTATCGACGTTCATTTTCGTTAAAATAAAATTCGTTGTACCGTTCACAATCCCCATCATCTTCGTAATTCGGTCAGAGGCCAATCCTTCCTCCAGCGTACGCAGAATCGGAATTCCTCCGGCTACACTTGCTTCATAATAAAGATCACAGCCATTTTCTTTCGCAACATGTAAAAGCTCTGTTCCGTAAAGCGCCATTAAATCTTTATTGGCTGTAATGACATGCTTCTTCTCATTTAACGCATCTATTAAATATTGTTTTGTCTCTTCAATGCCGCCCATCACTTCAATAATGACGTCGACCTCTGGATCTCTAATCACATCGTATACTTCAGTTGTGAAGACCTCTCTTGCCACATCCACATCTCTCTTTTTATCGGGATTGCTCACAAGCACTTTTTGTATTAATACCGGACAGCCGATCTGGTGCATTAATTTATCCTGGTGATCTTGGATAATCTTGACGACACCGCTCCCCACTGTTCCTAATCCTAATAGTCCAACTCGAATTGCCTTCACCTGAAATTCCACCTTTCTCCGTCAATGTCCTCTCTAAAAAGACATTTGTTAACCTAACACAGACATTCAATGTACACACATTATAAAGGGGTATCCTCATTTTGACAAGGTAATAAAATAAGAGATTGTCAGAATGAAACCGCTTAACAGCTATTTATATCAAGATTCTATATTTTCAAAATATTTTTGTCAGAAAAGCTCCCGAAACTCAGGGAGCCTTATATGATGAACGAACCGGCGTTTTGGCTTGCTGACCTTGTAAGACAAGCGCAATATTTTCAGCACACAAACGCATCATTGTTTTTCTCGTTTCGACACTTGCACTTCCAATATGAGGGAGAACCGTGACGTTAGGTAATGTTGTTAACGGATGAGACGGGCTGACAGGTTCCTGTCTAAATACATCCAGACCGGCTCCGGCAATTTTTCCTGTCGTGACCGCCTCATATAAAGCATCCTCATCCACAGTCTGTCCTCTTGATACATTAATAAAATAGGCTGAGTTCTTCATCAGATCAAATGCTTTTTCATTAAACATGTCTTTTGTTTCCGGGGTTAAAGGGGTAAGACAGACGATGAAATCAGACTGCGTAAGCAGTTCCTCAAATGGCGCATAAGTCACGCCGAGCTGCGCTTCTGCCTCTGGCTTTCTTGACCGGTTATGGTACAGCACCTTCATGTCAAAGCCTGCTGCCCGCTTGGCAAGCGCTGTTCCGATGCTGCCCATGCCAACAATTCCAAGGGTTTTGTGATGAATATCAGCGCCGGCAAGAAGAAGAGGCCCCCAGCCTGTCCAATTTCCTTCCTTAATCCAATCACTCGCCTCGACAATCCGTCTGGCTGACGCCATCAGAAGGGCAAAGGCTAAATCAGCCGTGGATTCTGTTAATACATCCGGTGTATGACAAATAGTGATATTGCGCTTTTCAGCGGCCTCAAGATCAATATTGTCATAGCCAACAGCAAGGTTTGCGATCACCTTAACATTTGGAGTTTTTGATAAAAGGGCTTCATCTACTTGATCTGACAGCATGGTGAGAAGCGCATCCGCTTGAGCTGCTTGTTTTTCTAATTCTTCTCTTGGACATGGCTCATCCTCGCTCGGCCACATCTCAATATGAGCGACTTCTTTTAATGGTGTAAGTGATGCTTCATCCAGCTTTCTTGTGATATAGACATAAGGTTTCGGCAAGAAGAACACTCCTTTGATTGATTTCTTTAAGCATAACGAAAAACGCCTCAAGAGAAAAGAGACGTTTCATCTGTTCACTGAAACTTCAAATCCCTGGACCTGTGATCCAGCCAACTGACGGTATCGGGCTCTCGCCGCTTCGCATGGCACTCATTTCTTGAAAGACCTTCAGAAAGTATTCATAGCGATTGGCATCATTTAGGATGTAATCTAACCGCTCTTCATAATATGATTTTTCATTTTCTCCTGACATGTAGTAGCCTTCCACAATTTCAAAATAATGAAGCGGGAACAACAAGCGGCTGTATAACAAACGCTTAGAAAAGGAAGAAAGAGGTGTCACCTGCTCATATTGCTGAAGAAAGGAGAAGCCTTCTTCAATTAAATCTTCCTTATGCTGGACAAAGGTTTCTCTTAAGTATTCGGCAATATCCCGGGTTGGATGATCAAAGACCCAATCTACAGGTAAACGAAGCGGCTGCTCATGCGGCCAAGTCCTCCGCGAAAAACGCTGGTGGCAGACAGTGCCTGAGTCACATTCCTTCGGTTCATCATCAAGCTCAGTATCCACTAAATATTGAATGGCATTTTCCGTTAATCCAAGATAATACGGAAAGGATTCGATGAATTTTTTTTCAAACTGTTCCAGTGGTTTTTGGTGCATTTGCTGCATCCAAAAGCCTTCAAGCTGATCTAACCGTTTTGCCCACAATTCCTTCCAGGCTCCCACACGTTTTGTTTCAGATACCTCATATGGAAACCCTCTTCCCCTGACATGAAAGGCCGCCAGCTCTGACGCCTGCTGGAACGAGCGGCTTGAGATCGGCGGTGCTGCCTTTAATAAAGCATACAGTTCCTTTCCATGAGTAAAGGTGGGCTTCTCTTCATTTGTTAATTCAAACACAGCGACGTATGGGTCTCCGGCATTCAGTAAATACTGACTGATATGATACAGCTCTGTGAGTTCTTCTTCTCGCAAATGAGACACAGGAACAATGATGAAGAGAGTCTCCGACGTTTGAAAGCTCTGATAACTGCCATATGGCATAAATTGACGCACATCAATACCAAATGTGTGATAAATGGTTTCTTTCATGTTTTCACCTGCGTTCATATGATCGATCTCTTATCATATCGTAGTCGCAGGTTGAGGGATTTATGAATACTATTTACTATCCGAAGCTTTTTACACGTTGTGGACCAAATTACGAGGATTGGGTGAGGAATATATGCCGCATCATCATGAGATGAACGAAGTAGAAAAAACAGCAAGACGCCGTTTACAAGAACGAGGCGTATCCATTCAAGATATAGCAGACCTTGTCTACTTTTTACAGGAAAAATATCATCCTGGCTTAGACATGACAGAATGCATCCACAATGTGGAGCGTGTCATCGCAAAACGAGAAGTCCAAAATGCGATATTAACAGGCGTCGAACTAGACGTACTAGCCGAGCAAAAAAAGCTAACCGAGCCGCTTCAGTCCATTTTAGAAACAGACGAAAGCCTGTATGGTGTTGATGAAATTCTATCCTTTGCTATCGTCAATATTTATGGTTCGATCGGCTTTACGAATTACGGATATATCGATAAAGAAAAACCAGGGATTCTCGGGAAACTCAATGATAAATCCACAGGCGAGTGCCACACCTTTTTAGATGACATTGTCGGCGCCATTGCTGCTGCAGCATCAAGCAGGCTTGCACATAGTACGAGAAATGCGGAATAAAGCAAAAAAGAGGACGCGCGCGTAACGCTTGTCCTCTTTTTTTTATGATAATCGCTCAATCCACTCGGATAATGAATCAATGACATAGGTTGGCTGTTTGTCATACTTCTGAAGCAGCTCTTTTGTTGTCACGCCTGTATGAACGAGTAATGTGTCCATTCCTGCATTCATCCCTGCCATAATATCCGTATCATAGTTATCACCCACCATAAGCGTCTCAGACAGATCGGTCCCGAGCACCCTCATCGCTTGTTCCATGATGATGGATTCTGGCTTCCCGATAAATGTTGGCTTGACCGTAGTAGTGACAGTCAATACAGATGTTAAAGAGCCGTTGCCTGGCAGAAGTCCTCTTTCTGTTGGAATGGCAATATCACCATTTGTTGAGACAAATTGTGCGCCTTGACGAATGGCAATCGCACCTACTGCGAATTTTTCATATGTAATGTCTCGGTCAATTCCAACAACAACGAAATCAGCGTCTTCCTGACCGAACATTAGCCCTTTTTCTTCAATGGCCTGCTTGATTCCTTCTTCACCGATAACGTAAACAGACGCGTCTTTCTTTTGCTCGGCAATATAATTGGCTGTCGCCATACTTGTTGTAAAGACTTGTTCTTCAGTTGCTGGAATATCGAATGAAACAAGCTTGTCTGCTACCTGCTTCGGCGTGCGTGACGAGTTATTCGTGACAAACAAGTAAGGAATGTTTAGCTCATTTAACTTTTGAACAAATTGACCTGCTTCTTCGATCTTTTCTGTTCCTTTATACATTGTTCCGTCTAAATCAATTAAGTAGCCTTTGTATTTCATGATGCTCACAACTCCAATGGATTATTTAAACGCTGATACTGGGCCAAGCTCCTGCTCCAAGTAGGTACGGATGCGGCTTGGGAAAACCTCTAGCGCATGCTCAACCTCGCTGATCACCTGCAGCAAGTCGTGATGAACCACTTCCTGGTATTGCTGCACAAGTGTTTTACGACACGAGACAAGCTTTTTCAGCTGACTGCCTTCCTCTTCGGGTACAACCTTTTCATCAACAAGAATATCCATGATGTCATCATAGCTTCCTGGATCACGCATAATAAAGCCATCAATCATATCATTTCCCGTATCAAGAATACATTCGACGAGCAAATGAACAATTCGTTCCAGCGCTTTTTTCTCTAGTGGACTTGTCCATGTTTGATGACTGCGCATCAACTCATATTGCTCCTCGAAAAAACGTAATGTCTCTTCAATTTTTTTTCTGTCTACGAAATACATCATGACGCTCCCCTTTGCGTTATTTTCTGATTCGTTTTAAGACAAAATAGGCACAGCCAAAATTACAGTATTCATAAATGTATTCATCGAGTGTGCTGATTTTTGTATCAAATGTGGCCTTTTGGTTTTGGTCATCAAAGAACCCCTTCAGTCTCAGCTGATTGTAGCCCCAGTCCCCCACAATATAATCGTACTTATTTAAAATATCTGAGTACCTTGCTTTAAACGCTTCTTCATCAAAACCGTCTTTGATATCTCTTACAAGATCAAAAGTAGCATTCTGAATGACGATCATCTTCTCACCTCTTTTTAAACGATCCATCTTTAATGATAATTCATTGGAAGAACTCCATCAATTGCTAAAGCATGTTTTTTCCGATTTAGCCGAAGCTAAAGAAAAAAGGAGGTCACATTTATGAAGAAACAACTGACAGCCGCGATTCTCCTCAGCATGCTTTTAGGCGGGTGCGGCTTTCAATCAGGTATGAACCGGCAAGTGGATGAAGATTCTTCAAGTAAAACCATCCGTCTATCGGATCGTCATGAAGGAAATAATTCCAACATGCCAGAAGCAGACACAAACAGAGCAGGATATGTTCGTTATCAGCGCCAGCAAGTAACGGATCAGAAAGAAAGAACACCTGCTTTAAATCGCGAGCATCTTGCCCACGTGATTACAAGTTTAACTGTGCAGCTCCCAAACATCAAAGATGCAGCCACACTTGTGACAGATGAGGATGCACTGATTGTATATCGAACAGGAAACAAAAACCGGGATGAATCTGCCGATCAAGTAAAGAAAACGGCGGTTTCTGTTCTCCCTCGTTATTATCATGTATACGTCTCTGATTATCCAGAGCACTTTCAATCCATTGCCAATTTTTCACGTCTTCAAACCAATTCACGTGATTTTGATCAAATTTTAACCAAAACGATTCAACAAATGAAATATTCCCCTCAAGGTGGAGATATTTCTACGAAAGAAGATGCAAATGGTATGACGAATTCTGACCGTACCATGAGAAGAAACGCCCCTTACGGCCAAAATTAATATGAGAAAAAACGCCAGAGATCTCTGGCGTTTTCTTTGTTATGCTTGCGCCTGACGCTTTTTAGACGCTTCGTTTACTTGTTCATCTGCATGGTAGGAAGAGCGCACAAGCGGTCCAGCTTCACAATGGCTAAAGCCTTTTGACATCGCAATTTCTTTCAGCTCTGCAAACTCATCCGGATGGTAGTATTTTTGAACTTTCAAATGCTTTTTCGAAGGTTGTAAATACTGACCAATCGCCATAATATCCACGTTGCTCGCAAGAAGATCATCCATGACTTCAATGATTTCTTCCTTCGTTTCACCTAGTCCAATCATAATGCTTGATTTCGTTGGAATGTCGGGCTGCATTTCTTTTGCGCGGCGCAAGAATTCTAATGAACGATCATATGTAGCACGTGCACGAACCCTTGGCGTTAATCTGCGAACTGTTTCAATATTGTGATTTAAAATATCAGGACGTGTGTCCATTAACGTCTTCAAATTATCGTAATTGCCGCCCATGTCTGAAGGGAGAACTTCAATTGTCGTGAATGGGCTTTTTCTTCTAATGGCACGAACGGTTTCAGCAAACACACCTGCTCCGCCATCCTTTTGATCATCCCTTGCAACCGCTGTTATGACAGCGTGCTTTAAGTTCATTAAGGCTACTGAATCTGCCACGCGTTCTGGCTCTTGCAGGTCAAGCTCAGTTGGAAGTCCTGTTTTCACCGCACAGAAACGGCATGCGCGCGTACAAACAGATCCAAGGATCATAAATGTAGCGGTTCTTCTCACCGCCCAGCATTCATGGATATTCGGACATTTTGCTTCCTCACAAACGGTATTCAGGTTGTTTTCCCGCATCATTTTTTTCAAACCGGTATAGTTTTCATTCGTATTCAGCTTAATTTTAAGCCAGTCCGGTTTTCTTACGTGCTCTTCCTTCTTTGCCAATTCCATCATCTCCATATGAATTCGTTAAAGGTGCATCTACAAAAATCTTCCTGCTATATACGATGGATGCAGCTAAGAAGCTGCAAAAAATTGAATCTTCGGCCTAAAGCCTTTTCTTTAGACACTTTAACATAGTACAGATTGAACAACAAGGGAATGAGCTGCAAAAATACCCAAAAGCCTCCTAAAAAAATCAGAAGAAAATTACTAACATTTTCTTCTTATGAAATAGGATGATCTAACCACACTAAACGGTAGAAGACGATGCTTGATGAAAGGAGATGGACGTTTGTGAAAGTGGTTTTAGCCATCATGATCGCTCTTTCAATGCTTCCTTTACCTGTTCATGCACAAGGGGAAGGCAAGCAGCCAGATGTACTGAAGCAGCGAATGGCACTATACGAAAAAGTCGCCATCACGACACAAGTTCCATGGTATGTACTTGCTGCGGTTGATCAGTATGAGCACAATATTCGAAAAAGCAGAAGAGATTTACCGAAACAAAAAGGCATCATTGGTATCTACATTCCCCGGGAAATGTGGATCGGCCCTGAAAACCCGAATAAGCAGGATACCTCTCCTTTAAGCATTAAAGTGTTTGATGGAATTGGACTTGATGGAAACGGGGATGGAAAAGCGAACAGCGATGACGATGAGGATGTATTATTCACGTTTGCTCAATACTTGCTTCATTACGGCAGCAGCATTGATCAATTAAAAATTGCTTTATGGGACTATTATGGCCGAGATCAAACCGTTGGAATCATTTCATCTTTTATGAAGCTATATCAGCACTATGGCCATCTTGACCTCGGAAAGCATGCTTTCCCTCTTCCGGTTGGAGCTGACTACAGCTACCGGAGCACATGGGGAGATGCAAGAGGATTTGGAGGCAGAAGAATTCACGAGGGCACGGATTTATTTGCCCATTATGGACTTCCCGTTCGTGCGACATCGTATGGCGTGATTGAAATGAAAGGCTGGAACCGCTTTGGCGGCTGGCGGATTGGTATTCGAGATATTCATAATCATTATCATTACTTCGCTCATTTAAATGGCTTTGCAAAAGGACTCAAAACAGGTCAAATTGTTGAACCCGGACAGGTCATTGGATCTGTCGGAAGCTCCGGTTATGGCCCCCCAGGCACAGCAGGAAAATTTCCGCCGCATCTTCACTATGGCATGTATAAAGACAACGGCAGAACTGAATGGTCATTTGATCCATACCCTCATTTAAGGGCGTGGGAAAGAGCTGAGCGGAAACGCAAATAAAAAAACAGCCCAATCATTCCTTGGGCTGTTTTTCATTATTCTTTCTTCTCCTTTTTCTCTGGGAGAACAATCGATGGAGCGCCTGAGTTTGTTCCACTGCCGTTATAATAATCTGGTACGTCCCCTTGAACGGCTTGTATGGAGACGGGAACTGAGTTCTTGACCACGATTGTTTCAGATGCAAACGGGATGATGACTCTCACCTTGACCTCGATCAGAACACTAATATCAATCAAGGCATTGTTGATGCCATAGGGCTTAATATTTTTTTCAACGTCCGTATGCGGGTCACCAATGACACTAAAGCGTACAGGCACTTTTGGCCCTAGATTGGCGATGAGTGCATTTCCGGACGCTTGCCCAAGCGGAATGTTATATATAATGCCGTCATGTCCATCTGTTTGATCCTTTAACGCTTCTTTTGCCTCTTTTTGAAAGTTCCCCTTTTCAATGTCCTCTAAATTTTTTTGAAGATGACGTGACAGATCAGCCATTGCTTTCGATGTTGCCTGCGCATTAAAATCGATGGTCGTTACTTTTCCGTTCTCACTTGTATTCATGACCACCATATCCTTCATATTCTCCTGATCGTCTGCAAAGTCTTGAACAGAATATTGA
Organism: Bacillus sp. LNXM12-1; assembly: GCF_003004375.1. Lineage (NCBI taxonomy): Bacteria > Bacillati > Bacillota > Bacilli > Caryophanales > Bacillaceae > Bacillus > Bacillus sp. LNXM12-1. Next base: position 774,228 of record NZ_PVWX01000002.1, on the reverse strand, counting down.
ATCAGATGATTGGCGATACGCTCTGTTTCTAGTTCAGCAATGTGAATAAGGGTTGGTTTAATTGAACGGTTAATAAAAAATAGACTAATGACGGTTGAGAGTACAAAGAATAAGATTGCAAGCAGCATGACGTATCGAAATGGCAAAGGGCCCTTTTTATAGGGGCGATAACGGCGGTTCATTCTCAATAAAAAATCCCCCCTTCTCCACTACAAGTGTATGCAGACAGGCGGGGGGATAGGAATCATCTATCCATTTTTATTTCACCATTTTTAATAATGCGTCTCTTCCATTGGTTCCAGCTGTAATGCCTAGCGCTTCTGCGGCGTATGTCACAGATTCTAAAGGGGCATCAAGCAATTGCTCAATGGTCCTCACACCAACTGCTCTCCCTGCGATAATTCCTCTATCTGCAAGTTTTTCATTTAAGAGCCCGACATCCAGTGCACCGCACATAATATACCCATGTTCATTTGTCACCGCCATAAAATTCGTCTTCGGTAGTTTGACGGTGACGGCTGTAAAGGAATGTTCATCAATTTTAATAGGTGTTAAATTCACCAAATCCCTTCACTCCTCTCATCACAATCTATGTGACAAGAGGGCGAGTGTTGTTAGGCTAAAGCGGATTTCATGTGGTTTCCTTCAGGCGCCAAGTAAGCACATCACGTAAAAATTCCGGCATGAAATATTCAATGTGTTCATGGTCACGGATATGAGGAAATAGAGAGCCTAATGTATACATATCGACTGTGCCAACCGTATAGGAAGCGTCCTTTTTGATCAATTGATCATGTACAAAGACATCCTTTACCCGTTTGGTTTCGCCTTCTTCTACTGTAAAGGTGAGGCCGCTATACAGCATTTTCCCCATCAGCTCACCTCTAAAGCCGAAGCCCTTGATGCGCAGCTGTTCCATTTTTTCTTCACAGGCACGCCGAACGGTTTCGATGAGCTGTTGACCGGTAAGCGTCACCCGAATGGGATTAATGGGATGCGGGCAGATTCGGTGGACTTCTTCTCTTGTCACGATTCCTGCCTCTAATGAATCAAGCACCATACCTGCATTCATCATGCCGATATCTGCCCCGCACCAATCTTTAATGGCATCTGTTAAGAGCTGCGGAAGCGGGGATTCATCAAACCACTTCGTTTCTAACCTTGACTCAATCGCTGTTACTTTTTCCTGCATGAGGGCTTTGGCTCTTCTTTCTGCTTGCTGTAAGGTAGTGATGGCTTCATCTGATTCACTGATCAGCTGATCCACTGACTGCACCGTTGCTTTTTTCTCGATCAGCTCTTTGCGCGCTATGTCAATTGTCAGCTCGACACAGCCAATATAATGCCCATACTTTTCAGCGCATGCAAGCAGCACCCCATTGTTCATTTCACCCTGTTCTAACAAATGATGCGTGTGCGAGCCTAGGATGATGTCGATGTCAGGGAAATCACGGGCGACCTCCCGATCATGGATGATACCAAGATGGGATAAGAGCACAATGACATCCGCCTGTCCCTTCACTTCCTGCAGCATGACCCGTATGCTGTCAAACGGATCTGTAATGTCCCAGCCCAGCTTTTCATAGACGGGTGTATACGCAATGGTCACGCCTAAGAGACATATTTTCAGTCCGTTTTCCATTTGGATCATATGATAGGGCTTTGCCCACGATGGCCTTTTGCCTTTCTCAAATAAATTAGACAGGACCACTGGAAATTGTGCATGCTCGTACAATTGATCCAGCTGATCATGAGGCAGCGTAATGCCTTCATTATTCCCAATCGTGACCCCGTTATAGCCAAGCTGATTGAGGAGCTTGACGTTTACCTTTCCATAATCAGCTTCTGACACAAGGTTCACTCGGTCCATATGGTCGCCAATATCAAACAAGAGCATCTGATCGTGAACTTGACGCTTTTCTTCAATATAAGCTGCGATTTTTGGCCAGTTCTCAAAGTGGCTGTGCAAGTCGTTTGTATGATATAACCATAGCTTCTGCAGCATGTTGATCTCTCCCTCAAGTTGTCACTGAACCGTCATTCAGGTTGAAAGCCGCAGCTCTCAATTAACTAAATAAATCTAACTGCTTCGGAGAAAGGCTTGAATACGTAATATCCAGCAAATCAATCATCTGCTGGCCATTCGCCGCTGCATCTCCGCCGGAGTTATTATTAAACACGACATAGACATCTTTTGATTGCTGATGCAGAATGTCGAGATTCTTTTTCCACTCTTTTAATTCAGCTTCATTATATAAATATAAGTATCGCACTTCACGCCAATTCTCATGGTCTGCTGGGTGAAGCCAGCCCTGTTTATTTCTTCCGTGAAAACGGACCAATGTTTTATCACGGTGCGTAGCTTGTATGACTGGCGGAATGGAGCCTTCTCCAACTTGCGGCTCATCACAAACAGAATGAATCCATCCTTCTTTTTCCATAAAGGACAAGGTCTGCTCATAAAATTCATCTGAGAACCATGTGCGGTTACGGAATTCGAGGGCACATGGAATGTCACCCATCTTCTCTTTACACCATCTTAAATAGTGGACGTGCTCTTTTTTGCAATCAAACCATGGTGGAAATTGAAACAGAACCATGGCTAGTTTCCCTTCACGAATGAGCGGAGTCAATGAAAGAATAAATGCGTCAAACATCTCTTCCTTCGAAGCAAACGGAATTTCGCCCCTCTGATGCCCGGTCATTCCTTGATATGCTTTCACGACAAATTGAAAGGTATCTGGCGTATCCTTGATCCACTTTTCATGATTACGCTCAGGCTGAACCGCATAAAAGCTGGCATCCAGCTCCACAATGGGAAACGTTGATGAATAGTGAAACAGCTTTTGAGCGCTGCCGATTTTCGGCGGATAAAGACTGTCATGGTCTCCCCAGCCAGTTAATCCGATATAAATCATGTTTCTCACCTCTTGCCACTCTCATGTATAGACGGCTTCCTCACATGAAAGCCTTTTTCTCTTGTGATACCCATATTTCTGAAAGAAATTCTTCTGTCTACAACATATCATATTTGCCCGTAATTCTGAATGAAGATGACTGACGGTACGTGATTTTGTCCTGACGCTCTGTTTGTTTGTGATATTAGTTGACAACTTTCTATCTAAAATGATTTGAGCTGATAACATAAATTGCATATCAGAGAAGTTACCAGTGATTGTCCATTTATTTATTCATCTTCACCAAGAGCTTTAGTTCTCAATAAAGGAGACTTAGTGGATATGAACATAGACGATAACCAGTTTGAAGCATTGCAAAAAATCGCCGAAAGGATTCTCAAGCCTGTCTATTTGTGTAACCAGCATGGACGTATTCTCTGCAACTCGCACACCATGATCACGAGCCCAGATTGGATTCGCATTCTCCCCTTTTTCCAAAGAAGGACACCCCATTATTTTTCGATGATATATGCGAAGCAAACCTTTTCCGTCTTTCCGATTGATCTAACCGAACAAACATGTGAGTATGTGGTCATCCCTTCCTTCATTCCTCCGCTGGATGAAACACTGCAAGTCTTCATTGCACAAGCAGTAAACGAAATCTCAATTGCGCGAATGAGACAATATACTGCCCAGCAAACGGCCAAGCGTGCCAGAAATGAAGGGTTTCGCAGATGGATAGAGGGTGCATCGTATTCTCAGCAAGACGCTGCATACATTGCGAAGACGTTTGGATTAAACGTAGAAAACAGCTATCTATGTATGATCTGTCAGCTTGATCATTGTCATGAAACCACTCATTTTTTGAACCAGCAACTGATGTTAGATCAAGTCGTTGATCTACTTGACAGCGCACTTCCAAGCTCTCCTTTTCCTTCCTTTCTGTTTGTCAAAGGTGATATGGGCATTGTATTAATGGAAGAGACAGGAAGTTGGTCAGAGATGAGTGGCAGACTCCTCTCTTTTTTGAAACAGTTGCAGATGCTCGTTAGCATACAAGCGAATCACACCATTTCCTTTGGCGTGAGCTTGACTAGTTGTCGCATCACCCATCTGTCTGAGGGCTACAGTGAAGCATTAGAGGCTCTTCAAGCCGGACATCTCTCGTCGCAGGCGGAATATATTCAGTTCTATCAGGCAAAGGATGTGCCAGATTTATTGAAGCTTATTCCAAGAAAGGATTTAGTCACGTTTCACCAGATGCACCTTCACCCGTTATATGAAGCTGGTCAAAACCTCCTCCACACCTTATCTGTCTATTTAGAAACGCATTGCCACATTTCAGAAACAGCGAAACGTTTGTCTATTCATCGCAACACGGTCATTTATCGATTGGAGAAGTGTGAGGAGCTGCTTCGGATCAGCTTAAAAGACCCTGAAGCCACATTAAGGCTGCGCTTAGCATTACGTATTCAGATGCTTCTCTCACACCATCCTGATTGAATGTTTTCTGCCGAAGCTTCATATAGTTTGGAGGAGAAAAGTGATACACGAGGAGGCAAAAATCGCTTTGCAGATATTTCGTTGAATCAGTGGATGGCCTTAACCCCTCCTCAATTAGTGAAAGAGCATTTACATGTAGATGATGCCATGATTCGTGCGCTTCATAAAGAAAAATCACCTGTCGTTACATATAAAAGGTGATGACCATTATAATAAAACCGATCAATCTGTGCTGATCGGTTTTTTTATAAACAAATTTTAAGAAATTGCAGAAGTATGCTGCACTTTTTTCCCCCACACGATGGATGCAATGAAGCTTATGCAAAGCACTAGTGTTCCGAGCATAAAAGGAAACTCAATATTCACATCAAATAGTATGCCCGCAAGGCTCGGCCCGACGATATTGGCAAGGCTCATAAAGGATGTATTGAGACCGCCCGCTACTCCTTGCTGATTACCTGCCATTTTGGACAGCAATGTATTGAGAGCTGGACGAACAAATGAAGTAGCCGACAAAAATAAAATAGAGCCTGTAAAGATCAGCCAAAAGGACGGCGCAAAACGGCAGACGATGAGCATCAAAGCCGCTCCTAGCAGTGCATAACGCACGACGCGCATTTCACCAAATCGTTTCACACAGGCATTCACCAACGCACCTTGGACAAGCACGCCAGCAAGACCCGCAACCGTAATCACAAACGCAATATCCTTCGGTGTAAATCCATGTTTTTGGTCTACATATAAGCCGAAAATCGATTCAAAGTGAATAATGCCAAAATTGAGGACAAACGCCAATATAAACAAAAAACCGTAGGATGTCTTTAAAGCTTGCATCATTTGCACAAAAGGGTTGAAATGAATGTCTTTGTTTAACCGCGCTTCTTCCTGCTTTTCCTTTGTTAAAGTTTCAGGTAAAAACAGGATGGATAATAGGGTAGAAAGAGCTGCAAAGGAACCTGCGATGAGAAAAGGAAAAGCGATCCCATACTCGACCAAATAGCCGCCTACGCCTGGTCCAATAACAAAGCCTAACGTCATTGCTGCACTAAATAGCCCCATTCCTTTCCCTCGGTCCTTCTCACTTGTGATATCAGCAATGTATGCAAACATGGCTGGCATGAGTAAAGCTCCGGCCGCACCGCCTAAAAAACGTGATACAAACAGCATCCACAGCTGATCAGCAAATGCAAAAATAAACTGGGCAATGGTAAAGCCGGCAATCCCGGCAATGATCAATTTTCTACGTCCAAATCGATCGGTCAGTGCGCCTGCAACCGGCGATAAAGCAAATTGTGTAAGACCTGTTGCAGCGACAAGAAAACCGAGTGTTTTTCCTGTTGCGCCAAAGGCTTCAATATAACTTGGCATGACAGGGACAATGAGGCCAAAGCCAAGCATGGCAATAAAAATATTGAGCATCAAAATGTATAATCTGCCCATTTTCTTCATATCAAAAAACCTCTTTCTCCAAAATAAATGAAAATGATGTCAAAAACTCAGAACTTCTTCAGTATAGCGATATCACTGTCTATAAGTCTAGTTTTTCAAAAATTAGTTTTATTTTCCAATTAAAAAATACCCGCAAATAGCGAGTATCCGTATGACTTTATTCACCTTGTTCATAGATAGAAAGAGCCGCCTGAAGCCCTGCTCCGCAATGGATGGATGCACCGTGTTTGATTAGAATCGCTTCCAGCCCTGCTAACACAAACAGCACGTTTTCTTTTCTGCAGCTATAGCCCATTGTGCCAATTCTCCATATACGTCCGGCTAGCGGTCCAAAGGAGCTTGCGATTTCAATGCCAAAATGCTTAAGCAGATCGGCACGTACCGCTTCTCCATCAATACCACTTGGAATCTCAATACATGTCACAACTGGCATTTTACAATGTGGATCACCGAACAATTCAAGTCCCATCGCTTCAAGACCTTTCATCAAGGCTTTCTCGTGATATGCGTGCCTTTGAAAACGCTCAGACAGTCCTTCTTCCAGCACAACACGAACCCCTTCACGAAGTGCATAGAGCATCGTTGTCGCTTCTGTATGATGATTTAATCGTCTAGGGCTCCAATAATCCTGGAGCTGGCTGAGATCAAAGTAATTGCTTTTAATTGGAGAAATATCCATTTGCTCCTGCAATTCATCCTGTGTCGCAATTCCCTTTTCCACTTTCTTTCTCGATTCAACGACAGCTGCCACCCGGTCATTATACGTGATAGGTGACATGCCTGATGGAACAGACAAGCACTTCTGCGTACCGCCAATCGCCGCATCAATCTTCCATTCGTCCACTTTCACCTGGGCCCCGCCAATGGTTGCTACAGCGTCTACAATGAACAGTGCATCGAGTTCTCGGCACGCTTCACCAATTTGCTCAAGCGGCTGCAACCGCCCCGTGGATGTTTCACCATGGACCATCGCAACGATTCTAGGCTTGACCTGCTTCATTTCCTGAATGATATCGCTAGGATCAAAAACCGTTCCCCATCCACATTCCATTGTATGTACCTCAGCACCATAGCGCTGTCCTATTTCAATGAGCAGATGACCGAAGCGGCCAAAGACAGGCACAAGCATTGAATCACCCGGCTCAATGACACTGGCAAGCACAGCTTCAAGCCCTGAACGAGACGTGCCGTCAATCGGAAAAGCCCATTCATTTTCTGTTTGGAAAAGCGACCGCAATAAGGTCATCGTTTCATTCATGATATGTGTAAATGCTGGATCAAATTGACCGAGAATTGGGGTACTCATCACACGGAGCACTCTCGGGTCTACTTCAACAGGTCCTGGTGTCATAATCGTTCTTGAAGGTATTTGCAGTTCTTTCACGTTATCCATCCTCTCCCTCGCTGTCGTCCTATATGCCCACTTATACAGCAATGCTGTTAAAATAGCAATCTCATTTCCTACGAATTCATTACATAACATTTACGATAAATCCATTTATTTCTTTCTGACAATATGATAGAAATAAAGAGAATACATTCCCTATTAAGGAGGAAATCGAATGAAGAGAACCTTATTTGGAACTGTGGCTGCCGGAATCATGATATTCGGCACGTTAGCCGCCCCGCTGCCTCCAGCTGCGAAAGCTCAAAGCTTTACTCTGAATAAACCGAGCCAAACCATCACATTTTCCCCGTTACAGCTTCAAAACGAAACATCTGCACAACAAGCGAAAACAGCCGCTACAAGTCAAATCGATTCCTATTATCAATCTGCTAATGGCAAATCAGGACCCGCTCTAAAGAAAGCTTTACACGATATTATTGATGATCATAAGCAGCTATCCTACAGCCAAGTTTGGGATGCCTTAAAGAAAACAGATGAAGATCCAAAGAATCCAAGCAATGTGCTCTTGCTCTATAGCGGTGTCTCTCGCTCAAAGCAAGCGAATGGCGGAAATGTTGGCCAGTGGAACCGGGAGCATGTCTGGGCTAAGTCACACGGCAACTTTGGGACAAGCCAGGGCCCCGGTACAGATCTCCATCATCTGCGGGCAACAGACGTGCAAACGAATAGCACACGTGGAAATTTAGATTTTGATCTGGGCGGAAATGAATACAAGGGGGCACCGGGTAATTTCTACGACAGCGACTCATTCGAACCTCATAGCCGGGTGAAAGGGGATGTGGCAAGAATGCTCTTTTATATGGCAGTGCGGTACGAGGGCGATGACCGCTTTCCAGATTTAGAATTAAACGACAAAGTGAATAATGGAAGCGCCCCTCTCCATGGCAAAATGTCCGTACTTCTCAAGTGGCACAAACAAGATCCAGTCGATCAAATCGAACGGAACCGCAACGAGATCATTTATGAAACGTATCAGAACAACCGCAATCCCTTTATCGATCACCCAGAATGGGCAGGCGCGATTTGGGAATAAAAAAGAAGGGCACTGCTATGAGCAAGCAGTGCCTTTCTTTTTTTCAAGCGGACAGACAAGACAATAATCGAGACTCTCCGATTTTTTCTCGAGCTTATAATACATACAGCAGGTCTTTCGGTCGGATGTTTCTAGTAAACTGTCATCTAAGTTTAAGCTGTGATGAAATGGATTTTGTTTTGCTCCGAATACATCACCAGCCGCTTGCTTCAGATACAGATAATCCTCCCGCACGCGCTGCTTCACCGCAGGCTCTTCGGCTTCCCGCATCATGCTGCGATAAAGAGAATTGATACGAACCGCTATATTCTCCCACAAAATGGTATACGGAAGTCTTGAAGTGCGCTTCAGCACGTCTAAAAGAGGGGTAACACACTCCGTAAACAGCGCATGCACAGCCTGCTCTCTCCATTCATGCCGATCTCCTTCTAGTGGAACAAACGAACACAAAGACTCATCAATTTCAATTTTCCGATCCTCTCTAAAGGCACATGCCTCCGGTGAAAACTGATAGACACCGTCATACAGCGTCATCATGTACAAAGAGGAACTGACGGCTAAGTAGGCATAACGCTTTGAAAACATCGACGCTGCTACCGCCACATTCGGTGCATGCATGGCTTCCTTTTCAGCCTCTAATAAACGCAGGACAGATGCTTCTGAAAAAAGCGCAGCAAGTGTGCGGTCAGATGTCATTGGTCCATTTGTGATGTGTACCCCGAAATCAAGTAATTCTCTCTCAACCCACTCTGGCCTCATATCAAAACCTCCATCTTTCGTTTATCGATTTCGCTGCTGGTATAACAAATAAATAAAGAACGGTGCACCAATTGCAGCCGTGAATACACCTGCTGGTACATCTAACGGTAGAAAAGCCGTTCTAGCTACTAAATCTGCCAGCATCACGAGAATACTCCCAACAAGCGCAGATGCCGGCACCAGCGCAATGAAGGAGCGGCCGATGATCATCCGTGCGACATGCGGCGCCATCAGTCCAACAAATTCAATGCCGCCTGCAAAGGCAACAGCAATCCCCGCCAATGTCACACTCATCAGCAGAAAGAATAACCGTTTTGCCTGCACTTTTACCCCGAGACCTGTTGCGAGATCATCTCCAAGCTCCTTCACATTCATCGTTCTTGCTAACACCATGACAATTGGTAAAATGATCATGACCCAAGGAAGCATCGACATGACGTCCTTCATCGTAGAACCATATAAACTGCCCGTCAGCCAAATATATGACTTTGTCGTCGTCATCGTATCACTAAGAACAAGAGTAAACGTCACACACGCCTTCATAATGGCAGAAATCCCGATGCCCATTAGGACAAGTGTGATCGGCTTCACCCCTTTTTTCCATGAAAGCAAATAAATCAGACACGAAACAGCAAAAGCCCCTGCAATCGCCCATAAGGATTGATACGCAATAGGCACAGTGCCCATCCAAAAGACAATAAACATAATCGCACCGAACGAAGCACCACTCGTAATCCCAATGATGTCAGGCGATGCAAGCGGATTGCGGATTAACCCTTGCAAAATAAGTCCTGATACCGCAAGCGCGGCCCCCACTAAGACAGCCAGCAATGTTCTTGGAATTCTCAGTGTATTGAGCACAAAGGTGTTTCCCTCTCCCTGACCGATTAAATGAAGCAGCACATCCATCGGCTGAATAAACCGGCTGCCCATACAGAGACTGAGAATAAATAATCCAAAAGCAACGGCCGTCAATAAAAGTAAAATCAAAAACGTCCGCTTTGAAAATTGAAATGAAATGCGCCCGCCCTTTGAACGCACTGTATATGTTTTAGCCACCTGTCTTCAACCCCTTGCGCACGAGATAAACAAATAGAGGCGCTCCTGCTACCGCCGTCATGACACCAATCGGTACTTCCTGCGGCATGATCAGAAAACGAGCCGCAAGGTCTGCGACAAGTAAAAGAGACGCCCCCACTACTGCACAATACGGAAGTACCCAGCGGTGGTCAGGTCCGACAAGCTTTTTCACAATATGCGGCACTAGAAAACCAACAAACCCAATCGATCCTGCGACAGCAACGGAACCACCCGCTAAAAAGACGACGAGAACTCCCATCGTGATTTTCAGCACCAGCGTACGCTGGCCAAGTCCCTTTGCAATATCATCTCCTGACAAAAGGACATTGATGGAGCGTCCAAGAAGCAGCGCCACAACTGTTGCACCTAAAATATAAGGCAAAACAGGCAGCAGCATATCAATGCTTCTTCCAGACACTGAACCCGCCATCCAGAACAGGATGCTTTGAATCGACTGTTCATTCACGATTAAAAGACCTTGTGTAAAGGACGCAAACAGTGCAGATATCGCCGCACCTGCAAGGACAATTTTGACCGGTGTCAATCCATCTCTTCCAATGGAGCCCAAGAGAAAAACGAGCATCCCTGCAATCGCAGCACCTAAAAAGGCTGTCCACATATAGCCTGTTAATGACTCTGTTGAAAAGAAAACAATCGAAATGACGATAAAAAATAGTCCACCTGCATTAATGCCTAACAAATCTGGCGCCGCAAGCGGATTTCTCGTTAATGCCTGCATCAGTGCACCTGAAATGGCTAGACTTGATCCAACAACCGCTGCAATTAAAGCTCTTGATAATCTGGATGTCATGACAATGACACTGTTTGGATCCGATTCATCAAAATGAAGAAACGCATGGATGGTGGCTTTGAGGGAAATCGAGGTTTGCCCAAGAGATATGCTCAGCATAAAAAAGACCAACATCAATACAACGAATCCAGCAAAAAGCAGCGCCTTGCTCGAATCCTTTTTTAATAAACTTCTCATCTGATTCCCGCTTTCAATCTGTTATGGAAAAAGGAGAAAATGGTTTTTCACATTTTCTCCTCTGCTATCCTTATTTATCAATTCCGAGACGATCATAAATATCATCAAGCATCATGTTTGCAGCAGTGATACCGCCTGCCATGTTCCAAGTGATTTCATCGACTTTATGCACTTGTTTCGCTTTCACTGCGTCAAGCTGCTTCCATAAAGGATGACTCGTCCACTCTTTATATGCTTTTTCAACCGCTTTATCCTGATCATCCATGAAGTAATAGATCACATCTGCATCCATTTGCGGAATGCTCTCTTTGTCTGTCAGTGTAATGATGTCTTGCTTTTTATCTTTGACATTCTTAGGTCCTTCAAAGCCTAGCTCTGTTAAAATGGACCCTGCGAATCCAGTTTGATAGATTCTAGCATGATCTGCCCGGAAGTTCACCACAGACACACTCATTGGCCAGTTTTTGATGTCTTTTTTCGCTTTTTCTTTGAAATCAGCGACACGATCATCCCACTTCGTTAGCAATTCTTTTGATTTGTCTTGCTGATTTAACGCTTCACCCATTAATTTCACTGTATCTTTAAAAGTGAATACTGTTTCTGTTGCTACAGTTGGAGCGATTTCTTTCAGCTGATCAAAAATTTGCTCGTGGCGGATTTTTGATGCAATGATTAAATCTGGGTTAAGCTTTTCAATTTCCTCTAAGTTTGGCTGAGTTTCCTGCCCAACAATTTTGACATCTTTTAAGTCATCTCTTAAATATTTATACGTAGGTGCTTCAAGCCATGATTCAACAACACCCACTGGTTTAATGCCCATAGCGACTGCTGCATCTGTTGCTCCTTGGTACAGCGTCACCACACGTTTAGGCGATCCTTTTATTTCAGTTGAACCGATAGCGCTTTCAACGGTTCTTGTTTTTTCTTTACTAGCTGACTTGCCTTCACTGTTATTGCTGCCGCAAGCTGCAAGTAAAACGATGGAGAGCACAACTATTAGCGACCAAAAAGATTTTTTGAACATGTACCTCACCTATCCATTCTATATGTAGTCATATCGTTTGATAACGATTCTCATTATCACACTATGATTTTATCATAGAAAAGGATGGTGTCAATGTAAATTTTTAAGAAAAAGGGAGAGTGTTGACTAGTTGTTCATACTAAATAGAACGATTCCACATTTGGATGGTCTTTCCAATATGTTTTCCTGCTTCTAGTAACACCGACAAATGGGTATGTCCATCCAGCACTTCATAGACTGATTGTTGTTTGATCTCTTCATGTGGTAGCTCATGATAGGCAGGAAATTTTTCTATATCATACAGCTCATCCTCGCTGCCTACTAACATCGCATAGGGCCGATCCATCATCGCAAATTGTTTTTTAGGTGCAGACGGGGTTAAAGCAAGTGATAGATTGACGGTGATGGCTGTCAATAGAAGCGGATCCTGCTCGACTGCCCATGCTGGATAATGAAAACGCACGGCTTCAGAATGACTCATCAGCAACCCTTTTGTCATGGCAGACAAAACGAATTTCCATACTTGAACGGTCGCAAAAGGAATTTGATCAGGTCTTGCAGTGTCTGATTGATAGCCAAATTCAGGTGCAATAAAAAAGTAGCCATCAACTTCTCTTTTTTTCGGCCAAGATATGTAGTTTAGCAGTAATCCTGCTCCAGATGAATGCCCGCAAAGATAAACAGCTCCCTTATGCTGCTGTTTGACCGCATCCACAAACTGCGAAATATCTTGCCACACATCTGTGATACTAGGTGTATCACCCTTTTTTCCATCAGAATGGCCGTGACCTCTTAAATCGATTAAAAACGTATTCACTTGAAAATTATGCTGAAGCGTATAGGCGATATGCTCGTAACCAGCCAAACTATGAGCACCACCGCCATGAATCAAGATCACATTGGCCTGCGTCTTCTCTTCTGATAAAAATGGATAATACGCAAGGCTTGTGCCGTCGTGTGATGAAATGAATTGTCTTTCTGGAATATGGACAGGGGCTGCCTGCTGCATACTTGTCAATGAGAATGGTTCGTTCTTGATGTCTGTCAATTTCTCCGCTCCTTCAAACAGAAACGAGAATGGCCAGCCGCGCTAGTCATCTTCATTCCTATATCCTAGTGAGTGATATTTCGAAATAAGAATAATTTACTTTCAGTGAAAATAAGAATCGTACTCATATACTGACGGTTCGGTGCTTTGGAAATGGGCACAATTCTCGTCAGAACGAGCAGTTGTTCAACTAGAATATTTCGTAAAAAAACAACCTGATCGAACCATGTTCATAGAATGATGAATATGAATGGAAAGAAAAGGCTTCTAAAGCATACCATAAGAATCCGTCCATCAGGTAAACCACTTTTGAATATCCCTGTTTCTTCTTGCGATCACTCATCACTACAACATCTTAATGTACTACTTTAAAGATGGAATGTTCACCTCCTCAATACCAATACATGAAAAAAAGACGAACGGTCATCGTTCGTCTTCTTCCCTCACTTCACTTCTTCATGCTCCTGCGCGGTATGTCGTTTATTGGCGATAAAGAGTGCACAAGTCATCGCAAGAATGGCCAGCGCCCACCAGAACGTCGATACAGCCTCTTCATGATCGATGATAATCAATCGGATGACAGCTGTGATACCAATATAAATAAAATAGCGAAGCGGAAAATGAAAGTTTGATTTAAAGTATTTAATAATTAAGGCTATAAACTCAAAATACATAAAGAAGATCAGCAGTTCTCCAAGCATCCCATAATAGCTTTCTCCTTTGTTAAACAAAGTCTTGTAGACGAATTGGACAATATACCAAGTTTCACTAATTAAGAGGACGCTTAAAGCAATGGCTAGAAAGAACAGACAGATATTCAGAAGGCCTTGCAAGAGATCGGGTACCTTTTGGAAGTTGTTGAATCGTTTCATTGGGTAGTCTCTCCATTCCATATTATTCATTTGTGGTCTATATTTTGATGTGCCAGAATCGCAGCACGATGTAGTAAATATCGTTCTTTTCCATCCTTTCAAACTGCCCGTGCATGCGGGACATCATTCGTTTTATGCTTCGTTCACCAAGTCCAGTGCTTTCCTGCGTGTCATCTGTCTCTTTTATCGCATTGCTGACGTGAATCTCAAAGATTTCTTGATCGGATAAAAACGTGAGATTGATGTCTTTTTTGGGATCGGCGTATTTAAGTAAGTTGGACATCAAATTATCAAACACTCGGCCAAGCTCCTCGACATTCACGTTGATATAGCTGTCGGGCAGCTCTCCTAACAGGTGTACTTTGAATTTCTCTTGATGCAAGATCGCCACCTGATCTGATAAGAGATCGTAAATGACCTCTTTGACTGCAACGGTCTCAAGCTCAGGTTCATGTTCTTTATCAAGTAGACAATAGGCAAACAGATTATCAGACAGATTTTTCAATTGCAGTGCTTTTTCATAAGCACTTGCTATATATTGATCTTTACGGGGGTCCGCTCCAGCCTCCTCTTTTTTCGCAAACTCCAGGTTCATCATGAGCGACGTCAGCGGTGTCCTCATATCGTGTGACATTTCAGTAACCAAGCTGCGGCTCTCTTCTTGCAGCTCGTCGATGGCTTGAAGCTTGTCCAGAAAAGCTTTACGAAGATCCTCAATACTTTTGGCAATCATCGCTAATTCGTCATGACCTTTCACCGTCATCTCATAGTCCAGCTCGCCGCCTTCAAGAATATGAATGTCTTGGTGAATCGTTTGCAGGTAGCGTAAACTTTTGCGAATACCGAGAAGAACAATAAGGAGAAAAATAAGTGTCGCTCCGAGCAGCTCAAGTGTAAAGGCAAGATCGTGGTAACGAGATGAATAGAAACCATCCACCATGACGCGGCCTTCACCGTCGCTAAACTGAACCGGAAACGAATGATGCTCGGCGTACTGGGTCACCTTTTCTTTTCCATACGCCGATTCATCCGCAGCCGAATAGATGGAGTCATATTGTAGCACTTCATCCTTGAAGATGGTCAAATTAATGTAATTCTCTTTTTTCACCCACTCACCAAACGCTTGTCGATCTGTTGAAGACAGCTTATTCTCAGAAACATAACGACTGAATTTTTGAATATATTTAGCTGACTCCTCCTCGTAATACTCGTCCGAACTCAAGTATCCGTCAATGAGCTCATTGGTGATCTTTTGCAGCGTCATAAAAACAAGACCGCTCACAATGGCAGCCGCCAAAATCAGCAATGCCAGCTTTTTAGCTAGCGTATATTTACGATGTGCCAAATCGGTATCCTCTTCCCCATTCCGTTTTAATATATACAGGGCGAGCTGGATCATCTTCAATTTTGGCACGCAGCTTTCGAATATGCACCATCACCGTATTGTTAGAACAATAGAAATAAGGCTGTCCCCACACGCTCTCATAAATATTTTGGGCTGAAAAGATTTTGTTTCGCCTGCTCATCAGCAGCTTGAGCACACGATATTCTAAATCAGACAGCTTGATTTGTTGATTTCCTTTCCACACTTCATTAAATTCTTCGCTCACCCTCAGCTTGCCCCCAACAAGAAAAGTTTCTTCTTGTTCCTTCTTTTCCTGATAGACGGTGTACCTGCGTAATTGTGCAATCACTCTAGCATGAAGCTCCTCTTGTGAAAAAGGTTTTGTCATATAATCATCCCCGCCGGCGAGTAAGCCTTCGGTTTTATCGAATGTACTTGATTTGGCTGTCAGAAATAGAATCGGAACGTTAGAGGAGGCTCTCATCTGCTGGCACGTTTCGATGCCTGAAATGCCTGGCATCATCACATCCAAAATCACCAAATCGAGCGAATCGTTCACAAGCTTCAATGCTTGCTCGCCATTCATCGCTCTCAGCACCTCATATCCAGCACGTGTAAGGGATTCCTGCAAAAGGTCTCCAATATCTTGATCATCTTCTACGATTAATATTCGATGCGTCATGTCTCTCTCACCTCATGATACGTGATGTACTTTCTTTTATGTCTTTACTATATATCATCTAGCTATGTGAAAAGATACAGCATAAATCTTAACAGTTTATGAATATGACCATCTGCCATCAATTTGTCACATTCATTTTCAAAAAATTGGATCTTCATAAATTGTTAAGAATTGGGTCGTATATTGATTCATTGTAAGGATCGATGTGTTGATCCGAATGACATTTATCATAACAAGAAAAGGAGCATGGATATGAATGCAAACAAAGTAGCACACGCGATGAATTTGAAGGATCGAGTTCATTTCTTAGACATCGTAAGAGGATTCGCCTTAATGGGAATTATTCTGGTCAATTACTTTTTAATCGTGGATTCGGCGAAGGGGTTCGATATGGAATCAAATGATGTCTTTCACAACTTGGTGAATTGGTTTGCCTCAGGGAAATTCATTACGTTGTTCTCCTTCCTATTCGGGGTTGGTTTTATGATTTTTATGGATCGCGCTGCCCAAAAGGTGGACAGTCCGAACAAGCTGTTTGCCCGCAGGTTAACCATTCTCTTAGGGTTTGGCCTTCTGCATTTAACTTTTGTTTGGATTGGTGATATTTTGGCCTATTATGCAGTCACTGGCTTTTTATTGCTTTTCTTTTACAAACGCACAGCCAAAACCATCCGAAACTGGCTGATCACACTCTTTGTGATTCAATTGCTCACACCCTTTTTCACGATGCTGCTCAATTCCATCAGTACAGGATCATCAGGCAAGCCCGATTTTGCTGATTTCGAGCTGAACAGCCACAACAGTCTGAATTATTTAGCATCCATCGGAGACAGGTGGGCTGATATGGTGACGATGGCTTCCAGTTCATTTTTCACTGTCTATTCTATGTTCTTCATGTTTTTACTTGGTGTGTATTTTGTGAAAATGGAGTTTTTCAAAAACATGGAGGCGAAAAAAGCAATTTGGAATCGCATTTGGATCATTTGTACAATCGCTTTTCTCATCACCCAAGGCAGTACGATCATTACGGCGGTCAATCCTTTTGAAAATGCACTCTGGGTGAACATTGCCACTGCCCTGGAACAAAACGGGGGATTAACTGGCAGTATGTTTTATATGAGTACACTTGCGATGCTATTTCTACACGTTCCTCAGCTGCGAGGTGCTTTAATGGTCTTTACCAAAGTCGGACGGATGTCCCTAACCTGTTATTTGCTTCACTCGATCATTGGAACCATGCTATTTCTAAAGTATGGAGCGGGGCTTGTCGATCATCTTCAGCCGGCTGGTACGTTTTTCATAGCTATTGGCGTGTATGTCTTCCTTGTGCTTTTCAGTACGTTATGGTTAAAACGGTTTAAGTACGGACCGATGGAATTTATTTGGCGTCAGCTGACGTATGGAAAGGTACATGATAAACCGAAAACCAATACATTCACTGCGGCGAAGTAACTCACCGTGATAAAAACAGATAAGAAAAAGGCGAACTGTAGTGGTTCGCCTTTTCTGAAGTCTTTTATGGTTCAATACTGGTCGACCATTTCTTGCAATTGATTCAGATAACTTTCTTTTAATTCATCAGGGTATTCAATTTTCACATGTTTCCCAAATGAGATCAAATAGTGGGTCATATACGATAATTCTTCTTGGTTGTACCCACCCATAATATAAGGAGTATCATCAACGATCTCCAATCTCATATTCGGATAATGATTCTTCAAAAACTTTTCTTTTCCTTGTTCCGTTAATCGACATTTAAATGAGATATCATGATAAGTTTTTTCGTACTCGAGCTGCAGTTCTTTTAATTCTTCCTTCGTAAAGGTGTCTCTGATTTCTTCTTCAATCATCACGTCCTTCATAAAGTCACATCTATAGATGCCCCACTTTTTATTTCGAACATCATATGCTTTCGTGAACCAAATCCCATTTCGATAAAACAACTCAAGAAATTGCAGCCTGATCCTTTTATTTTCATTTTGAGTATAAGTCATCTTCACGATTTGATCTTCCATCATCGCCTGTAAAATCAATTCCAATTGATTTTGTTCACTGACTGGTGCGACATTATAGTAATGAATCACATCCAAAGTCTCCGTGATCATTTGTTTTCTCTCATCAGACATTGTGGCAAACAGCTTTTGCCGAATTTGTGAGTAGGATTTTTTAAATGGTGTTGCTGACACCAAGTCTAAAGCTTTAAGCGCGAAAAAAATAGCTTGAACTTCATCGATATTGAAATAAATAGGGACCATTGGAGATTGTTTCACCAGTCGATATCCTCCATGTCTGCCATTTTCAACGTAAAAGGCTAAGCCCATTGACTCTAGCTCTTCCATATCTCTCAGAGCCGTACGTTTAGATATGCCAAATTCGGATTCTAAATCCTTTAACTGAAAAGAGTATTTATCACTTAAAAAAATAAGTTCTTGGTTTAATCGTTCTGATTTTTTCATTTGATTTTCCTTCTGAAAAAGGTGACATGTTTTGTCACCCTTATATTTTATACTCAGTTTATCAAAAGAAAAGGAGCATGTATATGCAAACATTAATCATTAACGCGCACCCTGATTTCACTCATCGAGAAAGTTATTCAAACAAACTGCAAACACTATTTTTAGAACAGTTTAAAGAAAGATTCCCTCATGATGAACCTACAATTTTACATTTACATGAAACTGAAATTCCTCGTATCGAAAAAGAACAGCTGCTACGTATTTGGGATAAGCAAGCATCCGAACAAACATTAACAGCTACGGAAGAAAAAATCGCTGCTGCTTCATCAGCTTTATTGGCTCAATTCAAAGCACATCATCGAATTGTGATTGTGTCACCTGTTCATAATTTCAATGTGACTTCACGAATGAAAGATTATATAGATAATATCTTTATTGCTAGAGAAACGTTCAAATATACAGAAGATGGTTCAGTTGGTCTGATGACTGACGATTATCGTGTACTTTTGCTTCAAGCAAGCGGCTCGATTTTCACAAATAACGATCGATACACACCTCTGGAATTTTCACATTACTACCTAAAAGAAATATTCCAAAACTTGATGGGCTTTCAACAATTTCATATTGTCCGAGCACAAGGAACTGCCATTTTAGGTCAAGAAACGATTTTGACATCTGCAGCTGACGATTTGTCTAAAGCCTTTGATGAGTTTTATTCGCCTAGCGGGATGTGAATTGATTTTTTCAAAAACAAAAAGACCAAAAACGTTTGATATCACGTTTTTGGTCTTTTTTTATTAACCGATTGAACCATCCATTTCGAACTTGATTAATACGGAAATAAAGAAATTTTCAAGCCAAAAAGAGCCACGAACTAAATCCTTTGCTCTTTTTTAAGACTATTATTTACCTAAAAGACGGATAAATTTACTCAGTTCTTCTTTGGCTTCATCTGTTGTCCCTTCCAGCTCATTCATTAACCCAAACAAATTATCATATGAACTCGCAATTTCTGCTTTAACTTCTGCCAACTCTTGAGCCACTTGTGAAAGTGGAATTACTTCTTCTTCTTCAAACGTATCGACATAACGTGGAATGTTTAAATTGTAATCATTTTCTTTGATTTCATCCAAAGATGCCACATGAGCATATTTTTCAACGTCTTTACGGTTACTGTATGTTTCAATAATTTTGTCGATGTTTTCAGGAGAGAGTTTGTTTTGGTTCTTTCCTTTTACAAACTCATTTGAAGCATCGATAAACAAAATATCTTTATTCTTACGAGCTTCACGACCTTTGAATACCAAGACACAGGTTGGGATGCTTGTGCCATAAAACAAGTTAGCGGGCAATCCAATAACAGTATCTAATAGATTATTGTCGATGATATTTTTGCGGATTTTACCTTCAGAAGCACCTCGAAATAGTACCCCGTGCGGCAATACGATAGCCATTGTTCCAGTTTTATCTAAATGGTAAAGTCCATGCAGTACAAAAGCATAATCTGCCTTAGATGCAGGTGCTACACCGTAACCCTTGAAACGTGTATCCTTTTCTCGATCAACGTCTTTTGTATCCCATTTATGAGAATATGGTGGGTTTGATACGACGGCGTCGAACTTCAAAGGAATTTGTGTTCCATCTTTTTCGGCAAATGGCCAGTCAGCATCCAGTGTGTCTGCACGTTTCAACTCCATATTGCGATAATTTACCCCATGCATCATCAAGTTCATGCGAGCTAAGTTATAAGTCGTCGTATTCAACTCTTGCCCGTAAAACTCAACACTTCCTTCTTCATTACCATTTGGTAACTCTTTTTGGACTGTTAAAAGAAGTGAACCTGATCCCATTGTAGGGTCATAAACACGGAATTGATCGCCAGTACCATCTGCATCATTCGTGACAATTTTCGCTAGGATTTTACTAACTTCATGAGGTGTATAAAATTCTCCTCCTTTTTTACCAGCATTTGCAGCAAATTGTCCAATCAAGTATTCATAAACGTCACCTAAAATGTCGTGCCCTGAATCGTCTTTGAAAGTGAACTCGTTAATTATCAACACGATATCATTCAAAGCCTTTGCACGTTCGTTTGTACTTGAACCTAGACGTGTGTCACCAAGGTTAACATCTGAAAATACATTAGCAAAATCCGCTTCGGCAATCGCGTTACGTTTTGCATTTGTATTGAATGAGTCAAACATATCTTGGAAGTCACTAGCTTTGATTTTATGATTTTCAATTTTTGATACGATTTTGTCCCAAGTGTAGGCAGGATCAATCGCATATCCGATACCTTTACTAATTTCCTCAAGATAATCTTCTTTTTCAGTTTCATCTGTCACTTCGTAGAACTCTTCCAAACCATTGATTTTTAAGTATTCATCTTGATTTTCTGATAAGTATCGATAGAACATAAACGGCAAAATATAGTTCTTGTACTCACTTGCATCCATTGTCCCACGCAATTTGTTAGCCATTCCCCATAACTTTGATGTAATATCTGCTGCATTACTCATTTGTGTCATCTCCTTTTCTTATATAAACATTTGTTGAAGTAGTGATTTTTTCAAATTTTTAATCAGATTTAGCTCACGCCGATGAAGGGTGATTAGGTTGTCTAGTTGATTGAAGAAGCTACCAATCTTCTGTTGTTCTGCTAATAATGGAATAGAAATTTCTTGTTTTATAACAGCATCCCGAGCAATCCCAGCTATTAAGCCTCTGGCATCTTTTTTGATATTTTCTATTACTGAATTCAATAGGTAGAAATTGAAAACCTTATCCAAATTAGGTAGGTTTTTCAAAGCCATAAATTGCCTAGCAATATGTGCTTTATCTTGTGTCATTACAGCGATTGCTCCATAACCAGATCCCTTGCAGACAAGCAAAACGTCACCCTTTTCTGCTAAACATCTAGGAACTGTTGTCCAACGGTTAACGATAGTCTCTTTCCCAACTATACAACTAGCTCCTGTCATATAGGGTATACCGTTACCCGTATCGTTATATTCTGAAGGCGCAAAGTCTTGCCCCGACAATAAATCTATAACCTCGCCATACTTCCGCTGTTCCCAAGGATCAGTAAATCCTGCAAAGCGAATTTCGGGAAAATTGGCTCCATCTTTCGGAAACATTTTTTCGAGCATTGATTTTTTCATGATTACCAACTTGTCATACTTACGCTGATTAAGGGTGATAATGTTGTCTAGTTGATTGAAGATTTTACCTATTTTGCTCTGTTCACCTTTGTTTTTTGGTAATTGTATTTGGAAGTTCTTCACTTTTTCAGCGTTTAGATTCGATTGTGTCCCAGTAGATATTAATTCTCTCCACTCTTCATTAATATTGGCTTTTACTAATCTTTGATAAATAAAGTCTCTAATAGTTTTGTCATTAAAAACCATATTATAAAAAGCTTGAGACGTTGCAACATCAACATTTAGAATGGCAACCTTGCCAACAGATGCATACATCGCCAGAGTAATTGCCCCTTTTGGAACAATCCAGGCAGAAGAATTATTTAGCCCCTCTTCACTAATGTGTTTTTGTGTATAATAAATATATCCATTAGAATTTGAGATATCAGATATCCCCAAAAATGGAATTTCCCCTTTATAATAATCTTTGTTCGTTGAGCGTGGCGTACCACCGGAACCACCTTTTACAAACAGTTCCTTTAACTTTCGCTGTTCCCAAGCATCTGTAAATTCTTCGAATCTGATTTGAGGTAACTTTGTTATTTTATCGCTCATTTCCGTTCTCCTTTTTCTAGTTTACATAATGTGATTGATTGACTACTCTCCCTTCTTAATTTCGTCGGCCATTTCGTAAAAAGCTTTACGGAATTCAATGCGATATCGTACCCAGCTCAATGCTGCAATCTCTTCAACTGCAATTTCTTTATAATCAGCTCTTGCGTCATTCATAATAGCGGTTAATTCCCCTTGTTTATCCATATCCTCTTGACCTAATCGGTGTTTTTTAATCATGTTTTCAAGTTCCTTAGGCTTAGTACTGTTATCTAGTCCCCAAGTGCGGATGAAGTTCGTTACAAGTTGGATATTCGTATCCTTTTGTGCTTGATCCATTGCTTGGTTCATTTTTTCAACACTTCGAGGTGCTGGATAATGATCAAATTCAAACTCTTTGGTGAAAATCTTAGATACAAAATGACTCACCTTAGATTTTTCTTTTTCATTGTCAGACTTGGCGATTTCAACTTGGATTTCATCACGTGTACTTTCCGCTTTTGACATTTCGTTCGCGTGAACTTCGTCAGCCATCTGGGCGATCAACTCAATCAAATAATCATAGTTGATGGTCACATCGTGAATATGAACCATCGAGAGATTGACTTGCGAAATATCAATGTCTTCTCGCTTTGCACGTCGTTCTTTCAACTCACCAGCAATGACAGTTGTTAAAATAACTTCCTGCTCTTCAGTAATACCTAGACGTTCATAGAACTCTTCAGGATTATCATAGGCGGATATAGGATTTTTGTCATCGTCTTCGGTATATTGTTTCAACTGACTTAACAAGCGATTATACTCTTTCAGATTCTCAAAAACCTCATCCTGTGCTTTTTCACTTGGTGGTAATTGTATAAAATCGTCTGTGAGTGTGGAAAGCTTCTTGATGACTTCTTGCATCTCAGCTTGGACCTTGCTAAATGGTTTGGAAGTGATACCAGACTCTTCGTTGCCTTTCTTCAATTCTTCAAGTGGAAGCTGTTCGTCGGCAGATGCACGATTTGAATAAACAGCAAAAGCCTTATTCATTTCATACTCGTTTTGCTCCGGCCAACGATAATTCACGACATTTCCCCATGGCTTTTCGACAGCGTTATGTATTCTATTTGTACGTGAGTATGCTTGAATCAAGTTCCCACCCTTAAGCGTTCGATCAATATAGAGCGTATTCATCTCAGGCGCATCAAAACCGGTCAAAAATTGATCCACAACAATGACTAAATCTAAATAGTTGCCATCATCAGTTGTCTTGTTCAAACGTCTTGCTAAGTCTTCTGTGTAGGCTTTCACTGTCGTCATATCAAAAGCTGTGCCAAACGTTGCGTTATAGGCTTTGATAGCTCTGTGCAAGTTCTCGTTAGTTTTCAGTTGATGAATACTATTGGATGTATCTGCCGAGAAACTCACCGCAACTTTTAATCGTTGATCTGCTGGACGATTCGCATTCTCTTCAGCAAACTTATCGAAATATTCCATCGCTCTTGGTGTACTTGGTTTATTACCACCAACGTGAACTGTAAACAATGCATTATATTGACGCTCATTTGAACGTTTCTTCCAGTTATCGAAGATGTCTTTCACTACTAAGTTCACATGTTCTGGACTATAGTCGTAAACACTACCACGAACATTATCATCAATATCATCTTCGGTGGGATCTTCGGGAGCTTCGATTGTTTCCTTAAATTCAACGTTAAACCCTAACACATTTTTATCCGCAATCGCTTCTTTAATAGTATATGCATGTAATAGTTCTCCAAAGATTTCTCGTGTTTCTGGGAATTTTGGTGTACCAGTATAACCAACCCAAGCAGAATTAGAAATTGCTTTTCGAATCGTTTCAAGCATCCCTTCATTTTCAGTACCACTGCCCGTTGATCTGTGGGCTTCATCCACAATAAAAAGAATATTTTCATTAAGTGGCTTGAAGCTGTCCCGCGCTACATAACGCGACATTTTTTGGATACTTGTTACAATGATGTTCTTATCGCTTTTCTTCGTTAGTTTGCGATGAAGGTCTGAGATATTGGCTGTGTCACCCACCACACCAGTTTTCCCTTCAAAACCAGCAACAGGATCATAGGCTTTATAAGCATCGGCTGTTTGGTTGGTAAGCGCGATCCGGTCAACCAAGAAGATCACTTTATCTACATTAGATAGACGGCTTGCAAGCCACGCTGTCTTAAAACTTGTGATTGTTTTACCTGAGCCTGTTGTGTGCCAAATGTATCCTAATTTACCACCATCATATTTAAAGTCAAACTTTCTAACTTTATCAAGTACACGCTTTGTGGCATAGACTTGATACGGACGCATGACTTTGATACTTTCTTTGTTTTTTGTACCATCTAGTACCATGTAACGTGTTGCCAAATCATGAGCCATTGGAATGGACAACACTTTATCCGCAAACGTCTTCCATGATCGAATAGGGCGAGCATCATCTTCGTTTTGCCAGTTGAAAGCAAAAGCTCGGTTAAAGTTTTCGAGTGGGGTATTTGCCATATAACGAATATCAAACGGTGTCATCGCGATTAAAATCTGCAAAGTTGAAAAGATACCGCTGAATTGTTTTTCAGCTATATACTGTTCCATCTGATTTAAAGATTCCGTAGCGCTATGAAGTGCTTTCTTTAATTCAATTTGAATAATCGGCAAACCATTAATGAGCAAGGTCACATCAAACCTACGAGTCGTTTTACCATCAACAACTTTTGGCCGTTTAATTTGATTCACTACTTGATAAACGGTATTCCCGCCACCGACTTGGGCTTGGTCGAATACTGTCAAGAACACATGCCTACCATTATCAAGATCAACTTCAATTTCAGAAACACCATTAACACCATACAAAAACTGTCCTGCCTGGTAAGGTGATTCAATACTCGTGATGATTTTCTTTACCTGATTAAATTCAGTAACAGACAAGGGTTCATCTAATCGAGCGCTATTGTTTTGTTCTAAGATTATTTTAAAGTTATCCCAAAGTTGTTCAGTTGTTTTAATGTTTTTTTTGTATTCCCATTGTTTTACTCCACCGATTTTGGTCAAATAATCGATAACTTCATTTTCAAATGCTAATTCCGATTGACTCTTCATTTCATTACTCCCCCTTTAATGTTTCTTCTATTACCGAGCTCGTAAACTGCCCTATCAAGTCTGCGTATTGGCTTAACTTATTTTGTAGCTTCATTGTTTCTACGTATATAGTGCCTATTTTCTTCTGTTCCTCGATCGGAACAACTGGAACGATCATTTCCCCAAGGGCACGAAGCGGAATTCTTAGAATAGGGCCACTCCCCTGTGACCCCCTTTCTTTTTGCTGCCTCACATCTTTATGAGCATTAAACAAGTAAAGAAAATACCTCTTATCAAGTTGTTCGCTATCAAACTCTATTTTCGTAAAGTTGAGGGACAACACTTTACCAACATTATTTTCACCGACAATTGTGGCTAGCTGCAATGAGTTACTGATAACAACATCACCTTCATTTAACGATAGGTTACTCTGAAATAAAGGTTTAGCCTTCTCTTCAACAGCTACGGCCTCACGATGATAATCAGCTTCAAAAGACGCTTGGTCATAATACTTTATTTCTTGAGTTTCAAATTGCTTTTGTGTTCTTGTTGGATTAATACCGGGAACGAACGTTACGAATTTATTTAATTTACTTTTCTCCAATTAAATCGCCCCTAATCACATATATGATTTTTTGAAATATCACCATATTACAAATTAAAACACATCCAGATTGTTTCGTCAACGATAATATGAAATATTTCTATATTACATATTATCGTTTTTGAAAAAACATCTTGAAAGCAGACCATAAGCAATTTTAACATTTCTATAATTTTCTATTTTTATCATATGTTTGTGACTGGTGTGCTTAAGGAATCACCTCCAGACAGAGTAATATATACAAATATAAAGTCACACATGATTTAACCTACACATGCGCAATACTGCTTCTTTAATGAGGTTGTGGGGCATAAATCGATTAAAACAACAGAGGACATTTATCTAGATATTACTGAAAAATAAAAGAAGACGAACTTCAAAAGTTCGCCTTCTACACTATTCAAACCCTTGTAAATAAAGGTTTTTAAATTTTAACCAATCGAACCTTCCATTTCAAACTTAATCAAACGGTTCATTTCAACGGCGTATTCCATTGGCAGTTCTTTTGTGAATGGTTCGATGAAGCCCATGACGATCATTTCCGTTGCTTCTTCTTCAGAAATTCCGCGGCTCATCAAGTAGAATAGCTGTTCTTCTGATACTTTTGATACCTTCGCTTCGTGCTCTAATGAAATGTTGTCGTTTAAGATTTCATTGTAAGGGATTGTATCAGATGTTGATTTGTTATCCATGATGAGTGTGTCACACTCGATGTTTGAGCGTGCACCCTCTGCTTTGCGTCCGAAGTGAACGATTCCGCGGTATGTGACTTTACCGCCTTGTTTCGAAATCGATTTCGATACGATCGTTGAAGATGTGTTTGGTGCAAGGTGAATCATTTTTGCACCTGCATCTTGGTGCTGACCTTTACCTGCTAGGGCAATACTTAATGTCATACCACGAGCGCCTTCACCTTTTAGGATGACTGCTGGGTATTTCATTGTCAGCTTAGAACCGATGTTTCCATCAATCCATTCCATAGTTGCATTTTCTTCACATACTGTACGTTTCGTCACAAGGTTGAAAACGTTGTTTGCCCAGTTTTGAATCGTTGTATAACGGCAGTAGCCGCCTTTTTTGACGACGATTTCAACAACCGCACTATGAAGTGAGTTTGTTGTGTAAACTGGTGCTGTACAGCCTTCTACGTAATGCACATGTGCGCCTTCATCAACGATGATGAGTGTACGCTCGAACTGACCCATGTTCTCAGAGTTGATACGGAAGTATGCTTGAAGTGGTGTATCTACTTTGACGCCCTTTGGTACGTAGATAAATGAACCACCAGACCATACAGCCGAGTTAAGCGCAGCAAATTTGTTGTCAGTCGGAGGAATGACTTTTGCCCAGTGCTCACGGAAGATGTCTTCGTTCTCTTTTAATGCGCTGTCTGTATCTTTAAACACAATGCCTAGATCTTCAAGGTCTTGCTTCATGTTGTGATACACAACCTCAGATTCATACTGAGCAGATACACCTGCTAAGTACTTTTGCTCTGCTTCTGGGATACCAAGCTTATCAAAGGTTTGTTTGATTTCTTCTGGTACTTCATCCCAAGAACGCTCAGAGCGCTCAGATGGCTTTACGTAGTACGTAATTTCATCAAAGTTTAATGCATTTAAATCTCCGCCCCATTGTGGCATCGGCATGTTGTAAAAGTGCTCAAGAGATTTCAAACGGAAGTCGAGCATCCACTGAGGCTCTTCTTTCATACGAGAAATTTCTTCAACGATCTCTTTTGTCAGTCCGCGCTCTGAACGGAAAATGGAAACGTCTTTATCAGAAAAGCCGTATTTATATTCACCAACATCTGGCATTTTTTTAGCCATCCATTTTCACTCCAATCTTATGATTTGCCGTTATCTTCGGCAGATGCGCCTTTTTCAAGCGCCTTCCAGGATAATGTTGCACATTTGATGCGGGCTGGGAATTTTGCCACTCCCTGCAGCGCCTCAATGTCACCAAGATCAATGGAATCGTCGTATTCTTTTCCTAGCATCATATCGGAGAAAATCTGAGACATTTTCAAAGCTGTTTCAATATCTTTCCCTTTAATCGCCTGCGTCATCATAGAGGCAGATGCCATCGAAATAGAGCATCCTTCTCCTTCAAATTTCGCATCAATGACTTTTTCGTCTTCGATTTTCATCGTGAGACGAATGCGGTCACCACACGTTGGGTTGTTCATATCGACGACAATGCTGTCGTTTAACACACCTTTGTTTCTCGGATTTTTATAATGATCCATAATCACTTGTCTGTACAGTGTGTCTAAGTTTACATTAAAAGACATTCGTAAAATACTCCTTTGTCTTACGGAGCGCTGCGATGAGCTCGTCAATCTCTTCTTCTGTATTGTACAGATAGAAGCTTGCTCTTGCAGTTGCTGATACACCAAGCCATTTCATGAGCGGCTGTGCACAGTGGTGTCCAGCACGAATGGCGACACCTTCCGTATCCAGAACAGTTGACGCATCATGTGGATGGACGTCGTCTAAGTTAAACGTCACAAGTCCAGCTCGGTGCTGCGGTCCATAAACTGTCGCACCGTCAAGCTCCTTAAAGCGCTCAAGCGCATAAGTGGCAAGCTGATGCTCGTAACGGCTGACTTCTTCCATACCAATGTCATTTAAGAAATCAATCGCTTTTCCTAGTCCAACTGCTCCGGCAATAATCGGTGTTCCCGCTTCAAATTTCCACGGCAGCTCTTTCCAAGTAGAATCATACAGATCCACAAAGTCGATCATTTCACCGCCAAACTCAGCAGGCTCCATATTATTCAAAAGGTCCTTCTTCCCGTAAAGTACACCGATGCCAGTCGGTCCACACATTTTATGCCCAGAGAATGCGAAAAAGTCACAATCTAGATCCTGAACATCAATTTGCATGTGCGGCGTGCTTTGCGCACCATCGACGACAATGATTGCCCCATGATCATGGGCAATTTTAGCGATCTCTTTAATCGGGTTGATGGTTCCTAATACGTTTGAGACATGTGTGACAGCGACGATTTTCGTTTGATGTGTGACCGTTTGCTTCACATCTTCAAGCGATAGCGTGCCGTCTTCCTGTAACGGAATGTATTTCAATGTGGCGCCAGTTGCTTTTGCTGCTTGCTGCCAAGGGATGATATTCGCATGATGCTCCATGTGCGTAATGACAATCTCATCGCCTTCTTTGAGGTTTGCTCTTGCATAGCTGATCGCCACTGTGTTTAGTGCAGTTGTTGTGCCTCTAGTAAAAATAATCTCCTGGACAGATGAAGCACGGATGAATGCACGAACTTTCTCTCTCGCACCCTCGTATGCGTCCGTTGCTTTTGTGCCAAGGGTATGAACACCCCTGTGGACGTTCGAGTTGTAAGACCGGTAATACTCATTCATTGCATCAATGACCACTCTTGGTTTTTGAGAAGTCGCTGCACTGTCCAAATACACCAAATCATGTCCGTTCACTTGCTGATGAAGGATTGGAAACTGCTCACGAACGTCTTTGATATTCATTATTTTACTTTCCTTTCAATCACAGAAACGAGCTGCTTTTTAACTCCTTCAATCGGCAGTTCTTTGACGACTGGATTTAAGAAGCCATAAATCACAAGTCTTTCTGCATCTTCTTTGGATATCCCGCGGCTCATGAGGTAATACAATTGAATTGGATCGACACGTCCAACAGAAGCAGCATGCCCTGCTGTGACATCATCTTCATCAATTAATAGAATTGGGTTTGCGTCACCGCGTGCTTTCTCACTCAGCATGAGAACTCGTGATTCCTGCTCTGCATTTGACTTCGTTGCGCCATGCTCGATTTTACCAATTCCGTTAAAGATAGAGGATGCTTGATCCTTCATCACACCATGCTTCAAGATATACCCTTCAGAGTTTTTACCGAAGTGGATGATGCTTGTTGTAAAGTTTTCTGTTTGATTGCCCCGGCCGACAACAACTGATTTTGTATCACCGAATGTACCGTCGCCCATGAGCTTTGTGATGTTTTCAGACACGACGTCTCCATCATTCATCAGGCCAAGCGCCCATTCGATTTTACTGTCACGGCCATTTGCCATACCGCGTCTGTTCACATAGACTGTGACACCTTCTGCAAGGTTATCTACTGCACCGTAAGTGACGCGGGCATTAGCTCCTGTAAACACTTCAGACACGATATTGAAGATCGCTTCTTCCGGCTTTGCCGTACTGATGTAGTTTTCTACATATGTCAAAGCACTATGGTCGTCTGCTACGACGATGACATGGTTGAACAAAGTCGTGTCGTCATTTTCATGCAGGTAGACGGCTTGAATTGGTGCTTCAAGTTCTACATTTTTCGGTACATAGAGGAAAGCTCCACCATTGACTAAAGCAGCATGTAAAGCTGTTAGTTTATGCTCATCTACTTTTACTGCATCAGTCATGAAGTATTTCTGCACTAGATCTCCATGTTCGCGGATCGCTGTATGAAGGTCAGTGAAGATCACGCCTTTGTCTTTCGCTTCCGTTGAAAGAGACAAGTATGCTGGCGTTTGATCACGCTGAATGTAGACTGTCTTATCCGTGTCCTCTAAATCAATGAGAGATTTCACTTCTTCAGGAAGCTCTTCTAATGATCCAAATGGCGCACTTTCGACTGTATGCTGTTTGAAATTGGTTAAATTCCATTTAGAAATATTCGTTTTGTCAGGCTTTGGCATTGGAAGGTCTTCTGCTTTTTCAAGAGCCTGTAAGCGAAGGGAGCTCATCCATGCCGGTTCCTGATGCTTCTCGGAGAAGCTTTTGACATAATCTTGATCTACTGATAATTTCGTTTCTAATGTCATCAATAATCCTCCTAACGCTTACGCTTCTTGACCAACAGTTTCGTCTTCAATTCCTAACTCTTTTTTAATCCAGTCATAGCCTTCTGCTTCTAAACGCTGCGCGAGCTCTGGTCCGCCAGATTTCACGATACGTCCTTGCATCATGACATGAACATGATCTGGTGTGATGTAGTTCAGTAGACGCTGATAGTGAGTGATCATTAAGCAGCCGAAGCTTTCGCCGCGCATTCTGTTAATTCCTTTAGAAACCACTTTCAAAGCATCGATATCAAGTCCAGAATCGATTTCGTCAAGAATCGCAATCTTTGGTTCAATCATCATTAATTGAAGAATTTCATTGCGTTTTTTCTCCCCGCCTGAGAAACCTTCGTTTAGGTAGCGCTGCGCCATGTCTGGGTCCATTTCAAGGAACTCCATGTTTTCGTCCATTTTGCGGATGAATTTCATCAGAGAGATTTCATCGCCTTCTTCTCTGCGAGCGTTAATAGCAGAACGAAGGAAGTCCGCATTTGTGACACCACTAATTTCAGATGGGTATTGCATCGCAAGGAAAAGACCTGCTTGAGCGCGCTCATCTACTTCCATTTCAAGTACATCTTCGCCATCTAGCAAAATGCTGCCTTTTGTTACTTCATATTTAGGGTGTCCCATAATTGCAGCAGATAAAGTTGATTTACCTGTACCGTTTGGTCCCATTACTGCGTGGAATTCTCCACCTTTTATCTCGAGGTTTACACCCTTTAAGATTTCTTTCCCTTCAATCTCAACGTGCAAGTCCTTAATTGTTAATGTCGAAGCAGTCATATATCGATACCTCCAAAATAATCATTATTCTCAATTTATTCTCATTCTAATTTTATAACAAATTAAAAGTGAATACAACACATTCACGATATACGTGAGAGGATGCTCTCAAAATTCTAACAAAAAAAGCCGGTAGATAAAAGGATTTATGTCGAAAAGACTGTTTTCATAAAGAAAGGACGGGAAACTGTTCTCCCCGTCCCTGAGCTATTTAATAGCCTCGTATATTCATTTTTGCGAGCTGTCTTTTCTCATCTCGATAGGACTGCTCTCGTTTATATTCCACTTTCATCCGTAAGTCATGGTCTCTTTCGTACTCTGCATAGCTCATGCCATGAGCTTTATGCATGGCCTTTTCCATCTCGGCGGTATAATCCAATCCCAGTGTACTATGGTCCGAACAAATAATAAACCATTCCCTTCTTTGAGTGTAGCTTTATTATATCAAAGACATGCGGCTTCACTCAAAAGGGATATGACGTTCTATGCTGGCATATTTTCTCACACAATCGGCTGAGAACGACTCAACTCCCTGATATGGAAAAATACCGTCTTATCCTTCCCTTAATGCGTCTGTCCTCCAAATTCATCAATACATTGCTGAACGACAGTAATCCCTTGACTCAGTGCTGCCCCGCCGCCAAATGCTGCCGCCACGCTGACAACCTCCAGCAAATTCTCTTCTGTCGCGCCTTGATCGAGCGCTCCCTTTGTATGATAAATCATGCAGTATTCATCCTGTGCATGAATACTGATGCCAAGGGCAATCATTTGCTTTTCCTTTTGCGTTAATGAATCGCTTTGAAAGCATTGCTCCGTAAATTCATTGAATTTCTTCCCAAACACCGGCATCTTCTTCTGAAATTCACCCATTGCCGTTTTATAATCCGTCAGTGATTGCTGCATAGATCCGCTCATATGCTGTTCATTCATCTTTATTCCATCCCTTCAGGTCATTTGTTCGTTTTTATTATGAGCGAGATTTGAAAAAATACACAAAAAACCTCGCTTTGATGAAAGCGAGGTTGAATCGTTGTTATTCAGATACCGGTAGAACTGCACCGTCGTATTTTTTGTCGATGAATTCTTTAATTTTATCAGAGTGAAGAACTTCCATTAATGTCTTGATCTTCTCTGATTTTTCTTCACCTTTGCGAACAGCCACGATGTTTGCATACGGGTTGTTCTTTGTTTGCTCAAGTTCGATTGAATCGTTTTTCGGATTCAATTTATTTTGGATCGCATAGTTGACGTTGATAAACACAGCATCGCCTTCACTGTTTTCATAAGCTTTCGCTGTTAGTTCAGGAGCGATTTTTTTGAACTTTAGGTTCTTTGGGTTTTCTTTGATGTTCTTTACCGTTGAGTTGATTGTATCAACCTTTGGATCAAGCTTAATGACACCGGCATTTTGTAATAGAGCAAGCATACGTCCTTGCTCAGCTACGTTGTTTGTCATGATGATGGTGCCGCCATTTGGAATATCTTTTACTGATTTGTATTTCTTAGAGTAGATACCGAAAGGCTCAAGGTGAACCGCACCAGCACTTACTAGGTTATAATCTTTGTTTGATTTGTTCTCTTCGTTCAAGTAAGGGATATGTTGGAAAAAGTTTGCATCCACTTCTTTTTCAGCTAACGCTTTGTTGTACATTTTATAATCACTAAGTACTTTCACTTTGAGATCGTAGCCTTTTTCTTTTAGAAGTGGTTTTGCTTCTTCAAGAATCTCGGCATGTGGTGTTTTTGAAGCCGCAACCGTAATGGTTTTGCTATCACTTGCGTTATTAGATGAACCGCATGCAGCTAAGATGCCTGCTAATGCTAGAAATAGTGCACTTAAAATCAATTTCTTCATGAATAAATCCTCCCTTAACGTTTATCAATTTTATTTGTAATCAAATCACCGATTATTTGAATAATAAAGACGATGATGAGAATAAACACAGTAGCTACAAGTGTGACATCTGTATTACCAGATTGGTATCCTTCCACATAAGCAAGGTCACCAAGTCCGCCTGCTCCAATTGCACCTGCAATCGCAGTTGAGCCAATTAAAGCAATCGCTGTTACGGTAATACCTGAAATGAGGGCTGGCAATGATTCTGGCAGCAATACTTTGAAAATGATGGTCGACGTTTTCGCTCCCATTGACCGTGCTGCTTCAATGACTCCTTTGTCTACCTCACGCAGTGCAATTTCGACAAGACGTGCATAGAATGGAGCTGACCCAATGACAAGGGCAGGGAGTGCTGCATTTGGACCTAGAATTGTATGCATTAAGAATTTCGTGAACCCTAATAAAAGAATAATTAAGATGATAAAAGGAATCGATCTGAAAATGTTGACGACTGCACCGATGACAGCATTGATCGGTTTATTTTCCCAAAGACCGCCTTTTCCTGTAAGGAAGAGCAGGAG
Organism: Bacillus sp. LNXM12-1; assembly: GCF_003004375.1. Taxonomy (NCBI): domain Bacteria; kingdom Bacillati; phylum Bacillota; class Bacilli; order Caryophanales; family Bacillaceae; genus Bacillus; species Bacillus sp. LNXM12-1. The sequence continues at coordinate 740,206 of NZ_PVWX01000002.1, read as the reverse complement.
TCCTAGGATAATCCCGATTGCAAAAGCAAATGCCAATGAAATGAGTGTCATGTACACCGTTTCACCCGTTGCATTCCAAATCACATCTAGGTCAACGTTCGGAAACCATTTCTCAAACATGTGTCATCACCTCAATTTCAACCTGTTTACTTTGGATATAGGCGATGGCTTTTTCAACCTCGGTCTCTTCTCCATTAATATGGATAAAGAGTGTTCCAAACGCGCCTTCCTGCGTTTGAGAAATCTTTCCTTGAAGGATGTTTACATCGACCTTGAAGGATCGAATGATTTCAGTGATGAGCGGTTGCTCGGCAGAATCGCCAATAAAGGACAACCGTACGACCTGACCTTCTTTTACTCGCTCTAAGACGTGTTCGATTGTTTCTTTCGCTTCCTCTGGTTCAGCAAGCTGCTGTACAAATCGCTTCGTCATCTCTTCCTTCGGCTGTCTGAAGACGCGTAATACTTCGCCTTCTTCGACAATGCGTCCATTTTCCATGACCGCGACGCGATGACAAATTTTGCGAATGACGTGCATTTCGTGTGTGATGAGCACAATTGTCAGCCCTAAACGTTTATTGATATCCGCTAAAAGATCAAGGATAGAATCCGTTGTTTGCGGATCAAGCGCTGATGTTGCTTCGTCACAAAGAAGAACCTTTGGATCATTTGCTAATGCTCTCGCAATCCCCACACGCTGCTTTTGTCCGCCGCTAAGCTGAGACGGATACGCATTTTCTTTTCCTTCTAAACCGACTAATTTAATCAGTTCATTCGCACGCTCTCTCCGTTTCGATGTAGGTACACCTGCGATCTCAAGCGGGAACATAATATTTTGTCTCACTGTTCTTGACCAAAGTAGGTTAAAGTGCTGGAAAATCATGCTGATTTCTTGTCTTGCTTTCCGAAGTTTCGCATTCGATACTTCATTGATCCGGTTGCCTGCCACTTCAACAATTCCTTCTGTTGGCAGCTCCAGACCGTTTAATAGGCGAATAAGCGAGCTTTTTCCGGCACCGCTATACCCGATAATTCCGAATATTTCACCTTTATCAATATCTAAGTTGACGTCTTTTACTGCGTCAACATTTCCACTTTTTGAGTAGTACGTTTTTGATACATTCTGTAAATGGATCACAGTCTGCTCACCTGCTTTCTTGCTGAATCTATAGGTTGCCATCACATACGTTCATTTATTCTTCGTGCTGTCATGACTCTAGCCTGTTGCCAGATCAGTAAAAAAGACCTAACTGCAACGCAAGCAGAAAGGCCTTTTATTTCAAATACGCCTTTCTCTCATCTTTCAAAGCGTTGCGACTTTGAGTGAATTGGCACCAATTTCAGCTATGCTGACGGTTGCCGGGTTTCATAGGGCACGTCCCTCCACCTCTCTTAATAAGAGAAAATATGTTGTTTTATGTGATGTTCATGTTTTTACTAACGTAGAATATCATGCCACCCGAGATATGTCAACGCTGTAAATCGCTAATTTCCAAGTAAACGACTAAGTTATCATTTTTCGAAAAAAACCGTTCGTCAGCCAAAGTACCGCCTCTAGTCTTAGGAGCGCACGGAATGACCCTTTTACTTTCACTTGTCCCCTGCTAATTAACTGCTGTAAGGACATATCTCCATCTAATAATTGAAGTATTTCTTTTCTCTCACCATAAAAGATGAGATCCGATAACTCAATTGCAGGTAGTTTCTTCACTTCACCACGCTCATCCACAATCAATGTACAAGAGTCAGTTTCCGCCTCAAATGTAATCTTCAAGGATGATGATGAGAGCAGCGGTTTTAGCAATAATCGCTGCCCTGTGTTTCCATGGGTTTTCACTTTTTCCACATGTATAACCTCCCTGTCATTTGGTTATACATAACATTTCTCTACAAACATTCGCTTGTCCTTTATAAATAACTCGACAAATTTTCAGATGAATTGCTTGAAATATGACAAAAAACCGCTTTATTTAGCGGTTTCAATCATTTCATGAAGATATGGTACGGAGTGAAAGGCATAGCCTTTTTGCACCAGCTCACCTTTTTTAAACAGTAGAAAGCAAGGAACGCTTTCGATCTCAAAAGCCTTCGCAAAGCCTGGTGAGTAGTTTAAGTTATTTTCATAAAAAGGTACATCCGGCTGCATGGTGTCTACGACAGCCAGCATTTTCTTTGCCAGCTGACATGTTCCGCAAAACGGTGTATATAAGTATAAAAGAAATAAATCGTCCTTTATCTCCTTGAATTCGTGTTCTTCAATCTCTTTCATATACGTCCACCCTCATAAATATTTCGAATGAACATCAATGTTTGCAGCTAATAGGATAGATGCAATGTGGGCTGACGGTGAAGCGGCCACTTCGCGGTACGTTCTGTCGACAAAAAGATGAAATGCTTCAGGGAATTCTTTTCGAAATTGCTTCCGCAGTTTGTCGCCTGCATCGTCACTGTCTGCTAATATGTAAACGTCTTTCCCCAATAATTCGTCTACGAGCTGATCCAGCTTCGATGTACTGATCGTGCCATTGGTGCAAATGATGGTAACAGGTTCACTTATGACTTCTTTTAGCTTTTGTTTGTCTGTTTTACCTTCTACAATGATGACCTTTTCTACCTCTACATTCATCACGATCACCCGGCCCTTTTGACGTTGTTCACTTCTCCCTTAGATTACAATTTTTCATTCAGGTTGTAAAGATTGGGCGCTTGCACTAAAAAGACTGCAGCTTATGCTCACTGCAGCCTCATCTGTGATTAGCACCAGCCATTTTCATCATCACAGTCTACATATTTTTCTGTTCCGTGGGTCAATGTATCCGTCAGACGATAAAAACGATTTTGCTCATAGGAATAACCTGATTTTAACTCATATTGGTTTTCACTAATCATCGTGCCAATCTCTTCATTTTGATGATACAGCACCATGCCGCTTTCTTTGAATCGTCCAGTGACATGATCTGTTATATCCACATGTTCTTTTTGAAAAGACAAATTGGACACCCCCCCATAAAGGTAGAGTGTCCAATTTCACGTGAATTAGTCTTCTTTTGTCATTTCTTCATATTGCTCAGCAGTCATCAAGTTCTCAATTTCAGATGTATCAGCTGGCTCTACCACGATCATCCATGCTTTTTCGTATGGAGAGTCGTTGACGAATTCAGGGCTGTCATCCAGCTCATCGTTCACTTCGACGATTGTACCGTTGATCGGTGCGTAAAGCTCAGAAACTGTTTTCACTGATTCTACACTTCCGAAAGGCTCGTCCGCTGTAATTTTGTCTCCTACTTCAGGAAGCTCAACGAACACGATATCGCCTAGCTCAGATTGAGCAAAATGCGTAATACCGATACGCACCTTATCTCCTTCTACTTTGACCCATTCATGTTCTTCTGAATAACGTAAATCTTTTGGTGTGCTCATTCAATACCCCTCCAGTCTTTTCTTTCAATCTATATTGAAGATACCACAATCTGAATGAAAGTTACATCATTTCCAGACGCTTTTAAATGTATCTTCATTAAATCCAACTGTGACTCGTTTACCGTCTGTTGTAATCGGGCGCTTGATCAGCATTCCGTTAGATGCGAGTAATTCTAGCTGCTCGCCTTCTGACATTGCAGGAAGTTGATCTTTCAGCTGTAGCTCTCGGTATTTCTGTCCGCTTGTATTAAAGAACTTCTTCAGCTCTAAGCCACTTTTTTCGTAAAGCGCTTTTAATGTTTCTTTATCAGGCGTCTCTTCGACGATATGTATGCTGTTGATATCTTTATTGTGTTCTTCCAGCCATTTTTTTGCTTTTCGGCATGTACCGCAAGATGGGTATTCATAAAAATCTAAAGCCACTATTTTCACCTCCTGCAAGTAGTGAGAACATTTTATCACAAAATATTTTAAAAACCTAAATGTATGCTTACAAAAAGGTGCGGAGTGATACCCGCACCTTTTCAGCCGTCTTATACGATATATTTCTCTGCTTCAAAGATTCGTTTCGCCACTTCGCGCTTTTTGGCGATGACATTGATCGGGGTGAATCTTGTCAGTTTGCGAAGAGCTGACAGACTCATGCGGAGTGCATCTCCTTCTTCCATCGCGATCAAGGATTCTTTTGCATGAGCTTCAATTTTTAAGAAGGCTTCCTGCGTGAAAATTTGTGTGTAAGCAAGCTTTTGAGTATTCTTATCTAGCCCTGATGCAGCGATTGCCTTTTCAGTACGCAGAATCGCCGATTCAGCAGCAAAAATTTCATTGAAGATATCCGCTATGTTCACAAGAATCTCTTGCTCTTTGTCTAATGCTTTTCCATACTTCATCGCCGCCATTCCAGATACCATTAAGGCGATCTTTTTCGCATGGGCGAGCAAGTATTTTTCTTGATCGAGCGGCTGATCACCTGGCTCTTCCGGCATCATCATCATGAGCTCTTCCTGTAAGGTTTGCGCCTTTTGAAGCAGCGGAAGCTCTCCCTTCATCGCTTTCTTCAAGAATGTGCCTGGTACAAGCAGACGGTTGATTTCGTTAGTCCCTTCAAAAATACGGTTAATCCGCGAGTCACGATAGGCTCTTTCGACCTCGTATTCTTGCATGAATCCATATCCGCCGTGAATCTGCACGCCCTCATCCGCTATATAGTCTAAAGTTTCAGAGCCAAGTACTTTACAAAGAGAGCATTCAATCGCATATTCTGCAATGGACTGGGCAATTTGTTTGCCATCCTTTTGCTCTTCTTCACTTAATAGACCCATGCGCTGTTCAAATAATCCGACTGTGCGGTAAACAGCACTTTCCATCGCATAGAGCTTTGCCGACATGTTGGCTACTTTTTCACCAATTAAGCTAAATCGAGAAATTGGCGTTTGGAATTGCTTACGTTGGTTTGCATATTCTGCCGATAATTGAATGACACGTTTTGACGCACCAACTGTTCCGACAGCCAGCTTGTAGCGTCCGATATTCAAAATGTTAAAGGCAATGACATGACCTCTGCCAGCCTCACCTAGTAAATTCTCCTTCGGCACTTGAGCATCTTCGAGAATTAACGTTCTTGTCGATGAACCTTTAATGCCCATCTTTTTCTCTTCAGGTCCCGTTTTGACACCTGGAAAATCCTTTTCTACGATAAAAGCAGAGAAGTGTTCACCATCAATTTTCGCATATACGACAAAGACGTCGGCAAATGCGGAGTTTGTGATCCACTGTTTTTCCCCATTCAGCACATAATGAGTTCCGGCTTCATTTAAGACCGCAGTTGTCTTTGCTCCAAGGGCGTCAGAGCCTGATCCTGGCTCAGTGAGGGCGTACGCTGCAATTGTTTCTCCAGAAGCGAGTCCAGGAAGATATGTTTCCTTTTGCGCTTGATTTCCAAACAGCACGATTGGCAGAGACCCAATGCCGACATGGGCGCCATAGGAAAGCGAGAAGCTCCCTGCTCTGGAAAATTTCTCGGTAATAATGGCTGAACTGATTTTATCTAATCCGAGCCCGCCGAATTCTTCAGGCACGTCAGCTCCTAGCAGCCCAAGCTCTCCAGCCTTTTTGAGAAGCCTGACAGAATGCTCAAATTCATGGTTTTCAATTTGATCTATATATGGAACAACGTCTTGTAAAATATAATCCTCTGTTGTCTTTCCAATCATTTGATGCTCATCAGAGAAATCCTCTGGTGTAAAGATATGCTCATAATTCGTCTCATCAATTAAGAAGCTTCCACCCTTTTTTACCTCTTCCATTGCTTTCATTCTGTTTTCCCCCTTTAGATCAATTCAAAAATTCCTGCTGCTCCCATGCCCCCGCCGATACACATTGTGACGATGCCAAATTGCTCGTTTCGCCGCTTCATTTCATGAATGAGTGACAGTGTCAGTTTTGTTCCTGTACAGCCGAGCGGATGTCCTAGCGCGATTGCCCCGCCATTGACATTCACTTTCTCTTCATCAATCCCTAAATGACGAATAACTTGAATGGCCTGAGAGGCAAACGCTTCGTTTAATTCAAACAGCCCGATATCCTTCAGCTCAAGTCCAGCGATTTTCAGCGCACGCGGAATGGCTTCAATTGGACCGATTCCCATCACCTCAGGCGGTACACCGCCAACAGCAAACGCCCGAAACTTGGCGAGCGGCTGAAGGGAAAGTGAGGATGCTTTCTCACGATCCATCATCATCACACACGCAGCACCGTCACTTGTTTGTGAAGAGTTTCCTGCGGTCACCGTGCCTTTTGTCGAGAAAGCCGGACGCAAAGTAGAAAGAATCTCTTCCGTTGTCCCTGCTCTCACGCCTTCATCCTGTGAAAACTTAAATTGATGTTCTTCTAATTGATATTGCTCCCCTACCCGCCGCTCTGTTACATCAACGGAGACAATTTCATCTGAAAATTTTCCTTCCTGTAATGCTTTGGCTGCCTTTTGATGACTTCTTACCGCAAAGGCGTCCTGATCTTGACGTGTGACCTGATACTTTTGCGCCACCTGCTCTGCCGTGTGCCCCATGCTCATATAGTATTCAGGCGCTTGTTCTGCCAATTGAGCATTCGGACGAATGGAATGACCCATCATCGGCACCTGTGACATCGATTCGACTCCTCCAGCTAAGATCGTTTCTGCCTGACCGAGCATAATCCGCTCACCTGCATAAGCGATTGACTGAAGACCAGATGAGCAGTAGCGGTTGATGGTGATGGCAGGTACTGTATACGGAAGTCCTGCTAACGCCCCAATATTCCGAGCCACATTTAACCCCTGCTCTGCTTCTGGTGTTGCACATCCGATGATCAAATCATCTATCTGTCCGTCGTAATCACCAGCACGCTTTAATGTTTCTTTTACACACAACGCGCCCATATCATCAGGTCGAACATGTTTTAACGATCCTTTTTTCGCCTTCCCTACTGGTGTTCTCGCGCCAGCGACAATGACTGCTTCTCTCATTTTGACTCCCCCTTAGTTACGTAAAGGTTTTCCTTTGACGAGCATGTGCTGCATGCGTGCTTGTGATTTCACTTCTCCTACAAGACTTAAAAAGGCTTCCCTTTCAAGCTCTAATAAGTATTGCTCCTCTACCTCTGTTCCAAATGGCAGTTTCCCGCCGGAAATAACATGAGCTAATTTTTTAACTATGGTCATGTCATGCTCTGAAATGTATCCAGACAGTCTCATATTTTCAGCAGCCAATATCATCGCTGCATAGCCTGTTTCTCCCATGACGGGCACCTTTTGCGTAAGCGGCGCACGATAACCCGATTCATCAAGAGAGAGCACGAGTTGTTTCGCATCATAGATCAGGTGGTCTCCGTTCATGCTGATTCGGTCACTCGCGCGCAGCATGTTCATATCCCGCGCTTCCTCTGCCGAAGTGGATACTTTCGCCATTGCAATTGTTTCAAATGTTTTCATCGTGGCGTCTTGTATAGCGGTCTGCGATGGCTTCGCTGATCCTTGCAGATGGCGAAGGTATAATTCTTTGTTTCCACCGCCGCCTGGAATCAGTCCAACTCCCGCTTCGACAAGACCCATGTATGCTTCACTCGACGCCTGAATAGCTGCTGCCGGCAGACAAACCTCTGTTCCGCCTCCAAGTGTCATACCAAACGGAGCAGCAACGACTGGACGGTCGCTATATTTCACCTTCATCATTGCCTGCTGGAAGCGGCGGATCACAAAGTCAATTTCAAAGAAATTATCGTCCTGAGCCTCCATTAAAATGAGAGCAAGGTTGGCACCAACACAGAAGTTCTTCCCTTGGTTTCCGATGACAAGCCCTCTATAATTCTGTTCCACCTCATCGACAGCGCGATTGATCATGTCAATGACATCTAGTCCAATGGCATTGCTTTTGGAGTGAAATTCGAGCAAGGCGACATCATCACCGATATCAATCAAGCTCGCACCAGCATTTTTGAAAATCACGCCGTTCTTCTTTTTCAATTTCGCTAAGGAAATATTCTTGTCGTTTCCTTTTTCCTGTTCGTAAGCCCCATTGTGATAAAACGCACGCTCTCCATCAGCATTTTCTTGATAGAATGTGTCGTGTCCTTCTGACAGCATGTCTTGCACCCACTGCGGGATGCTGTGACCTTCTGCTTCCATGCGCTCGACTGCTTTTTTCACACCGATTGCATCCCAGAGCTCAAATGGACCGTGCTGCCAGCCAAATCCCCATTTCATTGCGTTATCGACGGACTGAATATCATCCGCAATTTCGCCTTTTAACTGAGCTGAGTAAAGGAGCACAGGTGCCGTCATGTTCCAGAGCAATTGTCCTGCACGACCATCTTGATAAATAAGCGCTTTCAATTTCGCTTTCGTTCCCTTTTGCTGCTTCGCCATCTCAATGCCTGGATCTTTCAGCTTCGTTCGTTCTCCATACGTGAGCGTCACAGGATCAAGTTCTAAAATGGCCTTTCCATTTTTTTGATAAAACCCTTGCCCTGCCTTGCTTCCAATCCATCCTTTTTCAAGCATTCTTTCAATAAACTCAGGCAGCTGGAAAATATCTTTTTCCTTACCTTCGACTTGGTCATATACGTTGCGGGCTACATGGAAAAACGTGTCGAGTCCTACGACATCAAGTGTACGGAACGTCGCACTTTTCGGTCTTCCAATGAGAGGTCCTGTGACCGAATCCACCTCTCCAATGGTGTATTTGTTTTCAAGCATTTCACGCACTGTCACAAGGAGTCCATAAGTACCAATACGATTGGCAATAAAGTTCGGCGTATCTTTCGCTTCAACGACGCCTTTCCCAAGTACATCCTCGCCAAACGTTTTCATAAATTGAAGTACTTCTGGATCTGTTTCTTGAATAGGAATAATTTCTAAAAGCTTTAAATAACGAGCTGGGTTAAAAAAATGTGTGCCTAAGAAGTGGCGTTTAAAATCCTCTGATCGGCCTTCTGCCATTTTTTCAACCGAAATTCCGGATGTATTACTTGATACGATACTGCCTTCTTTGCGGTGTTCGTCGATGAGAGAGAATACGTGTTGTTTGATGCTGAGTTTTTCAGTGACGACTTCAATGATCCAGTCAGCATCATGTAATAAGGAAAGGTGATCTGTGAGATTTCCCGGTGTGATGTATGATAGGTTTTTTGCTGATGTAAGAGGTGCTGGCTTTTGCTTTAATAATTTTTTCATCGCTTCTTGACTTAATCTATTCCGAACACTAGGGTGATCAAGCGTTCGCTTTTTTGCCGTTTCTTCCTTTGTCAGTTCGTTTGGCACAATATCTAGCAATGTGACTGGTATCCCGATATTGGCTAGATGCGCAGCAATGCCTGAGCCCATGACACCTGAACCAATGACAGCTGCCTTGCGAATATGTTTGCCCATAAATATCCCCCTAAACATTTTGAATGAACAGTCATTCATTTTTTGTGCAAAAAAAAGCAATGCCTCTTTCTTTATCTTAAAAGATTTTCCGAAACAGTTCAAGAGCGGATTTCAAAATTTTACACATTCTCATGTGCCTTATTTTACGGCGTATGAATTAAAGAGGAGAGGGCATTGTAAGAATGGAGGTGATGTCCACATGTCTCGTTTGAAGAAAAATCCATCGAAAGCAGGCGTAAGTGCTGCAAGTGTAAAAGGAAACGCAGGTCCATCACAGGAAGCAGACCTAGGCGGAAAAAAGACCAGTCAAAATCAGCAATATAAAAAGAATCAGTAAGGAAACAAAATTGTAAGGAGGAACACACCTTGAACAATCAGCAAATGAATATGCCCCCGCAAGTCATTTCAGTAAAGGATTCCTTGTACTTAGAGGATATGCTGAATTGGAACTTGATCGCTATGAAAAAGGCTCACTTTATGGCCGAGCATTGCCAGGACCAAACATTGAAACAAGAATTAAACCAAGTGGGCCAAATGCACCATCAGCATTACACACAAATTCTTCAGCATTTAGGCAGCTCAGGGCAAGGCCAGTCTACTGGCTTTATGCAATAGGAGGAAAAAAACATGGAACAACAAAACCAACAAAAAATCGGGAATCCTCAAACTCCGGTTCCCACGACAACAAACATGAATGATCGTGATTTTATCACAGATCTGCTGTCGACTGAGAAATATATGACAAGTGGATATAACACAGCGCTCAATGAATTCAGTCATGAATCTCTTTACCAAGATATTCAGCGAATTGCGCTTGAAACACAGAAAACACAAAGACATTTATATGATGTCATGTTCAGATATGGCTGGTATTCTGTTGAAGCGGCTGACCAGCAAAAACTCCAGCAGGCACACCAGAAATTCCAGCAAACACTGACAGATCAATCTCCATACGGTTCATCACCAATGTCATAAGAAAAAACTTCCAGTAAATGAAGATGGATATTCATAAAATAATGGATCCGATTTTATCCGGATCCATTATTTTGAAATGACAATTTATACATAATAAGATTAAATATTCCTGAATTTTTATATAATACTAGAAATTAAACTATCTATTCCACCTAATATATTCTATAATATAGAACATATTATAGAAAAAAGGAGTTTAGGAATAAATGTACAAAAAAAGCTTGTTAATAATATTTTTTTCTTTGGTTTTATCAACATTATTTATTAAGGAAAATATTGCAGTTGCAGAAGTAAATTCTTTAGATAATAAAAAAGTAATTTCTTCACTAAACAAAACTGCACAATCAAGGGCATCTACAAAATTTTTCTATGAAAGTATTAGAAATAACATAATGACATATTTTGATATGTTCGAAAACAGAGAGATCAACGAAAAAGAATTAGAAAAATTAATTAAAGAAAACATTTCCCCAGCCTTAAAAAATTCTGACGATCAAGTTGCTCTTGAATTAAGTGAAGAAAAATCAAAAATAAATACAATATCTATAAAAAGCTCCTATGTTGAATATTCATTAGGTAAATTAGGTGCTAATGCTAAAGAAATTAATCTTTTTGCAAAACACCCTCATAATGCTGCCAAAACTAAAAACATTGCAGATGTCGCTTCAAGAGAAGCTGCAAAACGATATTCTAAGTATACGCTATGGCAAGGGAATGGGGACGCTTATAGACACGCTTTATGGAATGCCATAATGACTAAAAATATCAGTAGGAATTGGGCTTACCAAGTAGGTTATGCACACGAAAATTTAAAACCCGGTGAAAAGGCTCCTGATTTGGATACAAAAATGGATATCACGAACAATTATAGAGGTAGACTTGATGGAACTACATATAAAGACTATAATGATGTTCAGTTAACTCAAATTGTTGCTGATACAGTATCTAAAGGAAAAAAAGTTCGCATACGAACTTACACTTCAGGTAAAGCAGATAGAATTTTAGATGGTGTTAAAACAAAGTATGTAAATAAATTTGTTGAAACAACTTCAGGTGGAAGAAAAAGATAGTGAAAAGATGTGACCTATATGAAGAAAATCCTTATAGCTATCACTTTATTACTAGGTAGTTTAATTTATTTAATATTTAGAATAACAAAACCCAAATTATACTTAAATGATTTTTCATACGAAGTAGATAATCCGATTAGCATCAAATGGAATTACATCCTCATAGACACTGGGTTTGTAAAAGATAATCCAAACTCAGTTTATGAAATTTGGATTACACCTATTTACATTATAATTATATTATCTCTTCTCCTTTTGTTTTTTGGCATTAAAAAAAAGTAATTTCACCAAACTACCTCTTCGTGTGGGGTAGTTTTTTATTTATCTTAAAATTTACCTTTATTGGCGCGGTGAGCTTCGTTCAACTGTTTGATTCGTTGAATCGTGTGTTTGATTTCTTCTTTTGCTTCTGGATACGTTTCATTAAAGTGCTTTGCTAGAGGCGGCATGCTTTTTGCGATATGAGAGTAGATCACCCATTGTTTCACATCTTGTTTCAGTGCGTCTGTTGATTCGCCAAGGAGTAGCTCAGTATATTTCTCAAGCAAGCCTTCCAGCTTTTCATCTAGTTCATTTCCCATTGATCTTCCGCTCCTTTTTCAGAAAAAAGCCTGACTCTGTACGTAACAGATGTCAGGCTTTTGACATACGATTATCTTGCAGCAAGAAATGTCTCGGCTTGTGCCTGCTGTACAATACAACGTCCTCTGCCGTGCGGAATACATAATGGTGTTCCGAATAAAGGATCTGTTGTCACTTGGCAGTTCATATCAAAGACATTTTTCACGAGATCACAGTTAATGACGGTTTCCGGTCTTCCTTCTGCATAAATCGACTTGTCTTTAATGGCAACAAGGTGATGCGCATATCTGCATGCGAGATTCAGGTCATGAAGAACCATGACAATCGTGCGCTGCTCTTTTTCATTTAAGTCAAACAGAAGGTCGAGAATTTCAATTTGATGCGTCATGTCTAAATACGTCGTCGGCTCATCTAACAAAATGATATCCGTCTCCTGCGCTAACGTCATCGCAATCCATGCACGCTGCCTTTGTCCACCTGATAATGAATCGACCGTTCGATCAGCGAGGTCTTCCATCTTTGTTGACTTCAGTGCACGATTCACTGCTTCTTCGTCTTGCTTCGACCACTGCTTCAGCCAATTTTGATAAGGATATCTACCTTGCTTCACTAGCTGATGCACGGTTAATCCTTCTGGCGCTTCTGGTCCTTGTGGAAGAATGGCGAGCTGTTTCGCTACTTCCTTTGTTGGTAATTTGGCAATGGAATGACCTTCAAGCAGGACAGAACCACCCATTGGCTTCATAAGACGGGCCAAAGAGCGAAGTAGCGTGGATTTACCGCATCCATTGCTGCCAATAAATACTGTGATTTCACCCTTAGGGATTGATACATTTAGTTCATCTATGATCATTGTTTCTCCGTAGCCTAAGCTTAAACCTTCAGTAGAAATGGCACTCATTCCGCTCAAACGCTCCTTTTCTCATCCAAATTTTTATATTGAATATCGTCTATATATAGACGCAAAAGATCACTTATCTCAATTTAGTGTATCAGATTTAAGTGATTTTGAAAATCATTTTCAATTAAAAAATGAGAAAGTTCCGTTTTACTTCTTCTTTTGGAATGTACGTTTGGTCCCATCTTCAAGCTTCATATCGACCTGAATTCGCTGATAATCATCGTCTAAATTAAAAGCAGCTAATAGCTCATTGACATACGTTTCATTGATCTTCGCACTAGGAATCGACATATCATTTAGCTTCATCTTCATCTCGCGTAAAGCTTCTTCACCTTCATAGCGGACACCGTTCATATGATCACGAATCAGTGCTTCTTCTTTTCCTTTCGCCTGACGATAGGTGGCTTCGTATAATTCGCTTTTCTGCCCGTATTGAACATGCAGGTGGAGATGCTCAAATGGAAGTTCCTTCATTTGAATCGCTGAGAGACTCTCTGCTTCTGCTTCCTTTGTTTGCTGGAGCGGCTCAATCGATTGGCAGCCAGACAGCATAAAAAGCAGCACTCCTATTTGTCCCGCCTTCTTCCAACACATCATGCGCTTCCTCCTATTTCTTATCATCGCTTTTTATTCTTCTCCATCCTTCTTTTCGTTATTCAATAAAAGAGCGGTCTATGGTAAATTGAAACAAAAAGGAGGTACGAGATGATGAAAAGGACAGCCATTGTAACTGGTGCCAATAGCGGCTTTGGCAAGCTCATCACGACTGGTCTCGCCAAGCAAGGCTATACAGTGATTGCAGGTGTCAGGCAGGAAGCCAATGCGAAAAAGCTTGCTGAAGAAATCGAGCAAGCCTCGTTAGCCGAAGCGATACATATTGAAGCATTAGATGTGACAGACACGCAGTCAATTCAAGCATTTCAGAAAAAGTTGCATACTTACGCCCCCATTACCTTGCTTGTCAACAATGCTGGAACAGCCTATGCGGGTTTTGCTGAAGAGGTTCCTGTTGACACGTACCGCCAGCAATTTGATGTCAATGTTTTCGGAGTCATGGAAGTGACACAAGCCGTCCTTCCGCTGATGACAAATGGTGCAAAGATATTCAATATGAGCAGCATCAGCGGATTAATGGGAATGCCCGCACTTTCTCCTTATGTATCCTCCAAGTTTGCTTTAGAGGGCTACACAGAGAGCTTGCGCATTGAACTGGCATCGTTCGGTATACAGGCAGCCTTGATCGAGCCAGGCTCTTTCCAAACGAATATTTGGAACACGTCTATGAACGAGCACATGTTGCAGCCAGGGGAAGGATCGAAATACACAAGCATCTATCAAAAGATGATGGTTTATATCAATGCCCAGAAAACCAACTACGGTGACCCGCGTGAAGTCGCAGAGCTTGTGATTCGGTTAGCCGAGAAGAAACGGCTGAAAAAGTTGAGATATCCGATTGGGAAAGGGGTGCGACTTTCATTCACAGCAAAGCAGCTCTTGCCTTGGAGCATGTGGGAAAAGATCATATTACGTACACTCTCTTCAAAAAAATAAGCATAAAAAAACAGGTAGACCTTTAACGTCCACCTGTTTTTTCATTTATTCAGTTTCAGACTGTCCTAGGGTAATGTCTAGGTTCTTGTTTTTCCCTTCACGAATAACAGTCATTGTCGTTTTATCGCCGACTTTTGTTTCTTTGTACAAAATTTCTTTCAGCTGAGAGCTATTCGCTACGTTTTTTCCTTTAAACTTGATGATGACATCTCCAGACTTCAAGCCTGCTTTTTGTGCAGGTGATCCTTTTGATACATCCTTTACGTAAATCCCTTTGCCGATTTGTTTATCAAATAGGCCGAGCGTATTTTCTTGATACGTTTCAGGCACTTGCTCAAGGTCAATCATTTGTACGCCAAGATAAGGACGTTCAACCTTTCCGTTTTTCAACAGCTCATCTACAATCGGTTTGACATCGTTACTTGGAATCGCAAAGCCGAGTGATTCCACACCGCTTTCGCTAATTTTTAAGCTGTTGATACCAATGACTTGACCATCTGTATTGATAAGCGGTCCCCCGCTGTTTCCTGGATTGATCGCTGCATCTGTTTGCAGTACATTCATTTCCACCGTACCAGATGATGTGTTCGCTTCAACTGTACGATCAAGACCACTAATAATCCCTTCTGTCACAGTACCAGAGAACTGGGCACCAAGAGGGTTCCCAATTGCGATCACTTTGTCTCCAGCACGGAGCTTAGAAGAATCACCAAAGCTCGCCACTTTATCAATGCCGTCTGCATTGATTTCGACAACAGCTAAATCTGTCATCACGTCACTGCCGACAAGCTTCGCGTCTTTTGTTTTTCCGTCATAAAGTGTGACCTTCAATTTATTGGCACCCTCGACTACGTGGTTATTTGTAATAATGTACGCTTTTTTGCCATCTTTTTTAAAGATGACACCAGAACCCGTGCCAGCTTCAGCTTCTGTTGAATCACCGCTAAGGCCAAACGAATTTTGGGTAGATTGATAGTTTGAGACTCCCACAATGGTTGGCTCTAAATCTTCTACCATATCAGAGACATTCGTGGCATTGGTGATTTGTTTTGTTGAGAAATTTTCAGAGGCTGCCGGTTCACTTGACGCTGTTTGCGTTTGAGTGTTTGCTGCTGTGTTCTGTGACTGCGGCAAAAGCGGTGTAATGCCAAGCACAAGGCCTCCGCCAATAATTCCTCCAAGGATCGGACTGAGCCATGCTGCTTTCCGCTTTTTCTCCTTTTTCGACACACGGTCATCCTCCATTTGAGGAGAATGGTTTGTCACACTCTCCTGAGTGGCAGAAGCTTCGTTTTCATGAGGTTGAAAAACGAGTTCCTTTTCTTTTTCAGGTTCGTCTATTTGTTTCTCATTCTCTTGATGTACATCTTCTTGTTGATTCAACTTCTTCTCTTCATCTTCTCTTCGGAAATCCATCGCTTACACTCCTTTACATCATGTTCATGACTTGCTTGATTCATATGTGTAGATCGGACTCATGTCCTCTTAATGGCAACATCATTGAAAATACTACATGACAATATGTCAAATTATATAATACTTATTCATAGAAAAAAAGCAAGGTGCGCACATTCGTGAAAAGCACCTATTGATCTGCCTTTTGTCTATGCCCTTTTTTCCCTTGAGCTTATCATAAACAAACATTATGGGATAATAATGAGAAGAATATGTGAAATTGTGAAAAAAGCATGTGATTGTTGACATGCCGCCTTTGTATCCCGTTATAATGACGTTGAGAGGATGTGGAAGACTTTGTCGTACACCATTTATTTAGTGGAAGATGAACAAAACTTAAACGAACTTTTAACCAAATATTTAGAAAGTGAAAATTGGAATGTCTCCTCTTTTTTAACCGGAGAAGCGGCACGCGAAGCAATGAATAAACCGCCGCATCTATGGATTTTAGATATCATGCTGCCTGATACAGATGGCTACACACTGATTAAAGAAATCAAAGCCGCATCACCTGACGTACCGGTCATTTTCATTTCAGCACGCGACGCTGATATTGATCGTGTCCTCGGTTTAGAGCTGGGAAGCAGTGATTATATTGCGAAACCATTTCTTCCGCGCGAGCTGATCATTCGGGTGCAAAAGCTGCTTGAGCTTGTGTATAAAAACAGCGATACTCCGCAGCAGCAAAGTGTTACACCCGTTTCCTCTTATGTCATTCATGAGGATGTAAGAGAGGTGTATGAAGGAGATCAGCTGATTAACTTAACTTCTAAGGAATTTGACTTGCTGCTTTTATTTACACATCATCAAGGACATGCTTTTTCTCGTGAAGATATTCTCGTCAAAATTTGGGGACACGATTACTTTGGGACAGATCGTGTGGTGGATGACCTTGTCAGACGATTGCGCAAAAAAATGCCCGACTTAAAGGTCGAGACCATCTATGGATTTGGCTATAGGATGCTAAAAGGATGAAGAACAAACCACTCGCTTTTCAAATTTGGATCGTCATCTCTGGTATTTTACTCACCATCTCGATTGTTCTGATCATCCTATTTTCCAATACATTACGAAATTTTTTCACGAATGAGATTTATAAAAATATCGAAAATGAACAGCAGGTGCTCACAGAATATCCGTTGAACCGAGACGGCTCGCCAAAGTCGACACCGGAAAACCGCTCGGTGCAGCACATTCTGATTCCGTCAGATGAATTAAACCAAATGGGGCAGTTTTTCCCACACGCCTTTATTGAGAAAATCCAAGCCTTTGTGAAAAAACAAAAAAGCGCAACGAAACGCTATTCTGAAGAGGTGAATGGCCAGCACATCTTTTTTGTCATCAAAAAAGTATCAACAGGCAATACACAATATATTCTTTTGTCTTATGCGCCAGACTCTTATCGAGATGACCTGTCCTTTACGCTGTTTAAACAGCTGATCTTTATCTTGGGCACCGTTATTTTATTAAGCTGGATTCCATCGATTTGGCTTGCCCGCTACTTATCCCGTCCAATCGTTGCGTTTGAAAAACACGTGAAGCGGATTGCACAAGAGGACTGGGACGATCCTGTCATCGTTGACCGGCAAGATGAAATTGGAAAGCTTGGTCATACCATTGAAGAAATGAGACAAAAACTCATTCAAAAGGATGAAACAGAACGGACTCTTTTGCAAAATATATCACATGACTTAAAGACACCTGTCATGGTCATCCGCGGCTATACGCAGTCGATTAAAGATGGTATTTTTCCTAAGGGAGATCTTGAACAAACAGTGGAAGTCATTGAAGGTGAAGCGGAAAAGCTTGAGAAGAAAATCAAGGATTTGCTGTACTTAACAAAGCTTGATTATTTATCAAATCAACACCCTGCACATGCTTCCTTCCTACTCAGTAATACGATGCTGGAAGTGGTCGACCGAATACGCTGGTCGAAAAATGAATTACAGTGGAACGTGGACTTAGATGATGAGGCTGCTCTTGAAGGCGATCCAGAACAATGGAGCAAATTATTTGAAAATGTCCTAGAAAATCAACTTCGCTACGCAAAAAGGAAAATTGATATTCAAATGAAACAGGAAGAGGATCAAATACGCATTGTCATTCGTAATGACGGTCCTCCAATTGAAGAACATATGCTATCCAGCCTATACGAACCTTTTAGTAAGGGAAAAAAGGGCGAATTCGGTATTGGATTAAGCATTGTCAAAAAAATTCTCTCCATGCATCAAGCGTCTATATCAATTGAAAATGATGATCTAGGTGTACGTTATACGATCACGGTACCAAAGAAGAGACTGTAGGTTTTTGACCGCAGTCTTTTTTAGATGAATGAATACCCATTGAAATCACGGTATGTGGCTTTGATTTTCTTGCCAGCTTGATACATCCATTTCTTTTCAATGGTTGTCTCTTTCGGCATTTTGACTTTTTCTACTTGAATTCCTTTTGTTCGCAAGCGTCTTATCATATCATCGATTTCTCTCATGGAACATCATCCTTTCACATTTTTTGACCAGTTGGTCACCTTACTTTATAATATAAAGAATTACACTGTAAAAAACAAGTTACAATCTGATTAATTTTTGAAAACTTTCGTCGTTTATGACCGATAAGTCACATCTCTTTGCGCACGTTTCCTAAGACATTTGTCTCTCGGTAAGAAAGGATGACATTCATATTGAAAAAGAAAGAGAAAATGATCATTGAGGCTGGCATGAAATTGTTTGCCAGTAAAGGCTACAATACAACGTCTGTTCAGGAAATTGCGGATGAATGCCACATGTCAAAGGGTGCTTTTTATCTTTATTTTAAATCAAAGGAAGCACTGCTCATTTCAATCTTACATTACTATTACGATAAGGTATTTACCCGGATCCACGAGGTTCAAACAGAGGGCGGCACACCAAAGGAAGCCTACCGCAAGCAGCTTACTGTCTACTACGATAATATTTTGCAGCAAAAGGATTTTATTAAAATGCAGCTGAGCGATCGAGCACTGCCAATGAATGAAGAAACGCAGCAGCTCGCAAAACAAATCAGACTTGCCACCATTCAGCTTCACATTGATAACATTAAGCAGGTATATGGAGATGCAGCGATTCCTTATATGGCTGATCTTTGTTTGACAATTGAGGGCATGAGCCACGTTTATTTCGAGCTTGCGATTTTATATGATTTTCAGCTGGAGGCTGAGGAGCTAGCCGCAACGATGATTCACCGTATCGATGATTTGATGGGCGGTATGATGGCGCGACATGATCTTCCGCTCATCTCTGTAGATCAAGCGAGCGATTGGTTTGGTCCTATTTATGAACGGTCATTCGACCCGCTGACAGAATCTCTTTTAAAAGAATTAAGAGAGCAAGCTGAAGCACACTATGAAGTGAAAGACGAGCCTGATTTATTTGAAGCACTCGGCATTCTAGAAAATGAATTAAACAAACAAAAACCTAGACAAGTCATCGTGAAAGGTATGCTGCATCAACTGAAATTGTTCGCACCGCTCCAATCCGTATCTGAGTCACTTTTGCGTATTTTGAAAGAGGATCATTTGTAGAACCCAAGGCAGAACCTGGGTTTCATTTTTGTCCACATCACGTTCAATGAAAAAAACCAAGGGCAGCCGCCCCTGGTTTTTATTTTGCTTTCGGTGTCACCATTTCTTCTGGTTTCACAAACTCTTCAAACTGCTCTTCTGTTAACAGCTCTAATTGAAGTGCTGCTTCTTTTAACGTTAATCCTTCTTTGTGAGCAAGCTTTGCAATTTTCGCTGCATTTTCATATCCGATGTGCGGGTTGAGTGCCGTCACAAGCATCAATGAATTGTTCAAGTTTTTCTCGATTGTTTCTAGGTTTGGTTCAATTCCAACTGCACACTTGTCATGGAATGAGTTCATGCCGTCAGCAAGTAATTCAACTGATTGTAAGAAGTTATAAATGATGACCGGCTTAAATACGTTCAGCTCAAAGTTTCCTTGGCTAGCGGCAAAACCGATTGTTGCATCATTCCCCATGATTTGTGCTGCAATCATTGTTAAAGCTTCACTTTGAGTTGGGTTGACTTTACCTGGCATAATTGAGCTTCCTGGTTCATTTTCAGGAATGATCAATTCACCAATTCCGCAGCGCGGACCACTTGCCAGCCATCTCACATCATTGGCAATTTTCATTAAATCAGCTGCAAGTGCTTTTAGGGCACCGTGTGCATACGTAATTTCATCATGGCTTGTCAGCGCATGGAATTTGTTTGGTGAAGAATTGAATGTTTGACCTGTCAGTTGGCTGATTTCCTCAGCGACATATTGTCCGAACTCAGGATGTGCGTTAATCCCTGTACCAACAGCTGTTCCGCCAATCGCAAGCTCTCTCATTTTTTCAGTTGATTCTAGGATCATTTCTTTTGAACGATCCAGCATGTACACCCAGCCGCTAATCTCTTGACCTACTGTCAGTGGTGTTGCGTCTTGCAAGTGCGTACGACCGATTTTAACAATCTCTTGATACGCTTTTGCTTTCTCATCAAGAGTGGCTCTTAATTGATCAATCGCCGGCAATAATTTTTTATACACAGCTAAAACAGCTGCCACGTGCATAGCAGTTGGGAATGTGTCGTTTGAGCTTTGGCTGCGGTTGACATCATCATTCGGATGAATGCTGAACTCACTATTTTTATCTTTCAAGTAAGCAGTTGCTCTATTTGCAACAACTTCGTTCATATTCATGTTACTTTGTGTTCCACTGCCTGTCTGCCATACAACAAGCGGGAAATGCTCGTCATACTTTCCGCTGATGATGTCATCACATACAGCAGCAATTGCTTCTGCTTTTTCGCTCTCAAGGTTGCCAAGACGTTCGTTGGCAATCGCTGTGCTACGTTTCAAAATTGCAAACGCATTCACAACTTCCTTTGGCATTTTCTCAGAACCGATTTTGAAATTTTCTTTGCTTCGTTGTGTTTGTGCACCCCAGAACTTGTCCTTTGGCACCTTGATTTCGCCCATTGTATCTTTTTCGATTCTAAATTCCGTCATTATGTATCCCTCCATAGCTTCTCATCACTCAACTCTATTCTATACAAAAAACCAAAATCCTTTAAGCGTTTTCAATTAAAATTTTATCTTTATTTTAATTTTAGTTCAATATAAACGCGGACATCTTTCGAATATTTGTATTTTGGGTTCGTTTTTCCGTAATCCTTTGATGTATATGTCACTTCATAATGCTTGTCAAACGACTGTAGAATACGGTCAATCTCCTCTTTTGTTCCTGCTAAACGAATTTGTGCCATCTTGTTTCCTCCAAAACCCTCATTCTTTCTTTTACCACAAAATAATGTAACACAGAATATTGTTTTTTCAAGCAGGTAATGCTAAGAAAAAGTTATTGAGGCGGGTGATCCTTTTGAATCAGACTCCATTGAAAGAGCACTTATACGATAATCTCTCCGTCATTCTCCCGCAATTAAAGGAAATGGACGATTTGGTTCATGAGAAAAAAACGCTGCCTCACGGGCAAGTTGTTTACTATTTATACATAAAAGAAATGAACGAAAAGATGGAGATTCAAACCTTTTTGAAGCTGCTTCTCCAAGATCATACGTCTCTCACAAAAGAGAAGCTGGAATCCAATTTATCGATGATGACTACACGTTCGGTGAAGACCTCTGAACAATTGGTCGATGCGATTTTTGAAGGGCATTGCGTGGTGCTCATTAATGGATTTCAGCATGCGTATATTTTAGAAACGCATGGAACGAAGAAACGCAGTTTAGGGGATGCTACCTCTGAAACAGTCGTGAGAGGACCAAAAATTGGCTTTATTGAAGATTTAAATACGAATTTAGCGCTTGTAAGACAGCGCTTGAAAAATCCTGATCTCAAAACCGTCGATATGAAGATTGGTCTACAGAAATACACTCAGGTGACCATCATGTACATCGACGGTATCGTTCAAGTGCCTGTTTTAAAGGAAGTCAAAAAACGGCTCAAGCAAGTCACCATTGATGATATACAGGACTCTGGTGTTCTTGAGGAGCTCATTGAAGACAATGTGTATTCTCCTTTCCCGCAAATTCAAAACACAGAACGGCCGGATAAAGTGGCATCTGCTTTAAATAATGGCCGGGTCGCCATCTTTGTCGATCATTCACCTTTTGTGTTAATTGTACCTGCATCCCTTGCGACGATTATGCAATCACCCGATGATTATTATGAAAGATGGATCGCCGCCTCTCTTATTCGTTTGCTGAGATTTACCTCGATCTTTCTGACGTTATTTTTATCAGCCATTTATATTGCGCTTGTGTCGTTCCATCAAGGTCTTTTGCCAACCACTTTGGCTATTACAATCTCGAGCACAAGGGAAAATGTCCCGTTTTCACCCATTGTCGAGGCACTCATCATGGAGATAACCATTGAGCTGCTGCGGGAAGCTGGCTTAAGGCTGCCAAACCCGCTCGGTCAAACGATCGGACTTGTTGGCGGGGTTGTCATTGGACAGGCTGCCGTTCAGGCACATATTGTCAGCTCAATCATGGTGATTATCGTTAGTGTCATTGCACTTGCATCCTTTACTGTTCCTCAATATGGGATGGGCATGTCCTTTCGCGTGCTCCGCTTTGTGTCCATGTTTACTGCGGCTACCTTTGGTTTATATGGGATTGTGCTGTTTATGCTTGTACTCCTTACTCATCTCACGCGACAAAAAAGTTTTGGCACGCCTTATTTCTCACCAGATTTTGTGTTCAGCTATAAAAACGAAGACAATTCCATTATTCGATTGCCTTTAAAAAATCAACAGAAAGGAGAACGACATGGTCAATCATAAAGAGTCGATTACCAGCTATCAGGCAAGTGCCATTATTGCCAATACAACACTAGGCGCAAGTATGATGATTCTGCCAAGATCAATGGCTCAGGCTGCGGCTACACCTGACGGCTGGATTGCACTCTTACTCATGAGTGTCATTTACATTGTGTTTATTTTTGCAAATGTCCTCATGATGAAAAAAGTCCCCTTCTCCTCTTATTATGATTATACGAACGAGGGGCTTGGAAAATGGATTGGCGCTCTTGCCAACCTCTTGATTATTATTTATTTTCTTGGCGTCGCCAGCTATGAAGTACGAGCGATGTCGGAAATGGTGAAATTCTTTTTGCTTCAAAACACGCCTGTAGCGGTGACAATGATCAGCTTTATTATAGTTGGTTTTTATCTTGTGATTGGCGGGATTGGTGATTTAGCCAGGCTTTTTCCTTTTATTTTGATTGTGACGCTCATCATCTTATTTGTCGCTTACGGACTTAGCTTGCAAGAATTTAAGTTAGATAACCTCCGGCCCGTTTTAGGAGAGGGGTTCTCCCCTGTCTTCAATTCCTTTAATGCATCAGCCATATCGTTTGTCGGCATTGAAATGATGCTGTTTATGCCTGCTTATATGAACACGCAAAAACACACTTTTGCTTATGGAACAGTCGGCTTTTTGATTCCTGCGATTATTTATATTTTCACTTATATTCTTGTGATAGGTGCGCTGACGGTCAAAGAAACGGCGACTTTGACTTGGCCGACCATTGCCTTATTCCAATCGTTTGATATTCAGGGGATTTTTATTGAACGAATTGAATCATTTTTGCTTATCGTTTGGCTGGTTCAGCTGTATACAAGCTTTGTCGGATATACATTTTTTGCCGCAATCGGGGTATCCAGACTGACCAATTTTCCTAAAAAGGTAGTCGTCGCTCTAATGGGAATTGTCATTTACTTTGCAGCGATTTTCCCAAAGGATGTCGATACAGTGCGAGATTATTTAACCTATGTGAACAACCTCTTTTTCCTGCTGTTCGGCATTCTCCCGTTTCTCTTATTTATAATCGTTTTTTTCAAAAGGAGGCGGAAAACAGCATGAAAAAGAAGGCAGCTTGTGCTCTTTTGATGCTGGTTCTATTAAGTGGTTGCTGGGATAGTACAAATATTGAGGAGCTCAACATGGCGATTGGGTTTGCAGTAGATAAAGGGGACCAAGGACATAAATTAAAGCTGTCTATGCAAGTCCTCGTTCCTCAAAAGATCGATCAGGAAGCAAGCATCAAAGACCCTACGAAAATCATTGAAACAAGCGGGGATTCTATGCATCAAATTTTCCGCACAACGGCGCTGAAAAGCCACCGCATTTTTGCGCAGCAGCTAAGGGTGTATTTATTTTCTGAGGAGCTCATCAATGAGAATAATTTTGACCTCGTCATTAATCAATTCATTCGAGACAATGAAACGCGGAGAGGCAGCCTCGTCTTTATGACCTCTGAGAAACCTGGGGACATGCTGAAAATCAATGACGACGGACAGCCAGCCTCTTCGACCTTATACGATCTTTCAGAAAACAGAAAAACGACCATTTCCATGTTCAAGACGGTCTCATTAGGAGATATTTCTTCTGCCATGCAAAACAATGTATCCTTTGCTCTTCCGAAAGTCAGCGTCGATCAAGGAAAATTAATGATCGACGGTGCCTCTATTATTAAGAATAGACGATTTCTCACCAATATCTCTCCGTCAGCAGTGGAGTCATACAATTTGTTAACTGGGGACGGAGAAGGCGGAGTCATACAATTTGAATATGATCACAGCCTCTACTCTTTTGAGATTTTCAAAATCAAGCACCATATCAAAACCCATAAATCAGCCAGTGGAAAATATCAATTTGATGTGTCAGTGGATCTTGATGGGCGATTGTCTGAGGATTGGAATGAACGCGAAAACGCTTTTAATGAAAAGTATCTCAGAGAAATTGAAGGCGTTGTCAAGCGTCGATTAGAGAAAAACGTAAAGGATTTCATCGGAGAATTACAGCATGAGATTAAAGCAGATATTTGCGGGTTTTATCAAAAGGCGAGTATTGCCTACCCAAAGGACTTTCGAAAAGAAGCAAAACATTGGGATGAGATTTTTAGTGAATCAGATATTCGTTACAAAGCAAATGTGAAAATCCGTGACTTCGGGACTAAGGGCGCAACACAATCCTGATAGAGTATGTTAAAATGGTAAGAAAAAAAGGGTGTCAATCATGAAACGAGCTTTACTTTCGGCCGGCATTCTATTTTTGATTCTAGGAATACTCCTGTTAGTCGTTGTATTCATGCAATCAAAAGAAGATTTCTTCATTGAAGCCGACAGCTTTTCGAGCACATTTTTGATCGTGATTTATTATGGACAAACCCCTGCGCTCCTTCTTATTGGAGGCGGTTTATTCGTCGGACTTTCACAGATCATTGGTTTGCAGGAGAAAAAAGCAGCAGTGGCAAAGGAGAGCGTACAGCTATTATCCGAGATGAAGAAAGCCCTAGAAGACAAATCGGCCGAGGAGCAGGAGGCTTTTCCAGTTCCTGAGCTCCATCAACTATCCGAACGTCCGATCACAGGACAGAAGGACTAATTTTACGCATGTTCTAGCAGCTTTCATTTGAAAGCTGTTTTTTTATTTTATTGAATCAGCTTATGACGATGCGCATACACAGCCGCTTGCGTCCGGTCTTCTACATCGAGTTTGGAAAGAATGTTGGTAATGTGTGTCTTCACTGTTTTAATTGTAATAAATAGTTCCTCAGCAATGACCTTATTCGATTTTCCATCCGCAATCAGCTTCAAGATTTCCATTTCTCTTGCTGTTAATGCATCATGAAGGATCGATCCATTTGAGGAATGACGGAGTTTATTCATGACCTTTCCAGCCACTTTTGATTCAAGTCTTGGTTCGCCGATACTTGCAGACCGAATGGCATCCGCAATTTCTCCTGCCTTGGATGTTTTTAATAAATAGCTTAAAGCACCTGCCTCAATCACTGGATAGACTTTATCATCGTCAATAAAGCTCGTCAGAACGATAATTCGAGCATCTTCAATTTCCTGACAAATTCTTTTCGTTGCTTCAATGCCATCCATTCCTTCCATGACAAGATCCATTAAAATCACATCTGGCTTTAATTCAACCGCAAGCTCTACACCTTTTTGTCCATCTGACGCTTCACCAATGACTTCAATATCAGCCTGCGCCTCTAAAAAGGCAGCAAGCCCCATTCTCACCATTTCGTGATCGTCGATTAAAAGTACTCGAATCATCGAACGTTCTCTCCTTTTCCTTCATCAAAAATGGGGACCTTCACATCGATTTGTGTTCCTTTTCCCTCAAATGACATAATCTCTGCGACACCGCCTACTTCACTTGTTCTTTCGCGAATCGATTCAAGTCCGTAGGAAGCTGTCTTCACATGATCTGTTTGAAAACCGATCCCATTGTCGATAATCTTCAGCTGCACCTGCCGATTTCGAATGAGCAGACGTACCGTCACCTTTGTCGCCTTTGCATGCCTGAACACATTTGATAGGGCTTCCTGTACAATTCGGAAGAGGTGATCCTCTACTCCTTTAGACAGCGGAACATCATCTTCTATTTCCCAATCAATATCAATCGGCTGCTTTGCTTGAAATTCATTTAGGAGTTCAATCAAGCCTTTTTTCAAGTCTTTTCCTTCAAGGGTGATCGGTCTTAGATGAAGCAAAAGCGCACGCATTTCATTTTGTGCATCGCCAGCCATTCGTTCGACTAGGCGCATTTGCTTTAAAATCTTTTCATCCTTTTCCTTCATGCCTTCAAGAATCGCAGAGGTCATCATCGAAATCGCAAACAACTGCTGGCTAACCGCATCATGCAGTTCTCGTGCTAGACGCTGACGTTCTTCTGAAACGACGGATTTCTTCATTTGCACCTGCCATTCAGCCCGTTCATTCGAGAGCTTTTGCAAAGAAGCTACTTGCCCTTCAACTCGTTTCGCCATTTCATTTAATTGATCTGCCGCTAAGCCAATTTCATCGTCGCCAAGAGACGGCAGCCTGTATGCAAAGTTCCCATTTTCAAACTTTAAAATCGACTCTACAAGCTGATCGAGACGCTTCTTATGCTGATAGCCAAATACATGCGAGGCAGAAACCCCAATGACAAGACTAATGATCAGTAAAATACAAAAAAACGGAATGCCGAACCAGCGGGTAGAGAGGAGAATCATCGGATCAAGCTGATAATAAAAAAACATGGGCAGCATCGTCATGATGACAACACCAAGCGAGATCCCTACTCCAAGACGAATAGATTGCCACTGGATACCTAGATGGAGTTTCCTCATAAGTATCTCACATCCACATCTCCAATCAGTAAAGAGATGGAGATTTTCACTTTTCGTTTGCTCTCATCGTAATTGTTGGTCATCACATACACTTTACTGCCGAATCCGCTTCTTTTTTCATCAATAATTTTCATATCACCAATTGCAGCTGAAGCACTCACACATACTTCAATATCCTGCGGTACGTAAATATCCACATCTCCGATGAGCCCGCTAATCACGATCGTGCTCTCTTCTTCTGCGATAATGGCCTTTGATAAGTCGATTTTGACATCCCCGATAAACCCTGAAATCGTCAAATCACTTAATTGAAACGGCTTTTTCATCAGCCTGACCTCACCGATAAAAAAGTCATGCTCTTTGCGCGGCTTTGTCTGGCTCTTTGTTTTCTTTTGGTCGCCCTCTTTTTCAAGATTGACTTTCAGTGAAGGCTTTCCATCGTCCGATGCTTCCTTTTTATCGACATCAAAAACGGGTTTGTTTTTCAATAAACGATAGCCGGCATATATCAAAAAGGCCGCAAATAAATATCCTGTGAGACTAAATGTAATATTGAGCAGAAATTTTAAAAAGAGAAAGCCGGCAAAAATATAGGAAACTGAACCGAGCCAACGTTTGGATCTTGAGTGCAGCCAATAGCCAGCCAGCGCAAAAAACACAGGCCAAAACAAATCGGCTCCGATCCCAATAATTTTGAGAAATAGATTAATACCAAAAATCACGACAATGATGCCTAAAATTTGATTCCTTGAAAAACGCAGTTGACTCGCCTCCTTCCTTTCTTCCATTCATTACCGCAGCTTTAAGTTTCCACTTGTCATTTCAATATCGACTAAGTGTGTTCCTTTTCCCCGCGTGCCTGTAAAGCCTCGTCCTTCACTATCCGCTTGATCAAAGTGATAGGAGTGATCGACACTTCCACTTGTTTTTTTCACCCGGACATTGAAATCTCCTTCATCCGGTAAATTAAATTTGGCACTGCCTGATGTCATATGAAAGGAGACAGGTGACGCAATGGTATCAAAACTTGCCGTTAATCTACCGCTTGTCATGCCTAGTTGCAGCTCCCCTTTGACATCTTTAATATCGGCACGTCCCGAGGTTGCCCCAATATCACTATTTTTCGCATCGATGTGAGACACGGAGAGTCTGCCCGATGTCGCTTTGATTTCTACATTTTTTGCTGAGAAATTCTCGGCTTTGAGGTTTCCGCTTGTTGATTTGAGCGTCACATCTTGAAGAGACAGCTTCCCTTCGCCATCCATCTCGCTGACCCCGCTTCCACCCGTAATCTTCACATTTTTATGATAATCTGTTGGAATTTTGACTAAGAGTTCTCCTTTTTCAAATGAGGAGAAAAACAAGAATCCTTTATTTTCAGCACGGACGTTGAATGTACTGCCTGTTTGGTCCGCATACATTTTCCCTTTCCCATTAACGACAATCACGGAAATATCGGAACGATTTTCAGGCTTTACCTTCACGCGAAACCCAGAAAGAGAGATATCTAATTGATCAATTTCATCTTTTTTCGCTGAAGCTGTTGTGACTGCTTTTTCACGGGAGAAACTCAAATGAAAGAGATCTTCATTTTTGAAAAGCATCCCAATCATTAAAAAGACACCTACAAGTATACAAATTAGACCGATTAACCGCTTCATTCGTACCATCCTTTTATCTTCTGACCTTTTCATTATAAGTAAAAGCGAAACAGAAAGAAATCAAATATCGGAAGAAAAATCCTGCTTTTCTTCCGATCTGACATCGATTCCTTAGTTTGCTTGCTGCTCAGGCTTCTTCTCCAGCTTGAGCTTCTGCCATTCTTTTTCAACCTCATCCGCATAGTCTAGATGAGCATATGCTCCTTGATCGGCAAATTGTGCATAGCTGCCCGCTTTTGTCTCCATTTCTTCGATACGGTTCTCCATTCGAAGAAATTCCTTATATGCACTTTCACTGTCTACTTTGTTCATGGATTCGTTCATATGCTGCTTTGCCTGTGCAGCATTTGCTCTTGCAATCAGAGCCTGCTTCTTGTCTTTAATATCACGCAGCTTCGTTTCTAACTGCTGCAATTGCTCTTTCAGCTCTTTCAATTGTTTCACAGAGTGCTGATAAGCTTCCTGATATTCCTGGTGCTTTTCTTCAAAATACTTCATTTCTGTGAGCGCTTTTCGTGCAAGTTCCTCTTCTCCCGCATGATATGCCAGCTCAGCCTGCTTCTTTCTTTTATCAGCAAATGCTTCTGTCTCTTCTGCTTTGTGCAGGAAGCCTTGTTGAATCGTTTGCTGTTTGATGATCGCATGTTTCGCTTTGGCAATATCGTCCTCCATATCACGAACGTACTGATTCAGCATGACACGCGGATTCTCCAATTTATCTAAGCCTTCATTGACCGTTGCAACAAACATATCTCTTACTCTTCTGAATACCATTTGATATTCCTCCTCTTATTTTTTCTTTAAAAAGTCTTCCCATTCTTGATCAAATGACGTGTGAATAGGTTCTTCCATTTTCGGTGCCGTGTTTGGCTCCATATATGATCTGCTTGATGATTCTTTTGCCTGTTCACCATTGATCATCGTCCAGCCGAAGTAGAGAAGCCCCCCAGCCAATGCGATTCCAAGGATAAATGGCAGAGATTGCACAACAATCAGTACACCAATGACCGCTAGAATGACACCGAAGGTTTGACTGCCTTTCTCATATTTCTTTACACCTACATAGATGAGCCATGCCCCAATCAGAATCGGGATCAGCCCTCCTAGTGAACCACCGAAGAAGATGGATAGACCGACAAACATTAAAATCGAACCGATGATGGTTTTACTTGTTATTTTCATCTTCATGCCTCCTTTCTTGCTCCTTGCTTTTACTTTAGTCAAAAAAGAGAGCTGGCAAAACGTGTCGCAGATTGATCTTTCATTGCGACCAGAGTCGTAACTTCGCTCAGACTAAGCGATAGAACCTAATAAAAAAGCACTCTTCTCATTCGAAGAGTGCTTCAGATTGTTGACAAAGGGCTAAAATGATCTTTATTTTAGCCCTTTGTCTTCTTTTCAGCGTGTAGACCGAAACACGTCTGCGCTTCGTTCATATTCAACATCAGCTTCACCGAGCCGATGATTCACGACTCGTGCGGCTGCAAATAAATAGTCGGATAGACGGTTCACATAGGTGAGTGTAACCGCTGGAATCTCCTCCTGCTTCGCAAGCGTCACAATATGCCTCTCTGCTCTTCTGACGACTGTCCGCGCCACATGTAAGAGAGCTGCTCCTGCCTGGCCGCCCGGTAAAATAAACTTTGTGAGAGGCGTGGCTTCTTCTACATAGATATCCATTCTTTGTTCAAGGACTGCCACTGATGCTTCAGTTAATTTGCCTTCTTTACGTGGTTTGACTGCTGCCAAATCACCGCCGCAGTCAAAGAGCTCGTGCTGTATCACAATCAGCTCTGACAAAATGTCTTGAAACAATTCTCCATGCTGACGTAAATGTGCATGTGCGAGTCCAATGAAGCTATTCGCCTCATCTAACGTGCCGTACGCCTCGACTCTTACATCATCTTTATCGGCTCTCCCGCCGATCAAGCCTGTTTGGCCTTGATCCCCTGTTTTTGTATAAAGTTTCATCGGTGTTCCTCCTTGTCTATTGCTTTGTCCTTTTAGTATAACCTGAAGTGAAAAGGATGTATTTGTTTAACTAAAGCACTGTGATTTTCATCGCATCATAAACAAAAAAGCGAACCCTTTGGTTCACTTTTGAATGGCATTCAATGTATAAAGAAGACGGTGCACTTTCTGTTTTAATCTATCATGTAAATGCTCATCATCTTCTGTTTCCTGCATACCCGCAGCAGCGATACAAAGATGATGAATGGACATGCTCGTCTCCTGTTTAATCATGTGGACAAGCTGCCCCATGAGCTGAACAGACGATCCGTCTGATAAAGATTCTTTCAGTACAAGCCAAATGGTCAGCTCTTCTTGATGACGCATGCCGTAAAGCACCATGTCGTTTTCTGTGTCTTCAGCAGCAAATTGGTTTGGTCTACTCGTTTGGTCGTAAAACAATATTCCTTCACGATCATCCAGCTCGTCACGAAGTATCTCAGTTCCTGTTCCGAGAGATCTTTTCCAAAAGAAGCCGCCCCTTTTCTGATGTGAGGAAAGGACGCGGAGCGGCTGTTTGAGGGAAAACGTCATTCCTTCTGAGCCATACGTTTTCCAGCCATCCGCTAACTTTGCATTTGATGCTATAGAAGCCCCCGCAGGCTCAATGATCAGCTGAGGGTTTGCTCTTCGCGGGTGTTGGAGCGGTGTTACCTCTGTTTCATACACACGGTTGATTCGCTCAGGCGTCAAGACGTGATGCGGCAGTCCTATCATTTCCGTCTTTCCTTCATCAAGCAGCAGCAGCCGGTCACAATATAAACTGGCGATGTTCACATCATGAAACACGCCGATCACCGTTAGCCTAGAGGAAGTGGTCTCTTCTTTAATTAAATCAAGCAAGTCTTTTTGATAGGCCAAATCAAGAAAACTGGTTGGTTCATCCAGCAATAAATATTCAGGCTGCTGGGCTAATGCCTGTGCCAAGTACACACGCTGCTGTTCTCCCCCGCTCAACTCATGAATGGATTGATCCTTAAATTGTGCAACATCCGTTTGTTCCATTACTTTGTTTACGACCTGCATATCTTCTCGAGTAACAGATTGCAGCCATCCTTTTTGATATGGGTAACGACCGAATTGAACCGTTTCTTCCACTGTAAATGAGAAGGCTTGGTCCGTTTTCTGCGGTAGAACAGCCATTTTTTGCGCAAACGCCTTTGGACGGTAGGATTGAACCAATTGACCGCTCAGGCGTACCTCGCCACTCTCAGGTGCCAGCATCCCAGAAATCATTTTAAGCAAGGTCGACTTCCCGCTTCCATTTGGGCCAAGTATACCGAGAAATTCTCCTTGCTTTACCTCAAGACTGATGCCACGTATGACCTCTTTCTCTCCATATCCACCTCTGATTTCCTTCACTTGAATCATAGATGTGTCCCTCCTCTATATTTACGGATGAGGATGATGCCGAATACAGGGGCACCAATTAACGCAGTAATGATGCCAATCGGTAATTCAGTCGGTTCAATGATCGTACGGGATAACACATCTGCTAAGACGAGAAAGGAAGCGCCGTTCAGCATAGACAAAGGCAGGAGGTGCCGGTGGTCTGTGATGGCTAAGAGGCGAATAAAATGCGGAATCACAAGTCCCACAAATCCGATCGTCCC
Organism: Bacillus sp. LNXM12-1; assembly: GCF_003004375.1. Lineage (NCBI taxonomy): Bacteria > Bacillati > Bacillota > Bacilli > Caryophanales > Bacillaceae > Bacillus > Bacillus sp. LNXM12-1. The sequence goes on along the minus strand of NZ_PVWX01000002.1, from coordinate 707,886 downwards.
TGACACCGCTACCGCACTACCAGTCAGAATTGAGCCAGCAAGCAGCACTATATATTTGCTCCTTTTCACATGTACACCTAATAGCTGTGCCTTCTCCTCGCCATACGTCATGACATTCAAATCTCGTCCCATCAGCATTAATGCAAAGGTCCCCACAAGAAAGAAAGGAAGGAAAAGCGCAATATAGCGCCAGCCCCTCATGGACACACTGCCGAGAAGCCAATGAATAATCTCTTTTAGATCATCACCTGTTAAAGCAATCATCAATGATATAAGCGCACTCAAAAAAGAGCTAAAAATCACCCCTGTTAAAATTAAAGAAGAGATGCTCATCCCCCGATGAACAAGACGCGCAAAAAAGAGGACGAGACATAGGGTCACAAGCGCTGTTGTCATACTGAAAAAAGGCAGTGTGAAACTGCCGAGCAAAGGGAGCTGCAAGCTGAAAAATAGTGTCGCGACGGCTCCAACTGATGCCCCTTGAGATACACCTAGCGTATATGGGTCAGCGAGAGGATTTTTTAATAAACCTTGAAAGGCTGCACCTGATAACGCCAGCGCTGCTCCGACTAGTGCCGCTAATATCACTCTCGGCAGCCGGATATTCATCATAATATTGCGATCAATTGAATCTATTGTGCCAATCTGCACCCCGAATAGTTCATGAACAAATATACGGAGAATAGAAGGAATGGGAATCCCTAAGCTTCCAAAGGAGATTCCCATTCCAATGCTCACCACAAGAAGTAAAACACTTAGTGTGTATGCGATGATGAATTTATTTGAACGTGTCAGGATAGATGCTTTTCGCAAGAGCCTCGACTCCTTCAACCAATCGCGGTCCCGGTCTTGATGCGAGATCCGTATTCAATTGAAAGACTTGTTTTTCCTTCACTGCTTTGATCGCATTCCAGCCGTCTCTCTTTTTCAGATCAGCTAAGCTGGAACCATCAATTGTGACGATCACATCAGGATTTCGTTTGATAATCGCTTCTTCTGTCATTTGCACCCAGCCAGTTTGATCGCCAGCAGCATTTTTCGCATGGATAACAGAAAGCATTTCGTCCATAAATGTATTTGTACCTGTTGTATAGATTTCAGGCGCACCTGATACTTCGACAAAGACTGTTTTTTGTTCGTCTTTGGAGATCGCCTCTGCTTGTTTCTTGATGTCATTCAATTTTGTTTTCATCTCATCTACAAGCTTTGTTGATGCTTCTTTTACACCTGTTGCTTCACCGATCAAATTGATCGATTTGTACACATCCTTAAAGGAGGTGGCATCATTTACAGTCAGTACTTGAATTCCTGCATCTTCAAGCTGTTTAAATCCATCTTTTGATCCCATCTGCGATGCATGAGCTAATACTAGATCAGGCTTTAAGGAAATGACCTTCTCGACATTGAATTCAAGTCCGCCAATCTTCTCTACCTTTTCAACTTCCTTTGGATAATTGTCAAAATCTGATCGTCCAACCATTTTATCGCCAAGACCAAGCGCATAGGCAACCTCTGTATTACTTGGAATTAATGAAACAATACGCTTAGGCTGCTCTTTGATTTCGACTGTTTTACCAGCTGCATCTTTAATCGAGACAGGAAATGCCGCAGCCGCTGTTTCGTTATTTTGTGAACTCTTTGCTTTATGGTCTGTCTCAGCACCTGCACATCCTGCTAAAACACCCATCACAAGCAATAGCGATAGCCAAATGGCCGTTAACTTTTTCATGAATGAACCCCCTGGTTTATGTACTGCTTGACGTCATCTCTTCCGTCAATTCTTTTCTAATTTCGGGAATATTATACTACAGTGCAGATAGGTTGTATATGTGATTTCTAAAAGCGTCTTTTTCGTTCTTACTAAAAGAAAAACAGCCTCCGAAAAGACTGTTTTTCACTCATCTATCAATTGATTTGTTCCCCATTGATGACGACTTTCTGAAAAGAAGGAGATACTGCATGCTCCAAAGAAAGTGGATACGTCACATGATCTATGACACAATTTTTCATGTTGAAGTGTGTAACGGGGGAATGTGAGTAGGCGGCTATTTTCACACCATATCGTCCGCCGCTGCTTTTCAGTCCTTCTACTTCAATATGACGCACAACAGGACGATGTGGACCCGCATCCCCTTCCTCATACATCATGTCGATACAGACCACTTCATGCTTTAAGCTTTTGACTGTGTTGTTTTTAAAGTAAATATGTTCAATGGTACCGCCTCTGACAGAGTTGGTTTTAATACGCAGTGCCCGGTCAAGGTTCGGACTATCCATTACATTATTCTCTGCATATACATACCTGACCCCGCCAGAGATTTCACTCCCGATCGTCACTCCGCCGTGTCCATCACGCATCTCATTTCTACGAATGACAATGTTTTCAGATGAAACCCCTATTCTCCGCCCGTCCTCGTTTCTGCCAGATTTGATGGCAATACAATCGTCTCCATTATCAAAATAACAATCTTCAATGAGCACATTCCGGCAAGACTCCGGATTAACACCATCTGTATTTGGTCCATGCCCGATGATATGGACTCCACGGACGATGACATTTTCACTTAGCACAGGATGAATTTGCCACATCGGTGAATCCTTCACTGTCACTCCTTCAATGAGAACTTGCTGGCATTGGTAGGGCTGGATAAAGCTTGACCTTAAATAATGGCCTTCTCCAAACACTCTTTCTTCTACTGGTATCCTCTTTTCAGCCATTTCAAATAGAAGCTGCCGATCCCGGTCCTGAGACGGCTGGCCATTCGTGCCATACTTCCAAGGCCACCAATGATGTTCATCCCCTCTGCCATCAAGCGTTCCAGCTCCTGTGATGGCGATATTTTCTGCATGGTGTGCATAAATGAGAGGTGAATAATTATAAAGCTCAATCCCTTCATATCTTGTCAGTACAATCGGCAGATAATCCTTTGGATCTTGGCTGAATGCCACATAGGCTTTCTCATGCAAATGCAGCTCTACATGACTCTTCAATTCTAGAGCACCTGTCACAAACGTCCCTTCTGGAATAAGCACACGTCCCCCTTTCAAACGGTGCGCATCATCAATCGCAGACTGGATAGCATCTGTTGAAAGCTCTATCCCTTTCCCATCTGCACCATAATGAACCACATTAAATTCACGATCAGGGAACAGCGGCGCTTTTATCTGCTTTAACACTTGATCGATTCCGTTTGCTTTTTTGTCTTTCTTCTCTTGCCTTGCTAAACGCGTGAGTCCGATTCCTGTGAGTATCGTTCCTGCTGTGATATACATCAAATCCCGCATTTTAAACACGTTCTCATCCCCCAGTCGCCTTAAAGTGTGACACCTGTTTTGAAAATAGCCAGCTCTCTAAAATTGTTTTTTTCATGATTTAATAGCTTTCCGCTCGCCACATCAATGACAGTTGAAATGAATTTTTCTAATACAACATCTTCTGGTACATCTTCAAGCAGTTCTCCCGCATTAAAGTCAATCCAGTGCTTTTTTGTTTCATATAAGGCTGTATTCGTCGAGACTTTCATTGTAGGGACAAACGTACCAAATGGTGTCCCTCTGCCTGTTGTAAAAAGGACCAACTGACAGCCGGAAGCAGCAAGTGCGGATGAAGCAACCAAATCATTACCTGGCGCACTTAATAAATTCAGGCCCTTTCGCTTCAGCAATTCCCCGTATCTCAATACATCTTGAATGTCAGAAGTCCCTGCTTTTTGTGTACAGCCGAGAGATTTATCCTCTAATGTCGAAATTCCACCAGCTTTATTTCCCGGGGAAGGATTTTCATATACTGGCTGTCGATGATCCATGAAGTATTGTTTAAAGTCATTGATCATTTGCACAATATTGTCGAAAGTCGCTTCTGATTCCGCTCTCTCCATTAAAATCGTTTCAGCTCCAAACATTTCGGGCACTTCTGTTAACACTGTCGTGCCGCCTTGAGCAACAATAAAATCGGACAGCCTTCCTAAAAGCGGATTTGCGGTAATGCCGGAGAATCCATCTGATCCTCCGCACTTCAAGCCGATTTTCAGCTCAGATAACGGGATCTCTTCACGGTGATCTTCTTTCGCCGCATCATAAATTTCCTTGAGTAAAGCGACTCCCGTCTCAATCTCATCTCCTACTTCTTGGCTTCTTAAAAATTTCACTCTCTCATGGTCATATTCACCTAATGTGGACTGAAAATCTTCAATATCATTATTTTCACAACCAAGTCCAAGGACGAGCACCCCTCCAGCGTTAGGATGCTTCACGGCATTTTGTAAAATGGTTTTTGTATTTTCATGATCGTCCCCAAGCTGGGAGCATCCATAATTGTGCTTTAATACGAGAGCTGTTTCAAACGGATGGATGTTTCCGCCCATTTCAGCGGTGAATATTTGGATGATATGATCGGCAATGCCATTCACGCATCCAACGGTTGGGACAATCCAAAGCTCATTGCGAATCCCGCTTTCCCCATTTTTTCGTTTATATCCTTTAAATGTAAGATTCGTTTTTTCATAGGGGTTGTCTGTGAATGAAGGCTCGTATTCGTAATCGAGCTTTCCTGATAGATTGGTTTTGATATTATGCGTATGCACCCATTCTCCAGCAGAAATGGCAGTCGTTGCATGCCCAATGGGGTAGCCATATTTCATGATATTCTCTCTTTGCTTGATATCAGCCAAAGCAAACTTATGACCTTTGGGAACGTTCTCTTTTAAGACAACAGAGTGTCCTTGATGGTGCAGCTCATCCCCTTGCTCAAGCACTTTTAAAGCAATACCGACATTATCTGAAGGGTGAATCACAATAAAATCTTTCATGCCTTCTCCCCCTGACTTTCATATTGATGATGCAGCATTCGTTGAACAGCCGCTCTCATCCCTTGCTCCTGTATGAAGGTAAGCTGATCAGCTACAGCGTGACTCAAATCATCTACATCCGTTAAATTTTTCCCCCATAATGGCTCGCATGATAGAATCCTGGCTGCGATCGCTTCATTGGATTGGTTCTCCCCTTCCCAGGCTTCCTTCATAAATGCCATTACAGTCTCATCATCCTTTATCCTTTCTGCATATGCTCTGTAAAAATAAATGAGACTGCTGAGTGAAAACACGAGTTTCATTGGCAGCTGTTTCTTTTGCTCAACATAATCAAGCAATGACGGAAGAACTCGGGTTCGGAACTTGGATATACCATTGAGCGCAATATCGAGCAATTGATGCTTCACAAATGGATTGCAAAAACGATCCCAAACCGATTGTGTATAAAGAAGAAGCTCATCTTGAGAGAGCTCAAGCCCTGGCAGTACTTCCTCCTCCAGCATACGCCGGATGAACGGACCAACATGCTTGTCATCCACAGCTTCTTTTACAGTGTCTATACCACATGAGTAAGCGATTGGCACCATTGCTGTATGTGCACCATTTAAAATTCGTACCTTGCTCATGCGATAAGGCGCAATATCTTCTACAAAAAGGACATTTAATCCTGCTTTTTGAAAGGGAAGCTCTTTTTGTACGAAGGCAGGTGCTTCAATAACAAAGAGGTGATAATATTCTGCCGTGACAAGCAACTCGTCGATATACCCATCTTCCTTTTGGACAATTTCAGCTGCTTCCTTAGAAAACCCAGGAACAATCCGATCCACAAGCGTATTACAAAACGTGTTGGCTTCTTTGATCCATGTGATAAACGCAGGCGGCAGGTCCCACTCAGCTGCCATGTCTATCACATATTCCTTCAAACGGTCACCGTTATGTTCGACCAGTTCACATGGAAGGATGATCAGCCCTTTTTGTTCATCTCCAGTAAATGCTTTAAACCGGTGATATAAGAACGCTGTCAGCTTTCCTGGAAAACTGGCTTGCGGTCGATCCTCCAAGCGATCCTCCTTTCTGAACATAAGTCCTGCCTCTGTCGTGTTTGAGAAGACAAAGCGGAGATCGGGGTTTTCAGCTACGTATAAAAAACCATCGTAATCCGTATACGTACTGATTCCTCTGCTGATCGATTGAATGATCATGCGCTCATTCATTTCTTGCTGGTCATGATAGCCCTGTATACATAAAGTATATAAGCCATCTTGTTCATTTAAAGCCGCAACGGATCCTTTTCGCGGAGGAACAACAACAGCTCTTCCTTTAAAATCTGTGCAGTCGTTCAGCTTCTGGATGTGCCAATTAATAAATCCTCGCATAAAATTCCCTTCACCGATCTGTAAAATCGTTTCCGGATACTCAGGCGCCGGGTACATGGCTTTTGATAAACGTTTCAAATGGATTCCCCTCTCTTCGTGATATGCACACGTGAACATTTATCTTTAAAAGGTGCTGATTACTGCACCTTTTTGACTGAATCTCTGATCATCAGCTCTGTGTGGACATAGATTTTTCCCATTTGATCTTCTTCCTGCTCTTCACCGTTTATGACTGATAGGATGGCTTCTGCTCCAAGTGCACACATTTTTTCGATAGGCTTTTTTACCGTTGTCAGTGCAGGCGTGGTGTAGGATGAGAATGCTATGTCATCAAAACCGATAATAGAGATATCACCTGGACATGTCTTGCCTTTTGCATATAAAGCATTCATCGCACCAATGGCCATGTCATCGTTAGAGCAAAAAAGCGCTGTTGGCGGATGATCAAGGGTCAGGAGGGATTCCATTGATTCATAGCCGCTTTTCATGTGGTAGTCACCTGTGATCATATATTCTTTCTTCATAGGAATATGGTGATCAATTAACGCTTGAAGAAAGCCGGCTTTTCTCTCCTGAGTCGATTTAAAGCCTTCTTTTCCTTCAATGATGGCGATTTGATGATGGCCTTGCTGAATGAAATAGTGCGCTGCCTGATATGCTCCTTGACTATCATCTGCTAATATATTCATCACTTCATTACTTTCTACACGGCGATTCAGCACAATGATTGGAATGCCCTGTTTCTTGACATGATGGATAAACGCTTCATCGTGCTCGCTTTGACTCATAAGCAAAATGCCATCGTAGCGCTGTTTATGAATGGTTGTGTAATCGTGAAAGTCGTCAATTCCCCTTACAAACAGATTATAATGCTCAGTCATCACGCTATTGACGCCCTTTAACGCATCTACAAAGAAGCTTGAAGATGTGCCTTCTGTTAAACTCGTAAAAAACAGACCGATTGTAAACGATTTTTGTGATACAAGGCCTCTGGCATGGACATTCGGTGAATAATTCAGCTGTTTTGCAATCGACAAAATCTTTTGTTTTGTCTTCTCTTTAATAAAAGGACTGTTATTCAAAGCCCTTGATACCGTAGTATGAGAGACGTTTGCCAATTTTGCTATGTCTTTAATTGTGACTGTCATGCTATTCCGCCTTTTATGATTTTTTTCCATCTTATCATAAAACCGCTTTCATTTTCTCACCTTTTTCTTCATGTGATTTTACTTTGGTGATGGAGCTGCTTTGCCCGGTCAAATTGAAAATATTGCTTGGCATTTTCATAGCTGATTCCTTTCACGATCCCCCCTAACAGCTCAAGGTCATAGGGGACTTCTCCTTTTTCTACCCAATCTCCGATGATATCACAAAGCAGTCTTCGGAAATATTCATGCCTTGTATACGACAAAAAGCTTCGTGAATCAGTCAGCATCCCGATGAAACGGCTGATCAGTCCAATACTGGAAAGAGCCATCATCTGCTCTGTCATTCCTTGCTTCGTATCATTAAACCACCAGGCTGTGCCGTGCTGCATCTTCCCCGGTGTCTTCCCGTCTTGAAAGCTTCCAGCCAATGTTGATATCACCACATTGTCCCTAGGATTCAAGGAATAGAGAATGGTGTTTGGCAATGCATCTTCTTGTTCTAAACGATCTAATATTCGGCAAAGCGGCTTTGCAATGTCCTCATCATTCATCGCATCATACCCCGTATCTGGTCCGAGCCGCTCAAACATTTTCGTATTGTTGTTTCTAAGCGCATTGATATGAAGCTGCATCGCCCAGCCACGCTCACAGTATGCCTGACCTAGCATAATGAATGTCTCTGTTTTAAACTTGATCTTCTCTTCTTCCGTCAATGGATGACCAGACATTCTTTTATGAAAGATGGTCTCCACTTCTTCTTCTGACGTTTCTTCATATGTCATTTCATTTATAGCATGATCTGAGATCAAACAGCCGTGTTCATGGAAGAAATCAATTCTTGCACGGAGTGCTTTTAAGAAGTCTTGGTAGGATTGTATTGGAGTAGCTGAAACCTCTGCCAGCTCGTGAACATATTTTGCAAACAGATCATTCGCTATATCGAGTGCTTTATCAGGTCGAAACCCTGGGAGCACTTGTACAGAGAATTCCTCTTCCCGCAGTTTTTGATGATAGTGAAGCGAATCGACCGGATCATCTGTTGTCACAACGGTTTCAACGTTTGATTTCACAATGAAGTCCCTCGCACCAAATCCCTCTCCTTGCAGCTTTTCATTGACTTTCTTCCAAATAATGTCTGCGTTTTTTTCGTTTAATAGGTCTTCGACTTCAAAATATCGTCTTAGCTCTAGATGAGTCCAGTGATAGAGTGGATTTCCAATGGTCATGGGTACGGTCTTCGCCCACGCCAAAAATTTCTCATGATCTGATGCATCCCCCGTAATGTGCGTTTCAGGGATGCCATTTGTTCTCATGGCACGCCATTTGTAATGATCTCCATAAAGCCATGCTTCGGTGATATTTTGGAAGGTTTTATTTTCATAGATGTCTTTAGGACTTAAATGACAATGGTAATCTATAATTGGAAGGTCCTTTGCAAACTCATGGTATAGCTTTTCCGCCGTTGGACTGTTTAGTAAAAACTGCTCATCTAAAAAGGCTCTCATCAAATTCCCCCATCCCTCTTATCGTATGAAAAATAATTTGTTCACGTTAACAATTTAATTGTAATCGTTTACAAAGTTGATTTCAATCCTAAAACAGGAAAAAACGATCTCCTTAAGAAAGGAAAATCGTTTTTTGCCTATTTTACAGAAGGTGATTTTTTTAGGATAATCGCAATAGTTGTTCCAGCACCTAGTTCGCTTTCCACTTGAATATCACCGTCATGCAGCAAGACAAGCTCTTTTGCTATTGCCAGCCCAAGTCCTGTTCCATTCGTTGGGTCATTTGTATTTGTCCCTCTGTAGTAGCGGTTAAATAAGTGATCTACCGTTTCTTGTGCCATTCCGCATCCGTTGTCTTTCATTTCGATCCGAACTTCTTCATTTGTTTCAGATAAAACAGCTGTAATATGAGTGCCTTTTTGGTTATGCTTGACTGCATTCGCCAGCAGGTTCTCAATCACTCGTCTGAACCAGGCTTTGTCGATCTCAAACATGACACCGTTTGTTTGATCTTCAAAAGAGGATGAAAAATCCTCAGAAAAGGAGCTTCTTGAAAACTCGTCCATAATAGAGGCTAAAAATTCACCCAGCTCGACCGGCTTTCGATTAATAGGCAAGGCCCCATTTTTCAATCGGTACGTGAGGTTTAAATCCTCAATCAAGGTCGACATGTATTCTGATTTCTCACGAATCACCTGTCCCATTTCCATGACTTCTTCCTTGGACCATTGATATTGATCAGATTCAAGCATGAGCCCATAGCCGTAAATCGTACTAAGAGGTGTTTTCAAATCATGAGACAATCCTGCAATCCATTCTTCCCTTGTGGTTTGAATTTTTCTTCGGTTTGCTTCATTCTCTTTTAATGTAAGCGTGAGCTGATCCATTGTTTTTAGGATATCCTCAAATAATCGGTATTCCCGCTTAATACGACCTTTTTTATTTTTACTGATTGGAATTCCTTTTCTATTTGTTGGTTCCTGCAATTTATTTCTAGATAAGAAAATCAGCCAGCGGATAATGTGATAGATCGGCAGACCATAGCGATACGAGTACCATAATGTCATGACGATAATAATAGTGAGTGCAAGACCTGCAATCAAGATGGTTCTATATTGATTTAAAGCATCTGTCTCTTTATCATACAATTCGTCTGGGCTATATACTTTGTTTGGTACCGAAACGATCAAATATAGACTTTTATTCACTCTGATATAAGATAGGTCACTTCTAAACTCCCAAGGCTTCGATTGGTACTTAAGCAATTCAACATCTGTTACGTTATGTTTCAAATCGTTTTTGGCTCGAATGCCTTTTAAGTATTTTCCTTCTTCATTAAACAGGTGTACCGATCCATTCATTCTTTTCAAGAATTCTATCGTTTCAAGCGAATATTGAGAAAGTGCAGCCAGATTTTTCTCATGCTGCTTAAGATAATTGGCTACCTTTGTGCTGTTCGTTTTGAACCCATATAACACGATAAAGCTTTCTTGATCAATCTCAATTGGCCAGAAGTACATCTTGTAATCTTTAAATTGTCTTTTTTCAAAGATCTTGATCATTTCATCCTTTTGATAGGATGTTGGAATATTTTTAGGAAGGTGATAGCTATATACGTTATGTTTTTTTGAATCAATCACTTGCAGCCAGCCGTCACGTTTTTTCACTGCTTGCTTGAGTTGATCTTCGGCTTCCATTTTGCCATCCTCGTTAAAATAGAGCCAGCTCATGAGTGTGTCCCCATCAGCCTTTGTTAAACCAGTTTCGGTCATATTCTCATAGTATTTTTTATAATATAGATTCTCAGTAAACGTATTCCCGATCAGCAGAATCGCAATGACGATAAACATCTGTCCGACAAAGTGAAAGAAAAGTTTTGTTCGTAAATTCATGAATTAATTAAGAACCTTCACAGGGTGCGGAATAAATTTATATCCCATACCACGGATGGTCACAATATATTCAGGCTGACTTGGATCTAATTCAATTTTTTCTCTCAGCTTTCGAATATGAACCATGACGGTGTTGTTATCACCATACGACGGGACGCCCCATACTTTCTCATAGATTTGATCTTTTGAAAGAACCACATTCGGATGATCACAAAAGTACTTCAGCAAGGATAGAAGCTGAGCTGAGCATGCCGTCATCTCTCCTCTCACTTTCAGTTCGGCTGAATGAGGATGATATGAGAAATGGGCATATTCATATTGGTTTTGAGCCTCTTCTTGCTCTTCCTGTAAGGAGATATATGTTCGGTTTAAGTGAGCCTTAATTCTAGCCACAAGCTCTAGCGGATTAAATGGCTTTGTAATGTAATCATCTGCCCCCTGCGCAAAGCCGGTCAGTTTATCTACATCAGACGTTCTTGCAGTTAAATAGAAAATGGGTGCTTTCGTATATTTTCTCATTTCAGGAAGAACATCAAAGCCAGACTTACCGGGCATCATCACATCTAGAAGTAAGAGGTGGATGTCCTCGTTTTTGACAACATCTAATGCTTCATCTGCATGGTAGGCTTTATAAATATGCTTGAATCCTTCTTTTTTTAATACGCGTTCAACCATTTTTACAATTGCTTCTTCGTCATCTGCAATCAATATTTTTGCTGTTTCCACGCATCTCTTTCCTTTCTAGCTATGATCTCTAACCGTATATTACCATTGTCTAAAGTAAAAAAGTACCTCTTTTCTGCATAAAAGCGAAAAAATATCAACTGGAGAAAATGGCAGTACTAGGAAGTTTCAGAGACGCAAAAAAACTCGGCTATTCCACCGAGTTCCTTTTACTTTTATTATCCATTCACAGCTTCTAGCTTTCTTTCATGATTCATTAAGTCATATGTTAAACAGATCGGCTTATTTGTTCTAGGATCAAGTACAATTTCTGCATCAATGTGGAATACCTGACCAAGCACCTCTTTGGTCATGACCTCATGAGGCGTCCCATCTTTGATGACTTTTCCTTGATTGAGGGCAATCATGTAATGAGAAAAACGTGCCGCATGATTCAAATCATGAATGACCATCAACACAGTTCGTCCCTGCTCTCTGTTTAACCGTTCTAACAGCTGAAGAATCTCGAGCTGATGCGCAAGATCCAAATACGTCGTTGGCTCATCTAATAGAAGCAGTTCTGTTTCCTGGGCAAGTGCCATCGCAATCCATACACGCTGACGCTGTCCACCGGAAAGTGCTTCAATTGGCCGGTCATGAAAAGCGATCATGCCCGTTTCCTCAAGTGCCCATCTGATGATTCGTTTATCTTCATTTGATAAGCGACCAAATCCATTTTGATGTGGGAAACGTCCATATGACACAAGCTCATACACTGTCAGTCCGCTTGGTGCTTCGGGCGTTTGCGGTAAGATCGCCATTTGTTTTGAAATTTCTTTTGTAGGCGTTTGATGAATAGCCTGACCATTTAAGTAAACAGCTCCTTGATGGGACTTCATGATCCGGGACATTGTTTTTAAAATCGTTGATTTCCCGCATCCATTCGGCCCGATCAGTGTTGTCACCTTGCCTTTTGGGATACTGATATTTAAATCATCTACAATCAAACGGTCCTGATAACCGATACAAAGCTTTTCTGTTTCGAGCGATTTCATATGTTTTTCTCCTTCCTCATTAGTTCGTTTTCATCAATAAGTAAATGAAGTAAGGTGCGCCTAAAGCAGAAACGACAAGGCCAACTGGCACCTCTGATGGTGCAAGTATGACGCGGCCAAGTGTATCTGCCAGTAATAATAACAGTGCGCCAATCAACGCGGAGGCCGGTATCATTCCTTGATGCTTTGGCCCAACAAGCTTTCTCGCCAAGTGCGGTGCGGCTAACCCTAGGAACGAGATACTACCTGCAACAGCGACACTTGCACCTGCTAATGCAACGGCAATCAGCATCAGAAAGCTTCTTTCTTTATGAACCGAGATCCCTAAGCCATAGGACAGCTGGTCACCTAAATTCATGATATTTAGGTAGCGTGCTCTCACAAGCGCTAACACAAGGAAAATGAGCATCCATGGCAGAACAGACAGGACATACGTCCAGCTTGAGCCCCAAATGCTTCCTGATAACCACACGATGGCTTGGTTAAAGTCATTTGGGCTCATTTTTAATTGGATGACCACAATCGCTGCTGAAAACGCAGCATTAACGCCAATTCCCGTTAAAATCAATCGAACAGGTGTGATGCCTTTTTTCCACGCTAACACATAGATGAGAAATGCAGCAAAGCCTGCACCTGCAAATGCGAAAAGCGGCAGTACAAAAATCGTCAAATTACCTAAGTTCGACATCGTGCCTTGGAATGCAAAGATAAAGAGCACAACGGCAAATCCTGCGCCCGCATTCACACCAAGAATACCGGGATCAGCCAAGCCGTTTTGAGAAACACCTTGCCAGATAGCTCCTGATACAGCGATGGAAGCACCAACAAGTAAAGCGATGATCATTCTTGGAAGTCTGAATTCGAACAGCACAAGCTCATCCATTTCACTTCCGAATCCAAAAAATGTTTTCAATGTATCTATCGGAGAAATACGAATTTCTCCGGTATTTAAACTAATCAGAAATACCGCGACGATGGCTAAAAAGATCATCAGCATCGTTCGTTTATATTTCTTTTTCTTTGCCTGCTGCACCATTTCCATTTAAATTCCGCTCCTTTCACGTCTAGCTAAATATAAGAAGAAAGGAACGCCTATAATCGCAGTAATGGCACCGACTGGCGTTTCAAATGGAGCATTGACTAGCCTTGCAGCAATGTCTGCATAAATTAACAAAATGGCACCTAAAATAGCTGAGCAAGGGATAATCCATCGATAGTCCACTCCGACCAAGAATCTAGTGACATGGGGAATGACAAGCCCGATAAAACCAATTGAGCCTGCCACCGACACAGCAGCACCGGTTAAAAGAATTACGACCAATATTCCTAGCACCTTGACCGTTTTCGTATACTGCCCGAGCCCTTTAGCCAATTCATCACCTAAGCTCAGTACAGTGATCGAGCGAGCAAGGATCATCGCAATCAAAAGTCCTGCAATAGCGACTGGAATAATGACCTGAATGTTGCTCCAATTCACACCTGCAACGCCGCCCGCATACCAAAAGCTCATGTCCTGAGCGACATCAAACCGGATGGCAATTGCTGAAGAGATGGAGCTTAAAAGTGCCCCAACCGCCGTACCTGCTAGTGCGAGCTTCACTGGGGTCAGTCCTCCCTTAGACAGAGTACCGACACCAAACACAATAGATGCACCGAGTGCGGCTCCAGCAAATGACCAAAGAATTAATGTGAAAGAAGATTGACCTGGGAAAAATGCAAATGCTATCGCAATCGCAAATGCAGAGCCATTTGTCACACCCATAATTTCAGGAGACGCAAGCGCATTTCTTGTCATCCCTTGCATGATGGCACCAGATACAGCTAAAAAGGCACCGACGAGTGCAGCCCCAACTGTACGCGGCAGCCTCAATTCCCGAATGATTTGATGTGAAGTTTGTTGTGGATCAAATTGAAAAATGGCTTCCCATACCGTGTGAAGATGAATATTTGCTGCTCCTAATGATACCGATAAAAAAAGACCAAATGCTAAAGCGATAATTCCTATGATGACAACAGCTGCTGTTCCAAAGGGTTTCGTGACAATATCCATTGCATCGTCCTTGGCTGGCAGCTGTTTATTCGATTGTGAGCCCAAAACCAGTCTCTTCCTTTCCGTTCATATCTATTCCTCATTAGTGATAATGATTATCAATCTCGAAGTCTAGTATATCATTTTCTTTTCTTTTTGAAATCATTGTTCTGAACATTTTCTTTATTTTCATCAAAAAACCGGGAGAAACTTACCATTTTTCTTTAGGTCCTAAAATAGCCGATGCATTTTTCATCCCATCATGTTACGATATAATTGAAATTGAGAATCATTATCAAAAGAAAGTGAATAGGAGAGAATCTTTGTGAAAAAACGATCGGGATTTCTTTTGATTTTCTTAGCCGTTCTTATGCTTTTTACAGCTGCTTGCGGCAGCACTTCAAATAAAAAATCTGGCGCCAACCAGAATGACACAATCACCTATCAGGATGTCAAAGGTGAGGTCAAACTCCCTAAAGATCCGAAACGAATTGTGCTTCTGGCGGAAAGCTACTATGGAGACCTCGTGACACTTGGCAAGACGCCAATTGCTGCAACTGCACCCATCTTTAAAAACCCTTTCTATAAGGGAAAAACGGATGGTGTCAAAAACCTTGGACCAACCCCTTCTGTCGAAAAGGTAGCGGCTTTGAAGCCAGATATGATTATCGCTTGGGGAGAAGACGAGAAATTTGATCAATACAAAAAAATTGCTCCAACCGTTGCAATTAAATACAATCAATATTCCTTTAAAGATCAGCTAAAAGAATTCGGTAAAATGACAGGTACACCGAAAAAAGCAGCAGAATGGATCACAAAATGGGATACAAAAATAGCTGAGGTAAAGCCTAAAGTAACAAAAGCGGTCGGCAGCAAAACCGTTTCAATCGTGTCGCCTTTTGATAAAGGTATTTATATCTTTGGAAACACCTTTGCGCGCGGAGGCGAAATCATTTATGACGAGCTGAAATTACGTGCGCCAAAGGCAGTTAAAAAAGACGCTATCGACAGCGGTGTCGGCTATGCAAATATTTCCCTTGAAAAGCTGCCAGAATACGCAGGCGACTATATTTTCACTAGTCCATGGAGTGGTTCAAAAAGTAAAGGAGACCAAGTGTATGAAAGCAGCATTTGGACATCACTGCCTGCTGTACAAAATAAACACGTATTTGAAATCGATCCTGTCGGGTACTTCTTTAATGACCCAGTGTCACTAGAAGGACAGCTTGAGTTTATTGTGGACCGATTAACATCCGCATCATAAAAAAAACGTTTCTCCATTTCTGGAGAAACGTTAACCTTATTCTGTTCCTTTGGCGAATCCTTTTGACATGAATGGATAAAGCAAAATACCTACTAAGAACAGACCGATCCCAAGTCCAAATGTTTTCAAATCAGCTGTGCCTGAAATAATGACCCAAGCGGAATACCCCATCGCAACAAGCGCAATGATTCCGTCTCTTGTTCGCTTCCCTTTTTGAAGATCATACGTGTCACCTTGCATGATGACCTTAAAGCTATAGATCGAAGACACAATATACGGAATGAGATACGCAAGTGTCGCTGATGTCGTTAAAAAGGTAAAAGCTTCATTAATCGTACGGGACATCACGGAGAAAATAAACAGTTGTGACATGATATTTGTAACCGTCAAAGCAAAAACAGGACTGCCTTTTTTGTTTGTTTTTGCAAATACTGCTGGGAAATCGCCAGCCTTTGCTGCTTGATACGGTACTTCTGAACCAAGTAAGATCCAGCCAAGCATCGAGCCAAATAAACAAATGATCGCAAGCAGTGCCATGACTATTCCGCCAGCCGGTCCAATAATGAGCTGAAGCACGTCAACGAATGGTTTATCTGAGCCTTGCAACTGATCATGCGGCAGGACGCCCATTGTAATCAATGTAATAATCATGTAGATGGAAAGTGCGATTAAAAGACCTGTAATCGTTGCACGTTTCACATCGCGCTGCGAGGATGCTCTCCCTGATAAAATCACAGCTGATTCGATGCCAATAAATGCCCATAGTGTGGAAATGGCCGCATGATGAATTTGGCCTCCAAGTCCGAGCACTCCTTCGCCTTCTGCTGCAACTGGGAAGTAATAATGTTCAAATAATGCCGTTTGGAATGCAAATAATCCCGCAACAATAAAAAGGACGAATCCAAGTACCTTTGAAAAGGTCGTAATAAAGTTTAATTTACTTGCAGCACTTAAGCTTGTAATTAAGATCGTATGTGTGCCCCAAAGAAGAATGGTACATACAATAAACGTTGTCAGCTGACCAAGTGTGATCGCTTCTTTTCCAAAGGTGAAAATCTCCGTCTTCACGGTGAGAATAGGGAAAAATGTCGTTAAATAACCGGCAAGACTCGTAATAATTGCGACATTACTAATCCAGCTTGCCACCCAATATCCCCAAACCATTGTAAAACCGGCCGCTTTCCCTTTTTTCGGATCGTTAAAAAGCGCTCTTGCATAACTTTGTGGTCCAGCCGTCAGCTGCGGCTTATGAATGGACAAATGCCCAAAAACAAGTGCAATCATCAGCACACCGCCACCTGTAACAAGCCATGCCATCGTCACACCTAAAGGACTGGCATGCTGGGCAAGTGTACTTGGCAGCATAAAGATGCCTGACCCTACCATATTTCCGACGACAAAAGCCGTCAATAACCAAAAACCCCATTTTTTTGTCTGTTCCATTTCCGTACCTCCGTTATATTCACTTCGGACCAGACCCGGCAGTATCTTCATTGATATATTCGTGAAGCAATGACTTGTATTCTTTATGTTCATCATGGGTCACTTTCTTAACAGCATACCCTTATCTTAGATACTCAGAACATAAAAAAAAGCCTGAACAACAGTCCATGCTTTTCAAAACATACACCTTGATCTCCGGATAGCCCTCCACGCTTCAAAGACGTGGCAGTCCTGCATTTATTCAATGCAGACCCAGCATAAAGAAAGTTGGAGCTCTCTCTACACTTCGGCGCTGATGCCTTTTTTCTCATGATCTTCGATTCCATCTCTCCCATGAGTGACTCATCATCCGCGCAACCTCTACCTCACTGAGACATAGCGTGAGGATTTCTATTCATTTTTACTACACGAAGGTTATCAAACATTCTCACATCTGTCAAAGGGAAAAACATAGAAAAAAGGCAGAGAATCATTTCTCTGCCTATTACCTGCTTATTGATCGTTGTTTTTCTTCTTTTGTACAGCTTCCTGAAGCGGATCGCCTGCTAGCTCTTTGCTTGCTTCTTCTAACAGCTGATCAACCTGCTTGTGGTCTTGCTCGCTTTTCGCCTTTTTATCCTTTTGGAAAAATGACATCGCTGTTTCCTCCCTTTTCATAAAATGCGGTTGCCTGTTTAATTTGTGCTACAGTGCGCCTCATTATACAAGGTGGAAAGGCTCAATCATCATGGAAGGTCTGTCTCATTTTTTGCAAATACGTCAAAAAGGTCTTTAAGTCTTCCTTTGTGAAGTCTGACATCATATGCTGAATCACCTTTCCGAAAAGACGTGTATGCTTTTCATAAATCGCTACCCCTTTTTCCGTAGCTTCTAACCGGACTAGCGTGGGGTCGTCTTTGTCACGTTCTCTCTGAATATAGCCCTGCTCACATAATTTATTGAGTGCAATGGAGGCTGCACCTGGGTTTAAGGAGAGTCTTTGTTTCAGCTCTTCGGCATGTGATACTTTGCCTTGTATCAAAATAGAAAGAGCATATATCTGCGGTGGCGTGATGTCTTTTTCTAACTCAAGTAACTTGCGGTTTAATTTACGGCTGACTTCATAATGTACGAGAACAATTTCTTTTAAAATGTCTGCATTACTCATCCGAATCGCATCCTTATCGTTAGTATCAACATGACTTCCCCCTTATTATAGAATGTTTTTCCAATCAGCCAACCCTTTTGTCCTCTTTTTCTTTAGAAATAAGCCTTGCTGAATGAATTCACCCTTGATATAGTGAGTACTTGAACAAAAGATAGAACAGGAGTACGCATCATGACAGGAAAAACACACATTATGGGCGGAATCGCCGCCTCAACGGCCGTCGCCTACTACTACGGACTCGACCCAGTCATCATGGCTGCAGCTGGATCAGCAGGTGCTCTGATCCCCGATCTTTGCCATACAAAAAGTAAAATCGGCAGAAAATTCCCGTTGCTCTCGACACTAATCAGCAGCGTGTTCGGTCATCGCACGTTTACACACAGTTTATTATTTCTGCTGATCATTTATTTTCTCGCGACAACATACATTCCAAATGACAGCTTAAGTACCGGTTTACTCGTTGGAATGGCGAGCCACCTTATCCTTGATGCTGGAACAGTGAACGGCATTAAATTTTTATTTCCAGCTTCCATTAAAGTGCGTCTCCCCTTCTATGTCAAAACAGGCAGCACAGGAGAACAAGTCGTACTAGCTGCTCTCACCGTCGTCACCTGCTATTACATCGCCGTCATCTGCGGCATATCCATCCCAATCCAGTTCTAACAGAATAAAAAAAGAGTTTTGCGAAAAAGACAGGATATGAATTGATCATTCCTCATTTTTTTAGTAGGTTTAAGATAAGTGTTTTTGCCTTGCAGCTGAATACAGAATGGTGAGGAGATACATAAATGAAAGCGTTTTTCAAAAATCACTGGTTTTTAGTGTATTCCATCCTTTTCATGTGGATGAAAACATACATCATTTATCAATTCGGATTTCACATACGAACGGCCAATCTGTTTCATGAATGGCTGCTTTTGATCAATCCACTTAGCTTTTTGCTCCCTTTGTTTGGGATTGCTCTTTTTTTAAATGAAACCAACCAAAAGGTTTTTTTATTGACCGCAAATTTTATTCTAACGGCGATTCTCATCTCGAATACGATCTTTTATGGTTTTTATATTGATTTCATTACCATTCCCGTGTTATTCCAAGCGAAGAACATGGGAGATATGGGCAGCAGTATGACGGAATTATTCCACCCGCTCTTTGTGCTGATGCTCATTGATTTTGTGGTACTGGCATGGCTGCTCAAGCGCAAACCATTAGCCCCAAAAGCGTCATTCAAGACGATCAAAACGTATTATGCGGTCTGCTGCAGCTTCTTATTGTTTCATGTCAGCTCAGCTATGATGGATCACCCTCGATTTCTGACAAGCTCTTATGATCGTGAAGTCATTGTCAGAAACCTCGGGCTTTTCCAATTTCATCTGTATGACGGTGCTGCCCAAACGGCACGCATTGGACAAAAGGCCTTTGCAGATGAAGATACGCTTTCTACTGTAGCAAACTACACAAAGGCTGATTACAGCGCACCAAACGAAGAGTATTTTGGACTTGCTAAAGGCAAGAACGTTGTGTTCATTTCACTTGAATCGACGCAGCAATTTGTCATGAATCAAAAGGTGAATGGACAATCCATCACTCCCTTTTTAAATCAACTGGCTAAAAAGAGTTTTTATTTTGATGAATTTTATCAGCAGACAGAGCAGGGGAAGACGTCGGATTCAGAGTTTATTGTCGCTAATTCCCTCTACCCTTCTAGCAGCGGCGCTGTCTTTTTCACAGCGAGTGACAACGAATATGACACGTTATACAAGCAGTTGAAAAAGGAAAACTATCAATCCGTCCAATTTCATGCGAATAATAAAACGTTTTGGAATCGTGATGTGATGTATGAATCGCTTGGAATTGATCGTTTTTATGATGTCGATTCATATCATGTCAATGAACGGAATTCAACTGGCTGGGGCTTAAAAGATATCGACTTCTTTGATCAATCCATTGATCATTTAAAAAAGTTGAAGCAGCCTTATTACAGCACATTCATTACACTGACCAATCATTTTCCATTTGAAATTGACCCGAAAGATCAGTTTATTGATGAATATGATTCGTCCAGTACCATTTTAAACCGCTATGTGACGACCGTCCGCTATCAAGATGAAGCGGTTAAAATGTTTTTTGACCGTATGAAAGAAGAAGGATTGTATAACAATACGATGTTTGTCCTCATGGGTGACCACTATGGCATCTCAGAGGCACATCATGAGGCAATGGCACAGCTGCTCAATAAAGAGGAAATCACGCCGTTTGATGCGGTCAAACTGCAGCGGGTACCCTTTTTGATTTACATTCCAGGTGTCACGGATCAAGCACCGCAGACCATTTCTGAAACAGCTGGTCAAATGGACGTAAAGCCGACACTTCTTCACTTACTTGGGATTGAAACGAAGGATGCCATTCAATTCGGCAATGATTTATTTTCAAATGAACGTACGCCTTTCGCTGTACTGAGAAACGGGAACTTTATTACAGATGATTATCTCTATACAAAGAACACCTGCTATGATCAAAAAACAAAAGAACCTGTTGAACAGGATGAGGTGTGTCAGCCTTATATCGAAAAAGCCAATAAAGAGCTTTCCTTATCAGACAAAGTGATCAATGGGAATTTGCTGCGTTTTTATCAGAAGTAAACAGGATAAAACGATCCCTTTTATCTTCACGCTGAAAGTCGCCATTTGGCGGCTTTTTCTTTTCTCTTTTTACTGAAAGCCTATGAATGCTCAAATAAGTTTGCTTATAATAAAGGGAACCACATGATATTGAATGAGAAGAGGTGTGAACATGAAGTATACATTCTTAGCCTTCATCTCCATATGTTTGCTCCTGAGTGGATGCCAAACAGAGATGATGCCATCTAATTCGAATAAAAAAACAGAGCTTGTGATTTCAGCAGCGGCAAGTCTTCAGGATGCACTAAAGGAAATTGAAGCCTCCTTTCACAAGCAACATCCGAATGTGACATTAACGAATAACTTCGGGTCATCCGGCGCATTGAAGCAGCAAATCGCTCAAGGAGCAAAAGCGGATCTTTTTTTCTCAGCAGCTGAGGAGCCATTCGATGAACTTGTTCAATCTGGAGACATTGATCAAGATTATATCAAGGACGCTATACAAAACGAGCTAGTCCTTATTGTGCCAAAAGATGGCTCTTCCTCTATTAAAAGCTTTCAAGACGTCCGGCACGTAAAAGGAAAGATTGCTCTTGGCACACCTGAATCGGTTCCTGCTGGTACATATGGCAAAGAGATCTTCACACAACTGAACATATGGGACCAAGTGAAAAAGAATGCTGTCTACGGCAAGGATGTGCGGCAAGTCCTAAGCTACGTCGAAACAGGAAATGTAGAAGCAGGTGTTGTGTATAAAACAGACGCCCTCGTTTCCAAAAAAGTAAAGATTGCAGCTGAGGCAAATCCGGACATGCACTCCCCGATTATGTATCCAGTAGGGATTGTAAAAGGGACAGAACATCTAACGGAAGCCAAGGTCTTTTTTCAATTTCTTCAATCTGATAAAGCCAAATCCATTTTTAAGAAATACGGCTTTCAAGTGTCGTAATGGCTATGCTGACTGAAGAATTTCTATCACCCATTTGGCTGTCCATTCAAGTGGCCATCGTCAGCGGACTGTTGGCCACTGTTTTTGGCACAACGGTCGGCTTTTGGATGACGCGAACAACTTTTAAAGGGAAAATGATTGTGGAAACGTTCCTGATGATGCCGCTCGTTCTCCCACCAACAGTCGTTGGCTTTTTATTGCTCGTCGTATTCGGAAAACATAGTGTAATAGGGGGCGCGATTGAATGGATCTTCCATCAGCCGGTCATTTTCACATGGTGGGCGGCGGTCATTGCTTCGACAGTCGTGGCATTTCCGCTCATGTATCAATCAGCAAAGGCGGGCTTTTCTACAATTGAGTCAGATATTGAAGGGGCTGCAAAAGTTGATGGTGCTCATTCATTCCAAGTCTTTGCCTATATTACGGTACCTCTTGCCCTGCCTTCCCTGCTGTCTGGCAGCGTCCTCAGCTTTGCGAGAGCCCTAGGAGAATTCGGAGCGACCTTAATGTTTGCCGGCAACATCCCAGGAAAAACTCAAACACTCCCAACCGCTATCTATGTGGCGATTGACTCTGGACGAATGGAACTTGCTTGGGCCTGGACGATTTGTATTGTGATCTTATCTTTTATTATGCTTTTGGCTGTGCGCAGAAGCAGTACATAAAAAATCCCCTTTCTCATATGAGAAAGAGGATTTTTTTCATTTATTCAAACCCAACCGTCATCGTCTCTGGATTCGAGCCGACGCGCTCGTTATTGTTTAACGCATCGATTTTTTCCATGTCTTCTTTGGATAGTTCGAAATCAAAAATATCTGCATTTTGTTTAATGCGTTCTTCGTTGATTGATTTAGGAATCGTCACGACGCCGCTTTGCAGATCCCAGCGCAAGATGACTTGCGCAACAGATTTGTTGTAGCGTGCAGCAATGTCCTTCAATACGTCATGATCTAATAGCTTTCCTTGCATCAGCGGAGACCACGCTTCAATTTGAATGCCTTTTTCTTTTGCGTATTGACGCAGTTCGACAAGTGTCAGTTTCGGATGAAATTCAACTTGGTTCACGGCTGGAACAACCTCAGCATCTTTTAACAGCTCTTCTAAATGCTGAATGTAGAAGTTGCTGACGCCAATGGCTCTCACTTTCCCATCCTTGTAAAGCGTCTCAAGCGCACGCCATGTGTCTTTAAATGTATCTGCATTTGGGCCAGGCCAATGAATCAAATAGAGGTCTAAGTAATCAAGACCTAATCGATTCAAGCTTGCGTCAAACGCAGCCAGCGCTTTGTCATAGCCTTGATCCGTGTTCCATACTTTAGACGTAATGAACAAGTCTTCTCGTTTCACGCCAGATTCTTTAATCGCTTTGCCTACGCCTGTCTCATTTTTATAAACGGCAGCCGTATCAATACTGCGGTATCCGTTTCGTATGGCTGCTTTTACGGCATCTACCACTTGATTGCCGTCCTCCACTTTGAATACACCTAAACCAAACCAAGGCATTTCCACTCCGTTATTCAGTGTTACGGTATCATTCAAGCTTTTGACCATTTTAACAACCACCTTTTTCATAGATTCCATCTTTTTCATTATCTCACGTTGTCCATTAAAACTCTATTATCAGGCGTTTTTCTTCGCTTCGATGGCTAACAGCAAAGCACCTGTCATGCCGGCCTTGTCCTCAAGTCCAGGAGAGACAATGTATGTATCAAGCGGCGGCAGGTCTACATAATCATTGAGATAAGCAGCAAGCTTCTCTCGAATCAGTGGAAACAGCTGCTTTTGCTTCATGACACCCCCGCCCATCATGATGCGCTCTGGGCTTAAAATGAGCGAGTACTGCATCAGCGCCTGAGCCAAATAATCAGCTTCAAGTGCCCAAACTGATTCTTCCTCCGTGAGCTCTTTGGCAGATTTCCCCCACCTTTTCTCAATCGCTGGGCCAGCTGCCAGTCCTTCTAAACACGTCCCATGCGCTGGGCAGACTCCTTCAAACGGGTCTGATTCATGCTGCCTGACAAGGATGTGCCCCATCTCTGGGTGCGAATGACCGTGAAGAAGTTCGTTTTTTACAACAGCGCCAGCACCGATACCCGTACCGACCGTGATATACATACAGCTTTTCAGCCCTTTGGCTGCTCCTTTTGTTAATTCACCTAAGGCTGCCGCATTAACATCTGTTGTAAAGGATACTGGGACCCGTAATTGCTTCTCTAGTTCTGGAATGAACGGGTAATGCTTCCACTCTACTTTCGGCGTGTTCATGATATAACCGTAAGAAGGATCGTCTTTTTGAACACAGATTGGTCCAAAGGAGCCGACCCCTAATGCTTCAATGTCATGCTGCTCGAAAAATGGAATGAGCTTTTGTAATGTTTTTTCTGGGTGCTCTGTTGGAATCGTCATTTCCTCGAGAATGTCCCCATGCTCATTGCCGATTGCACAACAAAACTTTGTACCGCCAGCTTCAATTGCTCCATAATACGCCATCATTGATCTCCCCCTGCTTGTTCTCTTTCTTCATCATAAAACATAGGGGAGAAGATCACAACATTACGTATTGGTCAGGAGAACAGCTTCCATGTCATTGATATACTCCCTTAAATGATGGGCAATGTCACGATTGATTTCACCATCTTCATACAGAGTTTGAATTTCATTTCGTATTGTCTGTACAGCTTGGAAGTTAAGCTCTTTTTTCTTCCGGTCAAATGAACGGTCTTTTTGCTGAAAGAAGCTTGGACCGTGTTCACATCGATAAATGACTTGGTTGTAAAAACCAATCACTTGATGACACGTTTGTTTATTTTCATCGGTCATATGCTGTTTGATCGAGTCCACAGCAGCCTCAGCCGTTTTCTTACGGATTTGTTTGTACGAGCCCTCGTTTTCTAAAATGCCGCTGGAAACGTGCTGATTCGGCCGCCATAATTGGAGCCATTGAAGCAAGCGCAGAAACTTCACTTTTGAAAAACGGATTTTGAAGGAGTTTGAATACAGCATTTCTAGCTCATGAAATCTTTCTTGCAGCTCATAGGCTTCTTCTTTATCGATTTTCTCTTCCTCAATGAGCTGTTGCAGCTTCATCTGCTCAGCTTTGATTCCGTGCAGCCTGATCTTTCTCTCTTGTTTTCTCATCCCGAATTGATACGGTTCACGCTGGATATTGCGCAGCTTCATTCGGTAATCATTGATGAGTGCAAGAGACACTTCCCTATTGTCTTCATTCATTCCTTCTCTTAAGGTTTTAATGGCACTTCTTAGCAGCTTCCGTTTCGCATGCTGAATCTTTGTATCCAAATCCACAGCAATTTGCTTGTCTTTTTTCTCAGATAAAAGAGGCAGTAACACACTAGCTAAAATGAGTGTACATAAGATGACGCCTGCTGCGAGGAAAATAATCAAATGCCGTTCAGGAAACGGTGATCCGTCCGCAAGTGTAAATGGGATGGAGAAGGCACCGGCTAATGTCACAGCCCCACGAACACCAGAGAATGTCATGAGCATCGAGGCGCGAAGCTTCGGTTTTTTCACATTTTGCTTTTTCGTTGCACTCCAATTCCCTGCCCAGAACAGCCATACCCATAAGAACCTCAGGATCATAAGACACAGCGTGATGATTAAGATGTAACTGATGACCTGCATATTATTAAAGGCTTCATCCTGGAAAATGACCGTCGATACATCAGGAATCTGCAATCCAAGGATAACGAAAACAAGTCCGTTTAAAATAAATAAAATAATATTCCATGTGTTTGATGAAGCAATTTGCAGTTTGGCTAAATTTGCTTCCATTCGATCCTGCTCAATAGCGTGTGTCACACCGCCAGCAACAACCGCTAAAATACCGGACACACCGATTTCTTCCGCTGCTAAATAGATGACAAATGGTGTAAGAATTTGCAGGATGATGTGCATCGTGACATCGTCCATTCCTAGACGGCGGAGGAAATAGCGAAAACGAATGATAAAAAAGGATAGAATAAATCCAGTCAATAGACCACCTGCGGCAATCAGAACAAAGCTAAAGGATGCCTCAGCAATTGAAAAAGCGCCAGTCACCGTTGCAGCAATGGCAAATTTAAAGGCGACAAGTCCTGATGCATCGTTCATCAATCCCTCGCCTTCCAGCAGTCTCATGATACCCTTTGGCATGTTCACACGGCTGGAAAGAGCACTGACTGCTACCACATCTGTCGGTGATAAAATCGCTGCAAGCGCAAATGCGGCTGGAAGCGGAATGCTTGGGATCATCCAATGGATGGTATATCCTGCTACAATGACTGTCGCAAATACTAACCCTAGGGCTAACAGAAGAATCGGCGCTCTTAATTTCCACAGCTCGTCCCTTGGGGTACGCTTCCCGTCATTAAATAACAGCGGCGCAATGAATAAAACGAAGAATAGTTCGGGATTTAAAGAAATATGTAAACCTGAAGGAAAAGCCGCCACCAATATTCCTAAGCCCACTTGAATTAACGGGACTGGAATAAAGGGGACAAAACGATTGATAATATTAGATGATGCGATGAGTGCTAGTAATACAAGCACTGCCAAAAAAATCTCCACTAGTACGTGTCCCTCCTATTTCAATTTTTTCGTCAAGTTTTGCTTACATGCAAAGATGTGTTCATTCCATGTTGATTCATCCGTCCGATCATAGGTGCTTCTTTAGTATTCCGCAAAATGTGAAACCAACACATAACAATCCATCTAGGCAAAAAAAGCTGAATCCAGATATTCAGCCAGCTGACAAAATTTTCATCCCATGTATTGTTCCAATGATGAACAAAAAGACCCTGCTTTTATTTTACACGAAAACTCCATTACCTGCTGACATCCAGCTCGTATCAAACACAAAAAAAAGAGCGAAACCGCTCTTTTCTCGTTTTACCCTTTATTTAAAAAATAAGACCTAGCGGGAAGCCGCCATTTGAATAGGTAGGAACAAACCCTGCATACGACAAGGATGAGAAACAGCAAATACAAAGCAATCTCTCCTTGTGCTAAACCGAGTCCTACGAGTAAGCCGCCAAGTGCTGCCCAAACTGCGTAAATCTCCGCTTTTAGCACAAGCGGCTTTCGCCCTGCCAATAAATCACGCACAATTCCGCCTCCGCTTCCAGTCAAAATGGCTGCCACAATGACCGCACTGAGCGGAAGCTCTCTTTGCACAGCAAATAATGCACCTTGAATCGCAAACGCTGCTAAACCAATCGCATCCGAGAAATTCCCCCATGTGCTCCAGTGCTTGAGCAAAAGCTTTGGAAAAAGAAACACAATCGTAATGGATACAAGAGCAATGGTAAACATTTTGCCCTGTGACCATAAAGCAGACACCGGAAGACCGATTAATAGATTTCGAATCGCTCCACCGCCAAATGCTGTCACAATCCCTAAAATGTACACACCAAGAATATCGTACTCTTCCTCCATTGCTACTATCGCACCACTAATGGCGAATGCGATAATACCAATGATACTTAAGACTTCCCATGCCATTTTCCGCTTATCTCCTTACATGATCTGATCATCTAACACTACTCCCTTAATGTATATCTGACATAAGCGAAAAGCAATACAAATTTTCTTTAAATTTTATCTTTTTGCAAAAATAAAAAATAGCCCGCTGAAAAGCAGGCTATCTCTCAATCTTCTTTTGCATTTAACAGCAGCATACTGAGGATGATCAGAATAAATGCAATAAGTGCTAACAGCGGAATGGTAATAAAACCAAACCAGTTCAGATAATCAACGGAACAAGGAATGCCGCTTAAGCAAGGACGAATCGACGCAAAGCCCGGGATCTTTTGTTCCATATAATGATAGATGGAAAAGCCAGCACCGATCACAGCCAAAGGCAGTACGTAATACTTCACTTTGACATCGCCCCGGAACGTAGCAATTCCAAGTAAGAGCACGAGCGGGTACATGAAAATGCGCTGAAACCAGCACATATCGCATGGGATAAACTTCTTTATTTCACTTAAATACAGGCTGCTCATCGTCGCAACGATAGAGACAATCCAAGCACTGTATAAGTAAATGAGCTTATTCTTCATGATTTTTTCCCTTTGAGCTCTTGATCAATTAATTCTTTGATTTCATCATAGTCATAAAAGTTTTGAACTTGTTTATTGTTAATCAAAATCGTTGGTGTTGAATTCACTTTATATTTGTTCACAAGCTGATCGTCTGTGTTCAGCTGCGGCTGATACGTTTTCTTTGATAAGTTATCTTTGAGTTTGTCCGTATCAATTTTTGTTGTCTTTTTCGCTAGTTCAGTCAGCTTAGCAGGCGTAACCCATTCCGCTTCACTATCTGGCTGTGCTTGATAGACAGCTTCATGGAATGCCCAGAAGTTTTTTGGATCTTCTTTCCACACTTCTTCAGAAGCTAGTGCTGCTAACACTGCGCCATCTCCATGAACAGGCAGTGGTAAATTAATAAATGAAAAGGATACATCGCCTTTATCTATGTAGTCTGCTTTCAGCTTTGGGAAAATGTCTGTTTCAAATGATTTACATGACGGACATTTGTAGTCCCCAAACTCAACGACTTGCACCGCTGCGTTTTTGTCCCCTATGACAGGCTGTCCTTTAATCGAAGGCTTACTGTCAACTGTTTGTGCTTCTTGGCTGTTCTTGTTCCCAATCACAACAAATAGACCGATGAGAAGAGCTGCGATGATGGTTAAAATGACAGCAAATTTAATGGATGAAGATTGATTATTTTTCTTACTCACATAAGCACCTACCTTATCTTTTTCATTCCTTAAAAAAGAAAAAGGATAATAGCTTAGAAAAATGCCATTATCCAACTTCTTCTATTTTAACAAGAGGGGGTCGATTATGAAAGATGGTATTCATGAAATTTTCCTTACAATTTTATTTCATGACCCTCATCGCATTTAAAACAGCGAGTACGGTGACACCGACATCCGAGAAGACGGCTTCCCACATGGTCGCAATACCGAATGCACCGAGTAATAGGAAAATGCCTTTGACACCAAGGGCAAATGCGATATTCTGCCATACAATCCTTCTTGTTCGTTTCGCGACAGCGATGGCTTCTGCTACCTTTGATGGCTGGTCCGTCATGATGACGATATCAGCCGCTTCGACAGCTGCATCTGATCCAAGCCCGCCCATTGCAATTCCTATGTCTGCTCTTGCTAATACAGGTGTATCATTAATGCCGTCCCCAACAAATAACAGTTTTTCTTGAGGCGCTTTTTTCTGATCAATTTCTTCTAATTTCGTTACTTTATCCTGCGGCAATAATTCTGCATGTACTTCGTCGATACCAATTTGCTTGGCGACCGCAGTTCCGACTTGCTTAGCATCACCAGTGAGCATGACGGTTTGAATACCAGACGCTTTTAGAGCAGAAACGGCCTCGATTGCATCATCCTTCAATTCATCTGCAATCAAGATCGATCCGGCAAACTCACCGTTAATCGCCATGTACACAACGGTTCCGCTTCTTTTTTCTTTTTCATACGCAATGCCTTCTCGCTCCATCAAGCGATGATTTCCCGCTAAGACATGGGAACCGCTGATGGTCGCTTTAATTCCATGTCCCGCGATATCCTCATATGCTTCAATCTGGCTTTCATCAAGCGGCGAGCTGTATGCCGCTTTAATCGATTCTGCAATAGGGTGTGAGGAATGGGCTTCTGCCAGTGCTGCAAAAGAAAGCAGCTCCTCTTCTGACCACTTGTCACTGGTTGTGACGATATTGGTCACCGTAAAGTTTCCTTTTGTGAGTGTGCCCGTCTTATCAAATACAGCATATCTCACAGAATTCAATGCTTCTAGATAGTTACTGCCTTTCACAAGGATGCCTCGTTTAGAAGCTGCCCCAATTCCCCCGAAAAATCCTAATGGAATGGACACAACAAGAGCACAAGGACAAGAGATCACGAGAAAGACAAGTGCCCGGTACACCCAGTCAGACAATTGTGCCGATGGAATGAAAAGCGGCGGCATAAAGGCCAGCAATAAGGCAAGCAAGACGACAGCCGGTGTATAATATTTTGCAAACTTTGTGATGAAATTTTCTGTCTGTGCTTTTCGGCTGCTCGCATTCTCAACCAAATCTAAAATCTTCGTCACTGCCGATTCACTTAGCTCTTTTTGCACTTCAATTTCAAGTATACCGTTTTGATTCACAAACCCTGCAAGAACTTCTTTTCCCGCTTCTACATCCCGCGGCACCGACTCCCCTGTTAATGCGGATGTATCAACAAGTGAGAAGCCTTCAATAACGAGCCCATCCAGCGGAATTTTTTCACCAGGCTTCACGACAATACGGTCACCGGCTTTTACTTCTTCTGGATTCACTTTTTTCGTTTCATTTCCGACTTTTAGATTCGCGTATTCTGGACGTATATTCATTAATTCACTAATTGATCGTCTTGAACGGTTCACTGCCGCCCCTTGGAAGAGCTCTCCAATTTGGTAAAAGAGCATGACAGCAAGCGCTTCTGGATATTGCTGAATGACAAAAGCACCAACCGTTGCAATCGTCATTAAGAAGTTCTCATCAAAGACTTGACCTCGCACAATATTTTTCAGCGCTTTAAAAACCACATCACCGCCGACTAGTAAATATGCTGCGAAGAACATAATGAACTTTAATACACCATCTTCAGGTATAAAGAAAGCTGCTGTTCCAATGACTGCACCGCCAATTAATTTCAGCACAATCGTTTTTAAATTTTTCGTCCCGTGATCATGATCGTGATGATGACCATCTTCTTTCGGTGATACACTCACATGAGGTTCAATGGACTGAACAGTTTTTTCAATTCGCTTTGACATCGTTTCTTGCTTATCTGCATGCGTCACAGTCAAGGTGCCTGTCGCAAAGTTAACAGAGCAAGCTTCCACTCCATCCATTTTGCTGACACCTGTTTCTATTTTACGTGCACAGTTGCCGCAATCAAGACCGCTTAATACGTATTCATCCTTCATCTTTTTCATGTTCTCACCTTTTTCTATATAAGTAGCCTTCCCTGATTCAATCAAACCTATCAGCTGCTGTGGATATTATATATGAGCACATATTCATATATTGAATTATCTTTATTATATGAGGAGTTCTGATCAGCTGTCAATCATTTATAAGCAAATGTTTGGTTTTTTTATGCCCAATCCTGCCACATGGATTTTCAATAATCCAAGCTCATGTCCCCCGCTCCCCGCATAACATAAAAACGATAGTTTGACCTCTGACAGAAAAAGTGCAGCTTTTCTCTTTACAAAAGAAGGACATACACTTAGAATGAAATAAAAGTTTCCCTAAGGAAACAAATTAGCATTAGAGAATCATTTCATCCTTTAGTCAAAACTATTTAATGTATGCATATATCTTTAGGAAGTGCAATGATGATTGAAAGGGGCCGCAGACATGCCAAATGCTTTAACAATCGACCGTCTTCATGTCTCATATCACGGGCAGGATGCATTAGAGAACATCTCTCTTTCCATACAGGAAGGAACGATGACAGGAATCATAGGTCCAAATGGTGCCGGTAAATCGACTTTACTCAAGGCATGTTTGGATTTAATTGAAAAAGACCAAGGGGATATTCGCTTTTTTGAACAGCCCTTTAAACAAGTCAGAAAACAGATCGCCTATGTACCACAGAGAAATGATCTAGACTGGACGTTTCCTATTCATGTGCTGGATACCGTGCTACTTGGAACATATCCGAAGCTTGGCCTGATGAAACGTCCGAAAAAAGAAGACCGGGCATATGCGTACCACTGTTTAGAAAAGGTCGGCATGCAGGACTTTGCCAAAAGACAGATTGGTGAGTTATCCGGCGGTCAGCAGCAGCGTGTCTTCCTTGCAAGAGCACTTGCGCAAAACGCACAGCTCTTCTGTTTGGATGAACCGTTTGTTGGGATTGATATGGCCAGTGAAGAAACGATGGTTCGCATTTTGCAAGAATTACGGGATGAAGGAAAAACCATTTTGGTTGTCCATCATGATTTAAGTAAAGCCGATGATTACTTCAGTCATCTCGTTCTGTTAAATAAAAAACTCATCAAAGCTGGACCTGTACACGACATCCTTCGCCCAGAGGTCATGCTGGAGGCATATGAAACGCAGCTACCATTCTTAAAATCAGCAGGAGGAGACGTGTAATGGAATTTTTAACCGGACTCTTTGAATATGCGTTTTTACAAAAAGCGTTATTTACATCCGTGATGGTAGGCATTATTTGCGGGGTCATTGGCTGCTTTATCATTTTACGGGGCATGGCATTGATGGGAGACGCCATATCGCATGCTGTGCTGCCAGGTGTCGCCATCTCTTATATGCTGGGAATTAACTTTTTCTTCGGGGCCGTCTTAACTGGCGTATTAACAGCGATTGGGATCGGATATGTGAGTCAAAACAGCCGAATTAAAAATGACTCTGCGATTGGCATTGTCTTCACCGCTTTTTTCTCAATCGGGATCATTTTGATCACATTTTTGAAAAGTTCCAGTGATTTATATCATATCTTGTTTGGAAACGTTCTAGCTGTTCGATCATCTGATATGTGGATTACACTTGGCATCGGCATTTTTATCCTGCTGGCTGTCATCGTTTTCTACAAAGAACTGCTCATTAGTTCATTTGATCCGGTCATTTCTTCGGTTTACGGTTTACCGAATCGAATGATCCATTATTTTCTCATGACGCTGTTGACCCTTGTGACCGTTGCTTCACTGCAAACTGTTGGGATTATTCTTGTTGTTGCCATGCTTATTACGCCGGCAGCCACTGCGTATCTCTTAACAGACCGGCTATGGATCATGATCTATTTATCTGCTTTTTTCGGGGCAGTTTCTGCCGTCGTCGGACTTGGGCTTAGTTTTACGTATAACTTGTCGTCTGGCGCTTCTATCGTGCTGGTCGCGACCATTTTATTCGGGAGTGCCTTTATCCTTTCACCAAAGCAAGGAATTCTATGGAGATCATTAAAATCTAAACGAAAACGAACGCAGCTAAAAAAGGAAGCGTCTATGTAAAAGGAGGACATATATGAAGAAGGTATTTGCAATCCGTTTGACCGCAGTATTCATTGCCCTTATGGTCATCACAGGCTGTTCTACTAAACAAAATAATTCCGGCAAAGATGACGGCACATTAAAAGTCGTCACGACCTACTCCATTCTTTATGACATTGTGAAGGAAGTAGGCGGAGAGCATGTCTCTATTCACAGCATTGTTCCCATTGGTACAGACCCACATGAATTTGACCCACTGCCAAAGGATGTTCAGCATACAACGGATGCAGACCTTGTTCTATATAATGGTTTAAACCTTGAAACAGGGAACGGCTGGTTTCAAAAGCTGCTCGAATCGAGTGGCAAGGACGGGGATGATGCACCTGTAGCCGAATTAAGTAAAGGCGTCAAAGTAAAACATTTATCTTCAAAAGGCCTCGAAAGCCAGCAGGACCCCCATGCTTGGCTGAATGTCGAAAATGGGGTTCTGTATGCTCAAAATGCCCGGGATGCGCTTATTGAAGCGGACCCTGAGCATCAAGAGGATTACGAAAAAAATACAGAAGCCTATATCAAAAAGCTTCAAGCGCTTCACGATGAAGCAAAAGACAAGTTTGATCAGCTGCCAAAAGACAAAAAGCTCCTTGTGACAAGTGAGGGAGCCTTCAAGTATTTTGCAGATGCCTATGGACTGAAAGCAGGCTACATTTGGGAGATCAACACAGAAAGTGAAGGAACACCTGGACAAATGAAGCGCATCATTCATTTTGTCAAAGATCATCAAGTTCCTGCGCTCTTTCTTGAAACAAGTGTCGATCAACGCAGCCTTGAAAGCTTATCTGAGGAAACCGGGGTTCCGATTAAAGGAAAAGTATTCACTGACTCCATTGGAAAGAAAGGTGAAGATGGGGACAGCTACTATAAGATGATGAAATGGAATATTTACACCATTTACAAAGGGCTTTCATCATAAGAAAAGACAGGCAGAGTGATTTCGCCTGTCTTTTTTATTAGCTGGCTATATTTTGCGGGTGTTTTTTCGGCCAGATCACATAGCTGATGCTAATGACGAAATCAATGGCTAAGACCATTCCCCATACTCTCGCTAGCTGCATCAGTGCTTCCGTTCGTTCTGGTGCTTGGATGAGAAAAGATAACCCAAATAGCAGACCAGCTCCGATGACATAAGAGACGAAATGCCGCGTCCAGCTGACCATTTCATACACTGACCGTTCCTTCCCGTACTTAGGTCTTCCCTTCGGCTTAGGGCCTCCTGCAAATCGATAAGCAAACCGAGCATCTGCCCATTTCACCATTTGATGTCCAAAGGCGAGACTCACCCCAATATAAACAGCCGCAAGCCCGTGGATGACACTCGCCACAGCCCCTTGCCTTAAATCCATATAAGTAGCCGCAAGAAGGATTAGATCCAAAATCGGCGTACAGACCAGAAAGAAGGCGCCCCACTTTTTCTGTCTAAATACATAACGCAGTGTTAAACCCACCAGAATAAACAGCCAAAAACCAATTTCACATGCCACAATCAATAACCCGACCAATTTTCACCACATCCTTTTTAACACAATTGTATTAAATAAAAAATAACACAACTGTGTTAAAAAAACAATAGCTGTGCTAAAATCAATGTATGCCAAAAATCGTCGATCACCATAAACAAAAACAAAAAGTCGCTCAAGCTGCCATGAGAGTGATTAAACAGGATGGATTGGAAAACGCTTCTGTACGAAAAGTAGCGGTAGAAGCTGGTATTTCAGCGGGCTCTATGCGTCATTATTTTTCCACACAGCAAGAGTTATTTCTTTTCTCTATGACATTGATTCAGGAAAGAGTCAAAGAGCGTATTACAGGACTTCAGCTTAACGGTTCAACGGAAGAAAATGTCCTCGCGTTATTGGAACAGGTTCTTCCACTTGATGAAGAACGAAGATTTGAAATGGAGGTGTGGCAGGCTTTTACAGTCAAGTCGCTGACTGAACCAGATTTACAGCCGCTCAATGCAAAGATGTATGACGAGCTTCTCCAAATGACCCAATATTGTTTAATGAAATTAAAAGAGGATGGGCTTTTGCTTGATCATATCGATCTTTTAGTCGAAACTGAGCGGCTTTATGCGGTCATCAACGGGCTTGCATTGAATGGAATCTTGCAGCCTCATCGTTTACCGCCTGAGCTCTTACGCTCCGTGCTGCAGATGCATCTGCAATCGATCACCAAAAAAGACATGTCTCCCTCATGAGGGAGCATGTCTTTTTTTAATCTTCCATAAAAATACGTTTTGCTTCGTAGTAGAGCACCTGCACAAATTTCTTCACATTGATACGAGTATGTTCTTCTCTACCGCTCGTCTCTTTTGTTAATTCACTCATTTTCTTTCGCACGATGGTGAAATCAAAGAATTTAGATGCATAATTTTCAAAGGTCGGATGAGAAAAATCAGTTAACCCAAGTGATGCGATGTGTTTCAAAGATTGGTTGATCGCACGTCTTACCCGCTGTTCCGCTGCCTTCGCTTCTCTTGCAATGTCTGCTGATGTGTACGGCTCATTTAATTTATCCTCCGTGATTCCGGTAAAAATGATCTTTAACGAAGGAAAGGAATCGTGATGATCGGTATGCAGCGCTACATACTGATCTGTGAAGAGAATCATATCTAATAAATCTTTAGACCCCTTCTCACCGACAATCCCAAGCTCCGCCAGCAAGAACTGACCTGCCTCTGCAAGACTTTTCCCCCGCTGCTTCGTTTTCGTCTGACCGCGCTGCTGAAACTGCATGACGGATTTGAGTGAGTGCTGAATGTTTTCAATTGAATGCTCTAAATGAAGACGTTCAATCATGAGATGGAGCACGCTTAAGACCTCTACACGATTGATTGGCTTTGTCACATAATACTCAACACCAAGCGTATACGCCTGGCCGATTAATTCCTTTGTTTCTACCTGCGACAGCATTAAGTATTTCCCATGAAACTCATCCTTAATGGCTCGAATCGTTTCAAGACCGTCTCTTTCCGGCATCAATAAATCAATACATAAGATATCAATGTGCAAATCATTTAAGTAGCTTGCCGTTAACTCTGCGCCATCCTCTGCTTCCCCTGCGACAATGCCAAGCTCTTCATCTTCAATGAGCTGAGCCAGTGAAGAACGCACGGCTTCATCATCATCAACAATAAAAAATCTCATCTCCCAATCCCCTCTTTTCTACTGACTTGATCCACTGGTATCGTTAACGTGAAAATCGTTTGTTTATTTGGGATACTCTTCATCTCAACACTTCCGCCAAGTTTCTCCGCTGTATCCTTCACATAGGAAAGCCCGATACCGCTTGATGGATTCCCAGCCTGGTCGTATTTTAAAGTAAAACCGGGTTTAAAAATCACATGATGATTACGCTCTTTAATGCCAGGCCCGTTGTCACTGATTTGAAAGATCACCTGGTTCTCTTTCTGTGAAATAGAGAGTGACACCTCTCCATCCACTGGAATGGCTTCGACAGCATTGGAAACGATATTATTTAACAAAGATAGAATGGTATACACGTGATAGGCGGGATGCTGCCCATCTTCATCATAATGAAAGACAATGTTTTTTTTAAGAGATTCTGCGTAATTTTCATGGATACGAATCACAAGCCCAGCAATATGGGCAGGACTTGCATAAGCCTGGAAATTTTCTTCATGAATCAGCTTTGATAATGCAGAAAAAATCCGCTGGTTATCCTTTTTGATCTCATGTACCTCTCCTGCAATTTGCAGGGCTGTTTTTCCGAGCTTTTTCAAATCCAATGATTCTGTATCCTTTGCGTGGTGCAGGGATTGATACAATTGATAGGATGTCGCTGTAATGTGCTCAGCATGTGCAAGTGTTTTATGAAAATATGTAGATTCCGTGTAAAGGTTAGACAGAAGCATCAGCAGATGTTCCTTTTCCTTTTTCATTTGACGCTCTCTCGCCTGCTCTTCATATAATCGAATCATTGTATAACAAGCCAACACGAAAAAGCTTCTGAAAATCGCCAAAACAAAAAGTTGAAACAGCGTCCGCATCGTTAAAATTTCATCGATGGTGCCACGAAGTGCAATCATCTCAACAACGCTCGCACACAGTTCCATGATGATGCCTGTCGCACCAATCAGCCAAGGCTGATCGCGGAAACGTCTGACCTGTAATAAATAAAAGAGCGTGCCATAGACGACATAATAAAGCAGGGAAGGAAATCTTAATGAAACCGCCTCTTCCAGCGGAAGATGACCTGTGACGGCTGTATCAAGAAGCACGCGAAACGCAAAAACAGATACCCCTGCAATAATACCGCTTGCCCATGCCGGGAATTTTTTCATTTGAAGCAGGATAAAGAAAAAGACAACGGTTCCAAAGCTGACCCGAAAGCTGTCCTCAAATGGATAAAATTTAAACTCTCCGCCAATCGGTGTCAGTACAATGAGCATCACAATTAAATAAGGCTCTGTATTCAGCCATTTTTTTAGTAGATTCAAACGCAGTCACATCCCTAATAATTGACGATAGTATACTATGTGAGCTTGAGAAAAACAAACATCCATGAAAAAGCGCACACCGGAACTTTGTCGGTGTGCGCTTCTCATGATGCCGCTTAATCTTCTAAACGATCCTTTTCTAAAAGTGATGCGCCAGCAATACCTGGTTTGGTCATTTCAAAAGGATTCAAGATGACGTCAAGCTCTTCCTCTGTTAACACATCATTTTGCAGACAAAGCTCACGTACAGATGCGCCTGTAAGAATCGCTTCTCTTGCAATTCGTGCAGCAGCTTCATAACCAATATGCGGATTCACCGCTGTCATGACACCAGCACTTCTTTCTACATATTCTTTTAATCTTGTTTCATCTGCTTTTAGATCACGCAAGCAGTTGTCCACGAAGGATTCGAATACATTTTTCATCATGCTGAGAGATTGCAGTAAGTTGAATATTAAAACTGGTTCCATGACGTTCAGTTCAAGCTGACCAGCCTCTGATGCAAGACAGATCGTGTGGTCATTTCCGATCACTTGGAATGCCACTTGGTTCATGACCTCAGGCATTACTGGGTTAACTTTCCCTGGCATGATAGATGAACCTGGCTGTCTCGGCGGCAGGTGAAGCTCACCAAAGCCTGCTCTTGGACCTGATGCCATCAAGCGAATATCATTCGCCATTTTGGACATATTCATCATACATACTTTCAGTGCAGCTGATACTTCTGTATAAGCATCCGTATTTTGCGTGGCATCGACTAAGTCTTCAGCTCCAACTAACGGTAATCCGCTAATGTCAGATAGATAGCCAACCACCTGGCGAATATATTTAGGATCAGCATTCAATCCAGTTCCGACTGCTGTTGCTCCCATATTGACTTCATATAAATGCTGTCTAGACTGCTTGATACGTTTAATATCACGTGCAAGAACCTTTGCATAAGCACTAAACTCCTGACCAAGTCTGATTGGAACAGCGTCCTGAAGATGCGTACGCCCCATTTTAATGACATGATCGAATTCCTGCGCTTTTTCCGTCATGACTTGATGCATGTTTTCCATCGTATAAAGTAGTTTTTCAATCATATTCAATGTTGAAATATGAATCGCTGTTGGGAAAACGTCGTTTGTTGACTGCGACATGTTCACATGCGTGTTTGGACTTAGCTCAGTATAAGCGCCTTTTTCCTTTCCTAGTAGTTCAAGCGCTCTATTTGCAATGACTTCATTGGCATTCATATTCATTGAAGTGCCAGCCCCGCCTTGAATTGGATCGACAATAAATTGGTTGTTCCATTTTCCTTCAATAACCTCATCTGCGGCTTGAACAATTTTTTCTCCAAGACCAGAATATAGTCGCTTTGTATCCATATTTGCAAGTGCGGCTGCCTTTTTGACAATCCCTAATGCTTTGATGAGTTCCTCATGAACATGGTAGCCAGTAATTGGAAAGTTCTCTACTGCACGTAATGTTTGAATTCCATAATACGCTTGAGTGTCTACTTCCTTTTCACCTAGAAAGTCTCGTTCGATTCGAACTTGCTTGTCCTGTAGCTTCGTCATTTGAAAAGATCTCCTTTTACGCTGCTTTTGTTTGTTGTTTTAATTCCTCAATATACTTCTTCGATTTCTCTTGATCAAAAACTTTTTCCCACTTAGACATGACAATGGCTGCAAGTGAGTTACCAAATACGTTAACAGTTGTACGAACCATGTCAAGTATACGGTCGATCCCAACGATGAAGGCAAGTCCTTCAAGCGGCAGTCCCATTGCACCAAGTGTTGTGATGACAACAACGATTGATGCACCTGGTACACCAGCCATTCCTTTAGATGTCAGCATCAAGATTAATAGTAACGTAATTTGCTCATAGATGGAAAGCGGCATGCCGTACATTTGTGCAACAAATATGGCGGCAATGGATTGATAGATGGCACTTCCATCTAGGTTAAAGGTGTAGCCTGTTGGGATAACGAACGACGTGATCGCTTTCGGGCAGCCGAACTTCTCCATTTTATCCATAAGTCTAGGCAGTACAGCTTCTGAACTTGCTGTTGAGAATGCAAGAATGATTTCTTCTTTTAGCACTCTAAATAGTGTAAAGACGCTTGTTCCAGCTAATTTTGCGATAATGCCAAGTACGACAATGACGAAGAATGCCATTGTACCGTAAACGACAAGTACCAGTTTACCTAGCGGGAGAAGCGCTCCGACCCCGAATTTGATCACCGTCACACTGATGAGCGCGAATACACCAAATGGTGCAAACTTCATCACTTTATTGGTCACCCAGAACATGGCTTCGAGTATACCCTCAAAGAATCCTAATACTGGTTTCCCTTTGTCTCCTACTGCGGCAATTCCTAATCCGAATAAGACTGTAAAGAAGATCGTTGGTAATAGATCACCTTCTGCAATGGATTGGAAAACGTTTGTTGGCACTAGATGCACAATGGTTTCAGAGAAACTCGCTTTTTCGGAAGAAGCTTTCGATGTCTCTTCATATTTAGAGATATCGCCTTTTTCCATGTTGCTCATGTCAATTCCTGTACCAGGATGGAAGACGTTTGCTGCAAGCAGTCCCACTGCTAATGCAATCGTTGTCACAATTTCGAAGTAAAGAATCGTTTTTCCGCCGAGTCTTCCGATGGTTTTCATATCCCCTACACCAGCTACTGCTACAATCAACGCAGCAATAACAATTGGAAGAACGATCATTTTAATTAAATGGATGAATATATCGCCAATCGGCGTTAACACATTAATAACGGTTTCATTTTGATAAAACAGCGCTCCCACGATAACACCCAGAACAAGTGCAATGAGTATTTGAGAAGCTAACCCTAACTTTTTCATACGTGAACCCCCTTTTTTTGATAACGCTTTCTTTGTTGCTTAATCGCATCTTAACGATGAACCTACAAAAAACGACAAAAAGGAACAAAAAGAAGTGAATTTTTTATGAAAAATCTTTTAAAAGGTGGATTTTTCCACAAAATTGTTAAAAAAAGACTTCGCTTTTGGCGAAGTCTTAATGATGTTGCATTTGTTCACTTGGCGGTTCTTGCTTTGGATAAAATTCATCATACATAGCATATCCAATAAGAACAAGAGCAACATAGAACAATGCACTAATCGTCCAAATCCATTTGACATTCAGCTTCATTGTGCCACTCCCTCTCTAACCGGTTTCAAACGCTGCAATCTGAGCGCATTCAATACAACCGACACGGAGCTAAAGGCCATTGCTGCTCCTGCAAGCCATGGCGCAAGAAGTCCAAAAGCAGCTATCGGTATCCCAATGCAGTTATAAGCAAGCGCCCAAAATAGATTTTGCTTGATGTTTCTCATTGTTTTTTTACTAAATTCAAGCGCATCTGCAATGGCATGGAGGTCTCCTGTCATGAGCGTGATATCTGCTGCTTCCATGGCGACATCTGTCCCTGTTCCAACTGCCATCCCAATATTCGCTGTCGCAAGAGCCGGGGCATCATTGATGCCATCTCCGACCATGGCGACTTTCTTTCCTTGTTCCTGAAGCGCCGCAATGTGAGCAGCCTTTTCCTCAGGCAGGACTTCAGCAATGACATGATCAATGCCCGCCTGTTTCGCAATCGCCTCTGCTGTCAGCTTGTTATCACCTGTCATCATCACAACGTGAATCCCTTGCTCTTTCAGACGCTTGATAGCTTGAGGTGAGGATGATTTGATCGTATCTGCGACCGCGACTATGCCGGCGACTTCTCCATCAATCGCGACAAGCATAGCCGTTTTCCCTTGCTGCTCCAGTAACGTTACAGACGCTTCGACTTGATCATATGGGATATGATGTTTTTGTAATAGCTTACGCGTTCCAATCAAAAGCTTGCGTCCTGCGGCTTTTGCTTCAATTCCATGGCCTGGGTCTGCTTGGAACGCTTCGACCTCGACCGCTTCAAGACCTTGTTCCTTCATTCCGTCTGTGATCGCTCTGGCAAGCGGGTGTTCCGACTGCTGTTCTGCTGATCCTGCTAGCTGTAGCAGCGCAGCTTCTGTCCAATTGGCATATGCCAACACATCTGTCAGACTCGGCTCCCCTTTTGTCACAGTCCCTGTTTTATCTAAAACAACCGTGTCGAGTGATTGGGTCACTTCTAAATGCTCCCCGCCTTTAAATAAAATGCCTGATTCAGCTGCACGGCCGCTGCCAGCCATTATAGAGGTTGGTGTGGCAAGACCAAGCGCACACGGACATGCGATGACGATGACTGCGATAAACGTTTCAAGGGCTGACGTCACATTTCCTGGTTCAATAAAGAAAAACCATATCAGGAAGGTGAGCACAGCAATTCCTACAACGATGGGAACGAATATCCCTGATATTTGATCTGCCATCCTTTGAATCGGCGCTTTTGAGCCCTGTGCTTGTTCTACGACTCGGATAATCTGTGAAAGGGCGGTCTCTTTCCCGACTTTTGTCGCTTTCACTTTCATAAACCCATTTTTATTGATGGTTGCCCCGATAACCGCATCACCTGCAGTTTTATCAACAGGCAGACTTTCTCCCGTAATCATGGACTCGTCAATTGCGGTTGTTCCCTCCACGATCTCTCCATCTACCGGCACTTTTTCCCCCGGTTTGACAAACACAAGATCATTCACTTTTACTTCGGAAATTGGCACGGTCATCTCTTTTCCATCTCGCTCGATGATCGCTTCTTTCGCTTGTAGGCCCATCAGCTTTTGAATCGCTTCTGATGATCTCCCTTTTGCTCTTGCTTCCATTAATTTTCCGAGCACGATCAACGTAATAAGCACAGCACTTGTTTCATAATAGAGGGCTGCCTCATGTGTGCCTTGAACCGCTGACTGAATGCTTTCGTATAAACTATAGAAAAACGCAGCTGATGTCCCAAGTGCGACAAGAACATCCATGTTGGCACTTTTATTACGTAAAGCTTTATATGCTCCTACATAGAAGGGCCAGCCGACAATGAACTGAACCGGCGCTGCTAAAGCCAGCTGAACCCATGGATTCATGAACGCTTCTGGCAGCCAAATAAAAGACGTGAAGGAAAAATGGCTGACCATTGCCCAAAGAAGCGGCAGTGACAAGATCATTGAAAATAAAAAGCGTGCCGTCTGCTTCTCTATTGCTGCTTGGCGATGATCTTTCTTTCCTTCCTCTGCTTCATCTGCAGCTGGTTCAATTAAAGAATATCCAATGGACTGAACCGCATCCTTTATATCACTTGTAGACGTTTGGCCAGGATGATACGTGACCTGAAGGGTCTCAAGTGCAAAGTTCACAGATCCGTGATCAACACCGTCCATCCGGTTAATTTTTTTCTCGATTCGGTTGGCACACGCTGCAC
The DNA here is from genome assembly GCF_003004375.1 of Bacillus sp. LNXM12-1. Classification (NCBI taxonomy): domain Bacteria; kingdom Bacillati; phylum Bacillota; class Bacilli; order Caryophanales; family Bacillaceae; genus Bacillus; species Bacillus sp. LNXM12-1. The sequence continues at coordinate 665,107 of NZ_PVWX01000002.1, read as the reverse complement.
ACGTCATTCCCTCTATATCAAATTCTGCTTGCTCCATCACCACATTGTAGCCAAGGGATTGAATTTTTTGCTTCAGATCATCTGGTGTTAGTTGTTCTGTTTCATACACAATATGAGATGTTTCCAGCGCCAAATTCACATTGGCATCATCCACACCTTCCAGCTTGTTCAAACCCTTTTCAATGCGTCCTGCACAGGCAGCACAGGTCATCCCCGTAATATGAAAATCAATTTCCTTTTTCATTCATCTCACCTCTTCACATACTCCATGGGGGTATCTTTTTTTGAAAAAAATACGCGCTGTCACATGCAGCACGTATATCATTTATACGACATCATATCCCTGTTCTTCAATCACATCAGAGATTCGGTGTAACGTGACTTGATCAGGATGAAAAGAAACCTCCACCTGTCCCTTGTCTAAATGGACTTTCACAGATTCAACACCTGCTAATTCTCCTACATTTCCCTCGACTGCTTTCACGCAATGTCCGCAAGACATGCCCTGCACTTGAAGTGTTGCTTGTTCCACTTCTCATCGCCTCCATCAATCATTTTCTACACCTCACTATACCCTAGTAGGGTATCAATGTAAACATATAAATGCTACGATTTTGTGAGCTTATGAAAGACGTTCATTAACTCTTCAATGGCTTCATCCCCATTGCCGCTCTTAATAGCATCCGCTACGCAGTGATGTGTATGCTTTTCCATCAAATGAAGACTGACTTTTTTCAAAGCTGCATTGACAGCGGAGATTTGATTGACAACATCTATACAGTAACGATCGTTTTCAATCATTTGCTGAATCCCGCGCACTTGTCCTTCCACTCGTTTCAACCGATTGATCAATTGATCTTTATCCTTCTCGGCTCTAGGCGAAGCCATATGTCTTTCTTCATGTTCTGTCATGTGATCACCTTTTTTCTAATATGACTTGTCTTTCCTTAAATTAAAGCATATCTCCACTGGAAAAGGCAAAGATATGCTGAATGCGCGTCTAAGAGCTGTGTTTGTCCTAGTTTGTTAATTGTTCAATATCCTGTAAAAGATTGACGGACTGCTGAAGCTGCTTGATCAACCCTTGCTGGTCCTCAAGCATAGCAGCAACGTCGATGTTGTCCGCTTTCAATTGCTGTAAATACGTTTGAATTTCCTCTGACAGCACCTTATTTTTTTCAATGATCTGCACATGCAGGTCTTCTGCTATTTTTGGTGCTGTCAGTTCATTAAATTCTTGAATGTCTGCCTTCAATGATTCAAGCTGCTGGGTTAATTCTGCTTTTTTGGCGGCGTTTTTTACAGCTTCTTCTGCGAGCTGTGGAAAGTCCTCCGTAAATTGCTGAATGTCCGTCACATACTCATTTGCCTCTGTGACATATGTCGTTGTATCACTTACTTGGTCAAGCAAACCGGAGCATCCACTTAATACAAGCGTGCCCGAAAATAACAAAGAGATCACATGTTTTTTCAAGATCGATCATCCTTTCATCTGCGGTATTGAAAACATCATTTGTCCCGCTCCCCCATCACACAGATGCAATAAGACCTTAAAAAAGCCAGACCTTTGCCTCATGTGTGATAGGCAAAGGTCTGGCTAACATGTTCATGCCGGAATGGCCGAGAAACAACGTGAGTTTCTGTAATGACGACCAAACCGTAAAAGCTACTCCCCTTTAGGAAACCGTTCAAATGTTATGTTTATCATATCGAATGTCAGGACAACAGTCAATGAGAAGCTGGCGGTAGATCATGCTCTTCATACAGCATATAGCCCGCTCCAGTTGACGCATAAATCCGGTTGCGCCCTTGGCGTTTTGACATATACAAGGCTTGGTCCGCTTCAAATAGAAGAGTTTCTAATACATTTGGATCATAAGCTGTATGAGCGATTCCAAAGCTCGCTGTCACTCGCACTTTTTCCTCATCAGTCTCAAAGAAACTCGTCTCAAACGAATGTCTCATTCGCTCCGCAATATGACATGCCTCTTCAAATGAATGATGCGGCAGACAAATAGCAAACTCTTCTCCGCCATATCGTCCGAATAAATCGTCCATCTGTAAATGCTGCTGACAAATGGTGACAACATGACGCAGCGCCTCGTCTCCAATATGATGTCCATGCGTGTCATTGATTTGTTTAAAGAAATCAATATCAAACAGCAAGATCGCCGTATCCTGCGCATCCTCTTCCAAGATCATCTGCGTTCGTTCAATAAAAGAAGAACGATTGAAGATATTCGTCAACCCATCAATATACGCACGACGCTCCAGCTCTTCCTGCAGCAAACGCTGCTCTGTTACATCACTGATCACAATTTGCCTGCCCTCGATCTCTCCTCTTCTATTAAATAGGGACGATGCGGTCAAGTGATAATAGCTGGAATGATCTTTTTCCCTTTTCAACATTAAATCATATTGCGAATGATCCTGCGGAGAACGCAGCCACTGAATGAACGCGGTATCTTTGATGATCCCTGAGAAAATATCGTCAATTTTAAAGCCAATGCCCTTTTTATTAGAAAGTGCTGGAATGATCGATGCAGCAGCGGGGTTGTAATCTATGAGTGTCCGGTATCGATCTAAAATGAGAACCCCTTCAGACATATGCTCAAACACACGCTCCATTGCAATGGGAGAGAGCTTAAAGAGCTGGAACGACATAATCGCCCATAAGTAGAGTGCATTGGTTAAAAACATCACCACAGGGACCGGGTCAATATGAAGAGGCGTAACGCCTAATAAATAGATAAAAGATGTCGTGATTGGCAGTAACATTCCCACTAGCAAAATGAGGATCTGCTTTAAATATTCTTTTTTTGTGACACGTAAAAACCAAACCAGCATAAAAATAGCGAGCATCGAACAGCCAAATGTATAGACGCCATGAATGATATACCAATAGCCAATCGTAAAATCAGCCAATAAAAATCCGTCTACTGGATTCATCGTGATGCTACGATAAAAGAGTGAATGAAAAGAGTTGGTGAACACCATAATGGTAGTGAGAGTTGGAATCAGTAAGATGAGAAGCACGCGGCGCTTTGTGAAATATTGATGGAATCCCGTAAATTGCAGCACAATCATCAGACTGAATGGTGCGATGAACGGAAGACCTATGTATTGAAAACAAACCCAGAACATGATCTGTCCAGGTGTACTTGCCAATAATTCAAACGTGTGCCCAAAGATATAAATCGCAGTTGCTCCAGACATGTACATAAACAATTGACAGCCAATATACCGGCGGCGGTTCGCATGAGCAATGATTGATAATATCACGGACAGAATGCCAGAAACACTCATGATCACAATAAAATGTAAAACAATCGAATCCATGTAAACGCCCCAATTTCAGTTATTTAGAACTAGTCTAATCTTACTATATATGAGGAAGTCATAAATGGGAAGATGTGATTTTGATTTGGTTGGAGGTTTTTTGTACAGTTTCGGTCGTTATCTGTTCGTGATCCCTTATATTTTCACTACTTTTTGCTTAATTTGAGGGAGAAGTATGTTGCGGTAGGTGAAATATCTGTACAATGTGGAAATCGGGGATCAATGACGAGGAGGCTTACAAGGTATATGACTTTTTTGATTATTATGGCGGGGCTATTTATGCTGATTCTCTTAGAGAAGCCATTTGAGAAGAGAAGTTCTGGGTTGATATTTTTGGTGAGTTATTTACTACTGATTGCAGTTTATGTGATTCAAACAACGTTTGTGGAACTCTTATCTAATCAGCTCTTACTCATCATTGCTATTATAGTTGTTTGTCCTTTGTTAATTCGATTTTTACAGTTGTTTCGGGGGACATAAGTTGACCAATACATTAAAAAAAGATGCTGGCTATCGGCATCTTTAAGTTTTCCGAGAAAATCTCGTCAGTCTTATTTTCTTCTTAATTCCATCCATTTTATAATAGAGAAATTTCTCGTTAAAGCAAGGTGTTGTTCTCATATTCCACTCTAGAAATCCTTCTCAACACAAAGCCGATTTTGTATTGCTAGATTATTCCGATTAATGGCTTGAAGAATAATCTCATTGAAAATGTCCTGGAAAATCGTTGTATCTTTAAATCGAGTAAGGCGATGCCAAATGATAAGGAACGGGGTCATTGATGCTCAAACCTAAAAACATCAATATTCTATGCTATGCCAATTGATCTAGTGGTAGAGGCCACGTTCTTTTAAACCGATTCACCCCAACTTAAAGAAATGCAAACAACATCAATAAATATCCACGACCCTGTTCCTTATCATGAAGCAATGGATCTAAAACGTTTTGATATATTAGTCGTACAAAACCTCCCTCATATTAAACATAATATAACCTCTTTTTATAAAGCGGAGCCACATATATAATGAGGGGTAATAGTCATCATAAATATACAGTATATATTTTTATTTAATAGCTCTATAAGGGTAGCAATTATCATTTAAGAATAATAAATTAGAACCTTTTAGTCTTCATACTCCATTCATAATGTCCTCGAACACCATTCTCCAACCTAGATATGAATTTAATCATACCACTATCAAAAGGCTCATTACTGATAAAGACTTTATTTTTAAGTTCAATGAATGTATTAATTTCTATGTTTAACATTTCCTTTGCTCTATCTAAAGCTGTCTCTATTGAACAATTTTCTTGTTTTTGCAGAATGATAACCAAATTATGAATTTCATCATTCTCAAATTCTTTTTTAAAAGATAATAAATCATTTGTCCAATTTACTATTTTATTGATAGAGTTAATTAAATCTCTCAGTAAAATACTACGACTAGAAGCAGGAATAAAACTTCTCCCTCCTCTTTCTATTAGATCAAAACAGACAAAAACACTCCCACTATGCATCCTATGATTGACGTACTCTTCAAGAGTTGGTATGTACTTTTCTTTTTCATTTTTAATTTCCCATTTAATAGAATTAAAACAATTTTGAATACTTTGAATAATTCTTTTTTTCCATTCATCAGGCATTCCTATACTAAGACGTTTCCACCAATCATGCCACGCATATAAAAAAGTATCATCATCATAAAATGCTCTTTCATTAAGAATTTCAATTATCTTTTTAGAATATATATCATATAACTTTTGATTGTTCAAATTGTCGCTATAATCATCCAATATACAAAACAATAAAAGATAATCAGAAGACAATCTTACACTGTCGTAAGAGTCATAAGGTTGAGAACGTCCTGCCAAGTATGAAATTTTTTGTCTTTCATATCTTTTTATGTTTGAATCATTCATTAAATTATTAATTTTAGCCCAATTAACTGTGTCTTCATGTACTTTTTTAACATAAGGATTGATAGAACTTTCGAAACATTCTTCTATTTTCGGTATGTTTTTTACTTCTAACATTTCGTCCTCCTAAAAATTATTTTCTTTTTTATGTATTTACCCTGTTTAAATTTTCAAAAAACGCAGTTAATAATCTTGTTTTTCTGTCTAAAAAAAGATAAACAGAAAAATGCTTATCTTAACAGAATAATTAATAAAAAATACCATTTACCTGTTTCCGCAGGGTAAACTATAAAGAGACTTGAACAATATTCCATTATTAAACAAACAGTTGGTTTAACTTTGTTCTTGTCTTTGTACAGAATCTCTTTGAATTAATTGCGTATATGCTTCTTCATAAAATGAAGTAATGTTTGGCCTAAAGCAGTTAGGATAACACCTTTCCCATCACATTTTGGGCATATTTTTTCTTCGTTCTTAATAGAAATATGACTTGTTCCATTACAATTAGGACAAACATGCTCTAAATCGTCTGTTGATATAATGACTGACATCTCTTTCACCTCAACTTATAGAATAATGATGTTTCTTGGCTAAACCTTAAATCTAATAAGATCCATAAACATACATTTTTTAAATAAAATTTCTATTTGGCAATAAAGATATCATATTATAACATAATTAAAGTGCTCAATGTTTGAGTGACAAATTAATCTATTAAGGAGGCTTTAAGAGAGCTGCATCGTGCAAACCATTAATTGAGCGACCAACATAAAGCCCTGAACAATTAAGGAATCTCAATACACCACAATGATTAAGGATGTTTTTAGCGAAGTAATTAAATATTTATCATTTTTTGCTCCTCTATAAACTGCACCATTAGATTCTGCTCCGACATACGCTTCACAAAGTCTGTCAAATCAAGTGATGGATCTATTAAAGGGCATAAAAAAAGACGCTCAAAAAATAGCGCCTTTTAAAAATAATGATAGAGTTTTGGAACTTCTAAAATGATGCCAAACCCGTATCAAGGGCTTTCAAACCCTTGATACCCGACTGCATTCTAAAAGTTTTGATGGAGACGGTGGGAGTCGAACCCACGTCCAGAGACATCGATTACTTAAGCGTCTACGAGCGTAGTCAACATATTTCGTGTTCACTCATCCGCATGCCTGCTGACGGGCGCTTGGAGAGCTAGTCTGATGGATCTCTTCTTACGTCCTCAGACGGAAACGTAAGCGTAGCCTACTTCATTGGGCTCCTCACAGACACATAGGCGATGTCAGGAAGAGCTCGCTGCACTTATTAGGCAGCTAGTGCTAAGTTTTGGTTAAAACTTTTAGTTTTGCCAGTTACATTTAAGTGCGTGTTAACGAGATCGCCTCTCGGCTCGCAGCCTAAGCTCGAACCATCCCTGTCGAATCCGTAACGTCCCCTTGTAAAAGGGATATACGGGATGGAAACGTTCAGCTTAACTGCTTCCGTATATAACTATTATAACAATCTCTTCGCTTGAAACAACTGGTGGTTTCTGTAAGAAAAGCAATGATTGTTTACTGCATAACATATTGTAGCATAATGCTTCCGCTCTCAGCAAGACATCTGCATGAATCTAGAATTGCTTTTGGCGATCACGGAAAGCACGCTCGATTTCACGTTTTGCATCTTTTTTCTTCAGATCGTCACGTTTATCATATTTCTTTTTCCCTTTACCAATTCCGATCAGCACTTTGGCAAAGCCATTTTTTAAATAGAGTTTCAGAGGCACGAGTGAGTAGCCCTCTTCCTTTGTCGCACCAATCAATTTGCTGATTTGCTTGCGATGAAGCAGCAGCTTTCTCGTTCTCAGCGGATCATGGTTATAACGGTTCCCCTGCTCGTATGGGCTCACGTGCATGTTGTGAAGAAACACTTCTCCTCGCTCGATTTTGGCAAAGGAATCTTTTAAATTCACTTTTCCTGCACGAATCGATTTGATTTCAGTTCCTTGTAACACAAGGCCGGCTTCATACGTTTCTTCTATAAAATAGTCATGATTTGCTTTTTTGTTTTGGGAAACAACCTTTCCCTCTCCCTTTGGCATTGGCGTACACCCTCCTTTTGACACAAACACGGTCCAAATCGTACGGATTATTTTATCAAACAATCCAGCTTTCGACAATGCTGACGCCATGTGGTCAAAAAGCAAATAGAGCATCACGCTCTATTTGCTTTTTGGCACGTTACTTTTTCTTTTTACGCTTTTGTTTTGGCGCGTTATCAAATACGCGTTTTTTCTTTTTCTTCTTCTTATGGCCTGTGAACCAGTCACTTCCGCCTTTATCCTCTTTGGCTTTATCCCCAGAGGCATTTTGACCTCCACGCCCTTTTTTCGCTGGTGAATCTGTCCGTTTTTTGAACTTAAAATCTTTTGGCGATTTACGGCGGGTGCCTTTCATGCCGACGATTTCAAAATCAATGGAGTGCTCATCTTTATTAACACTAACCACTTTGACAGTGATTTCGTCACCGATACGATATACATTCCCTGTGCGTTCACCGATCATGGCAAAGTGCTGTTCATCAAAGCGATAGTAGTCGTCTGTCATGTAGCTGACATGGACAAGACCTTCAATTGTATTCGGCAGTTCAACAAATAGTCCGAAGTTCGTCACGGAACTAATCATGCCATCAAACTCTTCACCGATTTTATCAAGCATAAATTCTGCCTTCTTGAGGTCATCTGTTTCACGCTCTGCATCGACTGAACGGCGCTCCATAGTAGACGCATGATCTGCGATTTCAGGCAGCAGCTGGCCCCACTTTTCTAGGGTTGCTTCGTCTGTTTTTTTCTGAATCAAATAGGTTCTGATCAGTCTATGCACGATTAAATCCGGATAACGGCGGATCGGTGATGTGAAGTGCGTATAGAATTCCGTTGATAATCCAAAATGGCCGATGCTTTCTGGATCATATTTCGCCTGTTTCATCGAACGAAGCATCACGGTTTGTATCACAACTTCTTCTGGTTGATCCCTCACAGCATCAAGTACACTTTGAAGGGCACGCGGGTGGATGTTTGTCGACGTTCCTTTCACAATGTAACCAAACGTTGTCACGAACTCTAAAAAGCGCTGAAGCTTCTCAGGATTTGGTTCTTCGTGAATTCGATATATGAAAGGTACATTCAACCAGTGGAAATGCTCTGCAACCGTTTCGTTTGCAACAAGCATGAATTCTTCAATTAATTTCTCTGCGACAGATCGCTCACGTATGACAACGTCTTTCGCCGCTCCTTCATCATCTACAAGCACTTTTGCTTCCTTGAAGTCAAAGTCTACTGCCCCGCGCTCCATTCGTTTGTCGCGAAGAATCTCTGCAAGCTTCTCCATCTCTTGGAACATTGGCACAAGCGGCTCATATTTGTCTAAAAGCTCTTCGTCTTGGTCGACTAAAATCTTATTCACATCAGAATAGGTCATTCTTTCCGTCGTTTTGATCACACTTTGGAAAATCTCATGTTTGACGACCTTCCCATTTCGATCGATGACCATTTCACAAGACAGGGTGAGACGATCGACCTTCGGATTCAATGAGCAAATACCGTTTGACAGGCGATGCGGGATCATCGGAATGACGCGGTCTACGAGATACACACTCGTTCCACGCTCATAAGCTTCCTGATCAATCGGGGAGTTCTCTGTGACATAATGAGAGACATCTGCAATATGCACCCCTAGCTTATATTTGCCATCATCCAGCTTTTGCACCGTAACGGCATCATCTAAGTCCTTCGCATCTGCTCCGTCAATTGTTACAATCGTTTCGTTGCGCAAGTCACGTCTGCCTTCCAGGTCTTTTTCATCAATCGTTTCAGGTGTGTCTACTGCCTGCTGAAGCGCTTCTTCTGGGAACTCACCTGGCAGGCCGTGTTTATGAATGATCGATAAAATATCAATGCCAGGGTCATTTTTATGACCGAGGATTTCAGTCACTTCGCCCTCTGCACTCATTCTTCCTTCTGGGTAGCTTGTCAGCGTCACGACCACTTTATGCCCTTCGACCGCTCCATTTTTAGCGGATTTCGGGATGAAGATATCGGTTGTGATTTTTTTATCATCAGGAATGACAAAGCCAAAGCTTTTCGTTTCTGTGTAGGTACCGACAACCGTCTGAGTATTACGCTCCAGAATTCGGATGACAGTTCCTTCTTTTTTTGTGCCGTTTGATTTGTGGCTGACACGAACCATGACCGTATCACCATTCATCGCTGTGCCTAGCTCATTAGGCGGAATGAAAATATCATCCTGTCCAAACTCTTCTGGTGTCACAAATGCAAAACCTTTTGCATGAGCAGACAGCTTTCCTTTTACCAAGTTCATTTTTTCTGGTACACCGTAGCGATCGCTGCGCGTGCGAACAATGAGTCCTTGATCTTCCAGCATCACAAGTGCTTTGACGAGCTCTTTATAATCATCAGGATTGGTAATCTCCATCATCACTTCCAGCTCTTGAACGGTTAACGGTTTATAAGCTTCATCTTTCATAAAAGCGAGTAATTCATCCATAAATTCTTCTTTTTGCACACTCTAACCCCCTATATATTTAAATTGACCAATTAAGTGATTCTAAGAATGCATATACATCCTGATGAACCTTCTCACGCTCTTTATCAAGCGTGATCACATGGCCTGATTCTTCATACCATTTCAAATGCTTTTGATCTGTCTCTACTTCGTTATAAATGATATTCGCACTGTCTGTATTAATCATATGATCGTGACGTGCCTGAACAACAAAAGTAGGTGAATAAATCATGTCGACATTGTTTCTGACATCTGCAATCAGTTCTTGCAGGCTTTTGAGTGTATCCATTGGCGTTTTCTTGAACTCTTCCATTTCCTGTTCAATCTGCTCCTCTGACTTACCCTCGAATTTCTTATAGTTACGGGCATATTCTAGTACACCCTGGTACATGACTTCTTCACTTTTTATGTACATAGGTGCACACATAGGTACAATTCCCTTTACAGGTACAGTGTAACCTAATTTCAATGAAAAAACTCCTCCGAGGGATAGTCCGCAAACCGCAATTTCCTCATAGCCTTCATCTTTTAAGAATTGATAGCCTTCTTCTACATCTTTCCACCAGTCAGCCGGGCCAGATTGGACAAGCTCTTCTGGCGGCACACCGTGTCCTTTATATTGAGGTGCATGGCATGTATACCCTCTTTCGTTCAAATAACGGCCTAGCATTCGAACATCGGCTGTATTCCCAGTAAAACCGTGAAGAAGAAGCACCGCCTTTTCTCCACCTTTAAACGTAAATGGTTTCGGTGTAACAACTTTCATGATGTGACTTCCTTTCCTTCTGATATGGTTTATATTTTCCACTTGTATGTATGAAACAAACACAAAAGAGTGCTGATAATAAAAAAAGGTCTGAAAAAAGATCAGACCTTCTGTTACTCGCGCCTTACACGCCTAGATATGCCAATGCAAGTGTTAAGATGAAGAAAAGCACTGACAAAATAACCGTTAATCGGTGAAGTATCAAGTCAAGGCCTCTCGCTTTTTGCTTACCGAAAAGCTGCTCGGCTCCACCTGAAATAGCGCCTGACAGTCCAGCACTTTTACTTGATTGTAACAATACAACGATGATAAGTGCGATACTGACAATTACGAGTAATGTGATAACAAATGCGTGCATGAAAACACCTCCAGACAAACTGGTACACATAACTTTATTTTACATGAAAACAAGGTGCATGTCACGAAACATCAAAATAAAGATTCCCTCTATATTGTCGACTTTATTCGTTATTTTGATTCAATTTCATTCCAAAGAGTAGTATGCAGCATTTTTTATATGCAATTTTCGGTTAAAAATACGTTTTTAACGGGTTGCTTCTTCTTTCAATAGCTGTTTTAATTCTACTAACAAACGTTCAGCTCCTTCAGGACTCAGCATCACATTCCCATTTCCATAGCTTTTGTTATACTTCGTCACTTGTCCAGTTAACAGGCAGCTCTTATCTGCATCATATTTTTTCAGCATAATGGTTTGATCTTCAATGAAAATTTCTAATAGCTGCTCTTCTTTAATATTGAGCACCTTGCGCATTTCTGAAGGCAGAACAATTCTGCCTAGTGAATCAATATGTCTGACCATCCCAGTTCTTTTCAACGACATTGCCTCCTTGATCATTTCATTCGTTGACTTTTGTCAATATCTTCATAGTAAAATAGATCTTCAAATTTTTTATCAAAGTAATGAATCATTTTGCCAATGACAAGCTGGCCTGGTTTCCGGTGACCATTTAATACCCTGCTGAGTGTGGCAGGAGAAATGCCAATTTCATCAGCGAGCTGATTTAAAGACATATCGTTTTCGATCATATACTGCATGACAAAAGCCCGCCTGATCTGAATCTTTTCGACCATCATTACAACCTCCTATGGAATCAATATGTACAACGTGCAGGTGCTCACATGAAACAGATCTATTAACTTAAGTCAACACTTTTACCCCTCTGCTATTTCCTTTGGTCAATGATCATACTAAAATAAGTCATATACTGAAATGTGAGGTTCGATGTCATGAATCACTTTGGTGAACAATTACGCATTTTAAGAGAAAATAGAAAAATGTCTGTCAATCAACTCGCCATGTATTCAGGTGTAAGCGCTGCTGGAATTTCTCGTATTGAAAATGGAAAGCGCGGTGTGCCAAAACCTTTGACTATCAAAAAATTAGCACATGCCTTGAAGGTGCCTTATGAGGATTTAATGCTGCTTGCCGGTCATATCGAACAGGAGCAAGTTCATGAAATGAAACCAAAATATGAATCCATGTTGAAAATCTATCAAACGGCGCTTCAAAAGGATGTAGAACATCTTCCCATTTTTGATGGGGACAAATGGGAAAGGCTCTCCGCACAAGACATCAGCCAGCTGAATGAATACTTTCTCACGCTCATCAACCAAAAAAAGGCGAACAAATAGCGGGGCATAAACCTAATGTACATCCACTATTAACTAATGTCAATATTTTCATGGTATACTTGTTGCCAATAGTCAACAAATCAGATAAAATAGACATATCTAATCTATAACCATGTGAGGTTTTGCCTTGATGAACTTTGGTGCATATTTAAGAGCATTACGTGAGGAAAAGAAGCTGTCAGTGAACCAATTAGCGATGTATTCAGAGGTCAGCGCTGCTGGTATTTCTCGTATTGAAAACGGGAAACGCGGTATTCCAAAGCCTCCTACGATTAAAAAACTAGCCGGTGCATTAAAGGTCCCTTATGAGGAAATGATGCAGGCTGCGGGCTATATTGAGGAAGCCTCTTCTGTCCATCAGTTGAAGGAAGAGGAAATGGCATTATCCAAAATAAAGGAAGCTGCAGCGCTATATGAACTTGGTGATCTCGAAATATTTGATGGAGACATTTGGTCAACTCTTTCGAAAAAAGAAATAGAGGATCTTAACCGCTATCTGTTATTTATGTTAAACAGCCGTTCGTCATCATAGAATGTTTTGAGCATTGACAAGCTTTTCGAGCTGATTTATGACAGATTTACGGTATAATGAGTTCAGATTGGAGTGAAGAAAGATGAATCAATCTGACATGTGCCCGCGGTTTGAAAAAGCAGTTGAGTTATTGAGTAAACGCTGGGTTGCACTGATTGTTTTTCAGCTTCTCTCAGGTCCGCAGCGCTTTAGTGAAATTGAGGCTGCTCTGACAAATTTAAGCGGAAGAGTATTATCTGAGAGATTAAAAGAGCTGGAAGCAGCAGGCATTGTAAAACGGGAGGTTTTTGCTGAAACACCCGTGCGCATTGAGTATTCTTTAACTGATATGGGGCGTTCCCTTGCACCCGTTTTTGAGGAAATTTCGAAGTGGTCCTCTGAATGGATCACGCTTGAATCATAAAACACCTGCATGTGAATCGCCTGATCATCATAAAACAGCCTCCCTTACAGATGTAAGGGAGGTTTTGTCTTTTTAACCGCTTAAGCAGATGTGATGTTTTTTGCAGCTAATGCTTTTCTTTCTTTTTTCTTGTTAGTTGGGCTTAAATAGCGTTCGAGCCAGCCCATGACTAGGTCAGCGATAATGGCCATGAGCGCAGTTGGAATAGCACCTGCTAAAATGATGGCTGTTCCATTTGTGGCGTTTGATCCTCTGATGATGATATCACCTAGACCTCCCGCACCAACAAATGTCCCAATCGCTGTAATGCCGATGGCGATGACAAGGGCGGTTCTTAAACCAGCCATAATGACCGATAAAGCAAGCGGTAATTCAACCATTCTCAGCACTTGCCATTTCGTCATGCCCATCGCTTTACCCGATTCTAAATAAGCATGTTCAATGCTGACAATCCCTGTATACGTGTTGCGGATGATCGGCAGAAGCGAATACAGAAAGAGTGATAAGATGACTGTATTTGCGCCAAGACCTAATACAAGCATCAGCACGGAAAGCATCGCTAACGCCGGTATGGTTTGTATAACATTGGTAATGGCGAAGATCCAATTGCTCAGCTTACGGTAATGCGCCACAAAGATGCCTACTGGAATTCCGACAATCGCCGCAAACAGCACCCCATACGCTGACATGAGAAAATGCCGATAAAATTCTTCTAACACATATGAACCGTTCTGCTGATAATACGTCCATAATTGCTGCAGTGTGTCCATCAGCCGTGACACCTCCCCATCTTACTCAAAGTAATTGTGCTTTTTTAGGAAATTTTTCGCAACGGTGGCTGGTTCTTGAAGCTCCCCGTCGACTTGATAGTTAAGCTCTTGCATTTGCTCTGTATCGATTTTTCCGATCAGCCTGTTGATCACCTTATCAAGCCCTGGGTTCTCTTTTAGGACTTTTTCCGGGACAACTGGCGATGCATCATATGGCGGGAAAAACCGCTTATCATCTTTTAAAATTTTGAGGTCATAGGCTTTGATTCGTCCATCTGTTGAATAGGCAAGCACAATATCCATTTTTTCATTTTTTAATGCATCGTAGACTAAACCAATCTGCATTGGATACGTGCTTCCAAATTCAATTCCGTATGTTTTCACGAATCCTTCATAACCGTCGCCTTTCTTTTTGAGCCAAATATTATCGACACCGAACCGGTAATTTTTCGCATTCTTTTTCAAGTCAGAGACGGTTTCTAACTTGTTTTCCTTCGCCATCTTTTGCGTCACGGCAAAGGCATACGTATTATCAAAGCCATAGGAATCAAACCATTTGTAATCATAGCGTTTCTTAAATTCTTTTTGGACGATCTCCATCGCACGCTCCGGGTCTTTTTCCGCATCCATTCCAAGCGTACTCGTCAAATCTGTCCCTGTATATCTTGTGGCAGAAATGTCGATATCTCCGTTTTCCATTGCTTTCTGCTGTACGGTATTAGAGCCTAGGTTTTTCACAATGGTTGTCTTTTTATCTGTGTAATGTTCGATGATATCGCTAACCATGTAGGCCATAATTTCTGATTCGGTAAAGTTTTGTGCTCCAATTCGCAGCGTATTGCCTGAAGAGCCGGCTAGTCCAGGTAGTGAACAGCCGCTTATCAATAGCAAGCATCCGGCAAGCAGTGCACTGATCCATCTTGTTTTTCGATTCTTCACATAAGCCAACTCCTTATGAAACTTCCTTCAATCCTTTTAAGCCTTCTGGTGTTACTTTTTTCTCCAGCTTCATCAATGAAAAGTCGATGATGACCGCTAAAATGGTGACTGGGATGGCACCTGCAATAATGTATTCCGGCTGGTATAGCTGAAGTCCAATCAAAATGTAGTCACCAAGACCTCCTCCACCGATAAAAGCAGCAAGTGTTGTCCAGCCAATTAAATAAATCGTTGACGTTCGGACACCTGCCATAATGATCGGTACAGCAAGCGGAAGTTCCACAAGACGAATTTGTTCCCATGTGGTCATGCCGATCCCTTTACCGGATTCAAGCAAGTTTTTGTTCACACCTTGGACGCCCGCATACGTATTTCTCAAAATAGGCAATACCGAATAGAAAAAGAGAGCAACGATTGCAGGTATTTTCCCCACCCCCAAAATAGGAATAAAAAATGCAAGAATCGCTAAACTAGGGAGTGTTTGAAAGATATTCACGACACCGATGACAAAACCTGCGCCTCGTTTCATTCGTGTGAGAACGACGCCTAAAGGAACGGCAACGATAATTCCTAGCACGACGGCAATTAAGGAAATATATAAATGCTCCCACATTTTTGTGAGGAGTTCCCCACCATTTTTCTCTAGAAAATCGATGATTTGATCCATGTGTCCACCTCCCTTAGTTCATTTCAATGGCAGACGCCGGCGTATCGTCTCCCCAAATAGAGTCGTACACAACATCTACAAGACTTGCCCGTGTTACAATGCCTTTTAAATGCCCTTTGGCATCCACAACCGGTACATATTTAATACCGCGTATTAAGATTTTCCGAACGGTGTCTCTTAGAAGTGCGCCTTCTTGTACAGTATAGAACTCTGTATTTAAGATCTCACCAACGAAAGCCGCTTTTCTGCGGTTCGCATCGATTGTTTCAATATCGATATAGCCTTTTAGCACATGATGTTCATCTACTACAAGCAAGGAATCGACCCGCTTTTCTCTCATGATGTAGATGGCATCAGTCAACGTTTGTTCGACTGTAATGGTGACTGGTGACGTGTTCATCATTTGTTCTACACGTTCCATATTCGGATTTGATTGAAGCAGGCGCTCTTTTCCGATGAATTCTTCTACGAACTCGTTGGCGGGGTTACGCAAAATATCTTCAGGTGTGCCTACTTGGACAATCTCTCCATCTTTTAAAATCACAATTCGGTCAGCGAGTTTAATGGCTTCATCCATGTCATGTGTGACGAATACGATGGTTTTATTTAACGTTTTTTGCAGTTTCTTAAATTCTTCCTGCAATGTATCTCGTGTAATTGGATCAAGTGCACCAAATGGTTCATCCATGAGGATCAGAGGGGGTTCTGCTGCCAGTGCGCGAAGAACTCCGATGCGCTGCTGCTGTCCTCCACTGAGTTCATGAGGATAGCGCTCTAAAAATTCCGGGCCCATGTCGACGAGCTTCAGCAGTTCGCGAGCTCGTTCTTTCCGTTTTTCTTCCGGCCATTTTAAGAGCTTCGGCACAAGTGAGATGTTTTGCGCGATGGTCATATGGGGGAACAGTCCAATTTGCTGAATCACATAACCGATTTCTCTTCTTAATTGAACTGGATCTTTTTTCATAATATTTTCTCCCTCGATGAAAATGTTTCCTGAGGAAGGTTCAATGAGTCGGTTGATCATCTTCATGGTTGTTGTCTTACCACAGCCACTCGGTCCAATAAAACAAATAAATTCTCCTTTTGCTATTTCTAAATCAATATTTTTGACAGCTTTTTTTCCGCCTTTATACGTCTTAGATACATTCTCTAGTTTCAGCAAATGAGACACCTCCAATTAGTTGGATCTATATATTCAGAAAATTTACACCTTATTCATTATAGTGCAAACTTTATAAAATAAAAAGTTTATGATGTGTTTGTATTGCATAAGATTTATATAAAATTTTCAGTTAACGCTGTAATATCTAGAGATCTCTCCTTTTTCCTTCAAATTACTAGCAATTACTCAATATTTATTGTTTTCATCAACAAACAGGTATATGATATATTGTGTTACAAATTGTCAGTCGTGAAGGGATGAAGCGGGGAGTGGACAAGCAAGCGTTAGGCGCCATTCAAAAAGCACAGGATCATTATATTGAAAAAGCTGCGGAGAACATGAATGCCTTTGGTCTTTCTTCTACAGTGGGTAGAGTGCTTGGTATCATTCACATGAACCGTAAACCAATGACGCTGGAAGAGCTATCAGAGGCGACCGGCATGAGCAAAACGAGGATGAGTCAAGTCGTTCGAGAAATGCTCGATTTGAATATTGCGGAAAAGGTTTATGAAAAAGGAATACGTAAAGATCTTTATGACGTTGAGCAAGATCAATACCAAACGTTTATTTCATTGTTTGCAGCCAATTGGTCCCGAGTTGTCAGCAAAAACCGTAAAGCACATAAGAAAACGTGCAAGGAATTGCAAGAGCTGCTTGAACAGGACGACTTACCTGAAGAAACAGAGGATAAAATCAATCTGCTTCTTTCAGAAATCAAGGAAAGTCTTGATTACTATGATTGGATTAGCCGCTTAATTGAATTCTTTGAAAGTGAAGAAGTATTTAAGCATGTGCCGAAACCTTAAAAAAAGCTGTTTTATTTTACATCATTGTAGAAAAAAACAGCTTTTTTATATACACTTATGACATAAACATCGGAAACATCCCTTTTAAGCCTGCGCCGATCATCTCAACTGCCACTACAGCAAGAATTAATCCCATCAAACGCGTCACAACATTCATCTCTGTTTTCCCCATTTTCCGCATAATGAAACTGGAATAATGAAAGGCATAATACGTCATGGCAAGAACAATGATAATGCCGATTAGAATCGAAAACATGTGGAGCATCCCTTGACTTCCCGGGGTTAAACTCATTACTGTAGCGATTGTACCGGGCCCAGCGATGATCGGGATTGCCAGCGGCGTAACGGAGATATCTGCCTTCTCTTTGCTTTCTGCCTTTTCCTCCGAATGAGGATTTTGGACGTGTGATTCTTTTGCATTCAGCAAATTGTAAGCGATACCAAAAATAAAAATACCTCCGGCGATGCGGAGTGCATGAATATCGATCCCAAACAATTTGAATATGAGCCTGCCTGCCAATAGAAAGGCAATCAAAATAATGAAAGAGACCACGATGGCTTTTTTGGCTGTCTGAGCGCGTTCTTTCTCTGTATAGCCTTCTGTTAAGGTGATGAAAAGAGGCACGTTTCCAATGGGGTTTGATACAGCAAATAATGAGACCACAACATGAATCATAAAGGAAATCAACAGACACCCTCCTTTTTTCATAGTGTCTGCCAAACTGATGTGAATATTCCCTTTGATGTTAAAACCTGTTTATCTTTAACCGATGATAATAGAGGTTTAAAGAAAGGGGTTCACACTTGAAAAAACCATTACGATCATTCTTCTGTCTGTTGCGGTGTTAGGCGCAGCTGGCTGGATTGTTTGGCAGCAGCAGAGGAAAAACATCAGCAAGAAAGCAAAACGAACACTAAGCAGCTTTCGAAGTTAAAATCAGATCAAACGGATATGAAGCATGAAAACGATGAACAAAAAAAGCAAATAGCCACCGTCACAAAAAAGCTCAAAAAAGAAAAGAAAGCCTATGAAAAAGAGGTCAAACAGCGTAAAGCGCTTGAGATAAAAGTCGACCAGCTTCAAAAAGAGCTGGCAGCAGCAAAAGCTACTGCTCAAGCGAATAAGCAGACCGCACAGGCTACAAGAAAACCAACTGTCAAAAAAGACCCGAATGTCACTCATCACCCTCCCTCTCAGGTGGGTACAGGACCAATATGATTGGGGCGTGAAACAAGGGTATATGAAAGAATAGAAAGGATGAAAACATGTGATACAGATTCGACCATTATCTCATGATCAATCTCTCCCTATGGATCTTTTACTATTAGCTGATCCTTCAAAGAAAAAGGTTCTCGCGTATGTGCAATCCGGCTCTTGTTATGCCGCCTTTCATGAAGAGGATGTGATTGGTGTTTATGTGCTATCATCGCTACCTCAGCATACAGTCGAAATCATGAATGTTGCTGTGAAGGAGTCATGGCAAGGAAAGGGAATTGGGAAACAGCTGATCCGTCATGCGATCGCTGAAGCGAAAGCCGCTGGTTTCCATAGGATTGAAATCGGCACAGGCAACTCGAGTATTCAGCAGCTCGCACTTTATCAAAAATGCGGCTTCCGCCTGACTTCGATCGATCGCGATTTCTTCCTTAAGCATTATGATGAACCGATTTATGAAAACGGGATTCAATGTATGGATATGGTACGGCTGTCTCTCACTTTTCAAGCAGACTGACTATTTGCTCAGCCTGCTTTTTTTATGCTCTTCGCTTTTTCACAGCTTGAATCACATATTGAATGAAAAAGTATAGCACAGCGCCAGCTAAAAAGCAGACAACACATCCAAAAAGCGTCGCCTCTGAGCTGAATTGATACTCTTCAATTTTCATGATATAAAATGGCATACCAAACAGTGTTGGACTTGATTCAACATGATTGACTTCTAGCAGCAGTAAAAAGACAGGGGTCATAAACACAGCAAATATATACAGCATCGCAAGTGTTAAGCCGCTAGAAAACGAATGAAATACTTTGATCATCTCTTTCTCTCCTTCATCTCTTTTAAACTGGCTGTGATATTTTTCCCATCTGGGCAAGCTGGATGCAGCATCACAGTGTTCAGTAAAGAAAAAAACAGCAGCTGATGACTCACCGGATGCTTCCACATTAACAAAAGCACACTCGAGCAGAGCACAGGAAACAGCGGACCCGCAAGTGCCACCATCAGATTAAAGCTCGGCCGGGCAAATGTCTCATGGACGATCGCCACTTGCTTCCAATCAATCATCATCACAAAATCAAAAAGGGGTCTTTTTTCGAATTTGTTACACACCATGACCATCAACATATGACCGAGTTCGTGAATGAGCACAACAGCTAGTAAACTAATGACAAGCCCCATCATCGCAATACAGGCCTTTTTAACATCGCAGCATATATACAACTGAAAAAGGCAAGTGAACCAAGCAGATAAGCGGTGGCGAGAAGAGATACATCAGATGAAAGCCATTCTAATAAAAGCATATCGATAAAGCTGAATACAGCAATCATCAACACGATCACAAACAGCTTATTAAAATCACTGATTTTCACGACAAACCCTGTACAGGCCGCCATGGCGGTAATCAATAAAATGGACAAACTCGCCAATCCATGACCTTCACTTTCAATACCGATCACCAAATAGGCAAGCCCAATATACACAAAATATGTCAGCAGATTAATGGTGTAATAAAATAACATTCTCGACATTAAATAAGCGCCCTTTGATGTATTTAACATAAAGATGGCCCTTTGATTGATATGATATTCCCTGCCAATCATCAGCGGAAGCATGATCAATATTTCCTTTAACGCAAACTGCACAATAAAGGCATACAGCCAGCCAGTTTCTGCCGGGGTAAAAACAAATGGCAGCCCCACCGTCAAACAAATGAGAAAGAGAAACAAAATGCCTTGCTCTTTAAAAACAGCTGATCGGCTGAAATAGACCAATTCCTGCCGCAGATGCGTCAGAAAGGAAGAGTGCGTTCTGATTTTCTGGTAGGAAAACGACTTCACCTCTTTTTTCAGCTGCAAAAACATCTGATGAACATAGCAAGCTGCTAAACCCTTCACCCATAGCCATCCAGCGCTTAGGATGATGACAAGTAACAACAGATAGACAGCCGGCCATACATGGATCATCTCCACCGCTTTTTGAAAAAGGAGAAATATTAGTACATGAAGCGCCGCAAAGCCGATCGTTTGAAGCAGCAAATGCTCTTTTGTTTTTGATACGAAATGGCTCACACCGATCCGCAGCAGCATCCATGAAGAGACCGTATAAAGTGCCAATATGCAACATGTGATGCAGACAACGATGATCCAATACAGAGATGGAGTGACACCCGTGATCAAAAGACCTAATATAATCGGTAAAAAAAGCAGTCCAGCCATGAGGAAGCAAAAAAGAACTGGAAAGAAATACGCACAAAGGACAAAGGATACACTTTGTATCGCGCTGTTCAAAAAGTAGAATTGATATTCTTGGCGCTTCAGTTTATTCCGGGATAACACAATCCCTGCTCCTAATAGTAAGAGCGACATTTTGACAAATTGGAGGTATAGCGTAGCTGGCTCACTTTCACCTACCTGCATGTAAAAGCGCAGGCTGATGACAACGTATATCGCATAAATCAGCAAGAGAAAAACGGCAGCTGCGAGAAGCTGCAAAGGATACTTTTTTCCAAGCTGCTTTCCTTTCGCTGTCAGCATGCCCCATTCTATTTTATGAAGAACGTGTCGTGTCCAAATCATTGAGTAACCTCTCCACCTGCATATAGTAATCTCGATTTACTTCTTTATAAATCTCTTCAAGTGCCTGATGAGGAAATGTCTGAGTCGTTTCTTGGCGGGACATATTCAGCTTGACGTCACCATTTCTTAAGATCATGAGATGGTCATATAATGTATCACCAAAGCTCAAATGATGAGTTGATATCAGAATGCCAGCGCCTTGATCTCTCAGCTTCATGAGCACCTTTTTTAAGATAATCATCATATCTGGATCAAGTCCGTTCGTTGGCTCGTCGAACACATAATAATCACATGGCCTGAGAAGCTGCGAAATGATTTGTGTTTTTTTTTGATTGCCATGGGACAGCTGAGCGATTGGCTGATCCATATACGGACTCAGCTCAAACAAATCGATGAATGTCTCTTCACGTGTGATATCTTGCTCATGTGGCAGCTGAAGTAATTGAAAGTATTCCCTCGGTGTTAAATAATCGAACAACGCATGTTCGTCAGGAATATAGGAAACGTGTTTTTTCAATAGGGAAATATGTGCTGAGGATTGAAGGTTCAGCTGTTCACCATGTAAGGAAACAGAGCCAGTAAATGGCGTTAGCCCAAACATAGCTTGGATCATTGTTGTCTTTCCTGCACCATTGTGTCCTAAAAGAAGCATCGTTCGGCCTTTCTCTACGTTCATTTGTATATGGCGGAGAGAGAAGGTGCGGCTATACGTTTTTTCTTGTATTTGTAATGTCAGCATCATATTCCTCCGTTTGTTTCAGATGGAACAGATGACCTCGCATCTGTTCTCATCCCTGTTAGAAACCGCATTTGATTTTCACGTACATGCCTAAGAACTTGAATTCGCCTAAAAATTTAGAGCCTTTTCCAAAGGTCTTGCATGCCCAAATCAATGCTGCGACTGTCACAATACCTAAAATAGCGGCAAGGACATAAATCCAAAATGCATTTTTCTGTATGTTCTTAGAAGTTAGAATTCGTTGCTTCCTTTCATCATAGGCCGCCAGTAGGTGAAGGACATACATATACACACCTACTGGAAAACGAAGGCTAAAAGGATTCAGCATCTCATCACCCCCTAATATATGTAAAATGATACCACCCCCTTACAGAAAGCATAAGTTCATTTCAGATCATATTTTTAGTCGATTTTTCATGATTTAGTGCTTATAAATGGAGGGGATTTTGACTGCTTCTCTAACTGAAGGAGGATTTTTTACAAAAATAGGATAAGACAAATGAATTAGCTATCGGATTTCGCTCAACACAAAAAAAACGCTGCGTCCCGCTCTCATGAAAGAGCGGGACGCAGCGCGTAGCTGGCATTATTTATTCAAGTTATAGAATGTTGCAATGCCGTGATATTGTGCTGTTTCAGCCAATTGATCTTCGATGCGAAGTAATTGGTTGTATTTCGCCACACGGTCCGTACGAGACGGAGCACCTGTTTTGATTTGTCCAGCGTTTGTTGCAACAGCGATGTCTGCAATTGTGCTGTCTTCTGTTTCACCAGAACGGTGAGAGATGACTGCTGTGTATCCTGCGCGTTTTGCCATTTCGATTGCATCAAATGTTTCAGTTAATGTACCGATTTGGTTTACTTTGATCAGGATAGAGTTACCGACACCATTTTTAATACCTTCAGAAAGCTTCTTCGTGTTTGTCACGAATAAGTCATCTCCTACTAGCTGAACCTTGCTGCCAAGGCGCTCAGTTAATAGTTTGTGACCTTCCCAGTCGTTTTCATCAAGGCCGTCTTCGATCGAGATGATTGGGTATTTCGATACCATATCTTCATACCAGTCAACCATTTCAGCAGATGTTTTCACAACACCTTCGCCTGATAAATGATATTTACCGTCTTCTTTGTTGTAGAACTCAGAAGATGCAGCATCCATTGCAAGTTTCACTTCTTCACCTGGTTTGAAACCAGCTTTTTCAATCGCTTCTACGATTGTTTGAAGTGCTTCTTCGTTAGAACCAAGGTTTGGAGCGAATCCGCCTTCGTCACCTACAGCTGTGTTTAAGCCTTTTGCACTTAATACAGATTTCAGGCTATGGAAGATTTGTGCGCCCATGCGAAGTGCTTCACGGAAGTTCGGTGCACCTACAGGCATAATCATGAATTCTTGAATGTCTACGTTGTTATCCGCATGCTCTCCGCCGTTGACGATGTTCATCATCGGCACTGGAAGCGTTTTGGAGTTGAATCCACCAAGGTATTGGTAAAGTGGAATTTGTAAGAAATCAGCAGCCGCACGTGCTACAGCGATAGATACGCCAAGGATTGCGTTTGCGCCTAATTTCCCTTTGTTTTCTGTTCCATCAAGTTCGATTAACATTTTGTCAATCGCTACTTGTTCTGTTACATCAAAGCCTAAAAGTTCTGGTGCAATGATTTCATTTACGTTGTTTACAGCTGTCAGAACACCTTTTCCAAGGTAACGGTCTTTGTCTCCGTCACGTAGTTCTACTGCTTCATATTCACCAGTAGAAGCACCACTTGGTACTAATGCACGGCCAAAGCCGCCAGATTCTGTGTAAACTTCTACTTCAACTGTTGGGTTACCGCGAGAGTCTAATACTTCGCGTGCATATACGTCAACAATGTATGGCATCGTTATTTCTCTCCTTTTGAATCAATTTTTTTATTTCTGAATCAATGATGTTCCTGTCATCTCTTTTGGTTTTTCAAGACCAAGTAAGTCTAAAAGCGTTGGAGATAGATCGGCTAGAATGCCGCCTTCTCTAAGCGTTGCACCTTTTTTCGTCACGATTACTGGAACAGGGTTTGTCGTATGTGCAGTATGCGGCTTGCCTTCTTCGGTTATCAGCACGTCTGCGTTACCGTGGTCTGCCGTGATGATGGCATGTCCGCCTTTTGCTAGGATTGCGTCGACTACAGCTCCTAAGCACTCATCTACTGCTTCAATGGCTTTGATTGTTGGCTCGAGCATACCTGAATGACCAACCATATCCGGGTTAGCAAAGTTCAGGATGATCGCATCATGCTTATCAGCATTGATGTCTGCAACAAGTGCATCCTTTACCTCGTAAGCGCTCATTTCTGGCTTGAGGTCATAGGTTGCCACATCTGGCGAATTGATCAAGATGCGGTCTTCACCAGGAAATTCTTCTTCACGCCCACCACTCATAAAGAACGTCACATGAGGATATTTCTCTGTTTCAGCAATCCGCAGCTGTTTCAATCCATTTTGAGAAAGCACTTCTCCTACTGTGTTATCCAAATTCACTGGTTTGAAGGCGACATAGCCATCAACCGTTTCACTGAAGTGTGTAAAGCAGACGAAGTGTAAATCCTTCGGATGTGCTTCCCCGCGATCAAATGAGCGGAAATCTTCATTTGTGAAGGTGTTCGAAATTTGGATCGCACGGTCTGGACGGAAGTTATAGAAAATCACAGAGTCGCCGTCGTTTACTTTTGCAACTGGCTCACCATTTTCTCTCGTGATGACAGATGGAATAACGAATTCATCGTAGATTCCATTTTCATAGGAGTCATCAACGACATCATAAATGTTTTGATAACTTGGGCCTTCACCATACGCCATCGCGCGATATGCTTTCTCCACACGATCCCAGCGTTTGTCACGGTCCATTGAGTAATAGCGTCCAGAAAGTGTTGCCACTTCTCCGACACCGATTTCTTTGATTTGTTCTTCAAGCTGTTTTAAGTACACTTTGGCTGTCTTTTGACCAACATCACGTCCGTCTAAGAAACCATGAATGTATACCTTTGTTAAGCCTTCTTTTTTCGCCAGCTTCAGCAGGGCAAAGAGATGCTGGATGTGGCTGTGCACACCGCCGTCTGACAAGAGACCGAATAAATGAAGGGCCTTGTCATTCTCTTTTGCATAAGTCATTGCATCTAGGAACGTTTCGTTTTTCTCAAATTCCCCTTCACGAATGGCAACATTCACTCTTGTTAAGCTTTGATACACAATGCGTCCTGCACCGATGTTCAAATGCCCAACTTCAGAGTTCCCCATTTGACCTTGCGGGAGGCCTACTGCCTCACCTGAAGCCGTTAAGGTTTGATGCGGGAATTCATTCCAGTAGCGGTCGAAGTTCGGTTTCTTTGCTTGGGCAACAGCGTTACCGACTGTTTCGCCTCTTAAACCGAATCCATCTAAGATGATTAATGCAGCTGGTTTCTTACTCATATTGACCTTCCTCCAATAATTGAACGAAAGACTGAGGTTCTAAGCTTGCGCCGCCTACCAAAGCACCGTCAATATCGGATTCTGCCATATATTCTTTAATATTCGCCGGCTTCACGCTTCCGCCATATTGAATGCGAAGGCTGTCTGCCGCTTCTTGACCATATTCGCTTGCAACCGTTTGACGGATATGCGAACAAACATCGTTTGCATCTTTCGCTGTAGAAGATTTCCCTGTACCGATCGCCCAGATTGGCTCATATGCAATGACAGATTCAGCGACTTGCTGAGTTGTTAAACCAGCTAGTGCTTTCTTCACTTGATCAGCGACAAGTTCATTTGTTTTGCCAGCTTCACGCTCTTCAAGCGTTTCACCTACACAGATAATTGGAACGATGCCATGCTTGAATGCAGCATGTGCTTTTTTGTTCACTGTTTCATCTGTTTCAGCGAAGAATTCACGGCGCTCTGAATGACCGATCACTGAGTAGCCGATGCCAAGATCTTTTAGCGCAGCAGGGCTGATTTCACCAGTGAATGCACCATTTTCTTCAAAGTGCATGTTTTGTGCACCAATTTTAAGGTCTGTTCCGTTAGAAAGGCTGTTTAGCTTTTCAAGGAAAAGTGCTGGCGCACAGACAATTGATTCCACTTTGTCAGGAGATGGAATGGATGACTTGACTTCTTCAACGAAGCTAACCGCTTCGCCAAGTGTTTTGTTCATTTTCCAGTTCCCAGCTATAATTGGTTTTCTCATGATTGACACTTCCTTATAGCAGTTTTGGTCTTATTTATCGTTTAATGCAGTAACACCTGGAAGCTCTTTGCCTTCCATAAATTCAAGTGAAGCGCCGCCGCCTGTAGAAATATGGCTCATCTGATCAGCAAGACCAAACTTCTCAACAGCTGCTGCTGAGTCTCCACCGCCAATGACAGAATATGTATCTTTTGCTTCTGCCAGTGCTTCTGCGATTGCTTTTGTCCCTTTAGCGAATGCATCAATTTCAAATACACCCATTGGTCCGTTCCAGACAACAAGTTTGCTGTTTTTAATGACATCAGCATACTTCTCTCTTGTCTCTGTTCCAATATCAAGTGCTTCTAGATCACTTGGAATTTCAGAGATTGGCACAATGCTTGTATTCGCATCATTTGAAAAGTCGTCGGCTACCAGAACATCTGTTGGAATCAGGAAGTTCACGCCTTTTTCTTTTGCACGGTCCATAAAGGATTTCGCTAAATCTACTTTGTCTTCTTCTAATAAAGATTTTCCTACTTCGTGGCCAAGTGCTTTCACAAATGTGTAAGCAAGTCCGCCGCCGATGATGAGGTTGTCCACTTTATCCAGAAGACTTTCAATCACACCGATTTTATCCTTTACTTTTGCGCCACCGATAATCGCTGTAAATGGGCGATCAGGGTTTGAAATGGCTTTTCCTAGAACCTCAAGCTCTTTTTGCATGAGGAAGCCCGAAACAGCCGGAAGATATGCTGCAATACCAGCAGTGGATGCATGTGCACGGTGTGCAGCACCGAACGCATCATTGACATACACATCGGCTAAATCAGCAAATGCTTTTGATAATTCAGGATCGTTCTTTTCTTCACCAGGATAGAAACGAACGTTTTCAAGCACTAGCACATCTCCTTCTTTTAAGTCAGAGATTTGCTTTTTCACGTTGTCTCCGTAAGCTTCATCCGCTTTTTTCACTTCTTGTCCAAGAAGCTCTTGCAGACGTTTTGCCACAGGTGTCAGACGCAGTTCTTCAGTAACTTGACCCTTCGGACGACCCAAATGACTAGCTAGCAGTACCTTTGCGCCTTGTCCTGTTAAATACTCAATCGTTGGTAATGCTGCGCGAATACGAGTATCATCCGTCACTTCTCCGTCTTTCATTGGAACGTTAAAATCTACGCGGCAGAACACAACTTTACCTTTTACGTCAATGTCTTTTACTGATTTCTTATTCATGCTCGTCAGGAGATCCTCCTTTATTCTGGTTTCCTTACGCATTGGACAAGTCTCTCTTTATCCTTTTCCCATTTTGCCCTCATCAAAACGAGAAATCGTGCAGAACGGATAAAAACAGAGAAAAAGGGAAAGGGATGCTTCCCCTTCCCTTGTCCTTCTTCATTATATCGTGTCTCTAGGAAAGAACCAAGTGAGTTCCTTCAGTGTGAGAAATTAAAGACCTTGTTTTGCAATGTAAGCTGCAAGGTCAACAACGCGGTGAGAATATCCACTCTCGTTATCGTACCAAGAAATGACTTTCACCATGCTGCCTTCCATCACCATTGTAGAAAGAGCATCGATTGTTGAAGAGTTTGCATTACCATTGTAGTCACCAGATACTAATGGCTCTTCGCTGTAGCCAAGGATTCCATTAAGTTCTCCTTCAGCTGCTTCTTTAAGTGCTGCATTTACATCTTCAGCTGTTACATCTTGGTTTAATTCAGCCACAAGGTCAACTAAAGAAACGTTAGGTGTTGGAACACGCATAGCGCCACCGTTTAATTTACCTTTAAGTTCAGGCAATACAAGTGAAACAGCTTTCGCAGCACCTGTAGAAGTTGGGATGATGTTTTCCGCAGCTGCACGAGCACGACGGTAGTCTTTGTGCGGAAGATCAAGAATTTGTTGGTCATTTGTGTATGAGTGAACAGTTGTCATCATACCGCGTTTGATACCAAATTTATCGTTAAGTACTTTTGCAAATGGAGCTAAGCAGTTTGTTGTACAAGATGCATTAGAGATGACATCGTGGCTAGCTGCATCGTATTTGTCTTCGTTTACACCCATAACGATTGTGATATCTTCTTCGTTAGCAGGAGCAGAGATGATGACTTTTTTAGCGCCAGCTTCTAAGTGTTTTGCAGCGTCTGCACGTTTTGTGAAGAATCCAGTAGATTCAACAACGATTTCTACGCCTTGTTTACCCCAGCTTAATTTCGCAGGGTCACGCTCAGCTGATACTTCGATTGTTTTACCGTTCACTACTAAGTTTGTACCGTCTACAGAAACCTCTGCATCTAGTTTTCCGTGAACAGAGTCATATTGTAAAAGGTGTGCAAGCATGTTAGCGTCTGTTAGATCGTTAACCGCTACTACCTCAACTTCAGGATTGTTTAATGCTGCACGAAATACGTTACGTCCAATACGTCCAAATCCGTTAATACCGACTTTTACTGCCATGATGTTTCCTCCTTTTATAGGTAACAATGTTTTATATTGAGGGATCAATTGACTCCCTTAATAACTCTTTTGCGGCTCCTTCGTCTGTGACGAGAACCGTTCGGCGGGGTTTTTTGAAATAAGCTTCAATGGCCCCTGCCTTTGATGATCCACCTGCAACAGCAATGATGTGTGGAATGCTTTCTAAATCATCTAGCTGCATGCCGACGGAGTGCACTTTGTGGACGACCTCACCATCACGATTAAAGTAATAGCCAAAGGCCTCTGTCACTGCGTCATGCTCATCAATCTTTTTTAAATCTTCAGCTGGTGTATTTCGTCTCATCGCCATTGTTTTTGCTTCACCGATCCCATGAATGAGCATCGTGGATGATTTAATCGTTTGAAGCACTTCTTTGACTGACGGCTCTTCAATAATAGAAGAGTAAGCACCTTCTGACAGCTGCCCTGGAACAAACAGCAGTTTGTAAGTACCGGAAGCTTTTTCAGCCATGTGGGCACAAATGGTGTTTGCCTGATTTTTTACATTCTCCCCAAGACCGCCTCTCGCAGGGACAAACATCATGCCTCTGTTTTTGGCATCAGGGGTCATCATTTCGGCAACGGCTTCCATCGTCGTTCCGCCAGTGACGGCGACGATATTATTTCCAGTAAACCTTTTTTTCATACATTGGACAGCAGCTCTTCCCATTTCTTGCTTCACCCACGGGGATTCGTCACTGTCACCAGAAACGATGATGACTTCTTCTAGGCCTAACTTCCTCTTTAATGTATTTTCCAAAAAGGTTAAACCTAAAACGTCCTTCATCATTCCTTCAAGCATTTCAAGCAAAGCGTGGCCTTCACTCGTCAGCATCATGCCGCTCGTTTTGACATCCAGCAGGTTTTGTTCTTTTAAAAACTGAACTTCAGCTCTTAAGATGCGCTCACTGAGACCTAGGCTCGTCGCAAGGCTTCTGCGGCCGATTGGTTCAGCTAACCTGATGTATTGCAAAATGTCGTAGCGTTTTTGCATAACGATGAGAAGATCTGGCAATAATTTTTTTTGAGCTTCCAATAAACGATTCATGGCTAACGACCCTTTCTTTTCACGTTGGACTAAAAACGTCCCACTGTGACAAAAAACGTCCCGCCACAGCCAAAAAAAATCAATCCCTGCTTTCTTTAATTATTTTAACAGGATAATCTTGCATTTTCAACTCTTACAAACACATTTAGACAAAAAATAGACACATTTTCACCGATAACCTGCTTGTCATCAAGGTTCTTGCTATGATATTTCTTTTCAAAATATTTATTTTCTTCTATATTCAATGAATTCACCATTGAAAATGTGCATGCGTGTGAGATCCGCATGCACATTTTGTTGATATAGTTGGTCTTTTATGTTTTTGGGATGGTTCCTTCCTCTTCAGCGAAACGCTTTGCCTCTTCCTTCGGTTTGATTTTGAAATAATAAATGATGTAGCAGACAGCCATGAACGGAACGCCGCAATAAAGGCCAATCCGCTGATCCTCAATAAAGAATAGGCTGATGAGAACGATGCCAAATGCGATGAAGCCTGCCAATGGCACAAATGGATAGAGCGGTGTACGGAAGACGAGATCCTTTACATCTCCACCCGCTTTTATGAATTGTTTTCTAAAGAAATACTGAGACAAACAAATGGACATCCACACCACAACTAGAACCATTCCGGAAATCGAAATGAGCCACACATACACCGTTTTTGGTGCCACAACACTTGTGAGCAGGGATAAAGCGGATACACCCATTGTCACCAATAATGCATTGATCGGGATTTTACGCTTGGACAGCTTTTTCGTAAAGACAGGTCCTTTCCCGTCCTTTGAAAGCGACCAAAGCATACGTGATGATGCATATAATCCAGAGTTTGCTACAGATAAGACAGCCGTGATGATAATAAAATTCATGATATCTGCAGCATATGGGATGCCGACCTTGTCCAGCACGACCACAAACGGACTGTCAACAGCGCCTGCTGTCTGCCATGGAAGAAGTGCGGCAAGAACCGCAATTGATAAAACGAAAAAGACCATCGTTCTCCAAATAATATTCCGTATCGATCGAGGCAATGTTTTTTCAGGGCTTTCACTCTCACCTGCTGCAATCCCTACAAGTTCTGTTCCTTGAAAGGAGAAATTGACCGTGACCATGGTTAATAAAATAGCAAAAACACCATTAGGAAATAGTCCGCCATGATCCGTCAAATGACGAAATAAAGGGGCTGGTTCTCCGCCTTTTAAATGAATCATTCCGAAAATTGCGCCAATTCCGATGATAATAAACAATAGGATGGCAGCGACCTTGATAGCTGAAAACCAAAACTCCGTTTCAGCGAAGCTGCGAGCTGAGATGGCATTCACGGCAAATAATATCACACTAAATGCTAGGCACCAGAGCCAAACCGGGATATCTGGGAACCACCTTTGGAGCAATATGCCTGCTGACGTAAACTCCAGTCCAATCGTACACGCCCAGCTAAACCAATACAGCCAGCCGATCATAAAGCCTGTGGACGGGCCTATATATTTGGTTGCATACTCCTGAAAGGAACCGGCTGTCGGCATCGCCACTGCTAATTCTCCAAGACACAGCATGACCAAATACATTAACAGTCCGCCAATGATAAACGATAGAATGGCTCCGCCAGGTCCTGCCTGATGGATAATCAATCCTGATCCAAGGAAAAGGCCCGTACCGATGACGCCGCCTAAGGCAATCATAAAGAGATGTCTGCTTTTCATGGAACGCTCTAGTTCATTATGCTGTTCTTGCTTCAAATCCACTTCCCCACTTTCTTTCTTCTATTCATCATCCTTTGACAAAATTCGCTGTTCGTTGAAAAAGAAAGGGAGAAAGTGAAGGTTCCTCCCCCTTTGGCATTTAGGCTTGAAACAGTGCTTCAATATGACCAATTGCCCAGTCTAAATCTTCTTTTGAAATGGTCAGCGGCGGTGCAAAACGGATAACTGTCTCATGGGTTTCTTTACATAACAATCCTGCTTGCTTCAGCTTTTCACAATAAGGTCTAGCTGCCTCTGTCAGCTCCATTCCTATAAATAATCCGCGGCCGCGCACTTCCTTAATCACAGGGCTTTGAATGCGTGATAGTTTGTCTTTGAAGTATTCGCCAAGCTCCATGGAACGTGCTGCAAGCTTTTCGTCGATTAAAACATCCAGTGCAGCAAGCGACACCGCACACGCAAGAGGATTTCCTCCGAAGGTAGACCCATGAGAACCAGGGTTAAACACGCCTAATATATCGCGGTTTGCTACGACACACGAGATTGGAAAGACGCCGCCGCCTAAAGCTTTCCCGAGGATCAGCATATCTGGCTCAATGTCTTCCCAGTCACACGCAAACATCTTACCTGTTCGTGCTAACCCCACTTGAATCTCATCCGCAATGAACAGCACATGTTCTTTCTCACAAAGCGCCTTGGCATCTTTCAAGAAGCCTTCTGGCGGCATGACAATTCCCGCTTCTCCTTGAATCGGTTCTATGAGGAAAGCCGCTGTCTGTGGTGTGATAGCTTCACGTAACGCTTCAATATCTCCGTAAGGAATCAGTTTTATTCCGGGAAGCATTGGACCGAAGCCTCTTTGGTATTCTGCTTCAGAGGAAAGAGACACAGCCGTCATCGTTCTCCCATGGAAATTGCCAACACACGCAATGATTTCTGCACGATTCTCTTCGATTCCCTTAACATCATAGCCCCAGCGTCTTGCTGCTTTTACAGCGGTTTCTACAGCCTCAGCACCAGTATTCATTGGCAGTGCCATGTCTTTATTTGTCAGTTTGCAAATTTTTTCATACCAAGGACCAAGCTGATCATTATGAAAAGCTCTCGAGGTGAGTGTCACACGGTCTGCTTGTTTTTTGAGCGCCTCAATAATGAGGGGATGGCGATGTCCTTGGTTCACTGCGGAATACGCACTGAGCATATCCATATATCGATTGCCTTCAGGGTCTGTCACCCACACTCCCTCAGCCTCTGAAATCACAATTGGCAGCGGATGATAGTTTGCCGCTCCATATTGTTCTGTTTGTTGAATCAATTCATTTGTCTGTGTCATCATCTATTCCTCCTTCTGTAAGGTAGCTTCTTTCAATTGGGTTCATCTTCATCCATATGTTATGCAAGGATCGTGCCAACTTTCTGACTGCTTGATCATGAGGGTCTACCTCATTATTTACGCAAAATTTCTTTGCGCATGCCAAATTTTTTAGAGGAAACCGCAAAATTTTTCATGTAAAATAGAGGTAACGTCAGGAGGTGGCACAAGTGAAAAAAGATCTGCATGCCGCAAAGCTTGAAAATGAGATTGATTTGTATAAACAAATGCTCGATTTAATTGATGTCGGGGTTCATGCAATTGACGAGAATGGCCATACGGTTGTTTATAATAAAAAAATGATGGAGATTGAGTCTTTAAAACGCTCTGATGTTCTCCATAAAAATGTACTCGACTTCTTCACCTTTCAAGATGAGATGCACAGTACACTTGTCCAAGCGCTTCGTACCGGGAAACAAACCGTTCATGCCAAGCAGACGTATCATAATTACAACGGAAAAGAAATCACAACGATTAACCATACATACCCGCTCGTTCGAGACGGCCTCATTCAAGGGGCAGTTGAAATTTCAAATGATGTGACCAAGCTGGAACGGCTGATTCATCACAATATGAAGAAAAAAGGAAGCACACGCTTTACCTTTGATTCCATTATTGGACAAAGCCCTGCATTTTTAGAGGTGATTGAACATGCGAAACGAGCGACACGCACCTCTTCTTATGTGCTCATTGTTGGCGAAACAGGGACTGGGAAAGAACTGTTTGCTCAAAGCATTCATAACGGCAGCAGCCGGTCATCTGGACCATTTATTACCCAAAATTGTGCAGCACTGCCTGATAATCTGATTGAAAGTCTGCTCTTTGGTACACAAAAAGGGGCTTTTACGGGGGCAACTGATCAGCCTGGTTTATTTGAACAGGCGCAAGGAGGAACATTGCTTTTAGATGAGATCAACTCATTAAATCCTCCTCTTCAAGCAAAACTGCTGCGCGTCTTACAGGAGAAACGCGTGAGAAGGCTAGGCAGCACAAAAGAAATCGCTGTTGATGTAAGAGTCATTGCCAATATGAATGAGGACCCTGTGGATGCGATCGCAGGTGGACGCATGCGCAAGGATTTATTTTATCGGCTCGGTATTGTCACCTTATTTATCCCGCCGCTTTCTGAGCGAAAAGAGGACATTCCTACGTTTGTGAATCATTTTATTCAAAAATATAATGAGCTGTTTCAAATGAAGGTGAAGACGGCTGACGAAGAGGTACTTGCCCTTTTCCAAGCGTATCATTGGCCAGGCAATGTAAGAGAACTGGAGCATGTGAT
Organism: Bacillus sp. LNXM12-1; assembly: GCF_003004375.1. NCBI lineage: Bacteria > Bacillati > Bacillota > Bacilli > Caryophanales > Bacillaceae > Bacillus > Bacillus sp. LNXM12-1. The sequence continues at coordinate 630,998 of NZ_PVWX01000002.1, read as the reverse complement.
TGAGGCGGGGATGAATATGATGATGGATGAAGACGACTTAAGCATGCATCACCTTCCCTATCATTTTAGATTTAAGCACGGGGAAGGCCGTCCTAAGGCGCAATTGCAAACAAATTCTCTGCAGCAAACCGCCGCTGCTGACACCTTTGTCTATACAAGCCCAGAACAGACGACTGATTTCCAAACCCAAATGGAGCGATTCGAAAAACAATACATCGTCCATTACTTAGAAAAAATGGACGATAATATTTCACAGACTGCAAAGTTATTGGGCATGAGCAGGCAAAGTCTGCAATATCGAATGAAAAAGCTACATATTTCTCGTCAATAATAGAGCTGTGCCATCATTCGGCACAGCTTATTGTGTATCTGACTGTTCTGCTTTTTTTTGCAGCACATCACCGAGCAGATTTTCTACATTTTTCAAATGCGTAAGCATCGCTTTCTCTGCTTCTTCTGGCTGCCTTGCCATGACGGCTTTGTAAATTTGTTCATGTTCTTCGTAAAGCTGCCGAATGGAGGCTTTCGTTGAGAATAATACGACTTTTCTCGTTTCCCGCATCGTTTCTACTAACAAGGTTGAGACTTGATTCATTAACACCTTTAATACATCATTCTTCGAGGCTTTGGCTAAGGCGAGATGGAAGGTGATATCTGCCTCTTCACCAATTTCTTCATGTGCTTCTGCCAGCTTCATTTGTTCGAGTGCATCACGCAGCTGATGAAGGTCATCGTCCGTCCGAAGCAGCGCCGCCTTTTTAACAGCACCTGTTTCAATGATGGTTCTCACTTCAAGGAGCTGCCTGACATCATGCTGCTTCATTAAAAATGCAGGAGATAAAGAAAATGCGAGCTGTTCAGGATCGAACTGCTTCACATACGTGCCTTCCCCTTGCTTCATCTCTATTAATCCGATCGCTTTGAGAGCAGACAGCGCCTCTCTTACAGCGGAACGGCTGACTTGAAAGCTTTCTGAGAGCGCTTGAACCGAATCTAATTTTTCCCCCGGAAGAAGCTCACCTGTACGAATGAATTCGATTAATGCATCCGCAATTTCTTCATATATTTTTTTGGTTTTGATTTGTTTATATTTCAATTGGTCTCACCTCATCACTGTTGTCTATCCTTATCGGCTCATGCCCTATCTTATACTTTACCCCAAAATTTCCGTTCAGACGTCTCCCCGATTTAATTTTCAAAAAATCTTCTGTGTGCCTTGCTTTCAACAAAAAAGAAGCACCTGCCTTGTTTCTGGCAAGTACTTCTTTTTAATCATAGCGCTTCCGCAGTGTAGATGATGGGAGATTCATTTGTTCACGATATTTCGCAATGGTTCTGCGCGACACACGGATACCAAAGGTTTGCTGAAGCTGCGTCATCATTTGCTGATCTGAATACGGTTTTTTCTTATTTTCCGTTTGGATCAGCTCTGCGATGTGCGTCTTGACTGTGTAGCTGGACGCCTCTTCCAGCGAAGGTCCTTCTAGTTTTGCTTGGAAAAATTGTTTCATTTCCATGAGACCATAAGGGGTTTGCACCATTTTCCCTTTCACCGTTCGGCTGACTGTTGACTCATGCACTTGCAATATATCTGCGATTCGCTTCATCGTAAGCGGTTTCATTTTATGTTTCCCTGTAAGGAAAAAATCTGTCTGATGGAAGATAATCTCACGAACGACATGGGTCATCGTTTGTTTTCTTTGCTTCAGCGCTTGGACAAGCCAATTGTATTGCTGCTCTTTTTCCTTTAGATACACATATGCTTCATGCCGCTTCTGGTCTTGAATCATGGCGAAGTATCCTTCATTCATTTCAACGTCTGGAAAAGCGCGCTGATTCAGCTCAAATGTGATGTGGTCCTGCACGACAGTAATCGTCACATCTGGCTCTATATACACAGGGTCCTCTTCATATGAGAAATGTATGCCCGGTCTTGGTTCCAGCTGCGACACCTCATCTTGTACCGCTTGAAGTGTTTTCATTGAAACGCCTGTTTTCGCCGCGATTTCCTTCCAAGCCTTTCTTGCAAAGAGAAAGAAGTGCTCGTCGATGATCAGCTCGGCTTCATACCAGCGCTCCTTTTTTCTTCTCAGCTGAAGCAGAATGCATTCTTGTAATGATCTTGCGCCAATACCGGCAGGCTCTAGCGATTGAAGCTGATGAAGGACGGCTTCTACTTCTTCAGCTGGCACCTCTAAGACAGCTGCCATCTCGTCAACCGGTTCATTTAAATAGCCATTGGAATCAATGGACTCGATCATAAAGTCAAAGATCCTTTGATTCTTTTCACTTAGATTCAAATCAATAGCTTGTTTCTTTAAATACATTTGCAGGCTTTCTTTTTGATGCGTTCGATACGGCTCTGTCATTAGATCTTGAGATTTTTTATGATAAACTGGTTGATAGCTGTCCGTGTCTTTCCGCTCAATCAGAGGGTTCTCAAGCGCTAACTGGTCAAGATACTCGCCAAGCTCAGCGCTATTCAGCTGGAGCAGCGTAATGGCCTGCCTGAGTTCTTGTGTGAGCACCTGCTTTAATACTTGTTCTTGTTGCAGATTAAGGCTCATTGTCTCCCCTCCCTCTCATCATTTTACATGAAGATTGACGGACCGTATATACGAAATAGGAGTGATTCCCATGTCTGAACTTTTTTCCGTTCCATACTTTGTTGACAACTTGAAACAGCACATCGCCATGAATCAAAATGAAGACAAGATTCATGCCATGAATGCCTATTACCGCTCAGTGGTGTCCACACTTGTACAAGACCAGCTGACCAAAAACGCTGTGGTCTTGAAGCGTATTCAGCATCTTGATGAAGCATATCAAAAAGTGAAAAAAGAAAGCGAATGAATGAACGAAAAAGAGCACCCTTTGTCATGATGGCAAAGGGTGTTTTTCATTTGCGAAAAGCTTCTGATCCAGCCTTGATTTGTACATCATCAAAAAGCCAGACCGTCCGGTAGTATAGATGATAAAGGCAAACCATAGTCCGTGATTGTGCCAAATAGGCGTGACCGCTGCTTGAACAACGATAAACAAGATCATCGCAAACAGCATCGAATTTCTGACAGGGGCAATTTCTGTCGCACCTGTAAATACGCCGTATATGACCAAACCGAAACAAGCGGCAAACGGATAGAGAACGAGCCAGTCTGCATAGCCTAATGTCACATCAAGAAGCCGGGGAAGATTTGTAAACAAGCTCAAGATCGGCTCTTTTAAGAGAAAATAAACCGACGCAATGACGCATGCCATGACAAGTGCCCACTGTCTCGAAAGAGTTAAAGTTCTTTCATAAAGGGTACGGTCATTTGCACCAACTGATCTGCCCACAAGGATGCTGGATGCATTGGCAAAACCATCGAACAAATAAGCCATGATATAGTGAATTTGAAATAAGATGGCATTGGCCGCCAGCATCTCTGTTCCAAAAGAAGCACCTTTTGCTGTAAACATGTTAATCACCACTAGCAGACAAATCGTCCGAATAAACAAATCTTTATTCACATGAAACATTTTCTGAACTGCCTGTGTATCCATGATTTTCTTAAGAGAAGGCATCTGGAACCCGTTTTTTGAATGCTTCATGATGATCCATGCGCCTAGCACAAAGGCAGTTAATTCAGATATCAATGTCGCAGCCGCCACCCCTTTGACTGCAAACGAAAACACATGAACAAGCAGAAGGGCAAGGACCATATTCATGACATTGATCAAGATTTGTAAAGAGAGGGCTTCTTTCATTTTTGCCATTCCCATCAGCCACCCTAATATCACATAATTCATCAAGGTAAACGGGGCACCCCAAATACGAATATGAAAATAATCTGCTGCAAATTGCCGGACATCCGCAGCGGGAGAAATCACTAGAAAAGCAGATTGAATAATTGGCCATTGCAGGGCAATAAAACAAAGGCCGACAATGATGGCGATTAAAAAAGGTCTTAGAAAAGCAAGTACGCCCTGCTCCTCACTCTGCGCCCCGTTTGCCTGGGCGGCAAAAGCAGATGTACTCACCCGCAAAAAACCAAAGAGCCAATATAGTGTACTGAAAATGAGACTGCCAACCGCGACGCCTCCAATATAAGCGGGATTGGCGAGCTGACCGACAACTGCTGTATCAACAGCTCCAAGTAATGGGGTGGTCATCGTTGAGATGGTTAAAGGAATGGCCAAAGCTAAATACGCTCGATGGTTCACGATGCCACCTGCCTTTCATGAAAAATAGCCTCTTCTAAAAGAGGCGTTGATGAAATGAAGATTTACCGAACCGGTCTGCCAATTGTTCGGGACAAAGGATGGTCTGCGAGCATTGCATCTCTCATTTTCTGCACCGCTGTCTCTTCTGATGAAAAGAAATCATCCTTTGATTGAAATTGAGCAACAAGTTCACCTTGATCCAATATCGCCAATTGATCACTTACATGATAGGCTGCCGTCATATCATGTGTAATAAATAAGTAAGCGACACCCAGTTCCTTCTTTAATTCTACTAATAAATCTAAAATGACAGCCTGTGTAACCATGTCTAAGCTGCTGACGGATTCATCCAGTACGACGAGCTTTGGCTGCAGCAATAAGGCTCTTGCGATGTTGATCCTTTGCAGCTGGCCGCCGCTGAATTGATGCGGATATTTAGACAAGTCCTTTTCACTGAGCCCGACTCTTTCCAGCCAGTGAATCAACACGTTTTTGCGTTCTTGTCGGCCCATAGCTTCATAGTTTTCAAGCGGCTCGGATAAAATTTGTTCGACTGTCCACCTTGGATTCACCGCCGAATATGAATCTTGAAACACCGCTTGCACATGCCGGCGATAATGTTTGCGTGTTCGCTGATCTGCACAATATATATCCTGCCCTTCAAAAAGGACCTGACCGGCTCTTGGTTTCTCTAGACCAAGTATGATGCGGCCTAGTGTACTTTTCCCTGCGCCGCTTTGCCCCAGCAATGCGAGGCATGTGCCTTCTTCAATGATTAAATTGACGCCGCTTAAGACTTGGTCTGCGCCTTTTTTTCTCATCAGAAACGACCGGCTGTTGTATGAATGACTAACTGCTTTCACTTCTAATAAATGCAAGGGCCTTCTCACCTCAAATCGGGCAAACAGCTGGGATGGATGGACGAGCTGCTAATAGTTTCTTTGTATAATTATGCTTCGGGTTTTCAAAAAGCTCAAGCACTTCTGCCTTTTCAACCATTTCTCCTTGTCTCATGACGACAACCTGATCTGCCATTTCTGCAATGACGCCAAGATCGTGAGTAATGAGCAAAATGGCAGTTCCATACTCATGACGAATTTGGTTTAGGTGCTCAAGCACCAGCTTCTGCGTGTGTACATCTAAAGCAGTTGTTGGTTCATCTGCTATGAGAAGAGGCGGGTGCATGCAGGCTGCCATGGCAATCATGACACGCTGCAGCATGCCGCCGCTTAGTTCAAAGGGATACTTGTTTAACAGCTTATCTGGCTGCGGCAGATTCATCTGCGCTAACGCATCCATTGCCTTCGCTCGTGCCTGCCTTTTACTGACAGCGGTATGCCGGCGGATGGTTTCAATCAGCTGATGACCGATCGTCCATACTGGTGTAAAGCTGTTCATTGGATTTTGCATAATATATGAGATGTCTTTGCCCCGAATAGAGCGCATATCCTTTTCACTCATACCGATCAATTCTCGTCCTTGTAATGTGATGCTGCCAGTGACTTCCGTTGTTTTCGGGTCAAGCATATGTAAGATCGACATACTTGTCACCGTTTTCCCGCAGCCGCTCTCACCTATTAATCCAACGATTTGACCACGCCCTACTTCAAACGATACGTCCTGAATAAGAGAGGTTGTCCCATGAGGCGTTTTCGTCTGCACATGCAGGTTCTCTATTTGTAAAATGGACTCTTGCACATCGATCATTCCTTTACACACGGCGTTTGATACCATATTTCTCTGAGAGGGCCTCTCCTAGTAAATTAAAGAGGACCACGACAGCCATGATCACAAGACCTGGGTACAGCATCAACTGAGGATTCGTTTGAATGTACGACTTCCCTTCATGGATCATCGCTCCCCATTCAGGCATAGGAGGCTGAACGCCTAATCCGAGAAAGGACATCGCAGAAATGTCCATAATCGCCCAGCCCATTTCGAGTGTACCTATGACCGCGAGTGGCGGCAGGACATTTGGAATCATATGCTTTCTCATGATGTTCCAGTGGGACGTCCCGCTGATTTTTGCGGCAGCAATAAAGTTCTGTTCTTTTAAACTCAGCACCATTCCTCGAAAGACGCGAGCATAGTATACCCATTGTACCAGCATCAAGGCAAGCACTACTTGAGAAAGTCCAGGACCGAAGATGCCGACTAATCCAAGAATCAGCACCAGGTTCGGGAATGCCATGATCCCGTCACAGATTCTCATCAAGACGTGATCGATCCAGCCGCCTTTGTAACCTGACAACAAACCAACGATTAACCCAATCAATAAAGAAGAGAGAAAGATTAATAACGCACAGCCTAGTGAAACACGTGCACCATATAAAATTCGAGATAAATTGCATCGGCCTAATTGATCTGTCCCAAGAGGATACTCCCACGAAGACCCCTTTAGCTTCATCGCTAGATTGACAGCCGCCGGATCATGTGGAGCGATCCACGGTGCACATACTGTCACAATCAGCAATAGACCAAGGAGCACCACACAGATCGAGATCATCTTTTGATGAGAGAAGAGATATTTTCCTTTTGTCATCATGGCTGGCGGCCTTCCTTTCTGGAAATACGGGGGTCAATGATCAGTTGGAGCAAGTCCACAATCAAGCTGCTCAAGATAAAGATACATGCTGCCATGAGGACATAGAATTGAATGACCGGCAGATCCCGGTTAAAGATCGCTTCAATAAAGAAGCGCCCAAACCCCGGCCATGAAAAAACCGCCTCTACGATAATGGTTCCTGTCAGCAGCTTGCCAAGATTCACCCCAAGCCCTGTCAGCATTGGCGATATCGCGATTCTCAATACATGCTTGAACATGATCGACCGTTCCTTTAATCCTCTGATTCTCGCATATTGAACAAAAGGCTCTTGAAGCGCCTCACTCACACTTGATCGTAATAGCCTTGTATACGTAGCAATTAAAGGGACGGCCAGTGTGATCGACGGCAGGATGAGATGCTCCCATGTTCCGACCCCTTCAACTGGTAAAAGATCGAGCTTCACTGAAAAAAAGAAGATGAGCAAATACCCCAAGACAAACGTCGGGATAGATGCTCCTAAAAAAGAAATAAGCCGGCTCATATGATCAACGACGCCATTTTTCCTCATGCCGCTGAAAAAGCCGAGCGGAATGCTGACACAAATAGCAATCAATAGACTAGTAAGCGCCAATTGAATCGTCGCTGGTATTCTATAGATCACCTCATTGAGCACAGGCTGGTTGGACATATACGACTGGCCAAAATCAAGGTGAATGACTTTTTCAATGGTGTGAAGATACTGCATATAAAACGGTTGGTCTAAACCAAATTCATTTCGTTTTTGCGCTAAAATTTCATCCGTAGGCTGGATATGAGCCGCTGCTAAATATGCCTCAGCCGGGTCAACTGGTGAAAGGTGAATCATACCAGTCGTAAAAAGTGTGGCTAATAAAAATACAGGGATGATTGATAGCATGCGTTTGACGATATAGCGGCCCATTTCCTTACCTTCCTTCTATTACTTCAGCTTAATGCCTGTGAATGGATGTTCATCGCGATTTGCTGGGAACTCAAAGTCCTTCACATTTTTTTGATAAACGGCTGTCTTTTTAAAATAAGAGATTGGCACAATCGCCCCTTGATCCTGTAATGAAGATAACACAGACGAATAAAGTGCTTTTCGTTTGTTTTCATTGGTTGTTGATGGAATTTCGCTCATTTCTTTGATCAGCTTGTCCTTATTTGGATAGGCTGAGATGGCTTCTTTGAATCCAAAACCATCTGATGAGACGACGTTCATAAATGTATGCGGATCATAAGGCGCTCCGTAGTTGCTAAAGAAGTTCATATCAAATTTGTTGGCTTTAAAGCGCTGCACCTGTGTTGCCAGCTCCACACCTTCAAGTTTGACGCCAACGCCAATGGCTCCCCATTCTGCTTGAAGCGTCTCAGCCATCGCTTTTTGAATCGATTCTGCTGAGTCATACATCATACTAAATTCAAGCGCTTTTCCATCTTTTTCACGTACGGTTTTTCCTTTTGGAAGTGTCCAGCCTGCTTCATCCAGCAATGCTTTCGCTTTGTCTACATCATACTGGAAAGACTTCACCTTAATATCAGATGTGTAAGGCATGTTGGTCGGCAATATGTGATCTGCTTCATCCTCTAAGCCAGAGGTTACACCTTCTACCATTGATTTCTTATTAATAGCATATTGAAGGGCATGACGCACTTTCTCATCTGACAGCTGATCCACTTTTGTGTTCATGACAAGCTGTCTCGTTGCTACAGGCTCTGACATTTTTGTTTCATACTTGCCGCTCGCCTCTAGCTGTTTGTAGGCATCAAGGCTAATGGTTCCTTCTCCGTAAAGGACATCTACATCGCCTTTTTCAAATGCCATGACTCTCGTTTCCGCATCTGGGATCACCTTGACTTTGATTTCTTTAACCTTTGGTTTTTCTCCCCAATAATGATCATTTCGTTCGAAAATGGCATAGTCATCTTTTTGATATGTTTTTAATACCCAAGGGCCTGTCCCCACTGGTTTTTCAATCCCTTTTGACGTATCTCCGTTTTTAGGGAAGCCTGCTTCTCCTAAGAAACGAACCGGGCGGACAACTGCTAATTCTTGAACAGTTGGATAATATGGCTCTGTTAATGTGAGTTTAAACGTTTTCTTGTCTACTGCTTCTGTCTTTTTGATTTTTTTTATAACACCTAACCAGCTATGTATATCCTTGTTTTTTAAGATGGAATCAAAGTTCTTTTTCACAATGTTAGCATTAAACTCAGATCCATCTGAGAACGTCACATTGTCTCTTAAATGAAAAGTATACACCTTGCCATCCTTTGAAACATCCCATGATTTCGCTAATTCAGGTTTTAGCTTTCCATTCTTTTGATAGCTGACCAATGGCTCATAAATCATTGATTGTGCAAACAATTGCGATGGGTTGTATACGTGCGGATTCATTTCGCCAATATCTCTCGGCCAAGCCATCGTGATCATGTCAGGATGATCCTTGTTTCCTTCTGCTCCATTGTTTGCTTGAGAGCAGCCTACTAATAAAAAGATTAGCAGGAAAGGTAATACTGTATTTATTTTAATTTTCGGAAAAAATTTACTCCAAATAGACATAAGATGTTCCTCCTAATTGACGCTGATAATCATTTTCATTTTAAGGAGGAAGGACCCCTTTGTCAATATCATATTTAAAACGAATTGACAATACATATACCTATTTATTCCATTAATTGATGAATTTGATAGAAAGAGAGACAGGCTGCTTACGAATGAGCAGCCTGTGAAGAGGTGAATGTTTTTTCTCGCAGGGCATTATGAAGTGTGTCAATGATACGATCCTGTTCAGCTTCTGTCATACTTGTTCCAGAGGGGAGACAAAGCCCTGTTTCAAATAACAACTCAGATACGGGAGTGCCTTTCGCTGCTGAATAAAAAGGACAATCACGAAAGAGCGGCTGCTGGTGCAGCGGCTTCCATACACGCCTTGCTTCGATCTGTTCTTTTTCTAGTGCAGCAATGATGTCCACTGGAGACGTTCTCTTATCACGATTAATAGTCAATGTCGTCAGCCAGCGGTTGGACTTGGTGCCTTGATATTCTGGCATGAAATACAGGCCCTCTACCTTAGATAAAGCATCCTGATAACGCTTGAAAATGCGTCGCTTCTGTTCAACACGCTCGTCCAATATTTCCATCTGAGCAATCCCGACGCCTGCTAGCAGGTTGCTCATGCGATAGTTGTATCCTATCTCTTGATGCTCATAATGCATGGCGCGTTCTCTAGCCTGTGAAGCGAGAAAGCGGCAGCGTTCGATCGCAGCTTCATCATCACTCACAAGCATACCGCCACCTGATGTTGTAATGATTTTATTTCCATTAAACGAATAGACACCGAACCTGCCCATTGAGCCGCTTTTTTTCCCTTTATATAGAGCACCTAACGATTCAGCCGCATCCTCAATGACTGGTACATCATATGCTTCACACAACGCCAGAATCTCGTCCATTTTTGCGCTTTGTCCATATAAATGCACGACAATAACAGCACGGGGTCTTTTTCCAAGTCGTTTTGATTCCACAAAGGCTTTCTCTAAAGCAAGCGGGCACATATTCCATGTATCTCTTTCAGAATCAATAAAAACGGGTGTGGCTTGTTCGTATAAAATCGGATTTGCAGTTGCAACAAATGTGAGGGTGGAACAAAAGACAATGTCACCTTTTTGAACGCCAATAAGCTTTAATGCAAGGTGAATTGCTGCTGTTCCAGAAGATAAAGCCGCTCCTGCATTCACTCCTGCATAGCGTGCGACTGCCTGCTCAAATTCATTCACAAGAGGTCCAAGCGGTGCAATCCAGTTACTCTTGAAAGCTTCCTCTATTTTCAGATACTCTTTTCCGCTCATATGCGGTGGTGATAAGTAAATTCGTTTCCTTTCTTGCATCATTTCCCACCTTCTCTCCGATCTTTGATTTCTATTGCAGGAATGCCTACAGCGACTTTCTGATCGTGTATATCTTTTGTTACTGCGGCTCCTGCGCCAATGATTGTCCAGCTTCCGATCGATATCCCGGGTATCACAACAGCACCTGCCCCAATATGGGTACCCATTCGTACAGACACACAGCCAGTTAACACTGCTCCTGGTGATAGGTGCACAAACGATTCGAGTATACAGTCATGCTCTACGATAGATCCTGTGTTGATAATCGCATGTTCACCGATTGCTGCATCTGCTTGAACCACTGCTCTTGCCATCACGACAGTTCCCCCTCCAATCACCGCTGATGGACTTATGACCGCCTCTGGATGGATGAGTGTGGCAAACGCCTTGTTTTCAAATGAGAGGCGTTCCTTTACTAGCTGTCTCATCTCATTTTGCCCAATAGCAATCAGCCATTTCATATGAGGCATTGTCTCTCTCAGCTGTTGACTCATGGAGATCGGTCCATACAAGATGCCGCTTTGAGTGGCCTCCTCTTCAAATTGATCATCTAATACGGCACATAATGAGTAATCGGGATGTGCAACAATCATTTCCTGAATGACTTTGCTATGCCCGCCAGACCCAATTAAACCTATGGGTTGCTCTTTACATATCGGTTCCTTTGAATTTTTCAGCTGTGGCATGATGCGGCTGCTGCACCCCCTCTGTTTTGATGACTTTCAGCAAGGTCATCCATAAAATTTTCATATCCAGCCAAAACGTTTGATGCTCGACATACCAGAGGTCATAGGTGAATTTCTCCTCCCAGGAGATCGTGTTCCTTCCATTCACCTGTGCCCATCCAGTAATGCCAGGCTTTACAAGATGGCGCCTTGCTTGCTCCTCTGTATACATCGGCAGATACTCCATCAGAAGAGGCCTTGGTCCAACGAGACTGAGCTCTCCTTTTAGGACATTGACTAATTGCGGCAATTCATCAAGACTGAGCTTGCGAATCAAGGCGCCGGTTTTTGTTAATCGAAGATGATCTGGCAGGAGCCCTCCGTGCTCGTCGCGTTCATCGGTCATCGTCCGAAATTTATATAGCATAAATGGCCGGCCATACAGACCAGGCCGCTTCTGCCGAAACAACACAGGCGTCCCAATTTTCCACCGAATCAGCCCATAAATCAGAAGAAAAAGAAGACTGCCTGCGATGAGCAGCGTCAATGCCACCATCACATCTAACATTCTTTTCATCATTAAATCTCCTTATCTCACTAGCGGGAAACAGCTTGTTTTACCTTATGCACCAGCTGCTGCCGCTCTCGTTTTGTTCCTGCAAATTGATACAAGTAGCCCATATAGAGAATGAAACAAAGACCACCAATACAAAACAGCTCCAACCATGAGTTCACGTCATAAAACGCCTGAATCCCTGCACAGACGCCCCAAATCATGAGTGCTCCTGCAAGTGGAACCAATGTATGTTTGTAAAAGATGGTGCGTTTCTGATTCGTGATGCGGGCCGTATAAAATGGCAGAAACACGATATTTTTCATCAATAAAACTATCGCTCCTGCTGATGCAATGCCATATAAGCCAAGCTGAAGCATATGAGTCAATCCATAGGCAAAAATCACATTGGATACTCCTAATATGAGCGTGACCACCGCTGGAACTTTCAATCGATTAAAAGCGGTCGGCACATATGTCAGCGGTAAAAACATCAAGGTCAAACATAAATAAGCTGCATGAATCATGAGAAGCCATTTCAGCTCTTCAAAGGCAGGTCCAAGCCATAAAAGCATGAGCGGACCGGCGAGCCCTCCTAGTAGAGCGGCTGGGAACGCGACAAATAAACCGCTCCATTTAATGGCACTGGCTGCATATTGGATGAGACCTTCTTCATCTTGATTCGAGTAAAATTTCGTGATCGTTGGGGCAAATACAACCGCCAGTGTCCCTGCGAGTGTGCGTAATAATAATGGGAATTGTAAAATCGCCGCATACTGTCCCGTCGCTTCCGCTCCAATGAGCAGGTTGGTCATCAATAAGTCAATTTGTAAAAACAACAAAATTCCCATTTGCTCAAAAGAATGCCAGACCCCTGATCGAACAAGTGTGAGACTAGAAGATAATGAGACGTGCCGCCACTTAAACGAAAACCAAGGAATGAGTTTTTTAAAATAATAGATACCGATTCCCATAGCCGCCAAGCTTCCTATGACGGCCGCAAGCGGAATATGCCAGATGGCTGGTGCCGTCCATGTAAACAGCATCATAATCATAAATGCCCTCAAAAACATCTGAATGGACTGACCAACACTTGATACATATAACTTATTCGCATAAAACGGCGCAGCCCCAATGCCGGACATGACAAAATTGAGCATAAATAAAAGACCCCCTAATATAAAGGCGGTCTGTGTGTCTTTTGCGAGATAATCAGGCACATGAAGCCACTCTACCAGCTGACGGGACATGAACAGACAAAACAGAAAAAGACTGATCGATAAAAAAATGGAACTAACGAAATAAGATGAGAGATAGCGCTGCGCCTTCTCCATTTCTCCTTTATGAGCCGCCACAGAAAAAAAGCGCACAACAACAGCACTTAATGAAGCCGTAATAACCGATAAATAGTTGATCATATTTTGCGTCAGATGGATTAAGCCGAATGCTTCCACTCCAAGTGTATGAACGATGTACGGTGTTAAACAAACAGACATAAGCATCATCAAGACAAACGTCATGAAGTTTGCACTGGCATTGTAAAGAAACGCTCGATTCATTTTGTTTTCACGCAGCGTTTAAAAGCTTTCATCCAGCTTCCTCTCCCTTTTGTCCGCTCGTTTTCATCAGCTGATGAATCGCCTCTTTCACAGCCGCCTCATTCGGTTCTTTTAATAGCGTCAAAAACGGAAGATGAGCCACCCATTCATACCCTTCCATCACCTTATGATCAAACGACCTGAGGACAACACACGGTGTATGCGTAATCGCACAAAAGATCATGCCATGAAGCCGGTCTGTCACGACGACCTGCGCCTTTCTTAACTCTGTCCATAAGGCAGATAATTCATCTAAGCGAGTCGTTCGATCAACTCGTTTGCCAATTGTCGTTGTGATGAAACCGACTTGATCATACGTGTCTTGAATATGCTGCTGCAGCTGCTGCCGGCTCTCCTTGGTGAGATAGGCTTCCTTATCCTCACGCAGACAAAGCAGAACCCCTTCACGTTTTTGTTCCTTTGATGCTTCGTCTAATGTCAGCACCATATCAGGCTGTTTCCACACATCTTGATCAGGGAAGTGCTGCTTCATCCAAGTATAGGTTGTTTGATCTCTTGCCATGAGAAGCAGCCTTGGATGATGTTTGTATGTCTGAATGGCGCGGCGTTCCTCTCTTTTTCCTCTCTTTGTTTCTGTAAAATGGGCAGTGGCCGGCAGTTGAATCACCGGATAGGACTTGAAGGTCTTCATGATAAATTGTCTCGTCCATTCTTCATAACGGTATAAGTCCCCCATATTGCCCCCACCGATGATACAGACGATGTCTTCTGGGTGCCGCATACGCTTTAACGGACGAGCGAGGCGATAGATCTCTTTCATGTCCACTTCCATGATGTCATAAGCGGGAAAGTGCTCTTTTAAAAAACAATAACTCGCATAGGCAATCGCATGATCCCCTAAATTATCATGCCCCGGCAGCAGCGTGAGAATGATTTTCTTCTGATGACTCAGCTCTGGCAGGCTTTGGCGGCTCAGTCGATATTCAAGTGGATATTTAACCTTTAAGAGCAGCCACTCTGCGGCGTGCGCCTTCAATTGCTGCAATGTCAATCCCATCACCCCTATTTCCTTGTTTGATATTCGATCCATTTTTGATAGCTTGAAGCGGCGGCAGAAAGCGGATAAACCAACCGGCACTTAGCAAGGAATAAAATCATTCGCTTTCGAGCGGTGAGCTTCGATGGTTCCACTTGTTTGACGGCATACAGAAAGGCCTCGTGTGTCACCATTTCCCGCATGTGATCAAGCTTTTCCCGAATAGAGAGGGCATTTTGGCTCTTCCATTCGTTGAGCATACAATGAAGAGTATGATTGACAATAAAAAAATCAAGTGCCTTCTCATACAGAGAGATGTCATCATATTCTTTCAAAAACAAGCGCTGCGCATGATAAAAGGTCAGTCCATGATGAAAATACTGCTTCTGATATCGCTGCACAATAGATGACAGATGAACCCTGTAGTAATAAAGAGGTTCATGAACAAAGGCGATGCTGCGTGATAAAGAAAAACAGCGCAGCGTCACATATTGATCTTCTATGTTCTCAAGTTCCCCCCGCAGCGGAAATCGAATGTGATGTTCTTCGATAAAGGCACGCCGATACAGCTTATTCCATGAAAACCCCGTGATGTCTCCGTGCAATAACGCTTCAATTAAACTCGTCTTTTCGGCTGATCGCTGGGCTAACAGCGTTGTTGGTATGGTTCGCTTTGACTGTTCAAATTGAATCCAGTACTCACTGACAACAAGATCTGCGCCGGTCATTTCAGCTTTTTCATACAAGGCTTCACAGTAATGAGGCGCGAGAATATCATCTGAATCAATAAAGGCGATATACGTCCCTTTTGCTTCTTCGATGCCCCGGTTCCTCACAGCGCCTAACCCTTGATTGGTTTGATGAATGACCCGAAAGCGCTGATCTTGCGCAGCAAACGCTTCAAGATATTCTCCGCTGTGATCCGTCGATCCATCATTCACGAGAATCACCTCTATATCTGAAAAACTTTGATCTGCAATTGATTGAAGGCATTGCTCCACATATTGACTCGTATTGTAGACTGCGACCAATAGACTGATAGCTGGCATTACAACATGCCCCACCTTTCTCCAAATCTACTTTGTAAATATCGTCCTGTACGGTAAAACAGATGAATCGAACGGCATCAGCATGATGCTGTACAGAATATAGCAAACAGCAATCCCTACATAGATAAAGACATTAGACCGCTGATCAAAAATACGGGTGAAATATGGCAGTAAAATGAGCTGATACAAGCCAAAATAAATATGAAATCTTGCATAAATGACATCCTTTGTAGCAAGGATGCCAAACAAGAAACCGAGCAAACAAAAATTCACAACGTAATCACTCTCAGGCGTCAGCTCACGAAGTCGTTTTCGATAAAGGAAAGCAAGCAAAAGCGGCAAAACCAACACACCAATTTTTGTCACATTCATTCCATTCGTATTCGTTGTGAGCCATTCCTCGTAATGCCCATATGAACTGCCTTGCAGCATCACGACAAACACGGAAACAAAGCGGTCATAAAGAGCGGTTAACCCTAAGAAAATCATGCATAAAACCAGCATCATCCAAGACCACGATTTTGTTCTCACGATAAAATACACAGGAATCATGATGAGAGCCGATGAATGAAACAATGAACATACGAGGACAAGCGGAAAATACAATTTCCACTGACCATTGATCACAAGACGGATGGCATAAAAAAGAACCGCAGCCACCATATACTGACGCATGCCATTAAACGAAGCGTAATAATGAAAAGTGCCGAGAAAAAGCAGCATACTCAGCTCAAAGGGACGGCCATATTGAATGAGCGTCTTGATGATAAAAAAATAGGTGATCGCCCCAACCGAGATATACATGATTTGCGGATCACGGGACAGTTGATTGAGCATCCATAAAATAAACGTAAATCCTGGGTCAGTGGCCGCCTTGTCCACACCAAGTCCGAATATATGCCAAGGCTTTTCATAATTGACGGAGAACTCATACATCTGTCCATATGTGACAAAATCGGTTCCTACTTTGTACCGAATACCAGCGACAATACAAAGAAACAAAAACGGAAATAACACCAGAATCTTGTTAGGCCGCCATCCGCTTTGAATGGTATCATCACGCCTGCCGTAAAATGCGGCAAAGCTCGACCATAAATAGACCATGATCATGTTCACCAAATAAACCGCCATCTGCCATTCCTTCCTTACAGTCCATATCCATTCATCACACGTGTGATGTTCTGTTTGACATCAAATCCTCTTTGTTCAAGCTGGGACGTAATGGTCTCTTGAAGAGGAGGCTCTGCATGATATGCTTCAAGCACCGCCTTCATCCATTCATGCGCAGAATCCCCCAGCGACATTCTTTTCACAAGACCGCAGCCTAAATCCACTTCCTCTGTAATATGATCTGAAATCACACAAGGCAATCCAGATGCCTGTGCTTCCACTAATACAAGCGGAAGTCCTTCAAACAAGGATGGCATCACAAATACATCAAATGCTTTCATATACTGCGGAACGTCTGATACGACGCCTGTAAAGACAATGTCGTCTAACAAGCCTGCCTTCTCCGCATATGATTCAACCACCTGCCTCAGTGGTCCATCCCCTACAAGGACAAGTTGAAATGAGACCCCTTGTTTCTTTAAGGTCTGTGCCAGTTCCATAAAAAAAACGTGATTTTTTTGCTCATGAAACCGGCCAATATGACCAATAATCATGCTCTTTTCGTGAAGACCCCGCTGCTTTTTGATCTTCACCTTTTCGTCTGGATCAGGCTGAAAGAAAAGGGATAAATCAATCCCATTCGGCAGCACCTCAACTTGTCCATTCTTCATTTTTTTCTGCCCAAATAAAAAGGAACCGGCATCCTCACCGCATGCAACAAGCTGTGTAGAAAATGCAAAGATCAGCTGGCGAAACCATTTGAGCATCATATGGTCTACCCAATTTGGCGACTGTTTCCAAGCTGTATTATGCGAATGACAAATCCGCACCTTCACACCCGCCAATTTCGCAGCAAGTGCGGAGAAACCTGTTTGAAAATCCGTATGGGCATGCACTGCCTGATACGGTCCTGTTCGTTTGATTGTCTTTGTCAATGTTTTCACAAATGCCAAAGGAGAGGACGCCCCAATACTTGGGACGTACAAGATGCGTCCCCCGAGCCTCTGAATTTCCTCATCATAATCACAGACATCCTTTCGGTGGGTAATAAAGTCAAATTGAAGGACATTTCTATCGAGTGCACGATAGATGTTCATGATCATCGTTTCAGCCCCGCCGCGGTTCATCCCGCCCACAATATGGAGTACACGCTTTGGCTCACTCATCCCGAATCGTCCTCCTTTTCAACAAAGACGCCTCCAACTTCCGCTGGTGATAAAATTTCATGATCTTCGGTGATAAACAGGCGCGGACCACCGGCTTTAGTGCAAACAGATAATGAACCGGCGACAATTTTAATAACCAGCATGCTTTTAAAACGAGCCAGGCATTATCCATCGAATATTGAAACTTACGGCGCTGAAAGGCCGCTTCATCCTCTCTCACAAGGTATAACGGCTCTTGTAAATTAAAGCCTTTTCTCCCCGCAGCAAAAAAACGGATCCAAAGATCGATATCTTCCATCCGCCTTGTTGTTTTCACAGAGCGATACCCATGTAAAGCCTTGTATGCAGCAGCCCTCATCATAATGGTTCCATGACAAAACGGCGTCCCTCTTGCCAGCACTTTCCGATCAGGCTCTGAAATCAGTGCACGTACACCTTTTGTACCCGATTCATCAAACACCGTCATCGCCGTACCGACCACATCATATTCAGGATGTGTTTCTAGGAAATGAACCTGTTTTTCTAAACGAACTGGTACTGATACATCGTCGCCATCCTGCCGTGCAATCAAGTCTCCCCTTGCTTCAGCGAGACAGCGATTCAGACTGGCAGCGAGCCTTTGATTATGCTCATTGCGGATAAGGCGAATTCTTTCAGGGTCTCGTTTTGTATAAGACAGCACTTTTTCATAGGTGCCGTCTGTTGATGCGTCATCACATATGATGAGCTCCCAGTTGTCATATGTTTGATGAAGAATGGATTCAATACTTTCTTCTACTGTGTCTTGGCAATTGTAGACGCCCATGATGATAGACACCTTTGGCTTACGCATGCTCACATCACCTTCTCTGCTTGATCCATATAGGTTGTATAAATTTCTTCCATAGCACTCACCGCCTGCTCCTGTGCAAATGCATGCGCTAAGGAGCGTCCCGCTTTTCCCATGAGGGGCAGCTGATCCCTTTTGTGATAGAGCTGGTGCAAATATTCAGCCAAGCCATTTACATCATGCGGTTTGACTAAAAAACCATTGACGCCATGTCTGATCAGCTCACAGTGTCCTCTATTTTCTGTTGCAATGACCGGCTTTTCCGCAGACATTGCTTCAAGCAGATTCATGCCGAGCCCTTCTCTCAAACTAGTCGACACACATACATCACTCATATGCATCCATTCCTCAATTTGTTTGCAAAAACCAGCAAAGTGGACATGCTTTTCAAGATGGAGCCCGCAAACCAGCTTTTCATACATCGGCCTCATTGTGCCTTCCCCGGCAAATACGATCTTCACATTTGATATTTTCCTATATATCTGGGCACATGCTTTGATGAGCATCCCTTGGTTTTTATTTGCATTTAATTCACCAGCACACAGCACAATAAAATCTTCCGAGGAAAAGCCATAGACTGCACGAAGACGCTGCTTCTCTTTTTCATCAACTGGTGCAAATCGTTTCATATCCACACCCATACCGGGAACATAATAGACAGATGAACGCTCTTTTGATAGACGATCTGCTCTTTTAAAATCCTCTCCATTAATAGTGATCAAAGCGTCTGTATGGCGGGCGAGCCATCGCTCAATCGGATAATAGAGCAGCCAGTTTTGAAGCGGCGCCCCCTGCCAAAAGTGAAAGCCGTGTGCTGTGTAAAGAACCTTCGTCCCTTTTTTGCGCGCACTTTTGGCTGCAAGTCTGCCAATGACACTTCCCATTGGCGTGTGACAATGGATGAAGTCGTAGTGCCCTTTCGCTAACAGCTTCTTCAGCTCCACATACGCAAACCGGTTGTGCA
The DNA here is from genome assembly GCF_003004375.1 of Bacillus sp. LNXM12-1. NCBI lineage: Bacteria > Bacillati > Bacillota > Bacilli > Caryophanales > Bacillaceae > Bacillus > Bacillus sp. LNXM12-1. The sequence goes on along the minus strand of NZ_PVWX01000002.1, from coordinate 611,409 downwards.
CATGAAAAGGGGAGCGCTGAATCGGAATTGAGTGCGCTTGATCCACATAGGGCAGCTCCAGCTGACCATTTGCTGCTGTATGCACTTCCCATCCTTGTTCCTGAAACCACCGGAAATATGGAAGGTGAAATGCCTTAAAATGATAGTCAACTGTTGCGCAAAACAAGACTTTTTTCTTCATTGGCAAGCGCTTCCTCCTCTCTGGTCATCTGTTCAGACAACAAATCATGCGATTCGATGGCAGCAAACAATGCTTCTCTCATTTGCTCTTCACTCATCATGTCAAATTCATGGATAAAGCGGTTCAGCACATATGGGTCCCCATCCAGCGCATGACCGATATGAATTTTCGGAAAAATTTGTTCCTGTGCTTTTTCATGCTGGTTGAGTAATTCTTCATACATTTTCTCCCCAGGACGAATGCCTGTGAACGTAATCGGAATCTGGTCTGTGGTATAGCCTGAGAGGTGAATGAGGTTTTCTGCGAGGTCAACAATTTTCACTGGCTCCCCCATATCTAATACAAAAATCTGTCTTCCTTCTGCCAGTGCACCCGCCTGAATGACAAGCCTTGATGCTTCTGGAATGGTCATAAAATATCTTGTCATGGCTGGGTGCGTGACCGTGACCGGCCCGCCTTGTTCGATCTGTTTCTTAAAAATTGGAATGACGCTTCCCCTGCTTCCGAGTACATTTCCAAATCGAACCGCTACAAATTTTGTTTCACTGCTTGCCCCCATTTGCATGATCAGCATTTCAGCAAATCGCTTTGTGGCGCCCATCACATTGGCAGGATTGACCGCTTTGTCAGAGGAAATGAGGACGAATGTTTCAATGCCATGCTCATGTGCAGCTTCTGCGACATTTTTTGTCCCGATAATATTGTTTTTCACTGCTTCTTTTGGACTGATCTCCATGAGCGGGACGTGCTTATGTGCCGCGGCATGATAAATCATATCCGGCTGAAACTGACGAACGATTTCACTCATTTTCTGTTTATCTTGGATATCTGCAATTTGTGGATAGAGACTGATGGTGTCCCCATAAATTTCTTTCAGCTCTAGTAAAATAGAATGAATGCTAAATTCCCCGTGTCCCACAAGCACAATCGCTTGAGGAGCAAACACACAAATTTGACGACAGATTTCTGACCCAATCGATCCGCCTGCTCCTGTGACCATAATCGTTTTCCCCTTTAAATGGACAGATAGACGGCTTGAATCTAATTGAATCGGTTCTCTTCCGAGTAAATCCTCTGGCTGTACATCCCGTAATTGATTCAGCGCATGAGTTCCTTTTAAAATCTGCTCCATCTCTGGCATGATCTGCGTTTTGACCCCAGTCGCTACGCATTCCTTATACAGCCCTTTTAAGGTATGGCTGCTTTTGGACGGAATGGCGATGATGATCTTTTGAATATCCATCATCACAACAGCTGTTTGAATCTGTTCTTTTCCCCCTAGAACAGGCAGTCCCATGATTTCAAGCTTATGCTTCGTCTTGTCATCATCTATGAAGGCGACTGGTTCAATATGTACATCACTCGATTGCTGAAGCTGACGAACGATGATGGTCCCGGCTGATCCGGCGCCAATGATTAAGGCCCGCTCCTTTTCTACCTGCAGCCGCTTTGCACCATCATGAAATAGCCGAGAGGCCATTCGAGATGCACCGATGAATAATACGTGGAAAAGCCACACAATGAACAAAAACCGAAAGGGCCATGTCTGCACGAAAAGGTACAGCATTGCCATTGAAAATAAAAAAGAACACACAAAGGTCTTCATTAAAGAAAATAGCTCTCTTACCCCTGTATAAGCCCATACTTGCTTGTACACGTGAAAAATATACGAAAACAAATGGTGCCCAATGAGCAGACTGAGCGAAGAAATGACGAGCATTTCAAATGTATAAACAGTTAACGCCGCTTCTTGGACAAATTGAAAGCCAAAAAAGACAGCCACTAAGATGAGATATGAATCTAGTGCCACGATGATTGATAATCTTTGGGCGTAAGTCAACGCTCCTCCCCCTTTTTCAACATCACTATTCTTACGTAAAATGGGCATCAAACCCGTCCTCACACCCCACTATTGATGACGAGCATCTAAGGCATTTGTCATGCCCACAGCAGGATCGAGTGCCTCCATTGTTAAAGATTAGGAGACATCACCTATCAATCTTGTTAATACATATACAGCCTTCCCTTTTTCTCTTTCTTGCCATTTAGCATAGCCCCAAGCAGTTTACCTGTTGTTCCTTCTAACACTTCTTTTGATTTCTTCACAGCCGCTATCTTTGTTTTGCCGCTTAAGACAACAAGAATGCTCCCATCGGTCCGGTTCGCCAGGATCTTTGCATCGGCCACTGGCAGAAGCGGCGCGGAATCAACAATCACCATGTCATATTGCTGTTCAATTTCATAAAACAGCTGCTTCATGACAGAAGAGGAGAGCAGCTCAGCTGGATTCGGCGGAATGGTTCCGCTCGGAAGCAGCTCTAAATGCTCAATGGGTGTAGGCAAAATAGCTTCCTCCAAGCTGCAATTATTTAATAGTACATTGGTCAAACCCGTGTGATGACTCAGGTCAAAATATTCATGAACAGACGGCTTTCGCAAATCAGCATCCATCAGCAGCACCCGCTTTTTCTGCTGTGCAAAAACAGCTGCTAGGTTTGCAGCCGTAAATGATTTCCCTTCCTTCGGCAAGGAGGATGTCACCAATATGGATTTCAGCCTTGTTTGGATTGATGTGAATTCGATGTTAGTTCGGATTGTACGGAATTGTTCTGCAATGACAGAGTGAGGATTTAATACAGAAATACAGGATAAATCTCTCTTTTCTCTTTTCTTCCTCTTAAAGATCAATGTTCTGTCCTCCCGTTATGACGGACTGCTTGTCTTTTTTTGCCCTCCTGTCTGCCTGCATCTGATAGACACTTCCGAGCGACGGCAATCCGATCTCTTCTCTTATTTGATGTGTTCGTTTTACAGTATCATCGAGTAAATTCATTAAGAAGATGAGTGTCATCCCCCCTAATAAAGAGGCACCTAGTGCCAGAACGATATGAACGAATTTTCTTGAATTCATGAGAATCGTATTGGACAGCTTGGCTTCAGACAAAACATTAATGCGATCCATATTCATGGTTTTTTTGATTTCTTCTTGCAGCACCTCTGTTGCGGTATTCGCAATGGCGACTGCCTTTGCGCGATCCTCATCTTGTACAGAAATATTGATGACCTCAGACTCATTTTCTGTACTTGTGGCAATTTTGTGTTTTAATCCTTCAGCTGATTCTGTGAGGTTGAGTGTTTCTTTTACTTTTTCAATGACGATCGGACTTTTTAATAAAACTTGAAAGGTACGTGTATATTGAAGGTTCATCTGAATATCGTTTAAGTTTGCTTGTGCGTCATTGCTGCGTTTATGAACAAGAATTTGAGTGGTTGCCTGATATACAGGAGTCGAGACATAGAACTGATAGTAGGCTGAAGTGCCCGTTACGATCAGGACAATCAGAATCAGAAGGGCCATTTTCTCTTTAATGACAGAAAACAGCTGCTTAAAACCTATATTCTCATTCATAGATACCTCCCGATTTCATCATAAAAAGGTTATATATGGTTTCTTTTTGTTAATGATTGGATTATAAAAGATAATACCCGCAAAGAAAAATGTCATAATAGGTCTTATAGTTCTTTTTAAAGAACGAAATCGTTCGTTTTCTTTTGTTTACTTCCTGTTTCTTACGTTTTTGAATTTTATAAAGAACAATTTATTTCTTATAATGAACGAAAAGGTCGCAGTACGATTCGCCAGGGAGAAGGGAGATCATTGATAAGAATGATAGGAAAGGTGATACGCATTTACCGAAAGAGGAAAGGATACTCCATTCAGCAGCTGGCTGAAGATGCCCATGTCTCTAAGTCGTATTTAAGTAAAATTGAGCGTGGTGTCCACAGAAATCCATCTGTCCAGTTTTTAAAAAAGGTATCCTCTTCACTAGAAATTGATTTACAAGAGCTGTTTGATGCAGAGACGATGATGTTTCATTACTCTGAGGGTGGTGAACACGAATGGCGGGAGCATATCGTCAATGCCGTCCAATCCGGCATGCCGAAAGAAGAACTCTATCAGCTGCTCCAAACGTACCGAAAGGAGCAGGAAGAAAAGACGTTACATGTCACTCATAGAAAGCTGACGGATTCGAATATATCAGAGTGGAAGCGTCTGATGAGTGAGGCGAAAGCTATCGGCTTAAGCATTGAGGAAGTAAAAGCATTCCTCGCCAACATGGGAGAACGACGGGCGTAAGCCTTTCAGGAAGAGTCAAATTGCGGGGAGAGGCGTTTGACGCTTCGCTGAAAAAGAGCCTTTTATCATGAAAAGGCTCTTTTTTCTCTTATTCTTCTTTTTTTGTTCGTGCTTTTTTCGTTATATCATTGTTTTTCCAATAGGCCCATAGTGATGTAATCCCAAGAAAGGCTAACGTGATAAATTGCTGAATACCTTCTTCATCAATAGGAATTGGGCTTTTTCCCGCAGCGGTTAGAGCACTGTTGACAAGCGCGAGCAAAAGCAGCACAAGCCTTGCGATTGTACCTGCACTAATTTTTTGAACCTTCAACTGTATCCCCTCCCTTTCTTCCCCTTCACGGGCGGTACTGCTCGTTCTCTCTCATATGTATGCAAAAACCGAATGAATAGAAGACCGGATCAAAAAAAGAGACATCATTCCCATATAAGGAATGATGCCTGATTTCATTTTATTTTGATGTAGAAAACATCTCTTTTGCTTCATCCAATGCCATTTTATTGCCTAGTGCTGAGTAATCGAGCCATGGCTGATCGGCAATCGGATAGACTTGATTTTTCTTCACGGCTTTTAGACCCTTCCAAATCGGAGTCTTTTCTAATTGCTTGAATGCCTGCTGCGCTTTATCATCACGATTCACGACGACAAAGATAGCATCTGCATCATAGTCAGGAAGAACCTCTTGAGAAATCACTTCAAATGGCCGCTTGCTGTCCAGTTTCTTCACACCATCGACAGGTGTCAGACCTAAATCCTCGTATAAAATAGGACCCATTGGGCGCTTCATGCTAAATACTCGAAGCTCCTTTGCCGTCACACGGATCGCCATTACTTTCCCGTTTCCAATCTTTTGTTTGATGAGCGATTTGACTTCTTTTGCTTCTTGATTGTAATCCTGAATATATTGATCGGCTTCTTTTTCTTTATTGACGAGCTTGCCGATTTTTTTCAAATGATCACGCCAAGTGCCGTCATTTAAATTAAACACTTCCGTTTTGGCGATTTTCTTATATTTCGATAAGTCTTGTCCAGCTAGTTCTTCATCGACATAAATGACATCTGGTTGTAATGCAAGCAGTGACTCCATATCGGGATCGGCTGCGATGCCCAGCTTCTTCGTACCACTCAGCTGCTTTTTCGCATGTGGAAGGAAATCTTTTAAGTCCCCTCCTACAACAGAGCCTGCCGGCTTGATACCGAGTGCTAATAAGTCATTGGTTAAATGGATAGACAAGGAAGCAATTTTCGGTGTTCCATGATCATTTTGAGTTGTTGTATTCTTTGTTTCCTGTTGACCACAAGCGGCAAGCATAATGAAACAGAGCGTTAAACCAAGCACAAGTAATTTTTTCATGATGAGTTCCTCTTTCACGTTTATTTCGTTTTTGTTAATAAATAGAGAAAATAAGGTGCGCCAATAAAAGCCACAACCACACCCGCTGGTATGGCATTTGGGGCAAAGATGGAACGTCCTATTGTATCGGCACTGACCAAAATCAACAAGCCAAGCAGCGCACTAACCGGTAAAAAATACTGATGGAGTGAGCCGACAAGCCGCCTTGCCAAATGCGGGGCGACAAGTCCAATAAAACCAATACCGCCTGTCATCGAAACACTTGCACTCGCCAAACCAACAGCTAAGGTCAGCAAAAGGAGACGCTGACGCTGGACACGTACACCTACACTTGAGGCGACAGCATCTCCTAATGTCAATGCATTGAGCGTGTTTGACTGCATCAGCGTAAGCGGCACAAGGCATACAATCCAAGGCAGAAGCGCTAACACATGAATCCAGTCTCTCTCCCAGACATTGCCGACAAGCCATCTTGAAGCAAATGTGTAAGTATCTTCATCCAGCTTCAATGACAAATATAACGTCAAAGCACTGAATCCCGCCGCAACCGCAATTCCTACTAGGATCAGCCGGATGGGAACAAGCCCTTCCTGCCGGTTATACGCCAGAAGCACGATGACCGCTGCCGCAAGAAGCCCTCCGCCAAATGTAAAGAGCGGAATAAGAAGAGATGGATTGCCTTCTAGTGCATGGAAATACGTCACAAACACGATTAAGCCAAATGCTGCTCCTGCATTCAGTCCAATAATTCCTGGATCGGCCAGCGGGTTACGAGATAAGCTCTGCAAAATGCCGCCCGCAATGCCAAGACCAATTCCCGCCAGCATCGTCACCACGATTCGAGGCAGACGATAGTCAAACAGCACCGTTTCACTTTGAAAATCCCCAAAGCCGAATAACGTTTTGACGACCACAAGAGGACTTAGTTTCAGCGTGCCGGTATTTAAGCTATACAGCACAACAGCCGCAGTCAAACAAAGCAAAACGACTGTCACGACAAGAGCCCGCTGTTTCTCTCTCATGACAGGTTCCTCCCTTCTTTTCTGGCAATATATAAGAAGAAAGGAACACCGACAAGTGCCACCATCACGCCAATGGCAAGCTCTCGGGGCGGATTAACGGTGCGGCTGGCAAGGTCAGCAAAGACTAGCAGCACCGAGCCTAATATCGCCGACATCGGAATGACGAAACGATAGTTTACACCAACCAGCTTTCTTGCGATATGCGGGATGACAAGACCGACAAACCCAATCGATCCGACTGCTGATACAGAAACCCCTGCTAATAATACGGCAGCTGCCATTCCTAGTATTCGCACTTGTCGTGTTTTCACCCCTAAATTTGCCGCTACATCTTCACCGAGCGACAGCAGCGACAGTGAACGCCCTAATAGCATCGCCCATACGATCACTATCAGAATGACTGGGGCAAGAATCGTCAGCTGCGGCCATTTCACACCAGCCACACCGCCTGCATACCAAAACGCAAGGTCCTGACTCAAGTCAAAATAAATCGCGATCCCAGAGCTAAGCGCATGAAGCAATGCAGCCACAACGGCTCCTGCTACAGTTAAGCGCAGCGGTGTCAAAACTCCACCAGCCGCCCCAATCGCAAAGATCAGCAGCGTACTAAGCACTGCACCAATAAAGGAAAAAAACATAAGTGCCGAATAAGGCATTTCTGGGAAAAAGGCAAAACAGAGAGCGACCACAAACATCGCACCGCCATTAATGCCCAGAATCCCCGCATCTGCCAGCGGGTTTCTTGTGATGCCTTGCATGAGCGCACCTGCTACGGCAAATGCCGCTCCAACAAGAGCTGCTCCTAAAACACGAGGAAGTCTTAATTCATGGATGATCTGCTGCTCTGTGACATCTGACTGATAGTCAAATACAGCTGTCCAAACCGTTTGCAGAGACAATGTTTTGGCACCATATGACACAGCCAAAAACATGGCAGCCGCCAAACCAATGACGGCGAGAAAAAATATCAAAAAGAACAGAATATGTGATGATCGTTTTTGTTGAGGTGTTCGCTTATCCTGCAAAATCGGTGTCATCCTTTTCTTCATTAAAAGTCAGTTTGAAAATGAGAATCATAATCATCAAAATTATAGCCGTCTGCCTCTGAAAAATCAATGTACACCCTATTTTTTAATTAATGAAGGTATGTGCGTGGCAGCAAAATGAGGTGTCTTTTGCTCGTTTGGAATGGCCTATCATTTTTTCTCATAGTTTAATAGGAAAATAGTTGACATTCCGCCTGAACATCCTCTAAAATTACAAAAGTAAGTCAAATGTTATAAAAATATTACAAACAGATGTCAAACTGATAAAGAATGGCCCGTCATGAGAGGAGATTTGAACGTTGTGTCATTAAAGGGAAAATGGAGTATCAGCCTATTTGCACTTGCGATCATCATTGGAGTCGTTGCTTTCTTTCAAAATCAACAAGCAAGCGGTACAGAGAAGAAAAATGTAAAGCAGGATACGAACTATAAAAACGTCGAAATCGTTACTCTCGTAAATGACGGGAAATTTATGAGATATGCAGTCAACTATCCTCTTTTTCATCAAAAACAGCTAGATGACAAGATTCAAAGCTACGCCAATTCAGCATTAGAGCATTTCAAAAAGACGTTTAGTGAAGCCAAGGACATCGATGAAAACAAACGCTTTGAACTGAATATTGATTATGATATGGTGCATTATGCGAAGCAGTCTGCTGCTATTCGCTTTACGACTTATACCTATACAGGTCAGCAAAATGGGACCACCAATCATCTCACGATCAACTATGATTTTCAGAAAAAAACCTTTCTTGACACAAAAGATTTATTTCTGCCTAAAACCAACTTTTTGAAGAAATTATCCTACATTACATATTCAGAGCTTCAAAAGGACAAAACCTTATCTAAGGATCAGACTCTCCTTCAGAAAGGAACAGCCCCTACTGCTCAAAACTTCAGTCAATTTGCCTTGAAAGAGAAATATGTAGAATTTTATTTCCCAGCATCTCAAGTAGCCGACAAGGATCTTGGTCCGCAAACACTCGCGATTAAAAAGACGCTGCTGAAAGATATATTAAAGCCAGAATATATGAATAAAACCAAAAACCAAAATGAAATGAAAGAACCAAATCCGAAAAGAAAAGCCGTCAAGCTGCCGCAAAAATCAAAGCTTGACCCAAATAAAAAAGCCATCGCCCTCACATTTGATGATGGTCCGAACCCAGCGACAACATCAAAAATTTTAGATGCATTAAAGGCAAATAAAGGACATGCGACCTTTTTCGTATTAGGCAGCAGGGTGCAGTATTATCCTAGTATGCTTGCAGATATTCTAAAAGGCGGGAATGAAATCGGAAACCATTCTTACAGTCATCCTTTATTAACAAGACTGCCTTTAAAGGAGGCGGTGAAACAAGTGAAGGACACCCAGCAGTTGATTGAGAAAGCGAGCGGGTATACACCTACGCACTTTAGACCGCCATATGGTGGAACAAATCAAGACATCAATCAAGCGGTTGGGATGAAGGTCTCTTTATGGGATGTTGATCCAGAGGATTGGAAAATTCGCAACAGTCAGCAGATCACAAACCATGTTCTCTCACATGCAGCAGATGGCAGAACAGTGTTAATGCACGATATTTATGACAGCTCAGCTCAAGCAGCAGTGAAGATCATCCATGAGCTCACCAAACAAGGCTATCAGCTGGTCACAGTAAGTGAACTTGAACAATTAACAAAAGAACGGCATGAACAAGCCCCTGTGCAGTAAACACAGGGGTTTTCTTTATGACTCCAAAGACTTCTTTTGTTTCAATAATGCTTGAAATGTCTCTTCCAGCTCCTGAGACGGCTCAATACTTAAACGGCTGAGCACTTCAGACAGCTGCATATCAATTAAAAGAAGCTCCTCTTCTCTTTGTGTAACAGCTGGTTTGTCGTCCTTTTGTTTATACGCTTCATATGTGCCGTCAAATGCTTCAATACGCTTTTCATGAACATGGAAAATGCGAGTGGCCACCTCCTCAACCAGTCTGCGATCGTGGGAAACAAACACAACGGTACCTGGGTAATCCTTCAATAGACCTTCAAGCGCTTCAACTGCCGACAGATCTAGAAAGTTTGTCGGTTCATCCAGCATGAGGACATTGGCATCGCTGACAAGCAAGGACGCAAGCATGGTCTTCACCCGTTCTCCCCCGCTTAACACCCTAACAGGTTTATGCACATCATCCCCTCGAAATCCCAGTCTCGCTAAAACCGTTCGTACCACTGTCTCATCTTGAACAGCCTCTTTCAGCGCATTTTGTAAAATCGATTCATCTACCTTCAATCCTGAAAGATCCTGACGAAAATAGCCGAGCTTGACAGCTTCTGAGCGAGACACTCCGGGATGCCCATTCACTAGCATTCGGAGAAATGTCGTTTTCCCGCTCCCATTCTTGCCGATAATGGCGACTTTGTCCCCGCCTCTCACTTCCACATTTGCCTGCTTCCAAAGCAATTGATCGCCCGCCTTGCCATCTACATTTTTCACTCGCAAAATAGTACGGCTCGCTACTTCCTTCATTGTATGCTGAGTCATTTGAATGGGCTGAATGTCTTTTACTTTCTCAACCTTTTCTAATTTCTCCATCCTTGTCTCAATGGATTTGGCTGTTTTTTGCAGCTTTTTTTGCTTATTTGCATAGTAGGGCTTTGCAATTTTTGGCCCTGAGGATTTCAGCTTTTGGGATGGCTTTGTTGCTTTGTCGGCTTTTTTCTTTTTCTTTTCAAGCGCATGCTCTAACTGTTTTTTCTTTTGTGTATAAGCTTCGTACGCTTCCACCTGCTGACGATGCGCCAGCTCTTTTTGCTGTGCAAATTGCGAGTAGTTGCCTTTGTATTGATTAAGCCGTCCATGATCCAGCTCCCAAATCTCCGTACATACCGCATCTAAAAAAGCACGATCATGTGAAACGACAATGAGGGCCCCTTGATAATGATGCAGCTTCTCTTCCAGCCACTCAATGTGCTCTGTATCTAAATGAGTCGTTGGTTCATCTGCTAATAAAAGGGCAGAAGGACGGTTTAACGCGCTTTCAATATAAGTCTGGGTCATCTCACCACCACTCTGTGTGCCATCCGCTTGTTTCAGCTGAGGAAGCAGTGTGCAGGTCGTTGTGGCAGCAAACGTGCCACTGTCTGGTTTCTCTTGCCCAGCCAGCACATGCAATAAAGTCGTTTTCCCGCTGCCATTTGTTCCAACAAGGCCGATGCGGTCATCTTGATGGATGGCAAGCTCCTCAATATCAAATAACAATCGATCTTTTCGAAAAATCTTTAACTGATTGGCTTTTACTAACATCCAACCCTCTCCTTTCGTATCAGGAGACATGAAAAAGCCTCCCATTCTCAGAATAGGAGGCAAAATGGTGTACAAAAATAAGCAGATCAATCCAGGATGACGTGCCGCGTTCCTATCTGAACACACACATCCCCCCGTATCAATCACCTCATTCTTTGATTCCCAAGCTGTACCATCCTATTCCGAAGCTAAAAAATGAAAACGCAGCAAACATGGCAAACCAATCGTTTGCTCACTGCCTTCGTTTTTTCATTTTGCTTACAGGTCATAGGATTAGTACTTCATTGCATTGGGTCACCCTTCCGTCGTTTGTTACGTATACGATAAAAGATTGGTTATTTTTTGTCAAGCTGAAATGGCATAAGTGAGTCCATTAATTTCAGCGTAAATGGGTGGACCGCATCAAGCAGTTCATCCTTTTTGCATTCTTCCACTATGCTTCCTTCATGTAAAAAAAGGAGACGATCACATAGATACACCGCCGCTTCTATATCATGAGTAATCATAAGGATGGTCATGTCTAGCTCTTGTTTTAATGTCTCGAGCAGCTCCAATATTTGCACCTGAACAGAGACATCCAGTGAGCTCAGGACTTCGTCTAGTATGAGAATGGCTGGATGCGTTGATATGGCTCGTGCGATGCACACTCGCTGGAGCTGACCGCCGCTTAGCTGATGTGCATATTGATACAGCAAAGAAGAGGGTAGTCTGACTTGTTCAAGCAACGATAAAACCTTCTGATCCACATTTTTTTCCTGCTTTAACAATCGCATAGGCTCAGCAACGATTTCTTTCACCGTAAAGGAGGGGTGAACAGAAGATCGATAATCCTGAAAGACAACACTCATTTTTCCAAGGTTCATCTTTCGCCATGTGTCAGCTGGCTTTCCATCAATCTGTACCTTGCCGCCATCTATTTTTTCTAAACCGAGCAGAATTCTTGCCAATGTACTTTTGCCGCTGCCGCTTTCACCGACTAACCCGGCACATTGTCCTTTTTCGATTTCAAACGAGACGTTTGATATGCGTGGTTTTGACTGCATTTGTCGAGAGAAGAAACCTTTCTTCTCTCCATGTTTGATGAGGCTATCAGCTGTAATCAACATGGAAATGCCCTCACTCTCTGCTGCTGCCGCAGTGCTTCAAGAGGCGCAGATAATCGGCGCCTCGTCTCAAGTAAATGCTTCGTTTGAGGATGCTCAGGCGATGTGAATACCTTATCAGCTGGGCGATGCTCAAGCATTTCGCCTTGATGCACCACCAACACCTCGTCAGCGATCGCCTGAACGACGCCTAAATCATGCGAAATGATGATCAAGGCCGCGCCTGTTTCTTCTTTCAGCCTCTGTAATTGCATGATGACTTCACGCCGATTATATGCATCAAGCGACGCCGTTGGCTCATCGGCAATGATCACATCAGGAGAAAGCATCATCGTGATCGCAATCATCACTCGCTGAAGCATACCGCCAGATAATTCATAAGGATATTGCTTCAACAATTCATTTGGGTTTTTTAAATGAACACGCTCAAGTCCTGCGATGGCATGTGCTTTCCCTTCTTTTCCTTGTAAGCCCAAATGACGCTGGAACGTTTCCATCATTTGATGACCAATGGTTTCGATGGGATTGAACGCATTCATCGCATCTTGTGAGATGAAGCCAATTCGTTTGCCTCGCCACTGCTCAGCTGTCTGAGTTGTCAATGTTTCGCCGTCAAACATGATCGCTCCCTCCACTTCTAGCGAAGAAGGAATCAAGCCAATTAACGCTTTTGCGACGGTTGATTTTCCGCTTCCACTTTCTCCAATAACAGCTAAACAACGTTGTTGCTGTAGGGAGAACGTTATGTTCGCCACTAAATCCTTTTGCTGCACTGGATCATGTACGGACAGATTTTTTACGTCGATGAAAGGCAAATGGTCTCCCTCCCTTTTGATTGTTGTGATGCATGGCAGGGGTCGTGGCCTGCTGAAGGCTGTCTCCTAAAAAGTTCAGCGCCATGACCACAAATAAGATGGCAAGTCCAGGCGCAAGCATATGGGCTGGATGTGTCACCATGACATTCTTCGCTTCGTTGAGCATCATCCCCCATTCCGGTGTAGGTGCGCTCACGCCTAACCCAAGAAAAGACAGAGCAGATATATTTAAGATGACCCAGCCCGCATCAAGTGTCGCAAAGACAGCAATTTCTCCTGAAATGCGAGGAAATAAATGCTTCCTCAGTATGTAAAATGGGGAGCCGCCAGACACTTTTACATACTGAACAGAAGGTTCATTCGCATACTGCAGAACGGACGAACGAATCATTCTTGTATACCAGGCCCATTTCGCTAGGACATTCGCCAAAATAATATTGAATAATCCAGGCCCCAGTATCCCCACAACAGCTAGAATCATTACTTCTGCTGGGAAGGAGAGCATGACATCACACAGTCTCATCAACACGCCATCCACTTTTCCTCGGAAGAAGCCTGCCATGAGTCCAAGTGTGCTGCCAATGAGCATCGTGATACACATCGTCAGCATGGCCGCAAGCATCGTAGTCCGAATGCCATATAAAAGCCGTGACAATACGCATCTCCCGAGCTGATCCGTTCCGAGCGGATAAGTCAGGCTGATGCCGGCATATTTTTGAAGAATGTTCGTTTCTGTTGGATCATGTGGTGCTAACACTGGTGCAAGCAGTCCTGCTAAAGCGACAAGTACTAACAGCCAGATAGAAACAACCGCCATACGGTCTTTTCTTAATTGATGCCATCCTATCATCATTCTCAGACCTCCTTTCGCAACTGCGGATTCATGGTCATTTGCACAACATCAGCCATGAGGTTACACACAACAAAAAGGAACCCCATCACAAATAAATAGGCTTGAATCATAGGGAAATCGGCATGAAAAATAGCTGTTACACACAACCGGCCAACCCCTGGCCAAGCAAAAAGATTTTCAATAATAACTGTGCCAGCAATGAGTTTTGGGATAGACATGCCAAGTGCTGTCACAGCTAATTGAAGTGCATGTCTCATCACTTTCAGTTGAACAGCCCGTTCCTTTAAACCGCGAGCTCTTGCATAAAAAACAAATGGCTCGTGCTGAAATTTCAGGATTTGATTGCGGATCAGTCTCACATAGGTTGATAAGTACCCAAGTGATAGTGTGACAGCTGGTAGAAGAATTGATTTGAATCCTTCCATTCCACTCGTATTGACCCAATTGAATTTGACAGAAAAAAGCCAAATAAACAAAATCCCTAACCAAAAACTAGGCATTGAAGCAGCGATAAACACAAAGGCTCTCAGTACTCGGTCCACCCATGTATGAGCAGCATATGCACAGATCACTCCGAATAACAAACTCAATACAATGATGAAAAAGAGCGCTGCTCCCGCAAGCTGCAATGTGGCAGGCAGCGCCTCCATGATGAGATCAAAAACTGGCTCTTGTGTAACATAACTCCTGCCAAAATCACCTGTTAATCCATCTTTAAGCCATGTGGCATATCGTATAAGAAATGGCTGATCTAAGCCTAGCTCCTGCCGCATCGATTCAATCATGTCTTCTGTTGGAGTGACTTGATTCACCCGCAAAGCGACCTCAGCTGGATCACTTGCCCGCATCGTCAGCAGGACAAAAGCAAAGAAGGTGATGAAGATCATGAGTGGGAAAAGCAGTAATATTCGTTTTAAGAGATAGCGTGTCATCTTTCTGCCTCCGCTTTATGAAGAAAAATACATACGGTCAAAGGGAATTTCATACTGTGACACATGAAAACCTATGCCTTTCAGGCGCTTATTATAAACAGCCTTTGTCACAGAATAAGAAATTGGGATGTAGACATTTTCATTATGGATATACGTCAAGATGTCTCGATACATTTGTTTCCGCTTTTGCTCATCTGGTTCTACCAATACTTTCGTAATCGTCTCGTCCAGCCACTTTTTCTTCTTCAATCCTAACTGGGCTTGATAATCAGCATGCGATGCTACGCGGAACGAAGAAACATAGGTTTGTGGATCATAAGGAAGTCCCCACGATAGCGAGTACATCAGATCGAATTTCCCTGTTTTTTGGCGATCTAAAAACGCCTGTTTTTCTTCTCCTCTAATATCCAGCTTGATCCCCACTTGCTTGAAATCTTGTTGAATGGATTCACTTATCGTTCTTTCACCTGCATTATCGGAATTATAGTAAATGGCGACACTCAGCCTTTTGCCATTTTGATAGCGGTAGCCGTCTTCTTTCAGCTTCCAGCCTGCCTCATCCAGTAATGCCTCTGCTTTCTCTTTTTGATAGGTTTTCTTTTTCAGCGGGATATCTGCGTAAGGAACGGACGGGGCAAGCAGCGTATGTGCCACCTGTTCCGTTCCATTTAAAATGCCTTTTGTGATCATCTCTTTTTGAATGGCATATTGAAACGCTTCTCTGACTTTCGGATCTTTTGTCATTGGCTGGTTTGAATTGATGACGATCGATCTTGAACCAACAGGAGGACTCACGGTCACACCGTATTGACCTGCTTCCTTTAAAGCCTGGAATGAGTCTCCGTCGATCATGTCGCCATCTGCTCCAAATAAGAGATCAATCTCTCCTTTTTGCAGGGCAAGTAAAATCGTTTGGTGATCCGGCATGACTTTCCACTTTACTGTTGAAATGTTTGGCTTTTTCCCCCAGTAGTGGTCATTCGCTTTAAAAACGGCAAATTGATTTTTTTTATGTTCCTTTAGCACATAAGGACCTGTGCCTGCATAGCTTTGAACTCCTTTTGCTGTCGTTCCATCAATGAAGCTTTTTGGAGAAATAAAACGGAAGGGGCGTGTTAAGCCCAGTTCTTCTAACGTAGGGTAATAAGGCTCTTTTAACGTAAGAACAAATGTATCGTCATCCACCGCCTTTGTGGATTTGATTTCGGATACGAGATTAAGCCAAGCGTTCTTTTCAATATTTTTAACGACAGCGTCCATGTTCATTTTCACTGCCTTTGCATTAAAAGGCTCGCCATCTGAAAAAGTCACGCCTTTTCGAAGGTGAAAGGTGTAGGTCCTTCCATCTTTTGAAATATCCCAGCTCTTCGCTAAGGCAGGCTGAACGCCTTTCTCTGTATTGACGACAAGCGATTCAAACACCATATTTTGAGCGGCCATCTCTCCACCATATAAATGGGGATTGATGTCCCTTATATCTTTTGTACTTGCATACACCAGTTCATCTTCTTCTCTGTCATTCATGCTGGAAGATGCTTTATTATCAGAGCATGATGCCAATAAAAAACATGCCATGACTGAAAACAGCATCAAGGTGTATGTTACATAGGATTGCTTTTTCTTTATGTAAACAGGCTGATCACTCATATGTACTTCCCCCAAATTTATATTATCGTAATCATTACGATTATTAATCGAAATGATTACGAATTGAATAATATCATACAGAAATGGGGAATACAATCTCTTTTTTTATCAAAAAAACAGACTCACGATTGAGTCTGTTTCGTTTGCAACAATTGATCGATCACCCGCAATGCTTTTTCTGTTCCACCTGCTGTTTGGAAGCTTTCTTCAATTTTTTCAATCCCAGCACGGTACGTGTCACTTCCCAGAACAGATTCCACCGTTTCTCTTAGCTGCTTTGCTGTCAGCTGATCTTTATCAAGTGCACGGGCAGCAGATAGCTCTGTCAGTCTTTGTGCGACCATCGGCTGATCTTTGTCGACCGGAATGACGACCATCGGAACGTGATAATGAATGCCTTCATTGACACTGTTCATTCCGCCATGGGTCACAAACACATCTGTCAGCTCAAGCACTTCAAGCTGCGGTACATAAGGTTCTATCAGAAAATGAGAAGGCGCCTCTTTCAAGAGAGACCGATCCACTTTTTCACCTGTTGCGAGCACCACTTTTCCGTCAAAGTCGGCAAAGGCATCAATACACATATTAAAAAATGCTTCTGTATCCCCAAGTACGGTGCCCATCGAAATAAAGACGACTTTTTCTTGCTCAAGTGCTTCCAGCGGGAAATCATGCTGATCTGCCCTTTTTAGAAAGCTCGGTCCAATGAAAACAAACGAGTCGTTCACTGCATCGACAGACGGCTGGAAATATTCACTTGTATACACGATATTGAGCTCTCCGCGGTTTTTCATGAATTGCATCAAACGCGTTGGCTGAACGCCAAAACGCTCTTGTATGTTTTCTAACAGATGATCGGCTTTCTCATCCTTTCTGTATAGCGGTGTATCAAAATGCGCCTCTTGCAGCACAAAAGATGGGTTTGAGCCGATCCCTGGAATTTGTAAGTAATCTCGAACAAGCTCTCCTGCCCCAAACATATCAAAATAGACAAAATCAAATGAATGCTGCTGAGAAAGTGTTTCCACCACCTCTAAAATATCAAATGATGTTTGCAGCATGGCATGAAAGAACGGCTGCATGGAATCGAGATTTCCTTCATCCACATGTAATGTACGAATATAGTCTGGATGTTTATGTACGTGAGCTCCTAAGCGTTTGATTCGCTGCTCATAATGTACAGTTGTGACCGCATGTACTTCATCTCCTCGATCCGCCCATGCTTTGATGATCCCTAACATAGGGTTCACATGCCCTTCAGCTGGAAATGTAATCAATAAAATCTTCGCCACAAGAAATCCCTCCTCATTGTCAATTCTCTTCCATGTTAATCATATACAGCCAGCAGGCTCAACAAATACGCCTGTAAAGGGAAGAAATGAGTCTTATGACCAGTATTTTAAGAGATGACAAGAAGAAAAAAGACAAAGCCCCATGTTATGTGCTTTGTCTTTTTTCTATTATTTTTTGAGCAGCATTTGTTTAAACGCAGCAGACTGTTTTTCAATTGAGATTGGATCCGCATAGATAAATTCATTAATTGAATAGTACAGGACATGTCCTTGTTTCACTGCTTGATTTTTCTTCCATACACCGCTGTTTGTGATATCAAGATTCGGTGCTTTTCCATCCTTTGTGGGTACAAGTAAATAGTCACCTGTATACTGGTTCATCTCTTCTAATGAAATACCAAGATAGCCTTCTTTCGGAAGAGCTTTTTCTGCCTTTTCAGGCAAGCTGAACCCATAGCCTTGATAGATGACTTCCCCGCCGCGGCCAAAGTCTGTACCAAATAAGTATACTTGCTTTGGCTGCACGTCCATAATGGAGAACGTCTTGTCATCACCAATTTTTGCTTTGACCTCTTTGCCGTCTTTCTTCAGCTGCTCGTCCATTTCTTGTATTTGTTTTTTCGCTAACGCTTCTTTTCCAAGAATCTTTCCGATTTCAATATGCATCTCTTTGAAGCTGTGTTCACTTGTCGTAAACGTGATCGTTTTGGCAATCTTTTTATACTTTTCAATCTGTTCGTTTTGGGAATATGCAATGATCAAATCAGGCTTTAGCTTGGCAATCGCCTCTACATTTTCGATCGGTACCCGCTTCACACCTGATTCATCTAAAAACGACGATTCTGGGTAAACATCTGTCATGCCAACAGGTGTCACACCTAACTTTTTAAAGTTTCCAAGCTGCGCTGTTAACACAACAACACGCTTCGGCTTGGCGGGAATGGTGATCTTTTCACCCGTTTCAGTTGTATATGTACGTGTACTTGCTGCTTGCTCTTTATTCTCTTTCTGCCCGCATGCCACTAATAATAATGCTAGCAGACTGACCAGCCAAATCATTTTTTTCACTTGTGAAACCACCTTTAATTGAGAATGATTATTAATTATAGCATAAATGGCTAGTCATAAATGAAAAATTTTAAAAGTGAATGATATATATGTGTAAACGAAAAAACCCTCTCAAAGGAGAGGGTTTCAGCGTGTAGACAAACCCTCGCATTCGGTGTCAGTCCTGTGCGCCGATGCTCACGAATGTTAAATTCGCTCCGCTTCGGTGCTCGTCCTTCCTAGACTTCAAAGGTTTTCTATCACGCTGAAAAGAAGACAAAGGGCTAAAATAAAGATCATTTTAGCCCTTTGTCAACAATCTGAAAACCCTCTCAAAGGAGAGGGTTTCATTGGACCTTTATCGATCGTGAACAAGATCAAGTACGCGCTCGGAGGGATTCGAACCCCCGGCAGACGTGGTACCGGAAACCACCGCTCTATCCAACTGAGCTACGAGCGCACGATATGTTTTTGAACGTCAGCATATCAAATTATAAGGGAAATGCTGCAAGAAAGCAATGATTAATCATCAGTCCTGAACATGTATTTTCTTCTTTTGGATACATAGACTAAAATGATGGTTTGAAGTGGAATGAGTTTGGGGAAAATGGATAGGGGTATTTGAATTTAGGTCAGCGTTTTGTTTGACCTTTATTGACCAAAAATGTATCATTGAATTACATACTTACCTAAAAGGTGAAGGAGGAACATTATGAATTTAATACCTACAGTCATTGAGCAAACAAATCGTGGGGAAAGAGCTTACGACATTTATTCTCGTCTTTTAAAAGACCGTATTATCATGCTTGGTTCTGCGATCGATGACAATGTTGCCAACTCCATCGTGTCACAGCTGCTTTTCTTAGAAGCTGAAGATCCAGAAAAAGATATTTCTATCTACATTAACAGCCCTGGCGGTTCGATCACAGCTGGTATGGCCATTTACGATACGATGCAATTTATTAAACCAAAGGTATCAACCATTTGTATTGGTATGGCTGCATCTATGGGTGCGTTCCTGCTTGCTGCTGGTGAAAAAGGTAAGCGTTATGCCCTTCCAAACAGTGAAGTCATGATTCACCAACCACTAGGTGGTGCCCAAGGTCAAGCAACAGAAATTGAAATTGCGGCAAAACGAATCCTTTCTTTACGCGATAAACTGAACCAAGTACTTGCTGAACGTACTGGTCAGCCAATTGAAGTGATTGAGCGCGATACAGATCGTGACAACTTCAAAACAGCGGAAGAAGCACTTGAATACGGACTCATTGACAAAGTCTTGACCCGTAATTCAGAAGAACAAAAATAATATGACAAAACAAACCGTCTGCTCATTGAACAGACGGTTTTTTGTGATTCAAAAACGCTTTAAGACAACTCTGTCCATTTCTGCTGAAGAGATGGTGTTTGATAAGAAGCCATCTGCGTGATTAATTCCTCCGGTTCGCTGGAAGCATGTAACAATTGAAGGTGTGATTCATTCGAAAAACCTTCCTGTACACTAAACTTCACCATGTCAATGAGCGGATTGAAATACTCATTCACTTGATACAAGCCGATTGGCTTTTGGTGGATGCCGATTTGTGCCCAGCATAGCACCTCAAATAATTCTTCATATGTACCAAAGCCGCCTGGCATCGCAATAAATCCATCAGCCAGCTCGCTCATTTTCGCTTTTCGTTCATGCATTCCTGTTACCTCGATTAATTCTGTCAGCTCTTGATGCACAACTTCTCCTCTAAAAAGCCCCTTAGGCATGACCCCAATCACTTGCCCGCCTTGTCTTAAAACCTCATCTGCAATGGCACCCATTAATCCAATTCGTGAACCGCCGTATACAAGACGGATGTCTTGCTCTGCCATATAAGTCCCCAGCTCTACAGCCTTTTGTTTGTAGACGTCCTTCACGCCTGGATTCGAACCAGCAAACACACAAATCGTTTTCATCAGAACAGCTCCATCTCTCTCTATGATTTCTTCTCCCACTCATTCTACTATAATTAATTGTAAAAAAACAGCCGATCCATCTATATATAGTGTAAAATCAAAAGGTAAACACCATATAAGGAGATGTATAAAGAAAATGCAAACAACGGAGATGGAGAAGTGGATCAAGGATTTTTATGAAATGAGAAATTGGACAAAATACGGGCCGTTTATCCGGTTAGGCTTCCTCATGGAAGAAACGGGAGAACTCGCTCGTGCTGTTAGAGCAATAGAGATCGGACGTGACCGGCCTGATGAGCAAAGACAAAAATCATCCGAGTTGAAGAAAGAACTCGTTGAAGAAATGGGTGATGTGTTAGCGAATCTACTTATTTTAGCCAATCTCTATGATGTCACAGTAGAAGAGGTCTTCTCCTCTCATCAACAGAAACTCACAAAGCGTTTTTCAGAAGAAATAGAGCAAGTGAAAAGCACGTGACCACATTGTCACGTGCTTTTTTTCCACCTTATAACTGCTGTGGCGAGATATCATCTGTTCGTTCAAAGAAATGCTGCTTTCCAATATGATGAAAAAGACCCGTTCGACGCAAAAGCTCTTTCGGCTGCGATTGAAGTCCGACAATCATCAGCTTTCCATTATGATGCTTTAAACGATTGGAGATATTCATCAGAACCGCTTCTGCTGATGTGTCCATATAATTGACTTTATTCATGAGCAGAATGAGCGTTTTCGGCTTTGTCTGAACATGGTCCAAAATCGAATTTTCCAATGAATCTGTTGTTCCGAAAAACAGCGGCCCTTCAATGGAGTACATACTGATACCTCGCTGGTCTGTCTGTTTTTCTAAAGCAGCTGCCGTTTCCATTTGGGGAACCGCAACATTAGTATGAATGCTGGTCGTCTGGCTCATTTTTTTGATAAAAGCGATAAATGCTAAAATGAGACCTGCGGTGACGCCAATAATCAAATCACCGATGACCGTCAGCAGGAAGGTCACAACAAGTACAAGTGAATCCGCATTTTTCACTTTTACAATATTGATAAACTCTTTTTTCTCACTCATATTCCAAGCAACAAACATTAAAATCGGTGCCATCGCAGCAAGTGGAATCATCGACGCATATGGCGCAAACAGCATTAAGATGAGCAGCACGACGACGCCATGCACAACACCAGAAATCGGGCTTGCTCCACCATTTTTGATGTTTGTTGCCGTACGGGCAATCGCACCAGTCGCCGGAATTCCTCCGAATAGCGGTGCCGCCATATTGGCGATCCCTTGTCCGACAAGCTCCTTATTGCTGTCATGCTTTGAGCCTTTCATATTATCAGCAACCATAGCTGACAAGATTGACTCCACTCCGCCTAAAAGTGCAATGACAATCGCTGGAGGCAGGAGGTATATCATTTTTTCAATCGTTAATTCAGGAAAAGCGAAGCTTGGCAGCTGACGAGGAATTTCCCCATATGCCGAGCCAATCGTTTCAACTTGTCCTTGGAAAAAGAGAACAGCTAGAAACGTTGAAGCCAATAGACCTAATAGAGCACCAGGTATTTTGGGAATGTATTTTTGAGCCGCCACAATCACGATGAGCCCAATAACGGCTGTGATGATGGAAAGACTGTTTGCGGTACCGAGATGGACCACAATTTCTCTCATATTGAGGAAAAAGCTTTCATGCTTTTCAACACCCTTTAACCCGAGGAAGTT
Organism: Bacillus sp. LNXM12-1; assembly: GCF_003004375.1. Classification (NCBI taxonomy): domain Bacteria; kingdom Bacillati; phylum Bacillota; class Bacilli; order Caryophanales; family Bacillaceae; genus Bacillus; species Bacillus sp. LNXM12-1. The sequence continues at coordinate 589,033 of NZ_PVWX01000002.1, read as the reverse complement.
GGCAATCTGCCCTGAAAAAATAATGACAGCAATGCCAGCAGTAAAGCCGATGATAACCGGACGAGGAATAAATTTCATGAGCTTTCCTAGTTTGAATATTCCGAATAATACAAGCATACAGCCTGCCATAAAACCGGCAATGAGCAAGTTTTCAATACCGTACTGGCTGACGATACCAAATAAAATCGGAACAAACGCCCCAGTCGGCCCGCCGATCTGATACTTTGAACCACCAAACAATGAAATCAAAATGCCGGCAACGATGACTGTGTATAATCCATATTCTGGTCCGACACCAGATGCAATGGCAAAAGCCATGCCTAAAGGAATTGCCACAACGCCCACGACAAGCCCAGCGATTAAATCGCGTCTAAACTTTGATGAATCATATCCTTCAAATCTTCCATAAAAACGCATGGTATGTGTTGGCCTCCTTCAAGTATGTGTAGATGATTTAGGTATACTGCGCGTCAATCTGTTTATCTTTCACAACAACATCCAGCTTTCCCGTTGCTGGATGAATGACTAGTCCATGAACAGCCACATCACTTGGCATCAATGGATGCTCTTTGACCAATTTCACACTTCGGGACACGCTCTCTTCAACCGAATCAAAGCCTGTCAGCCACCCCTTTAAATCAACTCCTGAGTTTTTCACAATGCTCAAACATTTCTCTTCAATGCCGCGTGCTTTCGCCTTTTCAAGTAAAGGATCTGCCGCAAGACCTGCCATTCCGCATTCATGATGTCCTACAATGCATACCTCTTCTGCCTTTAGCTCATAGATGGCTAGTAGAATACTCCTCATCACACTGCCGAACGGATGAGTTACAATGGCGCCCGCATTTTTAATGATCTTGGCATCACCGTTGCGCAGCCCCATGGATTGCGGCAATAATTCCAAAAGACGTGTATCCATACAAGTTAATATGACCAGTTTCTTTTCGGGAAATTTCCCCGCTTTGTAAGGCTCATAATGTCTCTCTTGTACGAACTCTGAATTGTGCTGAAGAATCTGTTCTAATTTTGATCCCATCTTGCCATCTCCCATCTTTTTATAAGTCACGTAAGTCCCTGCCTGTCCCCCTTTTCTTTCGTGTGTTCTCAAGCATAGAGAAGAAAAATGATAGAAAAAAAAGAAAAAAATGAGAAAACGATGAGAAAAAAAGTCATCATTTTCTCTATTTTCCGCTTCAACGTAAGGGAGACGCGGTCTTCCTTTCAATCTATCGTTCTCAGATCGCCAAAAGACGATGAAATGGTTTAGTAGAAAACGACCTTCCCGTTTAATACGTTTCAAATATAATCATTTTTCTATCAAAAAATCTCGATCTATTTTCCAGTTTGTCAGATAATCTCTCAGAAAATCAGGCTTTTTCATATGTCACATCTCCCATTAGCTGACTCTTATCGATGTAAAAAATGGATCAGATGGCATATGAATATACTTTTTCACTAAGAAAATGTCTCTCTTTTCCGTTATTTTAGTATATTAAATATTGAGCAGATAACCTTCAAACGTGTTCAGCCGAAATGGTTGCTTTATAATAAAAGGAGTAAGATGATCATGTGAAAGGAGCGAGTTGACAGTGAAACCACACATTTTTGTCGCCAAACCATTACCTGCTTCATTTGAGGAAATACTAAAGGAACATTGTACATACGAGGTGTGGCAATCCAAAGACCCCATTCCAAAAGATACTTTATTTCAAAAACTGCAGCATGCTGATGGTCTTTTAACGTCTGGAACGAAAATCGATCAAGAGCTATTAGATCACGCACCAAAACTCAAAGTAGTGAGCAATAACTCTGTTGGCTATGACAATTTCGATATAGAATTGATGAGGCAAAGAGGCGTAATTGGTACACACACGCCTCATACACTCGATCATACTGTTGCTGACCTTGCATTTTCACTCATTCTTTCCTCTGCGCGAAGAATTGCCGAGCTTGATCGTTTTATCCGCGAGGGGAAATGGACGAAATTTGTACAGGAAGAAGATATCTTTGGCATCGATGTCCATCATCAAACGCTTGGCATTATTGGCATGGGACGAATCGGAGAGCAAGTAGCCAAACGAGCCGCACATGGTTTTGATATGAACGTCCTGTATCATAACCGCAGCCGGAATGAAAAGGCTGAATCAGCATATGGCGCTTTATATTGCACACTTGATGACCTGCTAAAGCAAGCCGATATCATTGTGTTGATTACACCGCTGACCAATGAAACGTATCATATGATTGGAGAACGGGAATTGAAGTTAATGAAGCAAACGGCTTTATTTGTAAACATCTCACGCGGGAAAACAGTGGATGAAAAAAGCCTCATTCAAGCGCTTCAGGAGGGATGGATCAAAGGCGCAGGTCTTGATGTGTTTGAGCAGGAACCGCTTCAGGAGAATCATCCTTTCAAAGAAATGAACAATGTCACCCTTGCTCCTCACATCGGTTCTGCTACTGAAACAACACGGGATCTTATGCTGAAACGAGCCATTCATAATGTGATTCATGGAATTGATGGCAAAGCCCCTGTTGATATTGTGAAGGAGCTTGCTTCATCTTAATCGGAAAAGACGCAGGATTCGGAGCTGCGTCTTTTTATTTATTTCATCAGAAGGTTATCAGGAAAAAAGCCTCATTTTAGCAAAGAACCTGTTTCTTTACATTTCCTTCATGTTCGGGTGCTATAATATGAGGTAGACAAGCATCAAGAGGACAGCATCCGATTTCCTTAATAGGAGGATGAAGATGAAAAAAATCAGTTCGGTTTTTACTATGTTTGCTCTGATCGCTGCTATTCTGTTTTCTGGTTTTATTCCGCAGCAAGCCTATGCCGAAACACCTCTTACACAGACCGCCACAAATGAAACAGCTACTATTCAACTTACATCAGATGTTCATACCCTTGCCGTCATTAATACGTTTGATGGTGTAGCAGATTATTTAATTCGCTACAAACGACTGCCTGATAACTACATCACAAAATCACAAGCAAGTGCTCTTGGATGGGTGGCATCAAAGGGAAATCTAGCAGAGGTTGCCCCAGGTAAAAGCATCGGTGGAGATGTTTTCTCTAACCGGGAGGGACGTCTTCCTTCAGCAAGCGGCCGAACATGGCGTGAGGCAGATATCAACTACGTCTCTGGCTTCCGAAATGCTGACCGCCTCGTGTATTCAAGTGACTGGCTCATTTACAAAACAACAGACCATTATGCAACTTTCACACGTATTCGATAATCAATCAAAAAAACAGCCCCATTTGACCTAGGGCTGTTTTTTTGATGCTGCTTACGGCAAAAGAGTTTTCACGTATTCCTCAAAAGGCAGTGGCAGCGGTTTTTTCGACACTTCTTCATGTTCATGTGTGGTGACATGATCCTCGGTGACGACTACACGTCCTGTTGGTGTGAGCTTTGACGCAAGCGGTCTTTTGTTAAAAGGAGAGGCTTCATTTTCATAAATCTCATGTCTCATTTGGACCAAAGTAGGCTCGCTCACCTCTTCCAATGTGAAAGCATAGCCTGTTTCAGCGCCTTCCCCCTTATCTAATTGGAGCAGATGCGTTCCTTTTTCGGTTTCCTCTTCTTTGACTCGAAACCGAATAGACGCTCCTTCCACCCATTCTTCTGTAAAAGGTACAGGCTGAAGAGGTAAATTCACACCAAATCCCGCATCAATAAGGAAGCGTTCGTTGTGATGGTTCAACGTCATGGCTACGTGCGTGCCATCAATTGCCCATGTGCACGCTTCTTTGTTATACACGGTCCCTTGAACGAGCTGTACAGCAAGCCCTGCCTCTTTTAACACATAATATAAGAGAGGATTGAGATCGTAGCAAAGACCTCCTCTTTCTCCTTCAAGAAGATGCTGCTTCAACCCCTCTTGATTCAAGGCATAGGATTGTTTGTTCAGCACAGATCTATTTTCAAATGGAAAGGTGTAGGCCATCTTTTTTAATAATACAGGCAGGTCATCAAAGGTGATGGACTGGCCTTCGTATCCGATCTTCTGTAAAAATGCTGATTGCATCATATTCATTCCCTTCTAAAAAAACTGAGTCTGTGAAGAGACTCAGTTTTCTTGATTGATAAAATCCGTTAACGCATCAATGGCTTCTTGTTCATCCGCACCATCTGCTATCAGTGTGACAGTGACCCCAGAGCTGATCGCAAGGCTCATGAGACCCATAATGCTCTTCGCATTGACTTTTTTTCCGTCCTTCTCTAGAAAAATTTCAGCCCCAAAGCGATTGGCTTCTTGTACGAACAAAGCAGCGGGACGTGCCTGCAAGCCTGTTTTTAACTGGATGGTGACCGTTTTTTCCACCATATGATCTGCCTCCCTTTTTCATTCTCCTATTTGAGTGTAACAGCTTGTCCGTTTCGTAATTGTTCTGCAATTTGATCTAGCTTTCTTAAGCGGTGGTTAATGCCTGATTTGCTGATCTTGCCGCTTTCCACCATTTCTCCCAGTTCCTTTAGCGTGACCTCTTGATAGTCGACTCGCAGTTTTGCAATTTCACGCAGCTTATCCGGCAGGGCATCAAGTCCAATTTTTTCATCAATGAATTGAATGTTCTCGACCTGGCGCAGTGATGCACCAATCGTTTTATTTAAGTTTGCTGTTTCACAATTGACGAGCCGGTTCACGGAATTTCGCATATCACGGACGATCCGAACGTCTTCGAAGCGAAGAAGTGAATTATGCGCACCTACAACGCTTAAGAATTCGGTAATTTTTTCGGCTTCTTTCATATACGTGATGTATCCTTTTTTACGCTCAAGTGTTTTACTGTTGAGTTGAAATTGATTCATCAGCTCACAAAGGGCATCATTGTGTTCTTTATATAGTGAAAAAATCTCAAGGTGATAGGAAGACGTTTCTGGATTATTCACAGAACCGCCTGCTAAAAAAGCACCTCTCATATAGGAGCGCTTGCAGCATCTTTTCTTTACAAGCTCTTCTGAAATATTGCGCTCAAATACAAATTGCTCACCTAATATTTTCAAATCCTCTAAAATGGTTTTCGCTCGTTCTACCAGTCTGACAATATACACATTATTCTTTTTTAATCTCATTTTCTTACGAACGAGCAGCTCGACTGTGACATCATATTTCTTTTTCAGCAGCGTATAAATCCGTCTTGCGATGGCTGCGTTCTCTGTCTGTATATCTAGAATTAATTTTCGATTAGAGAAAGATAATGAACCGTTCATACGGATGAGGGCAGAAAGCTCTGCTTTTGTGCAGCAGTCCTTCACGTCCAGATTAGTCAGCTCTTTTTTTGTTTCGGATGCAAATGACATCCTTGCCACCCCCATTCCTATTTTTTCTTATGCAGCAGGTCGACAAGCAGCGAGGCTACTTTCAGCGTGTCGTGACGAATCACATGCTGGTCATATGTAATGATTTCCCCAGGGATGACTTCCAGTCCCATTGCCTTGAGTACATCTGTGTCGAACTGTACAGGCTGTGCCTGTTCTTCTGCATATTTTGCTTTGATCTCTTCTGGAATTTCTTTATTGTTCACAAAAATGGTATCGATAAATGGACGAACCATATGATCATTTAATGCCTGCACATGATCAGCTGCACTGTAGGAAAGCGTTTCCCCTGGCTGCGTCATGACATTGCAAATATACACTTTTTTCGCCTTCGAGCGAATCACTTCTTCGCCAATATGCGGTACAAGCAAGTTTGGCAGGATACTCGTATACAAGCTGCCTGGCCCAATCACGATCAAATCAGCTTCACGAATGACTTGAATCGATTCTGGGAGCGGTTCAATCGTATCGGGTGTGAGGAACACTCGTTTAATTCGCTCACCGTAGGTTGGGATTTTTGATTCTCCTGTCACCACTTGCCCGTTTTCTAATTCAGCATGAAGTACAACACTTGAATTCGCTGCTGGCAAGACTTTTCCTCTCACATTTAAGACCTTGCTCATTTCTGTGACGGCATGAAAAAAATCACCGGTTATATTTGTCATGGCCGCAAGAATGAGGTTGCCAAGAGAGTGGCCTGTTAAGTCATTCCCTTTGTTAAAACGGTGCTGAAATAAGTCTTCTACAAGCGGTTCAACATCAGAGAGAGCTGCAAGGACATTTCGAATATCGCCTGGAGGCGGAATATTCAAATCATGCCGCAGTCTGCCTGAGCTGCCTCCGTCATCAGCAACCGTTACAATAGCGGTAATGTCCACTGGCTTTGTTTTTAGCCCTCTGAGCAAAACAGATAAGCCAGTGCCCCCACCAAGAATGACCACCTTTGGAAGTGTCGTCATCTATTTTCTGCTTCTCTTTTCAATGTCCCGGTGAGTGACATGAGTGTAGTAGTCATTTTTAAAATACTCCGATAAGTAGTTAGCTAGCGTCACTGATCGGTGCTGTCCGCCTGTACAGCCAATAGCGATCACAAGCTGACTTTTTCCTTCTCGTTTATAGGACGGAAGCATAAAGCTGAGAAGGTCAATTAATTTCTCTGTGAATTTTTGTGTCTCGCTCCATTTCATTACATAAGAGCGCACTTCTTCATCGTTTCCAGTCTGTGGACGCATGCTCTCAATATAGTAAGGATTCGGCAGAAATCTCACATCAAATACAAGATCAGCATCAATCGGCAGACCGTATTTAAAACCGAAGGACATCACATTCACTGTAAACACCTGCCCTTGGTTCGTGGCAAAGTGCGCGACAATTTTTTCTCGAAGCTGTTTTGGTTTTAAATCCGATGTATCAAAAATCATTTGAGCCCGGCCTTTTAACTCTTCTAACAGGTCGCGTTCCATTGCGATTCCTTCGAGGGGCAAACCTGTTGTCGCAAGGGGATGCGAACGTCTCGTTTCTTTGTATCTTGAGACAAGCACCTTATCGTTTGAATCTAGAAATAATATTCTTGGTGTGATCCAGCCAAGATCACTCATTTCATCTAAAGCTGCAATTAAGCTGTCAAAGAATTCTCGTCCGCGTAAATCCATCACAAGGGCGACCTTGCTCATCTTAGAATTCGATTCCTTCATGAGCTCTAGGAACTTCGGTAAAAGTGATGGCGGCAAGTTATCTACACAGAAGTAACCTAAGTCTTCAAAGCTTTGAATGGCAACGGTTTTCCCCGCACCTGACATTCCTGTAATAATCACAAGCTGAATATCTTCTTGTTTGTTCGTATTCATGCCTGCTTCCTCTCCTTCTTTATGAAAACGGTTCATGTATTAGTCTCCTTGAGGATCTAACCGATAAGCAATCAATTCAAAATCAGGTGTATACGTAAAAGTACCGTGCAGAAGTCCTTTTCCCTTTAGCATGAAATCAAGAATATGGGAATCTCCTGGAGCCATCGGTAAATGAGGCACATCTTTTACTTCATGCCACTTTAAAATGCCTTCCTCTGACTCTGTCACGTTTTTTCCAGTAAATGAATCTGCCATAAAGGTGAACATCATCCACTCTTGAACGATTTGATCGCCTTCTTTTATGATAAAGGTAAAAACACCTTTTAACTGAGGATTTAAAATATAAATTCCTGTTTCTTCTCTATACTCTCGAACGACTGAATCCTTGACCGATTCTCCGCTTTCCATTTTGCCGCCCGGCGCTACCCACCAGCCCCGTCTTGGCTTTTGCAGCAAGAGAACTTGATCTTCGTGATGCAGCACACAATTGGTTACTCGTTGCATCAGCTGTCACCTACTCTTTTATGTCTTTAACTTATTATACAGGTTCATCCTGACTCTCACAATGAACATGCCCTTTCTTCACCGAAAACAGACCGGATTTCGTCTGAAAGAGGTGGCGCGCAATTTCTCTACTCTTTATTTTACAGCATCTAATGGTTCTCCATGCGTCATTTGTGAACATCTCATGAATTTCTGATTTTAAGCAAAAAAAAGGACACGGATTCTCATCCGTGCCAAACATGTATTCCTTATAAAAGGGGGTCAATTACTAGTTTTATCATAACGGATAATTATTTCACCCGTGTTACATTCCAGTTAAAAGCCCATGACGCTATATTAAGGATTTACGACAGCCATTTATTTCGCTGCTTTCAGCTTTTCAGCAAGCTCTTCTACATAATGCTGTGCGCTTTGTGCGGCAATACTTCCGTCACCTGTTGCTGTCACAATTTGACGTAGTGTTTTTTCACGAATGTCACCAGCGGCGAAAATGCCTTCCACTCTTGTTTCCATTCTTTCGTTTGTCTCGATATATCCTTCTTCATTTGTAATGCCGAGATTTTCAAATGGTTTAGATAGTGGGAGCATCCCGATATAGATAAAGACGCCGTCTGTTTTAAAGTCTTCTTCTTCACCAGTCACCGTATCAATCAAGGTCACACTGCCGACTTTACCGTTTTCTTCATTAATTTGTTTAACGGTTTTGTTCCACATGAAGTCGATTTTTTCATTATCAAAAGCACGCGCTTGTAAAATGCTTTGTGCACGAAGTTTATCGCGTCTATGAACGATCGTTACTTTTGACGCAAAGCGTGTGAGGTATACACCCTCTTCTACCGCAGAGTCTCCGCCGCCAATGACCACGAGCTCTTTGTTTTTAAAGAAAGCACCGTCACATACTGCACAGTAAGAGACGCCCCGGCCGCCAAGTTCTTTTTCACCTGGTGCACCGATTTTTTTGTATTCAGCACCTGCCGCAATAATGACAGAGCGTCCTTTGTATTCTTTTGAACCGGCTCTGACGATTTTGTACTCTTCACCGTCTACGATTTCTTTGATATCGCCATATGCATACTCAGCACCGAATTTCTTCGCATGCTCAAACATTTTATTTGAAAGTTCTGGCCCTAAAATGCTTTCAAAGCCAGGATAGTTCTCGACATCTTCCGTATTTGCCATTTGACCGCCTGGAATCCCTCTTTCAATCATCAATGTTGAAAGATTTCCCCGTGATGTATAAACAGCGGCTGTCATTCCGGCAGGTCCCGCTCCAATGATGATCGTATCGTAGATTTTTTCTTCTGACACAACTGTCACTCCCTCTTCAATTGCTGCTAGCATTTCTTATTAGAATGCCCTTGGGTGATGCTTCCATTCATGACAGAGAGCATCAATTCCACTCTTACTTTTATTCCTTACCCATATCCTATTAAATCTGCGGATAATAAGCGAATCATTTGCTCATATCTTCAAAAAAAGAAAAAGCTTCCTTAAACTGCTGTTTAAGGAAGCCTGTTTACGGTTATATAGTAAGTAACGATTTATTCAACGACTCTTCTCACAACGCCATTGAATGCTTTTTTCCAGTAAACATTGCTCATAGAGTCAACTGAAACACCGCGAGAGCTGTTATCGTTCAAGAATGTACCGTTTCCTAAGTAAATACCAACGTGTCCATTTACTTTATACGTATCAAAGAACACAAGGTCTCCGCGTTTCATGTCAGATGCACTTACAGCTCTTCCTTTACCTACAAGCGTATCTGTTGTTGTACCGCCAACTGGTCCAAGGTTGATGCCTGCTGATGCGAATGCCCAGCGAACGAATGAAGAACAGTCAAAACGACGTGCATCAATATCGGCTTGTGATCTGCCGCCGCCCCATTTATACGGAGATTGTCCAACGATGGTAGAACCTGTGCTGATTGCCCCTTCGATTCCGCCTACGTTACTGCTGACAGGTGATCCACCGCCAGAAGATGGCTTCTTGCTTGGTGAACTGCTGTTGTTATTATTATTTGAAGATCCACTGTTACTGTTATTTGAAGACGGGCTGCTGTCGTTAGTTGAGCTGTTGTCTTCCGCTTGAACACTCGCTTGACGCTGCTGTTGTCTTTGTGCTTTTTCTTCTTTTGCTTTTTGAGCTGCTTCTCTCGCTTCTTTTTCAGCTTGTTTTTGAGCAGCGATTGTTGCGTCTTTTTCAGATGCAATGCTGTTAGCCTCACTGTTTAACTCGCTGATTTCAGAAGATGCACTTCCCTTTTGCTTTTTCACTTGCTTGAATAGCTTGTCTTTTTCATCAAGCTGTTTATTCAAGTCTGTTTGAAGCGTTTCAAGCTTTGCAAGTGTCTTTTGAACATCTTCAAGCTTTGTGTTTAATTCGTTTTCAGACTTTTGAAGCTCAGCTTTGTCTTTTTCTTGCTCTTTAATGATTTCGCTGTCTGCGTTGATGAGTGTAGATACTGCACCTGCACGGCTGATGAAATCGCTAAAGCTTTTCGCTCCTAGTAATACATCTATGTATTTCGTAGAACCGCCGCTTTCTTGAAGCGCACGTACACGCTTTTTCAAGAACTTGTTTCTATCTTCAATACGTTTTTCAGTATCAGCAATTTCTTGTTTCAGTGCTTTGATTTCTTTTTTTGTTTTTTCATTTTCTTTTTGTTTTTCTTCGATTTGATCACTTGTTTTTAAAGCTTTCTCGTCAATTTCTTTTAGCTTTAGTGCAAGTGCCTCTTGTTTTGCTTCAAGCTTTGAAAGCTCATCTTTTTTCTTTTGAAGGTTTTTGTTGACCTCAGATTGCTTGCTGTCCAGCTCTTGTTTCTTTTGTTCAAAGTTCTGTGCGTTTGCTTCATGAGTAAATGGGATAAATAAACTGCTCGCTCCGATGACCGAAGCTAAACCGAAAGTAATAAACTTTTTCACGAATAGTTCCTCCTTTGACAATTTCCAAGCGACATGAGAAAGCAGCAAATTCTCTGCGGCCAATCTGTGCTATCTATGTCTTTCTTCCTGATTGATCAGTCAGATGTTGACCAGATTGTTTCTATCACTAGGTGTTTCATTATGTATAGTAAAATATCTAAATATATGTCTTTGTTTTAATCCACGATTTTCATTATACATGAGACATCGACAAAATGAGCTAATATTTTTATTACATTTATGTTTCAAAAACATGTCGTGATTGTCATACTTCGCCAAATCCTTGCAAATCCCACCTTTTTATCCAAGAAAAAAGCATGACCTTTTCGGCCATGCTGCAATCTGCTGAATCTATTTACCTATTTAATCAATTAACGTACAAATGACTTGTTCATATTTAGACAGTGTTTGAACGCTGATTTGAAAAGAGGCTGCAATCTCTTTTTTGCTCACAACTGATCCTTCTTGCTCCTGCATCCATAAATAATAAGATGCTGCTGCCCATGCAGGCGCATTTTTCTTATCTACGCCAGAAGCACGTGCCTGCTGAATAATATGGAATAACCAAAAATAAGGCATATGGCTGTCAGGCTGAACAGCTTCTTCCAAGCTGGATGCCGCCTGTTTTGCGAAAACCGCATCTTCTGAAAACGACCGCACTTCCATTTCATCTTCGTATAAGAGCAGTTCGATGAATTGCTGTTCGAAGGCTGTTTTCGCTGCGTGTGCATCAAGGACAGATTGAAGAACGTCACGTTCCCCTTTTTGTTTGCTCACATAGTACGCAGTCAGCCGCTCCTCAATGGAGACCATTGGCTCAGTCTCCTCGGGTTTATCCTGCCACGGCTTGATTTCATCTGCATCGATATCTTCTTCGACCATCTTATTCCAAACCGTTTGTGCAAGCGTTTTGTGGCCTGTATAATAAGCTGCGCTTGCGAGCCAGTATAAAAATGTACTATCTCCCTGAAAGCCTGTTTTGTACAAAGAATAAAGCCATTTAAAGGCCCATTCAAATTCTCCAACTAGGGCAAATGTTGCGCCAAGCTTATAACGCTGTTCACTTAATATTGGATACACGTGCGTTAATTGCTTCGCTAACGTATTGACCTTTTCTTCTTCTTTTTCATAATGATAGAAGACAAGCTGGTTGCAAAGGGCATGCAGATTACCCGGATTTTCATGAAGAACCCGGTTCAACATCTCTTTCGCCTGATGGATTTGACCAGAATAAAAATAGGCCAAAGCGAGATTATTATACGCTGACCAAAATTCTGGATACTCAACAATCATCTGTTCCAGCATTTCAATGGCTTCATCAAGCCTGCCGCTTTCTAGCAAGTGATTCGCTTGATCCTGCTTGACAATCAGGTCATCCTGATCGTAAGGAAAATCTTCGTCCTCTTCGTCGCTCATATCGAGCAGGTCGAGGAGATCGTCATTTTCATCTGCAAATTCCCCGTTCTCTTCCAATGAAGCATAGGCAGTAGCTGACTTATATGCCTCTTGAAAGAGTCCTAGATTCGCATAATTATTGGCTTTAAAATAGTGACACTCAGACATGTTTTCATCGATATGTTCAAGTATGAAATCAAGCAGTTCATTTGATTGTTGGTAATGACCCATTTCAGTATAAATAATGGCAAGCTGTGATAGCATTTCTACATTTTCAGGCTCAAGTACGATAGCCCGCTGTATCAGCTTACTCGCTTTAGATAGATTTCTTTCTCTATAAGCTTTTAGACCTTTATGAAAAAAGTAATGCCCATCTTGGAATAGCTGGACGACTTGTGTGTGATTATTTTGAGAAGTGTATTTACTCACCGATACCCTCCATTTCGAACAGTGTACCGTGTGTAGTATAACATACTTCACGAGTCGTCACATAGAACAAAAGAAAAGGAAGGATTTGTTTTTCACTCAAAAACAAAAAGCCAGAGGTGCCCCCGGCTTTTCACTCACCTTGATGACGCTTTTTTAATACTTTTAATACCTCATCAAGCGGCAATTGCTGTTCACGTAATAACACAAGCAGATGATACAGGAGATCGGCTGTTTCCCACTTCAATTCTTCTTGATCCCGGTTTTTCGCTGCAATGATGACCTCTGACGCTTCTTCCCCTACCTTTTTTAGGATTTTATCGACCCCTTTTTCAAATAGATAGGTTGTATAAGCGCCTTCTGGCATTTCTGTCTGACGTTTTGCAATCACCTGTTCAAGTTCATTTAAAATCGCAAAACGATCCTGCTCTTCCGTTTGAAGCTTCACGCCTTCTTCCGAAAAGCAGCTATAGCTGCCAGTATGGCAGGCTGGTCCACTTGGTGTGACAAGAACAAGCAGAGCATCTTTGTCACAGTCATATCGAATGGATGTGACTCGCTGAGTATGTCCAGATGTGGCGCCTTTGTGCCAAAGCTCGTTTCTCGACCGGCTGTAAAACCATGTTTCCCCTGTCTCCAGTGTTTTTTCATAGGATTCTTGATTCATATACGCCAATGTCAATACTTCCTTACTTTGAGCATCCTGTACAATTGCAGGTATCAGGCCTGCCTCATTAAAGGATAATTCGTTTGCCTGTTTCATCTGACCTTCACCCCGTGTTCTCTCAAGTATGTTTTTACTTCTTGAATTGAAGTCTCTTTATAATGGAAAATGGAGGCTGCTAATGCTGCATCAGCTTCTCCTTTTGTAAATGCCTCCAGCATATGCTGGGCATTGCCAGCGCCTCCCGAGGCAATGACAGGCACGGTGACGGCTTCTGACACAAGCTTTGTTAATCGATGATCAAAGCCTGTTTTCTCACCGTCGGCATCCATACTTGTCAGTAAAATCTCTCCTGCTCCCCTCAGCACGGCTTCTTTTGCCCAATCGCTGACCTCTATATCCGTTTGACGGCGCCCTCCGTGTGTGTAGACCATGTACTCTTTTTTCTCTTCATCGTACTTTGCATCTATTGCGACGACGATGCACTGGGAACCAAAGAAATCGGCGCCTTCTGAAATCAGTTCTGGTCTTAAAACTGCCGCTGTGTTCACAGATACTTTGTCTGCACCCGCTCTTAATATGCGCTTCATGTCATCAAGGTGGTTAATCCCGCCGCCTACCGTAAAAGGGATGGCAAGAGTGGACGCCACTTGCTTGACCACATCCACCATCGTTTTCCGGCCTTCATGAGAGGCAGAAATATCAAGAAAGACGAGTTCATCCGCCCCTTCCTCATCATACATCTGCGCTAATTCTACCGGATCACCAGCATCCTTTAAGCCGAGGAATTGCACCCCTTTGACCACACGCCCTTCCTTCACATCGAGACATGGAATGATTCGTTTTGTCATCATACGCGGTCAAGCCCTTCAATTGCTTCAGCTAAAGTAAACCGCTTCGTGTAAAGGGCCTTTCCAATGATCGCACCAGAAACACCTGACTGTTTTTGTGCTGACAGCTTTTGAAGATCAGCTAGCGCGCTTACACCACCTGAAGCAATGACTTGTTTGCCGGTAGCTTCCGCTAAGCGAACTGTACTTTCCACATTGGGGCCAGACAGCATGCCATCCATTTGAATATCCGTGAAAATAAAGACCTCCGCGCCTTCCTTTGCCAATTCTTTGCCGAGTTCCTCCGCCTTCACTTTCGACGTTTCAAGCCACCCCTCAGTCGATACAAAGCCATTTCGCGCATCGATCCCAATCGCTATTTTCTCCCCATATTGCGCAAGCATTTTTTTCACAAAGGCGGGATTAGAAACAGCGGAGCTGCCAAGGATGACTCTAGCTACACCATTGTTTATATAAAAGGCAACGTCTTCTTCAGTCCGAATGCCGCCGCCAATTTGTACATTCACATCTAAGGATGAAGCAATCGCCAGTACATGCTCATGATTGACGCGATTCCCTGCTTTCGCACCATCTAGGTCAACGAGATGAATCCACTTTGCTCCTTCATTTGCAAACCGCGCAGCCATATCAAGCGGCGAATCTCCATAAATGGTTTCTTGATCATAATCTCCTTGCACAAGCCGTACACATTTGCCATCTCTCATATCAATCGCTGGATACAATGTAAATTCACTCATTTGTTCACCCTCTGTTCGTTTGCTAATTGAATAAATTGTTTGAGCAGCGCCATTCCCGTTGTACTGCTTTTTTCAGGGTGAAACTGTGCGCCAAGCACATTCCCCTTGCCGACAACTGCTGGTACTTGAACGCCATAATCCGCACTTGCTAATTGCTCTTTTGGATTCATATCACTTACATAATAAGAGTGAACAAAGTACGCAAATCCTTCCGGTACACCATCAAACAATGGGGAGGGCTGATGAAATGTGAGCTCATTCCACCCCATATGAGGCACCTTCAGCCTTTGCCCATCCTGGTCGCGATCCTTTAAAAGAACGACACGCCCTTTTAACAGCCCCAAACCTTTCGTACGTCCTGCCTCTTCACTTTCTTCAAATAACAGCTGCATCCCGAGACAAATACCAAATAGCAGCTTTCCTTCCTGCACAACTTGGTGGATAAACTCTTCAAGTCCTGTCTGTTTTAACAGCTGCATCGCATCACGAAACGAACCGACCCCAGGCAAAATATAAGCATCTGCCTTTTTGAGCTCCTCCACATCAGAGGAGACGATATAACTGGCACCTGCTCGTTCCAGTGCTTTTGATACGCTGAACAAATTTCCCATTCCGTAATCAATGACTCCGATCATTAGAGCATCCCCTTTGTCGAAGGAATCCCTTTCACACGTGGATCAATGGTTGTTGCCTCATCTAGGGCACGTGCCATCGCTTTAAAAATGGCTTCAATTATATGGTGCGTATTGGTTCCGTAGTGAACAATCACATGAAGATTTATACGAGCTTCTAGCGCAAACTTCCAAAGAAACTCATGCACGAGCTCTGTATCAAAGGTACCGACCTTTTGACTTGGAAAGGCCGCTCTCATTTCCAAATGAGGGCGATTGCTTAAGTCGACCACGACCTGGGCAAGCGTTTCATCCATCGGAACAAAGCTGGAGCCATACCGCTTAATTCCCTTTTTATCACCTAACGCTTCCTTAAACATTTGCCCAAGCACGATGCCGATATCTTCTGTTGTGTGGTGATCATCAACATCCGTATCTCCTTTCGCATCGACGGTCAAATTAAAGTGTCCATGCTTCGTAAATAAATCAAGCATGTGTGTCATAAAAGGGACATCTGTTTGAATATCTGCTTTTCCTTCCCCATCAATCTCTAACGCTAACGAAATATTCGTTTCATTTGTTTGTCTCGCTGTTTCCGCCTGTCTCATGACGATTCCTCCCGCTTTCTCGATTCAATCGACCTTGCATGCGCTTCGAGCCCTTCTAATCTGGCAAAAGCCGCAATGCTATCCCTGTGTGTCTCAAAGGCTTCTTGACTATATGAAATAATGCTCGTTTTCTTTTGAAAATCAGTCACACCAAGCGGGCTGGAGAATCTAGCTGTTCCGTTGGTTGGCAGCACGTGATTTGGTCCTGCAAAATAATCTCCCACCGGCTCAGGGCTATAACGCCCTAAAAAAATCGCCCCTGCATGCTTGATTTGACCAAGAAGTGATTCTGGATATGCTGTCAGCACTTCTAAATGCTCTGGCGCTAACTGGTTGACGACGTCTACTGCACGATCCATGGAATCTGTCACGTATATACGGCCATGATTTTGTATGGATTGTGCGGCGATTGATTTTCTTGGCAAGGTGTCCAGCTGCGCTTGCACCTCAGCCTGCACGTTTTCAGCAAGTGTCTTAGACGGTGTCACCAAAACACTAGATGCCAGCGCATCATGTTCTGCCTGCGAAAGTAAATCAGCCGCTACCTCATGTGCCGATGCCGTATCGTCTGCTAGAACCGCAATTTCACTTGGACCGGCAATCATATCAATGTCTACTAGGCCAAATACTTCCCGCTTTGCCAGGGCTACATATATGTTGCCTGGACCTGTGATTTTATCAACAGACTGGATGCTTTCTGTTCCATAGGCAAGTGCCGCAATCGCCTGCGCACCGCCCATTTTATACATCTCAGAAATACCGAGCTCCTTTGCAGCAACGAGTACAGCATCTGAAAGATGCCCATCTTTCCCTGGGGGTGTCACAAGGACAATTCGCTCAACACCAGCGACAAGCGCCGGAATCACATTCATTAAAACAGATGATGGATAAGCAGCTGTTCCGCCGGGGACATACACACCGACTGCATCGAGCGGTGTCACCTTTTGTCCGAGCATCGAGCCATCCTGCTGGTGATAAAACCAAGAGGATGTCAGCTGACGCTCATGGTATGTGCGAATATGACGGATAGCCGTTTGGATCACCTGAATCATGGCTGGGTCCATGCGTTCGGAGGCTTTTGTCATTTCCTCCTCTGTGACAAGCGGATCTTCAAGCAGCACTCCATCAAATTGCTTTGTAAAAGATTGTACCGCTTGATCACCATTTAACCTCACTTCTTGTATAATGCGCTGAACAGCCAGGCGCTGCTCTTCCGTGCCTGTATCTAAAGTCCGCTTGAGTGAGAGTGTCTCTGTCTCACCTTCTTGTATATAGGTGATGTTCATGATGTTTCCTCCCCTTCAATGATTCTTGCAAGGCGCTGCGCCATTTCATCGATCACCGCATCCTTCATCCGATAGCTCACAGGATTGACAATAAACCGTGACGTAATATCACAAATATGCTCCGTTTCAACAAGTCCATTTTCCTTGAGTGTTTGACCTGTAGAGACAATGTCAACAATACGATCGGCGAGTCCGATGAGCGGTGCTAATTCAATTGAACCATTCAGCTTAATGATCTCCACCTGCTCCCCTTGTTCTCTAAAATAGGAAGATGCGACATTTGGGTACTTTGTTGCCACACGCGGCGCGACACCGCCCCAGCTGGCTCCCGGTAATCCGGCAACCGCTAAATGGCATTTGCTGATGTTTAAATCGAGCACTTCGTACACATCACGAGCTTCTTCGAGCATAACATCCTTCCCTGCAATGCCAACATCTGCTACACCGTGCTCTACATAAGTCGTCACATCCATTGGCTTCGCTAAAATAAAGCGGAGGTTTTCTTCCGGTACATCAATGATTAACTTTCTTGAATCCTCGAATTCCTCTGGCAGCTGATATCCCGCCTGTCTTAACAACCCAGCTGCTTCTTCAAATATCCGGCCCTTTGGCATCGCCATCGTCAACACTTTACCCATTTGACTCTCCCTTTCTAGCGCCGATAAAATAAGTCACCTGCTCAAATGCCTTGGTCATCGCGTCAATATTTTCAATCCCTGCTAAGTCTTGCAGGACGATCTTTTTCCCTTTTGACCGCTCCTTTTCTGCAAAAGCAAAAGCCTCCAGCCGTTGTTCTTTACTAAAAATCACTGCCTCCTGCGGCTCATTGATTTCTTTTGCATCAAGCGCTTCAAGCAGACGGTCTAATCGAAGTCCGAATCCTGTAGCTGGTGCAGGTGCATCAAAATGAGCCAGCAATTGGTCATATCTGCCGCCACTTCCGATGACTGACCCAACATGATCTGCAAATACTTCAAACAAAATGCCCGTGTAGTAGCTCATATGACTCACCATGCTTAAATCTAAACGGATATATTCTGTACAGCCGTAATCTTCAAGTGTTTCCCAAAGCGATTTTAACTGTGTGAGCACCTCTTTTCCCTCTTGTGAAACGACGATTTCCTTTGCCCGCTCTGTGACTTCCTGGCCGCCTCTTAACTCTAAAAGCTGTAACAGCCTCGTTTTATCGATGGAGGAGAGTGGCAATTGCTTCACATGCTGGCGGTATCCTACATAATTCTTTTCATATAAGAATCGGCGGAGGACGTTTGCACGCTCTGTATTTCCCAATACATCTACAAATAACGTCTCTGCTAAAGCGACATGCCCGATCGCGATTTTGAAGGACTTTAGCCCGGCATTTTTTAATGCAAATACGACAAGCGCGATCACTTCAGCATCTGCACTAATCGACCCATCACCAATCAACTCAATTCCGACCTGCTCAAATTCTGATGGCCTTCCGCCTTCTCTTTCCTGCGCCCGGAACACATTGGCCGCATACCCAACGCGAAGCGGATACGCCTGTTCATGAAGCTTTGAAGCCGCCACTCTCGCAATAGGTCCCGTCATATCAGGTCTGAGTACAAGGGTTTGCCCGTTCTGATCTAAAAGCTTAAAGAGCTGTGTATCTGTAATCGCCGATTGAACACCGACTGTATCGTAAAATTCAAGCGTTGGTGTCTCCATCAAACGATAACCCCAGCCATTCATGACCTCTGTTAATGAATGTCTCACTTTTTTCTTCGTCTCATACAACCCTGGTAATGAATCCCGCATACCATATGGTTTCTCAAACATAAACATGCTCTTCTGCACCTCCAACACATTAAAACAAAAAATTCCGAATCCTTTAGTTCGCTAATATGATAATATGCTAACAAAATAAAGTAATTAAATCAATCATTTTTATTTTCTCTCTATTTTCATGAAAAATTTGTGGAATTATTACATTCAAGTGACACCTGTCCCTTTTCTGCATGTTTGATAAAAGAACGTGATATAATACTTAAAAATATTGAATAACACAGGAGATTACAGTGAAGTTCATCCAGACATTAATCTTAACTTTGTTGTGCGCATGCCTTGTTTATTTCGGCTTTATATACGTGACACAAATCGACCAAGTCAAGAAGGCAGCTTCACCACACGAAGCAGCCAAAGAAAAAGAAAACGATACGGCACTCGCAGCTGAAGAAACACGATCAACGAAAAAAACAGACAACACATATTCTTCTTTAAAAGGAAGCAAAAAAGCCATGGATGTCATCCTCTACAATCAAATGGATGCCCCAAAGCTTTATAATGGATGCGAAGTCACAAGCTTAGCGATGCTTCTTCATTACAGCGGCTATGAGCAAGTGACAAAAGACGCATTGGCAAATGAAATCAAACGTGTTCCGCTCAATTATGAAAATGGCTTAAAAGGAGACCCGCATGACGGGTTTGTAGGCGATATGGAGAATGGACCAGGTCTTGGTGTTTACCATGAACCTATTTATCAGCTTGCGAAAAAATATGCGGGCGCTCAAGTCGTCGATTTAAGTGGAAAACCTGTCAAAAAGGGCATCTATCAATCACTTGAAAAAGGGTATCCTGTTTGGGTGATTACCACATCCACCTTCGACAAAATAGATAACATCGAAACATGGAATACACCAAATGGCAAAATAGATGTGAGCTTTAATATGCATAGCGTGGTCATCACGGGCTATGACAAGGAACATGTCTACCTAAATAACCCATACGGTGAAAAGAATCAAAAAGTCGATCGCAATCAGTTTGAGGATTCTTGGGAACAGATGGGCCGGCAGGCGATTATCATTAAAGCGTAGAACACCTTTCTCATTGAAAACATGAAAAAACATCCTCTAGCCGTATAGAGGATGTTTTTTTCATGATGATCTTTCTAGTATTTCCTTCAGGCGGTCTTCAAGCTTTGCAGCTGTCATTACTCCTCCGCCTACAATGAAGTATTCAACCTTTTTTTAGTAAAAATGAGAGATAATTCTTGATCGTTAGACTTCTCACTCATCGTTTTTAGCGGCAGTGAAACGACTTATTCTGCTTCAGATACAACGGTAAAACGTTCTCCAACATGGGCAGCCTGCTCAATTTCATCGACAAGGGCAATGGCGTAGTCGGCATAGCTCACATAGCTGTCACCTTTAGAATTGACAATCAGCTGGTCTTTCCCTTTCACATAAGAACCTGTGCGTTTGCCTTCTGGGTCAAAGAATGCAGCAGGGCTGAGGAAAGTCCATTTTAATCCTTCGGTCTGTTGAAGATCTTTTAGGTTTTCACCTTGCTGTGAAGCAGTCGCCACATACTCCTTTGGAAATTCTGGTGTATCAACAAGTCTTGTTGTTTGAGCCTCATCAACAAATAGACTGCCTGCTCCGCCCACAACGATTAAACGCGTATCGGGTACCTCTTTCAAAATATCAATAAGCTTTTTCCCAGCCTCTACGTGAAGGTGCTCTTGTCCAGCAGGTGCACCAAATGCATTGACGATGACATCAAAGCCTTTGATGTCTTCTGCTTGTAAATGAAACACATCCTTCTCGATAACAGCTACGGATGAATCTGTCACCTTTTGTGCATCTCGAACGATGGCTGTCACTTCATGTCCTCTAGATTGAGCCTCTTTTACAATTTCCTGTCCTGCTTTACCTGTAGCGCCAATAATACCAATCTTCATATGAATTCCTCCTGTAAAATGATTTTATTTAATAAATAAAGGTGTAACAATTATAGTTACAACAGAGGTAAAAAAAATTGAATAATCATCCAATTTTTTTGATTAACAAATGCGTTAGTTCACTTAATTTGATCTCAGCAAGCACTTGCTCCATCGCACTTTGAGCGCGGCACAAGATTAACTCAAGCACAGCCTGAATATTTGCACCGATCGGACAGTCAGGATTTGGGCTTTCATGGATTTGAAACAACTCTCCCTCATCCACGACTTCAACCGCTTTATACACATCAAGCAGCGTGATGTCGTCTTCACTGCGGTTCAACTGAGAACCACCTTTGCCAAGACTCGTTGAGATTAGGCCTGCTTTTTTTAATTTACTCATAATGCGGCGGATGACCACTGGGTTTGTATTCACACTTCCCGCGATATCCTCCGATGTCTGTAATGATCCTTTTTCAAGTGATAGCAAGGCCAGAATATGGACAGCGACAGTGAATCTGCTGCTGATTTTCATGTTTTCTCACCTCTGTTGTAATCATTATAGTTACACCATAACATATTGTCAACAAAAAAGTCTGCCGAGCTACTCAGCAGACGTAGATTGACGTGCTTTCATTTCTTCTTTCGTATAAATCATGCGCATTGGATTTCCTCCAACAAATGAGCCCGCTGGAACATCCTTATGAACAAGTGTACCAGCCGATACGATCGCCCCATCCCCAATGGTTACACCAGGTAAAATGGTTGAATTGGCTCCAATTAAGACTTCATCACCAATATAGACTTCCCCAAGTCTGTATTCTTTAATCAAATACTCATGGGACAAGATGGTCGTGTTATAGCCAATCACACTATTTCGACCGACCGTGATTTTCTCAGGAAACATGAGATCCACCATGACCATTAAGGCAAACGCTGTATCCTCGCCGACCTTCATACGAAGAAAGGTTCGGTATATCCAATTTTTCATTCCCATAAAAGGCGTGTACCGTGCTATTTGAATGAAAATAAAGTTTTTCACCACTTTGAAAAAGGGAACCGTCCGATAGACTTGTCGTAACGAATTGACCCCTTTTACAGAATAACGATCTGTTTTTCTCAACTCAATCAGCTCCAACAATCGCCAGGAGATCACTCATTTTCTTCAGCATGAAATCAGGGCGATGCTTTAAAAGGGCCTCTTCTCCCTTAATCGTCCAAGCAACACCTGCTGTTTTTGTCCCTGCCGCTTGACCAGACAAAATATCGTGATAATTATCGCCGACCATCACCGCTTCATGCGGATCACTGCCAAGCTTGGATAATGCCAGCTGGACAGGTTCTGGATGCGGCTTCTCATTTTGGACATCATCGAGCGTCACAATCACCTCAAAGAATGGCTCTAAACCTGTCAGCTTCAAACCCATTAAAACCGTATCACGTATTTTTGTTGTGACTATCCCAAGTTTAAATCCTTGATCCTGCAGGACTTTCAATGTATCTAAAACAGTCTCATATTCAGTCACAAGCAGATCATGCTGTTGATGATTAAACGTTCGATACATCTGAATCATATCATCCGTTAGCTCAGGGTCCATCGCAGAGAATGTATCAAACAATGATGGACCAATGAAATGAAGGATCTCTTCACGGCTGTACTGACCAGGATAATAATGATCAAGCGTATGTTGAAATGAAGCAATAATTAATTCATTCGTATTGATTAATGTGCCATCTAAATCAAATAGCACGGTGTTAATAGTTGATTCGTTCATATGGCTTCCTTTCTAACAGCTGCAAGCTCCCGCTTCCGCCAAATATAGCTAATGGCAGCTGTTAATAAAATAGCAGATATCAGACGGATGACAAGAAGCGGCCACACAGGAATCCCAAGTGGAATAAATATCAGCGTATCTTCGACCACTGCATGGCAGGCAACAAGGAAAATGAAAGCAAGGGTTAAATCCTTTTTACTCACGCCGTCCTCTTCCACTGCCTTCATCATCACGCCGGCTCCGTATGCCAGACCGATGGTTAATCCAGCTACCATTGTCATCGACGTATTTTCTTTCATTCCAAGCATTCTCGTAAATGGAGACAGCCACTTAGACAGCGTATGGAGCCATCCTAAATCTCTCATGAATTGAATGATGATCATGAGAGGGATGACGATACAGGCGAGCTGGACCACACCGAGTACGGCTTTTTGTAAAGCGAGAAGGACAATCATGTACCAGCTGGAAGGCACATCAGCCGGCTGAGCTGCCGTCAGCAGTCCATATTGTGCCGGCTCCTGGCCTCCCTGCCAAACGAGATGAATGACAATAGCCGAAATAACAGCAAGGCTGATTCTGACCAGCAAAATGATAGACACTCTGAGTCCAACCTTTGCTGCCACTGTCGATTCGATGATCAGGTTATGGCAAAAGGACAGCATCACGGCCAAAATGAACACTTCCTTCACAGGAAGATCTAGTGTCAGAATGGCGGCTATGCCCGCATACAAGTTCAGCACATTTCCTAATACAAGCGGAATGGCCGCTTCTCCTGAAAGACCAAACAACCCCATAAATGGCCGTATGAATTGTATGATCCAATTCATAACAGGCGTATGCTGCAAGATACTGACGAGAATGGTAACCGGAAAGATGACTTTTCCAAGTGTCCAAGTTGTCGATAGCCCTGCTTTTAAGCCGCTTTTCCATGTCTCTCCCATCTCTTCTGATCCCCCCCTGCTTAATTCGATGAGTTGTTCTCTTTATAAGGAATCGATGCGTATCCTTTCATTCTTCTAAAGATCATCAGCAGAACAGCCACTGCAAAAATGGCAATCGAAATCATTTGAGCGATTCGTAGATGTTCTGTCAGCATCAAGCTGTCCGTTCTCATCCCTTCAATGAAGAAACGACCGATTGAATACCAGATTAAATAAGACAAGAAGATTTCGCCTCTGCGCAGCGATGTTCTGCGTAATAAAATCAAGATCACAACACCGGCAAGATTCCATAATGATTCGTATAAGAACGTTGGGTGATAATAGGTCCCATCAATATACATTTGATTAATGATAAACTCTGGCAGATGCAAATTCTCTAAAAAGGCTCTTGAAACAGCCTCACCATGCGCTTCCTGGTTAATAAAGTTCCCCCAGCGACCAATTGCCTGCGCTAGTAAAATACTAGGTGCTGCTACATCGGCTATTTTCCAGAAGGACACCTTTTTCACTTTTGTAAAGACGATCGCTGTCAGCACAGCACCTATCAGCCCGCCATGAATAGCAATTCCGCCATTCCAAATCTTAATGATTTCATTTGGATGCTGCTGATAGTAATCCCATTCGAAGGATACATAATAAATTCGTGCACAAATAATGGCTATTGGAATCGCAAATAAGATTAAGTCAATAAACGTATCTTTATTGATTCCTCTCTTCTCACATTCTCTCAGTGCGAGCCAGAGTCCCAGCAAGGCTCCGACCCCAATGATCACACCATACCAATGAACCGAAATAGGTCCGAGCTGAAAAGCAATCGGATCAATTGGCTGAATCGCTTCGTTCATATAGACAACTCCTATTCATCCTGGCCATTGTCTTCAATGACATCGGCAAGTTTACTTGTAAATTGTTCCGCCGCATTATGTCCCATGCGTTTTAACCTGAAGTTCATCGCAGCCACCTCAATGATGACCGCTAAGTTTCGTCCTGGCCGGACAGGGATGGTCAGCTTCGGTACATCTGTATCGATGATTCGCATCTTCTCTTCTTCAAGTCCTAAACGATCGTACTGTTTGCCTTGTTCCCAAAGCTCAAGGTTCATCACAATCGTAATTCTCTTATAGCTTCTGACAGCACCGGCTCCAAATAAGGTCATCACATTAATGATGCCTAGTCCACGGATTTCTAAAAGATGTTCAATCAGCTCTGGTGCGCTTCCAACTAACGTATCCTGATCCTCTTGACGGATTTCCACGCAATCATCTGCGACCAGCCTGTGTCCTCTCTTCACTAATTCTAAGGCTGTTTCACTTTTTCCTACTCCGCTTTTTCCAATTAACAATACACCTACACCATATACATCTACGAGCACGCCATGAATGGCGGTCGTTGGTGCAAGCTTACTTTCTAAAAAGTTGGTCAACCGACTCGAAAGTCTTGTCGTTTTTAGGCTTGATCGTAACACAGGGACGCCATTTTCATTTGAAGCTTCAATTAATTCCTTCGGCACTTCACGATCTCGTGACAAAATAATTGCAGGGGTAATATCTGTACAAAGAGACATCATTCTCTGCTTTCGTTCGCGTTCTGGGAGTTGTTCAAAAAAAGAAAGCTCTGTTTTCCCTAAAAGTTGAACTCTTTCTTTTGGGTAATATGTAAAATAACCAGCCATTTCAATACCTGGTCTGGAAAGATCACTGATTGTAATGGGACGATTAATCCCTTCTTCCCCACTTACCAGTTCAAGATGAAATTGTTCCATTATGTCCTTCGTACGAACTTTCGGCACGTTTCTTCCTCCTTTTATCACAGGCGATTCAGAAATACAGCTCTATTTTATCACTTTCAATGATGATCCCAAAACAGTATTTTATCCTGATCCTGTTTCATCTGTTTCACTGGTATAGACAACTATACTTAAAAAGGGTAAACTAAGTCAAAGACAATGACTAAAGGGGGCACAATCATGAGCAGCTCTTTATTGCTCTCCAATATTCATATTGTGACAAAGACTGAAATGATTGCAAACGGTTTTGTCGGTTTACGCGACGGCAAGATTGACTATATTTCAACATCACCACCGACAGGAAATTATGAAAAAGTATATATTTCCCGGGAAAACTTTTATTTACTTCCCGGAATGATTGATATTCACATCCATGGCGGATATGGAGCAGACATGATGGATGCGACATCAGAAGCCATGAATACACTCGCTGACTACTTACCGTCAGAAGGAACGACAAGTTTTTTAGCAACAACCATCACTCAAAACCATCATGAGATTGAGCAAGCACTTAAAAATGTCGCTCAGTGGAAACATTATAATGAAGAACAAGCAGGAGTTCAGGCACAATGTTTAGGTATCCATCTTGAAGGTCCTTTTATTTCTAAAGATAAAGCAGGGGCACAGCCTGTTCAATGGATAAAGCAGCCCGATCTCCCTCTTTTTGAAAAATGGCTGGATGCTTCTCAACAGCTTATTCGAATTGTCACGTTTGCACCTGAGGAAGACCCTGACTTTGCTTTTCTTTCTCTGTTGCAAGAAAAAAACATCATTCCTTCTATTGGACATACGAATGCCCATCATGACATGATTGAATTAGCAGCTAATCATGGTGCACGCCATGTCACGCATCTTTATAATGCACTGAGTTCATTTCAACATCGTGAACCAAACGCTGTTGGGGCTGCTCTTACGAACGAGAATCTTCATACTGAGCTGATTACAGATGGGATTCACTCCCATCCACTTTCCATCAAGCTTGCATATTTGGCAAAAGGAAGTGATCGTTTGATCATGATTACAGATTCGATGCGCGCAAAAGGACTCGGGAATGGGACGTACGAATTTGGCGGTCAAACAGTCACAGTCAGCGGCGAAAAAGCATTACTCTCAGATGGTACACTTGCAGGATCGATCCTGAGAATGAAAGATGGCGTCAAACGGATGAAACAGATTACACATTGTGAATGGACAGAGATAGCGAAGATGACCTCAACCAATGCAGCCATTCAGCTAGGACTTGACCAGCAGCTCGGTTCGATCGAAGTTGGAAAACAAGCAGACCTTGTGATTTGGGATCAATCTGGCGAACTAATGATGACGATCTGCCGTGGACAAATCGTCTTTGAGAAAAAGGAGGCCAACCACTAATGAAGATCATCGAATTTGAAGATAAAGAACAATTAGGAAAAGAAGCAGCAGCCCTTATCGCACGCACAATCGCTTCTAAACCAGATGCAGTACTTGGCCTAGCAACGGGCGGTACACCTCTTGATACATATCAAGAGTTAATTCACCTTCATCAAGCACACCAATTGTCTTTCAAACAAACAAAAACAGTCAACTTAGATGAATATGCAGGACTTGATCCAGATCATGAAAATAGTTATATGACCTACATGAAACGTCATTTATTTGATCATATTGATCTCCCTCAGGATCAGTATTTCCTTCCAAATGGCGCTGCACCTGATTTAGAAAAAGAATGCTTAAGATATGATCAGCTCATTCAAGATATAGGCGGCATCGACCTTCAGCTTCTTGGAATCGGTCAAAATGGACATATCGGTTTTAACGAGCCCGGTACCCCATTTAACTCAAAGACTCATGTCGTGCAACTAGATGAAAACACCCGGGAGGCCAATGCAAGATACTTTTCTTCTATTGATAAGGTGCCTACACATGCCATTACCATGGGCATTGCAAGCATTCTTTCAAGTAAAAAGATTCTCCTTCTTGCATCAGGAAAATCAAAAGCGAAAGTGATACAATATTTAGAACAGACTGAGATACATCCAGACTTCCCAGCATCTGCTCTGAAACTTCATGAAGATGTGACAATTTTGATTGATCGAGAAGCTGGTTCACTACGCTAAAGCTAAACACGAGAGGATTTTCACATGTTTATTGATAAGCAGTCACCTATTCCGATGTACCATCAGATTATGGAGAACTTGAAAAAACAGATTGAGGATGGAACATTAGCACCTGATACACTCATTCCTTCTGAAAGAGAATATGCCGAACGCTTTGATATAAGTCGAATGACTGTCAGACAAGCCTTATCGAACCTTGTGAACGAAGGATATTTGTATCGACAAAAAGGAAAAGGCACCTTTGTTAGCCGAAAAAAGTTTGAACAGCCGCTTCAAGGCTTAACAAGCTTTACAGAGGATATGCGCCAGCGTGGGCTTAAAGCTTCAAGCCAGCTGATTGACTTCAAAAAAACCGTATGTCCAGAGCACTTACTGCCTGTCTTACAACTGTCAAATAGCGATGCTATCTTTGAACTCAAACGGATACGCCTTGCAAATGATGAACCGATGGCGATTGAAACGAGCTATATCCCTGAAGCATTTGCAGGAGATTTAACAAAGGAACATTTAACTGGCTCTATATATGAATATATAGAGACTCAAACAGGCCTTGCAATTGCTCATGCAAAACAAGAGCTTGAAGCGAATGTAGCTTCAAAGGAAGAAGCACACGTGCTGTCTATTTCAACAGGCGATCCCGTGCTCTCAATCGCAAGAACGACTTATTTTCAGAATGACATTCCGTTTGAGTATGTTCTCTCCGTGTATAGAGGGGATCGTTACAAGCTCATTCATACAATGGAAAGATAAACAGTGCCCTCATAAAAGGAGGAGCACTGTTTTTTATTTCCTAAGAAATGTTGCTTCACGATCATCTTTTGTATGAATTTTCCATATAGGCGAAATTGCTTTTCCTTGAAAACGATCTTTTGCTACAGTGTACCAATAATAGTCTTCATTTGGCCTTAAGCCTTTCCACTCAAAGCTTGCTTTTTTGCCGCTTTTTACACCGCGTGCCTCTCCTATCAGGACATTTGTGTAGACATTAAGTTCAAAATAATTGGTTTTAACAGATTTCATTTTCGGCGTCAAATCCACATCAATTGAAAATTCATCCTGATCTCCATACGTTTTAGGATCATAGAAATGCTCTTGATTCATATAAGGTGAGTACGTCGTAAAATGAAGCTGGTTTTTTTCTTGATCGGCTGTTATCAGCCTCATAAACCCTTGTCCACCTTCAGGTCCTGACTGATAATCAGCGAGTATTTGATATACTTTCCGGTCTACTTTGCCATCCTGGTCATCGTCAAGCTCATCTACTTTCCTGCTTGCTCCGTGATAATGGCCGCTAAATACTGCCACAATATTGGGATGGCGTTTCACCACCTGATGGAAGATGAGGTCGCCAATCGGGCTGCGGTTGCCACTCACCAACAAATACTCATGGAAATTTAAAATGACGATGCGATCTGGATGCTCAGAAATCACACGGTTTAACCAATCAATTTCATCTTGCTTAATCCCCCAGCCCATGTATACCATCATATAATCATTGCCACCGGCAGAGATGAGATCATAATGACCTCGATTGTTTTGATAGGATTCACCATAGTAAGGTTTATTTGCAAAGCGTTTCTCCCCGAAATATTTCCCATATTCCGCATATAAGCCGTCCTTATGTCGAACATCATGATTTCCTGCTAAAACACCGTAAGGAATCTGATGCTCATCTAACACACGCATAAACGTATCGGCACGATGCCATTGTTTATCCTTTGAATCATCCACAATGTCACCTGTATGGAACACATATTGAATGTTTAACTTCTCCCTCTGGTCTCGGATCCACTCGACCATTTGTTTAAAGATATGAGGATAGCTCTTTGCATAATATTGTGTGTCAGACATCCAAACCATCTTATATGGCTTTTGCGCTTTGCTGATTTCATCCTGTACAAGCAAATCAAACGTATGATTCTTCATGTACTGTCTTACTGACAGCAGTCCTTTCAGGTAAAATTCTTTTTGATCTTTAGCAAAATGATGAGTGATTTTATCCCACTTTTCTTGCTGATGATTCCATGCATACATGGTCACCTTTCTCCCTGACAATGAACTCCCTTTCCACATCGCTTCGACGACATCCTTTTCACGTACATCTTGATGAACCTTGATTTGAAAACGATGATAGGGAAAACGATGTAAATCCTTCGTTTCAACTGACTTACCATCAGCAAATGCAATGCGATTCCTTTCTTGATTAGAAAAGATCATTTCTCCTTTTTCGTTAAAGCTTTTTGGCGGTTCTGTATCCGCTGCATATTTCAAAATCTTCATTGATGGATGCAGCGATGTATATTGGTAGGCACGGTAAAAGGAGTAATCCAGCTTATCATTCGTTGGATCCTTGGTGAGCACAGTTTGCTTAGACGATTTCATTTTCGTCTTATCTGCTACTCGTTCTGGTGTCTCAGGGTGTTCATGTACCGTTTTGAATTCTTTTTTCAACGTCGACATGTTCCCTGCGGCATCTTTTGCTTTAATTGTCAATGTGTGCTCACCAGGGTTTAATTCGCTAGAGGACGTCTGATATGGCAAGGAAATTGGCTTGCCATCTACATATGCCTTCATCTCCTCTATGTCACTCCAACGATCCGTTACCTTTGCTTTTAACGTAAAGGCACCTTTATATGGATCCTTTGTTTGAACGTTGGTCTTGATTTTCGGACCTGTGTTATCGACATTCACATGTACAGATGCATGCTCGTCTGAGGTTTTGGCCTCAATCAAATGTGGCCCCTCTTTCAGCCTTCTTGTGTCCCACTTCATATAGGTTGAAACATAAGCTTCTTTTGAAATTTCAAATTGAAATATTCTTACCTTTTTGGCGTTACCGCTGTCTCCCATTTTCCATTCTTTTTGCGGCTTTGCATTGATTGGAGGAATTTGTGTTCCATTCGACAGGATCATCCGGACGTTTTTTAATTCAAAATCATCGTGATTCTCTCCAGGCAGCCGATCTACTGGAGAAGACTTCGTTCCAGCATGGAAGGAGATCGTTTGGGGACCTGCTTTTTTCATCTCTGCTTCTGGTATTGGCATTGTATAGGTACGATACACTTTTGTCGAATCATCAAAAATAGAAAGTAAGTGCTTACCTATGGACACACCATTTTTAAAATATAAATTTGTCCCTTTGACATCAAATGCGATATATGGATCTGCTTCAAGGGCAGAAAATACTTGCTGATTCCGCTTTCCATCTATCAATAATTCAATGCTTTTTTTCCGATCAGACGTTGCCTTTAATGGAAATAATCCTGAAACCGTATCTCCTTCTTCTACATTGAATCGAAGGCCGTGGGCTTTGCTAACCTGCTCCACATCAATCATTTTTTTCATCGTCATTGCTGTATTTTCGCCGTCTGACGCTTCAAGCTGATATTCCAATTGTTCTTTACCAATCAACTCGGGTGAGTAAATAATATGATGAAATAACCGGTCGTTATGATCTTTTTGAAGCAGTATTTCCTTGAAATCATCTTTCCGATTTGTTCGATAGCGAAGCTTGACGGTTTTGACGGCCTGATCATCCTGTACATCCGCTTTAATCTCTATGCTTTCAGTTGGTTTCACTGGTTTCCTCACTGTCATATCTTCAATCACAGGTTTATGGATATCTTGAGAAATTTCTTTTTTCTCAGATGGAATTTGTGCTTTTAGCACTTTTCCAGGCGTAGGCTCTTCTTCAATTTTCGAGATCAGCTTCATTTGCGAAGTACCGTCCATTGGATATTTAAACAGCAAAGATTTATGCTCACTAAACCATGATGGCTTCAAACGAAATGCTGCTGAAGAAATCTCCTCCCCTATATTTGTTGTGATTGAAACAAGACGAGATTTAGAGTTGGACAGCCCTTTGCTCTCGATGACAGATACATGCTCACCCTCTTTTAATTGACTTTTGTACATGGCATTGAAGTCCGCTACAGTTAAATGCTCCTGCCCTTTTTTCCTCAGCCAGAAAACATAAGGTTTTCCAGGTGAAATGGTGACTGGATTTGCGTGAAAGGAATACACATCATCCATTTCAGTTCCTTGTGCAGGATTGCGGTAGCGAAGTTGATAATGTTTAAGAGAGATTGGCTCATGTGTCGTGTTATACACCTCGATAAATTCAAAGGCATCTTTGCCTTTGCGATTCTTTGAATTGACAACAATTTCCGTGATGACTAAGTCCGGAATGCGAGAAAGATCCTCTTCAAATCCATTTAAGTGGACAGATTGTTCTGCCGTTTTGATCACGGACTTTTGCGTAAGAAACTCTGTATAGTAACGAACGGTTGAATTCCATAATTGATCTGGCGGAATTTTCGCTGTAAATTCTGGCTTCATACCTGGTAACCGTTCCATTGGGATCAAACGGTACCCTAGTTCATCACTTTGTTTATAGTACAAGTTCGCAGACAAAATTTGTTCCGGATCCGTAATAGACGCACGAAACTGGAGATCACGGCTTTTTTCCCCTAGAACTGGACGGACATCCACATGAAATCGATCAAAGATAAAAGGAGAAAAAGGCTTGTCCGGTATATTGACTTGTGTTTGAATAAAAGGCCCTGCTGAAGCAGGCTGATTGAAACAAAAAAGAATGATAAAAAAACATAAAAGCATGATTTGTCTGCTCACGTTCACCATCGTGCACCGCCTCCTTCGGATATTGTGTCTCCTGAAGGAAGTTTTTATGACAGATGAAACGGAGAAACGATACAAAATGGTACAAAAAAACCGTTAGCTTTTTTTCGCTAACGGCTCCACAATTCCTTTTTGTATCAACAGATGGAAAATGGATAAAATGACAGCCATCCAAATGGCCGTTCCAAACCCATCAATGTTAAAACTATCACCCATAAAGCTCGATGTCATCATCAATGTGATGGCATTAATCACAAACAAGAACAATCCTAGTGAAAGGACGGTTACTGGAAGCGTTAAAATGATCAAAAACGGCTTCACTAAAATATTGAGCAAGGATAAAATGATACTTGCGACAATGGCTGCCCCAAACCCTTCAATATATACGCTTCCGAGCCCTGGCAGAATGCCTGAATCAAAATATCCAGCAATGACGATTAAAAGTAATGCATTTACTAAAATACTGACGATCCATCTAAGCATTTAGTTAGTGCCTTCTTCCGGAACAACAAAATACCAGATGAAGTAGACCAGGAAGATAGGCATAAATGCTGTCAAAAATCCGATGATGACCGTTAAAATGCGAAGCAGGGATGCATCGACACTTAAGTATTCGGCAAGTCCACCAACAACACCCGCTATTTTTTTATCTGTTGCTGAACGATAAAGCTTCTTCATGTAGAATCACTCCTTGTCTGATTGGTGCTTTACTTGAATTGAACCTGTTTTTGTTTCTGCAAAAATGGATATACTGTTCACTGCCTGTTGATTGGCTTTGATCATTTTCTCTTTTTGTAATGTTTCATTTTTCTCTTTAATCATCTCTGCATCAAGCAAATCATGAGAAATAGACCCAAGATTGCTTTTCAGTTCAGCGGTCACTGCACACGTACGCGGGATCTGGACGTCCACACTGCCTGTTGTCGTTTTCGCATAAATGGAACGGCACTTTTCATCCGACAGCTGAACAGCAATGTTTCCGTTAAAGCTTTGGGCATCAATTGATTCACTTTTCCCGCGCAGGTCAATGAGCCCATTGATGGTTTCTACTTCAATCATACCACACTCGTGATCCGCCAGTTTAATTTGTCCGTTTGCTGTTTCAATTCCGACCTTTTCTGCCTGTAACGAGGCAAAAGAGACAACACCATTGGTGGTTTTCGCAGCAAGTTCTTTTGTCTTTAGCTTTTCCCCGCGAATCGGACCATTAAACAGTTTAACCTTGATTTTATCGTATTCGATACGAGGTACATATAAAGTGACATTGACTTTCATCGTCTTCTTTTCGGTCCGTATAAAAAATTTATCCCCTTCCAGGCCGCAGTCCAATTGATTGAGAAATTGCTGTCTTGCCTGCTCTCCGTCCTCTGCACGGTAGATTTTCGCATGGCACTCTGCACGAATATCCCCATCGTCCCAAGGCATCACATTGAGACTGCCGTTCGCCAATTGAATATCTAAATGAGAGAGCGTGGCGTCTTTGAACTGAAAAATGTGCTCAACGTCGACCGACTGTCCAAAGTTTAAATCAAGATCTACGTCTTTCACCTTTTTCACCGCAGAATCTAACCAGCCAAACAGCTTTGCACCAAGATTTTCAGTACCAGTTCCTTTGCTCTCTGTGCCAACTTTTTCTTCATGAAAGGTGTGATCAGCTGTAGACTTTTCTAATGAAACAGACTGACTTTCTTCTAGTTTTTCAAGCAGCGTAATCGCTTCTTTTGCCGATAATGTCCCGTCTTCTACTAATTTTAAAATGCGTTCTTTTTCATTCATACAAAGCCCTCCTACGATTTGATGGATTGAAGTACTTTAATACCTTGAATGATATTCCAAATGACAGAGATCAAAAAGCCAATGGCGACTAAAAAGGACAAGATGAGCATCGTGATCACTGGAATAAGTGAGTCACTTGCCTGTGTCGCCAATAAAAATGGGATAGATCCAAAAACCAGTATCACGCACGCTGCGACTGGCAAAAGGTGTGACCACAATGCCCGCATCGCGTGCCGTTTCGTTTCCTTTTGATCAACTACAAAATATGCCACGATCGGTACAATAAACGGCATAAAAAATACACTAAAATAACAAATAGATGCAATGATCGACTGATCTCTATTCATATATTCGCTCCTTCATGATGAAAATTCCTTTCTCACTCATACGTTTATTGCGTATCAAAAGTTTCAAAATCATTCGAATTACATATGACCTTAGACACAAATTATATCTTTTTGCACCTAAGTATAGATTCTTCACGGATTACCCTTTAAAATATGTTGAAAAGATGGTGATTATCATTATAGGGGGTAATTATTTTGACAGATCATCATAATACTAACCACACGGCTCAAACGCTTTTAGACCTTATACAGAAACAGAAAAGCATGAACAGCGATATGATCAGGGAGCTTGAGACCATTCATCCGTCTCATCCAAAGTATGGTGATATCCGTTATTTAAAAGTACTGCTCGACAGCAGCAGCACCCATATTTTAAAGGATTTAACGCAACTCAGTCATTTAATGCCGAAGGAAGATGCGCAATAAAAGAAAAACCCCTCTTAACGAGGGGTTTCAGCGTGTAGGCAAACCCTCGCATTTTTTGTCAGGACTGCGCGCTGGTGCTCCCGAATGTCAAATTCGCTCCGCGCCAGTGCTCATCCTTCCTAGACTTCAAAGGTTTTCTATCACACTGAAAAGAAGACAAAGGGCTAAAATAAACATCATTTTAGCCCTTTGTCAACAATCTGAAACCCCTCTTAACGAGGGTTTTTTTATGATGACGTTACACTTTCTGTTTCTTTGACCAACTGTTTCATTCGTTCACGGTCTCGTTCTAAAATAGGCTTCAAGTATTGACCAGTGTAAGAAGCTTCTTCTTTTGCAATCTGCTCAGGAGTCCCAGAGGCAATGATCGTTCCGCCGCCTGCACCGCCCTCTGGTCCGAGATCAACGAGGTAATCAGCAGCCTTGATAATATCAAGGTTATGCTCAATCACTAGCACCGTATCTCCGTTTTCGACCAAACGCTGAAGCACTTTTAATAAACGGGCAATATCATCCACATGCAGACCTGTTGTCGGCTCGTCTAAAATATAAAGAGACCTTCCGTTTGAACGGCGGTGAAGCTCAGATGCTAATTTCACACGCTGCGCCTCTCCCCCGGACAATGTCGTCGCAGGCTGTCCAAGTGTAATGTATCCTAGCCCAACATCAAAAATCGTTTGAAGTTTCCGCTTAATTTTCGGGATATTCTCGAAAAATTGGAGTGCGTCCTCCACAGTCATTTCAAGGACATCGGCAATGTTTTTCCCTTTATATGTGACCTCAAGTGTCTCGCGGTTATAACGTTTCCCGTGGCACACCTCACAAGGCACATACACATCAGGTAAAAAGTGCATTTCGATTTTAATAATGCCATCTCCACGACACGCCTCACAGCGTCCGCCTTTGACGTTAAAGCTGAATCTGCCTTTTTTATAGCCTCGTACCTTTGCTTCATTGGTTTGTGCAAACACATCCCGCACATCATCAAATACGCCTGTATACGTAGCTGGATTGGATCTCGGCGTACGGCCGATTGGAGATTGATCAATATCAATCACCTTATCTAAGTGATCCATTCCTTTGATCTCTTTGTGCTGTCCTGGCTTCGCCTTCGCTCTGTGCAGTTTTTGCGCAAGTGATTTTAATAGAATTTCATTCACAAGCGTACTTTTCCCTGAGCCGGACACACCGGTCACAGCTGTAAAGACGCCTAGAGGAAACTTCGCATTGACGTTTTTCAGGTTGTTTTCTTTTGCACCTTTGATCTCAATGTAGCGGCCGTCAGGCTTTCTTCTTTCGATCGGCAGCGGAATAAATTTCTCACCCGATAAATATTGTCCTGTTAAAGATTTCTTGTCCTTCATGACTTCTTCCGGCGTCCCAGCTGAAATCACTTCTCCTCCATGAACTCCTGCTCCAGGTCCAATATCAATCAAATAATCAGCGGCCAGCATCGTATCCTCATCATGCTCTACGACAATGAGGGTGTTCCCGATGTCACGCATGTTTTTCAATGTCCCGATCAACCGGTCATTGTCACGCTGATGCAGACCAATGGATGGTTCATCTAATATATAAAGAACACCTGTCAGCCTTGACCCGATTTGAGTCGCCAGACGAATCCGCTGCGCCTCTCCGCCGGATAGTGTGCCCGCTGACCGGCTCAATGTGAGGTAATCTAATCCCACATTATTTAAGAAAGACAATCGTTCTTTGATTTCACGTAAAATGAGCTGGGCAATCTGCAAATCTTTCTCAGACAACTCGATTTCACCATATAAATCAAGGGCATCAGAGACAGACAAATCAGTGATTTCTCCGATATGTTTGCCATTGATCAGAACCGCAAGCGTTTCTTTTTTCAGACGATATCCTTTACATGTCGGACATGGCTGATTGGCCATATATTTTTCCATTTGCTCACGAATATAATCAGAGCTGGTTTCCTTATAGCGTCTCTCAATGTTACGAAGAACGCCTTCAAATTCAATTTCATTTTCACGTACCTGACCAAAATCATTTTCATATTTAAAATAAATCCGTTCAGAGCCGCTGCCATATAAAATTTTATCGAATAAATGCGACGGTATATCCTTCACTGGAATGTCCATGTCGATGCCGTAATGTGTACATACTGCCTCAAGAAGCTGAGGATAGTATTGTGAGCTTTGCGGCTCCCATGGGGCAATAGCATGCTGTCGTAACGTCAAATCCTTATTAGGAATGACGAGCTCAGGGTCAACTTCTAGTTTAGAGCCAAGCCCATCACAGCTCGGGCAGGCACCGAAAGGACTATTAAATGAAAACATTCTCGGCTCAAGCTCACCAATAGAGAATCCGCAGTGCGGACAAGCATGATGTTCACTGAATAACAGCTCTTCTTGTCCAATCACGTCAATCATCACACGGCCTTCACCTAGTCGCAGCGCCGTTTCAAGGGAGTCAGACAGCCGAGCCGCAACGCCTTCCTTCACCACGATTCGGTCAATCACGACTTCAATGGAATGCTTCTTGTTCTTTTCAAGCTCGATCTCTTCTGACAGATCTTCCATCTCTCCGTCGACTCTTACTCGAACATAGCCCTGCTTTCGAATTTGATCAAGTACTTTGACATGTGTTCCTTTGCGGCCAGATACAACCGGAGCAAGCACTTGCAATTTCGTTCTTTCTGGATATTCTAAAATACGATCTGTCATCTGCTCAATCGTTTGGGACGTAATTTCAATTCCATGTATCGGACAAATAGGTTTCCCGACTCGAGCATACAAGAGACGTAAATAATCATAGATTTCAGTAACGGTTCCAACCGTTGATCTAGGGTTCCGGCTCGTCGTCTTCTGGTCAATACTAATCGCCGGGGAAAGACCTTCAATGGCATCTACATCCGGTTTATCCATTTGACCGAGAAATTGGCGCGCATACGCTGAAAGAGATTCAACGTACCTGCGCTGACCCTCTGCATAAATGGTATCAAAGGCAAGAGACGATTTTCCTGAACCAGATAAACCCGTGATGACCACTAGCTGGTCACGCGGGATATTCACATCAATATTTTTAAGGTTGTGGGCTCTAGCACCTTTCACCTCTATTCGTTCCATAGCCATCAGGCAATCATCCTTCCGCTTTTAGCTCTAGCAATAGATCTCTTAATTCTGCTGCTTTTTCAAAATCAAGCGCTTTTGCTGCATCTTTCATTTCCATCTCGACCTTTTCGATCACTTTTTCTCGTTCTTTTTTGCTCATTTTTGACAGCTTTGGTGCTGCATTTGTTTCATATTCTTCCGATTCCTCATGTATCTTTGTTGCCTTAATGGCATCTCTGATTTTCTTATGGATGGTTTGCGGAGTAATCCCAAATTTCTCATTATACGCCTCTTGCTGCTCTCGTCTGCGCTTCGTTTCTTGAATCGCAATATCCATTGATTTGGTCATTTTATCTGCATACATAATGACCCGGCCTTCTGAATTTCTCGCTGCACGGCCAATCGTCTGGATGAGGGATCTTTCAGAGCGTAAAAAGCCTTCTTTATCCGCATCTAAAATCGTCACGAGCGACACCTCTGGAATATCCAGTCCTTCACGAAGAAGGTTGATTCCCACAAGCACATCATATTTTCCGAGACGTAAATCTCGAATAATCTCAATCCGCTCAAGGGTTTTAATTTCTGAATGCAGATAATTGACCTTGATTCCGATCTCTTTTAAGTAATCTGTGAGATCCTCAGACATTTTCTTCGTCAGCGTAGTCACGAGCACACGCTCATTTTTCTCAATCCGAGCATGAATTTCTCCAATTAAGTCATCAATTTGACCTTCAATCGGACGCACTTCAATGATTGGATCAAGTAAACCTGTTGGACGAATAATTTGTTCCACAACCTCTGGGGTTTTCTCAAGCTCATAAGGACCAGGAGTGGCAGATACATGCACAATATGGTTGATATGCTTTTCAAACTCATCAAAGGTGAGCGGTCTGTTATCAAGTGCTGAAGGCAGACGGAATCCGTGATCAACCAACACTTGCTTTCTTGCTTGGTCCCCGTTGTACATCGCGCGGATTTGCGGGATCGTCACGTGTGACTCATCGACAACAATCATAAAATCATCTGGGAAATAATCAAGCAATGTGTAAGGTGTTGAACCAGGAGGGCGCAAGGTCAGATGCCTTGAGTAGTTCTCGATTCCTGAACAAAAGCCCATTTCTCTCATCATCTCAAGGTCATATCTTGTCCGCTGCTCAAGGCGCTGCGCTTCTAGCAATTTTCCATTATCTCGAAGCTTTTCGAGCTGCTCCTCAAGCTCTTGTTCAATATTAATAATTGCTTTTTCCATTTTTTCTTCTCTTGTGACGAAGTGAGATGCTGGGAAAATAGCCACATGTTCACGATCACCGAGTATTTCTCCAGTCAGTGCATCCACTTCACGAATACGTTCAATTTCATCACCGAAAAACTCCACTCTGATACAATGCTCATCACGTGAAGCAGGAAAAATTTCAACGACGTCTCCTCGTACTCTGAAGGTTCCGCGCTGAAAATCTATATCATTACGAGAATACTGAATGTCCACCAGCTTACGAAGAAGCTGATTGCGTTCAATCTCCATTTCAGTACGTAAAGACAGCACAAGCTCTCGGTATTCTTCTGGCGAACCTAAGCCATAAATACAGGACACACTGGCAATGATGATGACATCTCTCCGCTCAAATAACGAGGAAGTAGCGGAGTGTCTCAGCTTATCAATCTCATCATTGATGCTGGCATCCTTTTCAATAAATGTATCAGTCTGAGGCACATACGCCTCTGGCTGGTAATAATCATAGTAACTCACAAAATATTCGACAGCATTATTCGGAAAGAATTCCTTGAACTCGCTGTATAGCTGACCGGCAAGTGTCTTGTTATGCGCAATGACAAGTGTCGGTTTGTTCACTTCTTTGATCAGGTTGGATACAGTAAAGGTCTTTCCCGTACCTGTAGCACCTAACAGCGTTTGATGCTGTTTCCCCTGATGGATCCCCTCAACAAGCTTTTCAATCGCCTTCGGCTGATCTCCTTGGGGCTGATAGTTAGAAACTAATTCAAAGCGGTCACTCACATCAAAGCCTCCGTTTCGTTACGAAATCTATCTAATGAATATATTATCATAAAAGAACACAAAAATACGAACTAAAGTTCGGCTCTTGCTTGATTTTTATTTCCAATACAGTCATACCCTCTCTTCAATGGCAAATAACCCTCTTACGAAAACCTTCCTTTCAGTATGGAACATTTTGGTGAGAGATATTCGATGAGCAGAAAAAGAGCACAAAAAGAAAGCTGCACTCACTAGAATTCGTAAGCACAGCTTAAAAAACGTCACCTTTCGGCCTAGCACGCTCTTGATGATGACATCAATGATGTTTTTCAGCCTTTTCTCTTTTTTCAATTTCTTTTTTAGCCATATATAATGCCCCAGCTACTAAAGAAATTATATCTAATCCCACAATAAAGTAGGTTTCTGTATAGCCCTTCATGTACGAGGCAAATAAAAGCGCTGCTGTTAATGCAATGCCCACATAATGATTATAAGTAACCT
Organism: Bacillus sp. LNXM12-1; assembly: GCF_003004375.1. Lineage (NCBI taxonomy): Bacteria > Bacillati > Bacillota > Bacilli > Caryophanales > Bacillaceae > Bacillus > Bacillus sp. LNXM12-1. The sequence goes on along the minus strand of NZ_PVWX01000002.1, from coordinate 548,812 downwards.
TTGAAAATAAAATAACGAGCAGGAAAGGAAAAACAAGTGCAAATATGGCTTTTGTAATCACAAAAACCCTCCCTCTTCTTGGTCTACTTCCTTGATTATAGTAAAGATTGGCATATTGAACAATTCACAGTTTTCAATTTCACCTATTTTTCTTTCTGTTCGGAGACTTTTGTTATAGATATAGAAGGAAATTAGTGAGAATGTCCCCTTTGTAAAGATAGGTCTTTCCGTCTTTGACAGTAACATCCAATACATCCTATGATTAAAATGATAGTGCGCACTATCATTTTAAAAACTATAGAGAGACATACAAATCATTGGCTATTTGGATAAGGGGGCATTCCCATGTATTCAGTTTTATTTCATGCGGCTGAAGAATCCGCAGCACTCGCAGGGGCAAAAGGCCTGAATTTAATTAAATTAAACAATCACGGACTGCCAGTCCCAGATGGATTTATTATCAAAACCAACAGCTTTTCAAGCTTTCTTTCATATCACAACCTGCATCCAACTGAACAAAACCTTGCTAACAAAATCAAAGAAGCATCGTTTCCTTCTCAAATGGAAGCAGAACTCCTTTCGTCCTTTCAATCATTGCGGAAGACTTATCCCTCAGTTGCAGTTCGATCCTCTTCTGTTGCTGAAGATCTCGAAGGCGCCTCATTTGCAGGACAGTACGAGACCTATTTAAATATCAAAACAAATGAAGAATTCTTACAGGCTGTCAAAGAATGCTGGTCTTCTTATTTTGCAGCGAGAGTGACAGAATATAAGGAAGAGATGGATGAAAACGAGGAAGAGATGCCGCTCATGGCTGTTGTCGTTCAAGGATTGATCCATTCTGACGTCTCCGGAGTCATCTTTAGTGAGAATCCCGTATCGGGAAAAACAAATGAAATGATGCTGACAGCAAGCTACGGACTAGGAGAAGCAATCGTCTCCGGGCTTGTGACACCAGACACATTTATTGTAGACAAAGAGACACTTTCTATTGAAAAATCACTTGGAACGAAAGAGCTGCAAATTATTCCTTATCAAGAAGGTGTCATTGAACAGTCAGTAACGGAGGAAATGGCTGGGCAATATTGCCTGAATGATGACGAATTAGTAGAAATCACGCAAATCACCAAACAAGTAGAAGCACTTTATGGACATAGCGTCGATATCGAATTTGGAATAGCAAATGGCACATTTTATTTACTTCAAGCCAGGCCGATTACCGCAGCCCTCTCAAAAGCAGCAGATGAAACAGCGGGTACTTCTTTTCAAATGCAGCCAGATGAGCTGCAGGATTTCTGGATCTCAATGGACGATCATATGCCTGGGCCAACGAGTCCTCTCTTTTCAAGTCTGATCATCCCAGCATTAAAAAGCGGAATGAAGAAAAATGGTGAAAAATATCAAGTACCTGATCTGAATATTAAAAATATCAAGCTTTATAGAGGCCACCTGTACTCAGCACCGTCACTGCCTGAAGCGAGTGCAGAAGCTGCTCCAGTTATTGATGAGCGCATATTTGAGTTATTTCCGCATTTAAGTGAACGTATGTATGAGATTTTAGAGAAAAATTTCTTTCCCTTTTACGAAAAACTCGATCACCAAATGAAGGAACCTATGACCATTAAAGAAGCCATCATCGGCTTCGAAGAATTAAAGGCTTTTTATATACAAGCCTACGATGATCATTTTGATATTGTCATACCACAAGTTATTCTATCGGCTATGATCGAAGACATGCTTGTGACATATACTGGTGATCAAACACAAGTGGTCCTGCTGCATGAGATGTTGATAGGCGTGATGAACAAATCTCTTGAAACAGACAAGAAGCTTTCTGATTTTGCAAAGAGTGTCCTTCAAGATCCTGAACTTCATCAAGCATTTATGAAGCATGAAAAGAACCCAGAGCTGCTTGATGCACTCAATCACTCGGAAAAAGGCAGACACTTCATTTTGGAATTAGAGGAGTTTCTTCAAGTCTATGGCTGGCGATCTGTTAAAAGTCATGACCTTACGGAAGAAACATGGGTGGAAAACCCTGAGTTTATACTAGATATCATCAGAAACAACATTCAATACCAATGTGATTTTGATGAAGAATTTGCACAAGCCGTCATCAAAAGACAAGAGACATATGAACATTTTATGAGCCAAGTGAAGGATGAAGCGTTTAAAACAAAATTTGAGACACTTTATCAATTTGCCCTACAGGCCGCTAATATCCGTGATGATCATCACTTCTACATTGATGCCATGTTAGATGCTAAAGCCAGAGTATATCTATTAAAAATTGGCGAACTTCTTGTACAAAAAGGAGCGATTCCTCATCAAGAAGATCTATGGTATCTCTACGATGAGGAGGTACACACAGCGCTCACAACGTCTACAACATTCGATACGGTCATTGCACAAAGAAAAATCGAAATGAAAGAAAATGAAGACATTCAACCACCAGCTTATATGGGCACCCCAACTGAAGCTGAATTACACCAAGTGGAAAAAATGCTCGGTTCATTAAGAGAAAATGAAAATAACACAAACGATATGATCTATGGAATTGGCGCATCTAGCGGTATTGTTTCTGGAAGAGTAAAAGTCATTACATGTGCTGAGGAATTCTCACAATTTCAAAAGGATGATATTTTAGTTTGCAAAACAACCACACCTTTATGGACGAGCTTATTTAGAGATGCAAAAGCAGTCATAACCGATGCTGGAGGCATTTTGTCTCATTCAGCTATTATCGCTAGAGAGTATATGATGCCAGCTGTCCTAGGTACCCGAATAGCGACTGAAACACTTCAATCCGGTGACCTTGTGACAGTAGATGGTAGCAATGGACGCATTCAGATATTAAAACAGCATGCACGTGTCTAACTTTATCGTTTTGGGTCATATTGGCGGTCATAGGTTTTATCGGTATACTTACTTTGTTGCAAACACATTCATAACCTGAGGTGAGTATGCTTGTTAAAATCTACAAATCAACGAATCATTCGCGCAACAATGGATTTATTAACTGAAAAGGGCTATCAAAAAACCACAACCAAAGAAATAGCCACAAAAGCGAATGTCAGTGAAGCGACTATTTTTCGCAACTTTAAAAACAAACGCGGCGTCATTGCTGCCATTATGAAAATGAAATCAACACCGACGAAAACCTTAGAAGCAGAATTTAAAGGCGATTTATACACCGATTTAAAGTTTCTCGGTTCCTATTTCCTTGAAGATTTAACTTCAAAAAAAGAATTTATTTATATCAGCATGCGAGAACCGGCTATGTTTAAAGATTTGACCAGTCATGAAAAAATTTATCCTCAAGAACTAAGGGAAATGCTGATACAATATTTCAAAAAGATGAGTGCTCAGCATCATGTCTTAAAAGGAAAAGAAGACATTTATGCAGACATTTTCATTAGTACGTATTTCGGTTTTTTTATTCAGCAGCTAGAGCAAGACTTTCAACTCGTTTTAACACAAAAAGATGATTTTATTGAGACATACACACACATTTTCATGAGAGGAATTTCTCCCGCTTAAAGGGTGGAATTCTTCTTTTTTACAAAAGGTGGTATACACATTGAGGTTACAAAAAGAGAGCTTGATCATCTATTCTTTGTTACTTGGAGCTATACTAGTTCCGGTCAACTCAACGATGATCGCAGTCGCTCTATCATCCATATCAACTTATTATGATCAATCCATTTCAAACATTACTTGGGTTGTCACGATTTATCTTATTGTCATGGCGGTCACTCAGCCTATCGCTGGTAAGTTAGGAGATATATACGGACACCGCCGCATGTATTTAACCGGAGTAACACTCTTTTTAATCGGCTCGATTGGCTGTGCTTTAGCACCTAATCTAGCATTTCTCATCATCTTTCGATCCATTCAAGCAGCTGGCGGGGCTATTTTAACACCGAATAGCATTGCATTGATTCGTGCAACAGTATCACCCGAAAAACTGTCTAAAACAATGGGTTACTTTGGATTTGGTGCTGGTATTGGTGCCGCACTTGGACCTTTTATTGGATCGATTCTCATTCAGAGTTTTGACTGGCATTCCATATTCTTAGTGAATATCCCATTTCTGTTTCTTACACTTGTCACCGGTATTTTACTCATTCCAAACATAAAGCATACACGCTTACAAGCAAGGGTAGATATCATCGGTTCATTGTATTTAACCATCGGAATTGCCACAATCATTCTATGCACAAAAAGCAAGTTACTAAATGAATATTTAATTTATGGCATTTTAGCATTGATTGTGATTCCTTTATTCTTTAAACATGTACGGAAAGTAAAGAATCCGATCATCGATTTGTCCCTATTTAAAAACAGTTCATTTACAAATGCGAATCTGTCGATCATGCTAAGTAATTTTGTCATGTACGCCATCCTTCTTATTATGCCGCTGTTTATGGAACAACAACTTGCCCTTTCTCATACACAAGGCGGTATGATTCTATCGGTATTTTCGCTTTGTATGTCTCTTAGCGGTTTGCTAGGGGCTAGACTTCATCCGAAAAAAGGCGCGAAAAAAATGATTCGCTTTTCATTTCTCTGCCTCACTTTATCAGGCATCATGTTAATTACACTGAGTCAGTACCCCTCCTTACCACTGCTAATCGTGACACTAATCGCAGGTGGAATTTCATCAGGGATTGGTATGACCAGTATGCAGATGGCTTCTTTAACTGCTGTTGATCAAAGCTTATCTGGTTCGGCATCTGGTATTTTCTCTACCTTTCGATATTTTGGCAGTATCATTTCATCGACATTGATTGGTATCATGAGTGGTTTCCAATCTTTATTTATTGTATTAATGGGCGCAGGAATCCTTGGTTTCCTTTTATCTCAACGCGTCAAAACAAGTTCCACCTCTCCATCATCGGGGCATTCCGCCTAATGACTCCCTGCGCTCTATGTTGATTTAGAGCGGGGGAGTTTTCATCATTTGTATCACTGTAAGCTAGAGCGGGTACAGTAATCAAATATTGAAAATCCTTTTTTAAAGATGAAAAAAAGCCATATGACTAGACAAAAAAGGAACTTCCGATCGAAATTGTCCCCGTTCACCCACCTAAAAGCTGTTTTTCATCTCTTCCAGTACTGATAACTTCGATTTTTTTTCACAATTTTTGTGGTATGCTTTTTGAAAATATAGGACGCAAAGGAGCGGAAGAATGGAACGTGCAAAATATGTTTTGATCTGTTTATCAGCTCTAATATTATTCCTGTCAGGCTGTGGCAAAGACCAGCAATTTAATCCACCTGGCAGCTCTCAATCGATCGCGGTCATCTCTCAATTAAAAAAAGCTTCCTTTTCAATAGTTGATTTACAAAAGAATAAAATGATCTCTTCCGTTGATTTAAAACATCCGCTCACTGACCTTATCCAAATCAACAAAGACGTCATCATTGCAACAAGTAAAGAACGAGAATCGCTTATCGAAATTAATTTAAAAAAAGGTACAGCAACAGATTATATGGATGTGAATAAAGGGCTGACTTCTCTTACATATGATGCAGCTTCTCACACCTTAATTGCAGCGGATACACAGAAAAATGTCGTTTATTTTATTGATACGCAGCGTAAAAAAATAAAAGCAACTGTGAAGACCGGAAAGTTACCTTCTTCTATGACACTTTCTTCTTCAGGTACTTTATTTGTTTTAAATGCAGAAAGTCATACTGTCTCCGTCATAGATATTGAGAAGCAAAAACATATACGTACGTTCTCTGTACTTGAACGGCCTTCTGGTATTCATTTTGATGGAAAGTCCATTTGGGTCGGTGGACACGGTAAACAAGGTACCTTAAATAAAAGCATTTTTTCTTACGACCCAAAAACAGGTAAAAAGCAGCGAGAAATGAAACTAGGCGTTATGCCCGTTGCATTCTTTTCAGAGAAAAATTCTTCTACTTTATATGTACTTTGTCATGGAGATCATACTCTGTACAAAGTAGATACAGAGACAAATAAGCAGCTTGCTTCTGTTGAAACTGGTCAAAACCCGAATTATATCACCGCTGATACCACATCAATATATGTGAGTAACTTAGATGACAATTCAGTATCAATTATCGATAAACATACATTCATGATGAAAAATCGACTGAATGTCCCATCAGGACCTTATGCTATCGTGTTGGAGGAAAAGAAATGAAAGAACAAATGCATATTTTAATCGTAGACGATGAGTTCGATATGCTTGAGTTAATCGGATCCTTTTTAAAGAGACAAGGCTTTCACATCATCACAGCTAATAATGGAATGGATGCCTTACGTCAGCTTGAAAAAGAACCCGTTGACCTTGTTGTACTGGATATCATGATGCCTGATATGGATGGATTTGAAGTCTGTCAGCGTATTCGGCAAACATCTCAAATCCCCATTTTATTCTTAACAGCTAGAAGTTATGAGGAGGATCGAATTAGAGGTCTAGAAATTGGTGCGGATGACTACATCATGAAGCCTTTCAGTCTACGTGAGCTTGCAGCAAGAATTGAAACAACCTTGAGACGAATTAGAGGTCTTTCGCTAAAGCGCAGCCGAATACAGATTGGTGACATGGAGATTGATCAGGATGGCAGACAAGTCTATATCCATCAGGAGCCCATTAATTTAACTAGAAGAGAATTCGATTTACTCATGTTTCTTTTACTCAATCAAGGCCAAGTGTTTTCACGAGAACAGCTCTATCAAAAATTGTGGGAATCACATTCCACGAGCGGCTCTTTACGAACAGTCGATACACATATCAAAACGCTGCGACTGAAATTAAAGGGAGCGGAACGGCATATTAAAACCGTTTGGGGTGTCGGCTATAAGTTTGAGGAGGAAGAATGAAGCCTTTATCGATTAAAAAGAAAGTGCTCTTCTTAATCCTTGTAGTGACCGGAATCGTTGCTGCCTCAGCTCTTGCCCTTACCTATTACTTATACCAGCACTTATATATTGATAAACAGATCGATTCCTTAAGTTTACAAGGTAAAAAGTTGGCACAAATCTATCATAAACACGGGAAAGATACGTATTTTACCGATAGAATAAAATGGGCAAACGACTCAAGTCAGGCGAACATTATTTTTACAGATGACCCAATGGAGCTTTCAAGTGGTATTCCTTTTGATACGAACACAAATGATAATCTCATTACGTTCAAGGAACGCCAAAAGCTCCTTCAAGGGGAAACCGTCGTGCTGATTAGAGAACACTCACAGTTTCATCAAGATATTCTTGGCATCGCTATCCCTGTTTTCTCAAGCAAAGATGAGCTATCGGGGACAATTTTTCTATCCATGCCCTTATCGGATGTGTATGAACCCTTTGTCCAAATCAGATTGACACTTGGCATATCCATTTTATTGATCCTGCTCCTGATTTTCTTTATCGGATATAAAAGCTCCAATAAAGTCGTGCGGACAATTAATCAAATGAAAGAAATTGCTATGGAAATGGAATCTGGTGATTTTTCAAAACGTATGGCTGTGACCAAAAACGGAGATGAGTTAAACCAGCTGAGCCGCTCCTTTAACAAACTGTCTTCTACCCTTGAAAAAGTTGAGCAGCACCGCAGGGAATTTCTTGCGAATGTCTCTCACGAACTTCGGACTCCGCTAAGTTATATGAAAGGATATGCTGAAGGAATTGAAGAAGGGATCATTGATCAAAAAAAAGGAATGCACATCATCCAGGATGAGGCCGCACGTTTAAGCCGGCTTGTGCACGATCTTTTAGACCTTGCGCAGCTAGAAGGTGATTCTTATCCACTAACGATGGAGCCAATTGTCTTTGCACAGCTGATTCATGACGTTCTTGATCAAATGGCATTTATCGCTAATCAAAAAGGCATTTATCTGAAACGAACACTTGATGAGGATTGTATTGTGTATGGCGATAGCGATCGGCTGCAACAAGTGGTTCGTAATTTACTGGACAATGCCATTCATTACACTCCCTCTGGAAAATCGATCTCGATTGAATTACTAGTTCACCAGCATATGGCTGAATTGAGAGTGACAGATGAGGGCAACGGCATTCCAAAAGAAGACCTTCCACATGTTTCTGAGCGATTTTACCGAGTAAATAAGGCACGTACGAGAAAAGATGGCGGCTCCGGTCTTGGACTAGCCATTGTCTATCAAATCATGAAAAAACATCATGGCACGTTCGATATTCAATCTGAGCCAGGATGCAGTACGACAGCCATCATTCAGCTGCCAAATACTCCGATCGATGAAGACCTGCCTTTGATATAACAAATTAGATTTTATAGGTAGGGTCATTCGCTTGATCCATATATGTGCATCAGTCGTCTAAATTCGAACAGCTATTTTCAGCCCCTTTTTGATCATCTACTTTTATGCATCAATTCCTTTCAAAAGGAGAGTCGATTGCTTCAGTTCAAACAATAAAACTATTAAAAAAGCGTGCCAGACCTTCTTCAAAAGTCCTGCACGCTTTTAAATTAAACAACTGTTTCAAACCGCTTTCTATTGATGAAGAAAGAAAGAGTGATGATGAGATAGATACCCATTGTGACCAAGGTTTGGACGATCGGAGTTGTTGATACTACGCCAATAAAAATGGCAATGATCGCAATGACAGAAAACCATGTCGTGAAAGGATACAGCTTGACGCGATATCCTCCTGGTGCTGTTACGCTTCGAGACTTTAGATGCCCGACAGCAATAATAAACCAGATGAATAAGACTGTGTAGCTTAAAGATCCCATTAAATAATTAAAGGTTTGACTTCCTACAAAAAGAGAGATTAATACGGCTGCATACAAAGTAGATGTACATACTAGAATCGCTCTGACTGGCACCTGCTGTTTCGACAGCTTAGAAAAACCCTTCCATACACGGCCATCCATCGCCTGTGTAAATAGTACCCTTGAAGAAGCATACAGACCAGAGTTCATAGAAGACAAGATCGCTAGTAAAATAATCCCGTTCATGATATCACTTGCATATGGCACACCAATCGTTGCAAACACCGTGACGAATGGACTCACTTGCTCATTGTTTACTTGATTCCAAGGAATCAAGCTGACGATGATGAAGAACGGAAGTACATAAAAACCGATGATTCGTACAAATGTACTTTGAATGGCCTTTGGGATGACTTTTTCAGGGTTTTTTGTTTCTGCTAATGTGACCCCAATCATTTCAGTTCCCCCATATGAATACACGACCACCAGCATTGCGGCAATTAAGCCGCCCGTTCCATTCGTGAAAAATCCCCCGTGGTCGGTTAAGTTGGATAATCCCGGTGCTGCATGCTGTCCGAATGAGACAAACAGCATCGTTAACCCAATGATAATAAATAAAAGAATGACAGCAATTTTTATAGAGGCTAACCAGTATTCTGTCTCAGCAAACATTTTGACTGAACAAACATTGATCAATGTCACAACAAGTGAAATGATTAACACAAGTGTCCATATTGGTACTTGCGGGAACCAGTACTGAATAAAGATTGCAGACACGATCGCTTCTGCTGCAATGTTCAGCACCCACATTTTCCAATAGATCCAGTCTAAGAAATAGGCGGGGTATTTGCCTAACACAGGTTCAATTAAATCACGAAATGTTCTAGCGCCAGGTCGTGCAACCGTCATTTCGGCAAGTCCTTGCATAATAAATAATAAAATAAGACCACCAATCATATATGCCAAAATGACAGCAGGACCCGCGATATCAATGGCAGAACTGCTTCCTTTAAACAGACCAGCACCGATGGCACCGCCAAGTGCGAGCATCATGATATGCCTTGACGTCATTGTTCGTTTTAACTGCACATGTTCCTTTTCCATTTTCTATAGCTCCTTTAAATTTGAATCTTCAGACAAATATAAGATAAAAGCATATAAAAAGGCCAGTCATCTCCTTGAAGAGACGACTGACCTTGCAACCGCGTTACCACTCTTATTGATTCAGACATAGCTGAATCCAACTTGAAACCCGATAACGTAGGTCACACGTAAAGACTTACTATTCATTCAGTCTTGCCGCTCCTTGAGCGAGTTCAATGATTCGTTTTACTGCGTTGCACCACCCCGCAGCTCTCTTAGAAAACGGATATTCATTTACTATTCTCAAGTCAAAGCGTTTTATAGTCAATTTGTCTATTTATCAAAGATTTTATTTTTTAAATATACTGACTAACCACGCAATTGTCAACAGCCTTTTTCAGACATTTTCTTTTAACGAATCCAAACGGCTACTTCATCCATCGGACGACGCGTTTTGCCGCGCTTTGGCTCAATGACTCGATACCCAAAGGCTGCCATGACAGAGATGTCGTACTGACCACCTTCAAGTAATTCTTCTTCCTTAAGAATACGATGAATCTCATCGTAGCTGAATCCCTCAACAGGGCATGAATCAATGCCGATTTGTGCCGCGGCTGTCATCATATTTCCAAGGGCAATATACGTTTGTTTGGAAGCCCAATCGAAGAGCGTACGGTCATTTTCCATCAAATGAAGATCATTCTCTTGGAATTCTTTGTAGCGTTCTTTTACCATTTCAAACGTTTCGTCTGTCATTCCCTTGATTTCCTTGTTGATGTATTCTGCATATGCTGAATCATACCGGGCGTCTGTTCTTGCCAAAATGATCACAAAATGGCTGGCAGTTGGAAGCTGCTTTTGCGCACCCCATGTATATTCTTTTAATTTCTCTCTAAATGCTTCATTTTGAACGATGAGAAATTTCCAAGGCTCAAATCCGACAGAGCTTGGGGAAAGTCTTCCTGTTTCTAAAATGAACGCAAAGTCATCTTCTGGAATCTTTTTCGTCGGGTCAAACTCTTTTGTCGCATGACGGAATTCATACGCCTCAATGATTTCTTTTTTTAATTGCTCTTTGTCTCGCATGGTATTCATCCTTTCTAGTGAACGATTAGGGTGAGAAGTTTCATCAATCCAATTTCTTTCCATTCCCATATAGAAATTGTTATGATAATAAAACAAACAGCCCGAATGTGTGATGTGATATCTCTATGGTAAAAGAAAAGCTTCCATTGATTCAAGTACGCACATTTTTGTTCGTTAGGTACAATCATGTTCGTTTATCACCCATTTCGTCTTAGAAAGGAGTGTAAAGATGAGTGCACCATCCAATCCAGTCAGTATTGTCAATCATGGCTGTCCCGTTTCAACCACAACGAGTGTAATAGGAGGAAAATGGAAAGGAGTGATCCTTTATCATTTGACTTGCGGTCCAAAACGATACAACGAATTACGCCGGCTTCTGCCAAGAATTTCTCAGCGTGTTCTCACGCTGCAATTGCGCGAGCTAGAACAAGACGGCGTTGTTCACAGAAAAGTCTATGAGGAGGTCCCTCCTCGTGTCGAATATTCACTCACTTCTCTTGGAGATACTTTAAAACCCATCATCTTCGCTATGCGTGAATGGGGCGAATCCTATGGAAAAGAAGCTCGCCCAAAAGAAAAAAGCTGCCATCTCTAGCAGCTTTTTTTTATGATGAAATCGCCGTTGATTCTTGCTGTGGATCATCCTTCACAAACAGGATGCCAAGCTGATGATGCTCCCCTTCGTAAGAAGCGCGTTTCTCAAACCTTGTCTGACCATTCAAGCCAATGATCTCAAGCTTTGTCAGAGCACGATTGGTTTGAAGGGCTTCGTAAAATTCCGAAACGGTTTTGACTTCAATTCCATTCACCTTTGTAATGACTTCTCCGATCTCAAGCTTTAAATCAGCTGCAGGTGTATTCGGAATGATTCCCAGCACCATCAGCCCTTGATTACGCTTAGAGAAGTAGAATGGAGCCGCATTGTCATTGACTCTCTGTTTCCATGAGAGGAAAGCTCTTCCGACAATCGCTATCAATACAGCTCCCCATGCAATCGGCTCAAACCAAATACTTGCAGCACCTAGTAAAGCAACAGCGAGTCCAAGCATGAGAATACGCCGTGCCGTAATTTGAATGCTCACAATTGGCAGTGATCCTTGAATCCGCTGCCCGAAACCGATGATGTATGGAATCAAAATAAATGAAAAGCTTTGATCGTGTACTTGAAGCACCGGCCACCATGGCAGAGAAGAAGTAAATTCACCTGCCGGCATCAGCAAAACAAGCGGTAAAAGCCACAGGCGGTTTGCCCGCTGCTGGCCAATCAAAAGTCCTCTCGCACTCATCACCATTGCAGGCGATGTTCGTAAATGCGCCGTTCGATAGGCTAGAATCCCCTCGGTCATTAATAAAAGACCTAGCAAAATAACAACGGCTGATGCATTCATCATTGAGAGCTGCGGCAGCCAAGAATGGCTCACTTGGACATACATTAGTCCAAGTGCCGCAATAAAACTGAAACCGAGTGTGTATGCAGACGAAAGCGCACTCGCCTTAAAGAATAAAGAGCAAACGATGGTCATCGCTGCAATCAGCACGATGAATCCAGGCGGGAGGGAAATCCCTAAGCCTACTGAAATGACGGATAGGCAAATCCCTAGAATCCATCCCTTTGAATATGTAAATTTAAGTTCATCGTATACATCTTCTATTCTTGTTTGAAACGCTTTTCTCTCCCGCTTTACGCGGATGTAGCCATGTAACAGGCTGATTAATATCATGAAATAAAAAAGAGGGTGGATTAAAAACAGACCGACCGCTTTTAATCCAGCTCCCATCCACTCCGAGCTCATTATCGTTCACCGCCCAAGTCAAGCATTTTCTCTTATTCTATCAAATAAATCGATGCTTGACACCAGGTTTATTTCTCCTGATTCATCCATAGTGTGACATTCGACAGTGAAAAATCTTTTAAGTAGTGATTGACATCTACATCTAGTATGCCGCCGAGCAGCTGCATCGACCTCTTGATGTCGGTTAAGTTTATACCAAGTCTCTTATGATTATCCATTAAATAATTGAAGTATATCTCAGCACAGTCTTCATCGATTTCGTCGACTGATTCTACCGTTGTGTAATTGACCAAGTACCTGCTTAACAGCATGAGCAGACTTAATGCCTTTGTAGCGGAAAACGTCACATCTTTCGTACGACTCTTAAGCTCCTCTACCAACTCGTAATATTTTTTCTCTCTCACAATACTTGCCCTTTTCAATTGTGTACCCCCATTTACTAGTTCTTTTAAGAAAAGCGCAAACCTCGGTACAGCTTAATGCTCAAGCTGAATATCCGCAAAAAATAAAATATTTAAAATGAGTGCTACTTTATATTGTAAGAATTATTTATGTAACATACAACTTTCAAAAGTTTCATTTTCATGACATGTTTAAATCAACAGAAAGTCTCTTATATAAATATGTTATCGGGTAAAATCGAAGGAATGTTATGTTTTTTGTAAAATAAATGAATATATTTCTCGATATAATTTATTTTTAAGAATAAACTATTACATGTTCGTGACACTTATGAACCAAAAAAAAGAGGCATTTATTCGCCTCTTTATTTTTTAAGATATAGTGCTTTTAGTGCAGTCTGCAGTTGAAGATCATTTTTCTCATAGGATTTCACTTCATCCACCATTTTGTTCATCATTTTCGCTGTCTTCAGATCAATCACACCTGATTTATCGAGATTGTATGTGCTTTGGAAGGCTAGAACCGCCTTTTTCGTTTCTTCATCAAAGTAGCCGTCTACTCTGCCGGGGTCGAATGACAATCCCTTTAACAGCGTCTGTGCTTGTCTCACTTCTTCATTGTTCATATCCAGCTGAAGCGGTTCTTTCAGTTGAAGTGGGCCTACGGTAAAGTAATCTGGCTGATGAATCGCAATTGTCGGTACGACACCTTTTTTGTGAATCCAATTCCCTTTTGGCGTGAGCCATTTATACAGCGTTAATTTAATGTTACTGCCGTCACCCATTGGAACCGCCTGCTGCACAGTGCCTTTCCCAAAGGAGACATCACCGACGACTTCATATTTTCCGGCTTCTTTCATAGCACCAGCAAGTATTTCAGAAGCGGATGCACTGCCTTTATCGATTAAGACATTGACTGGATAAGGCTTCTGTTCTTTCCGTTTTGAAAAATACCGTTTCCTGTCGCCGTTCCGTTCTGCAATTTGAATATAAGGCTGATCCTTCGTAATAAAATGCTTCAAAATGTCTTCTACACTTTGCAGATAGCCGCCAGGGTTCCCTCTCACATCCAGCACAAGACCTTCTATGCCCTTTTTCTCGAGTTGTTTCAGGCTTGACGTGAAATCCTTCGCAGTATCTTCAGAAAAGCTAGAGATCGCGATATAGCCCGTTTTATGACCATTTACCTCTTTCACAGAAGAAGTCACGGTTTCAAGCGGAATTTCTTCTCGTTTGATATGGAATGTTAACTCTTTTTCAATCCCATTTCGTCTGATTTTCAGAGCGACAGATGTTCCTTTTTTTCCTCTGATTTTCAGTACAGCATCGTTTAAGCTTTTTTCTTTCATCGGCTCACCATCAATGCTGATGATTTCATCTTTCGGCTTTAGACCTGCTTTTGCCGCAGGGGATTTTTTAAAGGCAGAGACGATAATGATTTTTCCTTCATCCATTCCCACTTCTGCCCCAATTCCCTCAAAAGAAGAATCAAGCGAATCAGAAAATTGCTTGGCGGTTTGCTTGTCCATGTATACTGAGTACGGATCATTTAAAGTTGAAAGCATTCCTTGAATGGCGCCTTCAAGCAGCTTTTGGCGATCCACTTCCTCTACATATTCATTCGATATCAGGTCATAGGCTTTCTCGATTTTCTCCATCCCATTCTCTTTCGCCTTATCACTTGATTGAGCTTGTCCAGCCATTGCAACAGCTGCTTGCGGTGACTCCGCATGAGTTCCCTCTTTATGCGCCATCACCCCTGCACTTATTAATAGAACGACACTTGCCATAATAGATGCGATTTGTTTTTTCATATTTGGCCTCCTTCTTCAACTCTTCCTGATGACCTGAGTTATTATATGCCAGAAGAAGGGATTTCATGTAAAGACATTCTCCCGCGAAAGCTTGACTAATCATTTCATTAGGTGTAATTTTTATTTTGTTATGATCGAGAAGGAGTCTTCGCTATGTATATTATATTGACGATGCTTTTATTAGGAATTTTATTAGGATTTGTAGGAGCAGGCGGGGCTGGTTTTGTCATCGCATTGCTTACGTTAATTTTTGATATCCCTATCCATACCGCACTCGGGACGTCTTTAGCCGCAATGGCATTTACGACGTTATCAGGTGCATACAGCCACTACCGGGAAGGGAATATTCAGCTGAAATCTGGTTTGATTGTCGGAGCTTTGGCTTGTGTTGCTTCTTTTGCAGGAGCTAAGGTTGCTCCTTTTATTCCAGAAGAAAGTCTGCACTATTTAACAGCTGGAATGCTCTTTTTATCCGCTGTGTTTATGATGATCAAATTATTTGTTCTTAAGGAAGACACTGAGCATCAGCCGCTTTCTTCACGTCAGCTGCTCATAAGGGGTATTATTTTAGGACTTGTATCCGGATTGCTGTCAGGTATGTTTGGTATCGGGTCTGCACCATTTATTCAAGTAGGACTTTTGATTTTACTGAGACTTTCCATTCGACAGGCAGTTGGCACGACAATGCTTGTCATAATTCCGATTTCCATTGGTGGTGGAATTGGATATATTACAGAGGGCTATGTTGATTTTATCTTGCTGATTCAAATTTTAATCGGAACAGTATTAGGGGCATTTATTGGCGCAAAATTCACACGCCTTGCACCGAAGCTCTTATTGAAATCGGCTGTACTGTTAACACCTATTATTGCCGGTTTACTGCTGTTATTTTAATTTCATTTAGAATCAAAAAGGCCGATAACATGATGTTATCGGCTTTTTGATTAGCGGATATATTGCGCTGGATTGACTGCATTTGATTTAGCGCCATTCCATAATCCTTTATGAATTTCAAAGTGGAGATGCTGACCATGTGATTGGCCTGTATTCCCCATATATCCAAGGAATTGTCCTTGCTCGACTCTCTGCCCTGTGGACACACTTCTTGTAGACAGGTGGGCATATACCGTTTGATAGGTCTGTCCATTGATATTATGCGTAATGAATATCACATTCCCGTAGCTCGATGAGTAGCTTGAGTTCGTGACTGTTCCAGCTGCAGCTGCGACGACAGATACTGTGCCTTTTGCTGCAATATCTAAACCGTAGTGCTGTCCGCCTGAACGTCCGCCAAAGCCAGATGAGAATCGGCCAGCAGCTGGTTTAATAAAGCCGGAGCTGCTTGCTGGTGTATCAGATACTTGATCCGAGCCGCCGCTTTGAGGTGCAGGTGCACTTTTTTCAGCAGCTGCTTGTTCTGCTCTCTTCGCTTCTTCCTTTTGGCGGCGTGCTTCCTCAGACTTCACAGCCGCTTTTTGGTTCGCTAGAATTTCTTGTTCATTTTCAAGTTTGCCTAATTCATCATGGGCATGGTTCTTTTTATCTGTTACATCCCCTAAGATTTTCTCTTTTTCTTTTTGCTGTTTAGACAAATCCTTTTTCAACTCTTCTAGCTCTTTCAGAGATGTTTCAAGTCCATTTAGCTGATTATTTAGCTCTGCTTCTTTTTGCTCCACCAGCTTTAAATCATTTTCATGTTCTGTAATCATGTCTTTGTCTGCTTCGACAATGGTTGTGACAGCTCCAACACGACCGACAAAATCACTAAAGCTGCGAGCACCCAGCAGCACATCTAAATAGTTGATCGTACCGCCGCTTTTTTGCATCGAACGAATTCGATCTTTGAATATAGCTTTTCTTTTTTCAATTCGATCATTGATGACTTGAATGTCTTTTTTTAGTTTCTTGATCTCTTGCTTCGTTTGTTTGACTTCTTTTTCTTTTTCAGCGACTTTTTCAGTTGCAGCACTTACCTTGTGGTCAATCTTTTCAATTTCTTTTTTGAGCTTGGATTCTTTCTTTTCAAGCTTAGCCAGCTCTGATTTCTTTTTCTTCAAAGTGGATTCAGTCTTTGATGTTTTCTCTTCGATTTGTTGACGTTTTTGATCTAGGTCTTCGTATGCGAATGCACGATTCTCGTTCCCTGGAATGTATAGCCACGTTGTTCCAATAAACGCTGCCATTCCAGCCATCATCAGCTTTCTTTTCAAAACGATATTCCCCTCCTATGACAACTGCCTGCATAAAGAGTCGACCGGATGAATCGGTTCAACCGGTCACACCTTCTATCAAATTCTCGAGTGCTGCCATCAAAAATAGATTTATACTTTTAAGAATTTACGGATAGACGTCAAGCTTCCCCATACACCAATGATTGCACCGATCAATAGAAGGACCAGTGAAACTTGATAGACAAACGGGTTATATGGAAGCATGGAAATAAATGAGCCTTGTACTCTCGGTGCCACCCAGCCCACTGCATATTGATATGTGCCAAGCAATAGAGCTATTGGTATAATAGAACCAAATACACCAAGCAGTAATCCTTCAATAAAGAATGGCCAGCGGATAAACCAGTTCGTTGCACCTACGAGTTTCATAATCTCGATTTCTTTACGTCTAGCAAAAATCGTAATTTTGATCGTATTAGAGATCAAGAACATGGCTGTAAATAAAAGCCCAATAATGAGCGCAATACCTACATTTCGCGCCACTCCGACCACATTAAAGAGTCGGCTGACTTCTTCTTTTCCATAGGTTACTTTATACGTACCCTTTAAGTTTTCTAATTTCTTCGCTACTTTTGGTGTATCGTGTGGATCAGATGTTTTCACAATAAACGCATCGTTTAATGGGTTTTCTTGATCAACAAGTCCCATGGATTGTCCATTTTCACCAAAGCTTTTAATCAGCGCTTTTAGTTCGTCATCTTTAGATGAGTACTTCACATCACTGATTTCAGGAATCTTCTCAATTTCTGCTTTTAATTCATCCTGCTGCTTTTGATTCGCCGTTAATTCGATTAACACTTTTACTTCTACTTCTTTTTCAGCGTTCGATGCCATGTTATTCAAGTTGAGCATAATCACAAGAAAAACCCCAACTAAAATCAATGTGACAGTGACCGCACTAATTGATGCAAATGTCATCCACGTGTTTCTTCCAAGTGAACGGAAGCTCTCACGTAAATGCCGCGAGAGAGTTTTAATCATAAATGCCGTACTCCCCTCTTGCTTCGTCACGCACAATCATTCCATCTTCGATTGCGATGACACGTTTCTTCATGCTGTTTACAATTTCTTTGTTGTGTGTCGCCATGACGACTGTTGTTCCGCGGTTATTAATCTCTTCAAGTGTCTTCATGATTTCCAGAGATGTGTCTGGATCAAGGTTTCCTGTCGGCTCATCTGCAATGACAACCTCAGGACTATTCACGATCGAGCGAGCGATAGATACACGCTGCTGTTCACCGCCAGACAACTGGTCAGGAAATTGTCGTGCTTTGTGCTTGAGCTGTACCAAATCAAGTACATCCAGCACTTTTTTCTTAATGATATGAGGCTGTTCCCCAATGACTTCAAGAGCAAATGCCACATTCTCAAACACCGTGAGGGTTGGAAGTAGTTTGAAATCTTGGAATACTACGCCAATTTCTCTTCTTACGTAAGGAATTTCTTTTTCCTTAATTGAGGCTAAATCTCTGCTATTAATTAAGATTTTCCCTTTGGTTGGCTTCTCTTCACGATACATCATTTTGATAAAAGTGGATTTACCAGCACCACTGGGACCAACAACATACACAAACTCTCCTGGGTGGATAGAGACATTGATTCCATTGATCGCCTTTACACCGTTAGGATAGATCTTGTAGACTTCCTTCATTTCAATCATGTAATCACCTAATCTTTTCTTATTGCTGACTAACAGCTTATCATGATGTTTTGACACTTATCGTCAAAAAACGTTATGTATGGTCACGCACATACCCTTCGATACGTACAAGCAATTTATGTCCTTTTCATCCAAAAAGATGAAAAAAATGAATCGTCTAAATTTCAACAACTCCAATTATACGTCATGAATCGACGCAATGGTATTACATTTATATTTCAAAACTTATAGTTAAAAGGTAAAAAGAACAATTAAAACCGATAAACATGTCTTTTTACCCTTATTTTTTTAATAAAATTTAATATAATACGTTTTCATACTATTCAAAAGTCTTTTTCTACATATAAAAACAAAAAAACCTTGTCGATTAGACAAAGGTTTTATTTTTTCTCTGCAAGCCATTTTGCCACTTCTTTTGCTTGCTTCTCATCTACCATTCCGCTTGGCATAGAGCCTTTACCATTCTGTGCAATATCTGCGATTTGGCTTTCATTATATTTCTTCCCTACTTCTTTCAGGCTTGGTCCGCCTCCACCAGATAGGTCTTTCCCATGACAGCCAATACAGTTTTGCTGATAAATTTCCTCACCACTGCTCACAGTTGAAGCACTTTTGCTGCCTTCTTTGTCACTGCTGCTTGAATTTCCTCCACAAGCCGCAAGAACAAGAAGCATCACTGCAAACAGCATCATTAATCCGCTTTTTTTCATCAATTTCCCTCCCTTACAATCATTTGGTCAACGCTATTATATCCTTGTTTACGCCCTTTTAAAACCCTCACCAAGCACCTCTTTTGCATCCATTACGATGACAAATGCTGATGCATCGATTGCTTTCACCACTTGTTTCAACTTTGTGAATTGTGACTGCCCAACGACACACATCAGAATTGGACGGTCATGGTCGGTATATCCACCGACTGCTGAGATCTTTGTGACACCACGGTCAATTTGATCAAATACTGCCTGCCTGACCTCATCCTCATGCCCTGTAATGATCATCGCCATTTTCGAATGACTGAAGCCGGCCTGTACGACATCAATCGTTTTACTTGAAATAAACACACCAATGACAGCGTACAGTCCCTCTTCAATCCCAAAAACAGTCATCGCAGCCAGGACAATTAGGCCATCCATCATCGCTAAACAGGTGCCAAGCGTGAGGCCTGTATATTTATTGATGATTTTGGCAGCGAGCGCCGTTCCACCTGTTGATCCATTTCCAAGGAACACGAGCCCTATTCCGATCCCAATCACCACTCCGCCAAAAATGGCTGCTAAGAGCGCTTCATGTGTCACAGGTGCAATATGTCTTGTGACAAACACCATCAAAGGTAAAAAAATAGAGCCAACGAGCGTTTTCACGCCAAATGTCCCGCCTAATAAATAAAAACCAGCGATAAACAGCGGAATATTGAGTCCCCATTGCACATATGCCGCCTCAAAGCCGAATGACTGCATAATCGTACTAATACCGCTCACTCCACCTGCAGCAATCTGATTCGGTAATAATAACGTATTAAATCCAATCGCCACAATGGCTGATCCGATTAAAATGAACAAGTAATTTTTCGCTTCAATCCATAATTGTGAATGTCCCTGCTTCATGTCTTTCTTCCTCCGTTACTTCTGAATGCACACCTATTTTAAGCCCTTCTAAAACGAATGTAAATAACAGCCAAATGCAGTGCTAATGGATTAATACTTTATCACACAAACGGATCAGCGTGCTTGCCGTTTGGCATAGGAGCAAATGATGGTATATTTAATATGTACATGAGAAAGAAGGGACATGCGATGAAGAAAATACTGAAGATAACAGGCATGACATTACTTGCACTGATCATCTTGGCTTTTGGTGCTTTCTATACATGGAGCCGCTTTACATACGGACCATCCGCCGCATTAAAAAAGCAAGTGAACATCGAGCAAGTGGAACATAAAAACGATGTGTATATATTTGCAACAGCAAAAAGCGATACTGGTATTATTCTCTATCCCGGGGCAAAGGTGGAACCAATTGCGTATACCTATATTGGGAATGAACTGATGAAAAAAGGTTATTCTGTCTTTATCCCTGACATGCCATTTTCGTTTGCGATTTTTAATACAAACAAAGCACACGATATTATGAAAGTTCATCAAACGATCAAACACTGGTATATTGGCGGTCATTCACTAGGCGGAACAGCTGCCGCTATGTTTGCAGAAAAAAACCAGCGCAAGCTCGACGGTCTCTTTTTCTTTGCGTCTTATCCAGCATCAGATAACTTGAAATCATCCTCCTTGAACGTACTCTCTATATCAGGTGAAAAGGATGGGCTTGCGACACAAGAGAAAATCAAGAAATCGAAAACAAATTTGCCGTCTCAAACCGTTTACCATGAAATAAAAGGCGGGAACCATGCTCAGTTTGGCATGTACGGCAAACAAAAAGGTGATCAGCCTGCGGACATTCCAGCCCTCACGCAGCAAAAGGATATCATTCAGACCATGCTTGAATGGCTAAAACCAGCAAAAAAGCTCCCGTAATAGGAGCTTTTCATTTTTACTTTTTCGTCGCTTCTAAAAACTCTTCAGCGTCTGCTACAGCTAAACCAATGGCTTCCTCCCAAAAGGCTTTTTGGGTAAGATCGACGCCTAAATGCTTATGAGCCAAATCTTCTACTGTCATTGAAGCTGTATCCTTTAGTAATGCAATGTACTTCTCTTCAAACGAAGTACCAGCCCGCAAGGCTTTTGCATAAATCCCTAGTGAGAACATGTAGCCAAATGTGTATGGGAAATTATAAAACGGTACACCTGTGATATGGAAATGCAGCTTAGACGCCCAGAAATGTGGATGGTATTCATCTAAAGAGTCACCGAAGGCTTCCTTCTGCGCTTCTACCATCAGCTCATTCAACCGATCCGCCGGCACTTCTCCTTGTTTACGCTCTTCATAAAAACGCTGTTCAAATAAGAAACGAGATTGAATGTTCATGAAAAATGCTACACTCCGCTGCAGCTTATCCTCTAACAAACTGAGACGCTCCTCTTCATTTGCCGCTTCTTTTAATGAAGCATCAGCCACAATCATTTCTGCAAATGTCGACGCCGTTTCAGCTACATTCATCGCATATTTGCGATTAAGAATGCGAACATCCTGCATCACTTCCTGATGGAACGAATGACCAAGCTCATGCGCGAGTGTCGCCACATTGGATGGACTTCCTGAGAAGGTCATAAAAATGCGTGACTCCCCGCTGTCAGGAAAATTTGTACAAAAACCGCCTACTCGTTTGTTTGGACGATCCTCAGCTTCTACCCAGCGTTCATTAAAGGCTTTTTCTGTAAAGGCAGCAAGCTCTTTTCCAAATCCAGCGAAATGTTTCACAATAAAAGCAGCTGCTTCTTGATAGGGATAGATCTTGGTTTCACTGCCAATAGGAGCCCCAACATCAAACCAGCTTAGCTTATCCACTCCAAGCATGTCAGCCTTTCGATGTAAGTAATCAATGAATGGCTGCTTATGTTCATCAATCACAGACCACATTGCATCAAGGGTTTCTTGTTTCATCCGGCAAATATCAAGCGGCTCTTTTAAAATATGATCCCAGCCTCTTGCTTCATATACTTGTAAACGGAAACCTGCCAGATGATTAAGCGTGCTTGCAAATAGATGTTCATCCTGTGTCCATGCGTGCTCTAAGTTATGATATACGGCCTTTCTGACTTCACGATCTGAATCATCCATCGCATTTTCCGCTTGGCCGACAGAGATCATCTGCGTTTCACCATCTTGTTCAAATGGAATCATAATCTTATTCACCAAGCTAGAATAAAGCTCATCCCACGCATGGTAGCCATCTACGGCTAGCTTTTGAATCAACGTTTCTTGTTCAACAGGCAATTGATCCTTCACGCGCTCTCTGCGTTCATTTAATATGTAGCGTACATCTGAAAAGGCCTCTGAATTCAAGAGATCTTCCCATTTTCCAGGAGAGATGGCAGCAAGCGCTTGATCAAACAGCGCAAGAATGGTACCTAAATCAGCTTCAAGCTTGGCTATCGTACCTCGAAGACTGCCAGCCTTCATATCCTTTGTATTTTGAGATTGAAGACAGGATACAAATGAACCTGCTTGAGACAGTTTTTTATATGTGGTTTCATACGTGTCAAGGACAGACGTTAACCTGCTTTCAATGTGTGTATCTTCTTTTGAAAAGGCATCGACCTTTTGTCTTAATTCATCTAATAGCTGCTGAATGTGTTGCAGGTATGTTTTAAATTCTGGTGAAGAACTGCCTCCTTTAAAAAAGGCATCTAAATCCCACGTCTCTTGTAATGGTGTTAATCCCAAAATATTTCCCCCTTTATTTGCTAATTTCATCATACAAAGGATATAGAGTCAGTATGGCATATGTATTCCTTTATATTCATTATATTTTCTCACAATTAAAAAAACCCAGCAAGAAGCCGAGTTTTTATGATAATTTCGAACGTAAGTAAGCATCGATAAATGAATCTAAATCTCCATCCATGACCGCTTGAACATTTCCCATCTCCGTATTGGTTCGATGGTCTTTCACAAGAGAATACGGATGGAATACATAAGAGCGAATTTGGCTTCCCCAGCCAATTTCTTTCTGCTCTCCTCTAATTTCATCCAATTCAGCCTGCTGTTCTTCGATCCGTCTTTGATAAAGTTTCGATTTCAGCATTTTCATCGCACGTTCTCTGTTTTTGATTTGTGACCTTTCTGTTTGGCATGTGACCACAACATTGGTTGGTATGTGTGTGATACGAACGGCAGAGTCAGTCGTATTGACATGCTGTCCACCTGCGCCGCTTGCACGATACGTATCTACCTTGATATCTTCTGTCCGAATATCAATATCAATTTCTTCATTGAACTCTGGCATGACATCACAGGAAACGAAGGACGTATGCCTGCGGCCAGATGAATCAAAAGGAGAAATACGAACCAAACGATGGACACCTTTTTCTGCTTTTAAGTACCCGTATGCGTTATGCCCTTTGATGAGCAATGTCACAGATTTAATTCCTGCTTCATCACCAGGAAGATAATCAAGCGTTTCAACCTTAAAGCCTCTGCGCTCTGCCCAGCGAGTATACATTCTCAGAAGCATAGAACCCCAGTCCTGTGATTCAGTACCGCCTGCACCAGGGTGAAGCTCAAGAATGGCATTGTTTTTATCATATGGTTCACTTAAGAGAAGCTGCAACTCAAACTCGTTAAACTGCTTGGTTAAGTTCTTCAGCTCTTTTTCAAGCTCTGCATGAAGCTCCTCGTCATAATCTTCCTTTAATAGGTCATGTGTCATTTGCAGCTCTTCATGAGATTCACTGAGCTCATGGTATGCATTCACATTATCCTTTAGTGCATTGGCTTCATTGATGACGCCTTGTGCCTTTTGCTGATCATTCCAAAAATCAGCTTCTGACATTGTCGCTTCGAGTTCTGCAATTTTGGCTTCTTTTGTTTCGAGGTCAAAGAGACCCCCTAAAATCAGCTAGCCTGCTAGCCATATTTTCAAGCTCTTGTCTAATTTCTACTAATTCCATATCCTTCACCTCATAGATGTATGGGGGCTGACATGAATAGAAAGAGGTTTTCACCTCTTTCCATTACTTATTCTGTCTTCCCATGACAATTTTTATATTTCTTGCCGCTTCCGCAGTGACATGGTGAGTTTCGCCCAATGTCTACGACTTTACGTACCGGCTTCTTTTTCACTGTCTTCTCCTCATCACCCTCTTGAGGCTGATGAGCAGTTGTTTGGCCTTGAACGACTTCTTCACGTTCTAGGTTGTTTTGAATTTCTGATTTTAAGACATATTTGGCTACATCATCTTCGATTGAAGCAACCATATGCTCAAACATCGCAAATCCTTCCATTTGATACTCACGAAGCGGATTTGTTTGTGCATACGCGCGTAAATGAATCCCTTGACGCAGCTGATCCATTGCATCGATATGATCCATCCACTTTGAATCCACCGCACGAAGAACGATGACTTTTTCAAATTCTCGCATTTGTTCATCGCCATATGTTTCTTCTTTTGCATCGTATTTTTCTTTAATACGATCCATGATGAAGGAGGTGATTTCATCTGCTTCTTTGCCATAAATATCTTTGACCGAAATAGCTCCTTCATCTAAATAGTTCGTGTTGATTAATTCAACAAGCCCATCTAGTTTCCATTCTTCAGGAAGCTCTTCTTTCGGCGTATAAGAACCAACAGCCCGCTCAATTGAAGATTGAATCATATTGATGACAATCGATTTTAAGTTATCAGAATCGATGACTTCAAAGCGCTGTTTGTAAATCACTTCACGCTGCTGACGAAGTACATCGTCATATTGCAGAAGCTGTTTACGGGAATCAAAGTTGTTCCCCTCGACGCGTTTTTGAGATGATTCAACGGCTTTAGACACCATTTTACTTTGGATAGGTGTAGAGTCATCCATGCCAAAGCGGTCAAGCATCGCCATCGTGCGCTCTGCACCAAATCGGCGCATCAATTCATCTTCCATGGAGAGATAGAATTGAGTAATCCCTGGGTCTCCTTGACGACCAGAACGTCCGCGAAGCTGGTTATCAATACGTCGTGATTCATGACGCTCTGTCCCAATCACAGCTAGACCGCCAAGCTCTTTGACGCCTTCGCCAAGCTTGATGTCCGTACCACGACCTGCCATGTTTGTCGCAATGGTGACGGCACCTTTTTGACCAGCCTCTTCAATAATTTGTGCCTCACGCTCATGGTTTTTCGCATTTAACACTTGATGAGGAATCCCTTTATTTTTAAGCAGCTTAGAAATAAGCTCAGATGTCTCAACCGCTACTGTTCCGACAAGAACTGGCTGCCCTGTCATATAGCGCTGCGCAACATCCTCAGCCACTGCTTTAAATTTACCTTCCATTGTGCGGTAAATTAAATCAGGTCTGTCATCACGAACCACTGGTTGATTGGTCGGAATTGTCACAACCTGCATGTTGTAAATGTTACGGAATTCTTCTTCTTCCGTTTTCGCTGTACCAGTCATACCAGATAGCTTTTCATACATACGGAAGTAGTTCTGGAACGTAATCGTTGCAAGGGTCATACTTTCGTTCTGCACTTCGAGACCTTCTTTTGCCTCAATAGCTTGATGCAGACCTTCACTATAACGGCGTCCTTTCATTAAACGTCCTGTAAAAGAGTCAACAATAACGACTTGGCCTTCTTCAACGACATAATCTACATCTTTTTGCATCGCAACATGTGCCTTCAGCGCCTGAGCGATGTGATGGTTCAGCGCAACATGCTTAACATCAAATAAGTTCTCGATGCCGAATGCTTTTTCCGCCTTCGTCATTCCGCTTTCTGTTAGCTGTACACTTTTTGTTTTAATATCATATGTGAAATCATCTTCTATTTTTAATGTACGAACAAATGCATTGGCTTGTACGTAAAGCTTTGTAGATTTCGCAGCTTGTCCAGAAATGATAAGAGGTGTTCTCGCTTCATCAATTAAGATGGAGTCAACCTCATCGATCACGGCATAATGAAGCGGTCTTTGAACCATTTGCTCTTTGTAAAGCACCATGTTATCTCGTAAATAGTCAAAGCCCAGTTCATTGTTTGTTGAATACGTGATATCAGCGGCATACGCTTCTCTTTTTTCATCTTTGTCTAAGCTGTTTAAGTTTAAGCCAACCGTTAAGCCAAGAAATTCAAAAATCTTGCCCATTTCCTCTGCATCACGGCTTGCCAAATATTCGTTGACTGTCACAATGTGGACGCCTTTTCCAGAAAGAGCATTTAAATAAACAGGCATTGTTGATGTCAACGTTTTACCTTCACCTGTTTTCATCTCAGAGATGTTGCCTTCATGAAGCGCGATCCCCCCCATGAGTTGCACCTTAAACGGGTACATTCCTGTCACGCGGCGTGATGCCTCGCGAACCGTTGCAAATGCTTCAACCAACAGGTCATCCACGGATTGTCCTTTTTCAAGTTTTTCTTTAAATTCAATCGTTTTATTTCGTAAAGCCTCGTCAGATAATTTCTCGAAATCTTGTGCGAGAGCTTCGATTTCATTTGCTTTTTTTTCATATTTGCTGATCGTACGTTTCGTAGGATCAAACACTTTGTTTAAGATTCCAAGCATATAATAACGCTCCTCTATTTCATGCAATTTTTCGGCATGTCCAAAAGATTGACAGGTCCATATTTACCTGCATTTATCATACCATACCTTCCTTCATTTCCAAAGAATTTGCAATGATTTCGCACAAAAAACCCGCCCCTTATGAAGGGAACGGGTTTACTTTTTTTAGGTTGTTTTTAGATCAGATTAAGCGTTTGGCTCAATGAGTCCATATTTGCCATCATTTCGGCGATAGACCACATTGGTCAAATTTGTCTCAGCATTTGTGAAGACGAAGAAACTATGACCTAACATGTTCATTTGAAGAATGGCCTCTTCGCTATCCATCGGTTTTAAATTGAATCGTTTTTGTCTGACGATTTCTGTTTCATCAATTTCTTCGTCATCTTGAACAGCTACATCAGCCGTCCCATTTCCTCCAGCAAATAAGTGTTTTTTGGCACCTTGCTCGCGGAATTTACGGTTTACTTTTGTTTTGTGTTTTCGAATTTGACGTTCTAATTTACTGGCTGCTAGGTCTACTGCATTGTACATATCTTCATTATGCACCTCAGCTCGAAGTGCTAGATCAGTCATTGGAATGGTAACCTCAACTTTAGATTCTTGATCATTGTAAAACTTCAAGTTCACGTTGACTGAAGCATCTACGTCTGTTTCAAAATAACGCTCCAGCTTTCCAATTTTTTTCTCGACATGATCTCTTAGTGCAGGTGTTACGTCGATGTTTTCTCCTCTGACATTGTAATTCATGTAAAGAACGCCTCCTTTAAAATTAAGGATATGTAAACCTATTTCTACTTTTCCCTCCTTTTCTCCTGCTCAAACGTAAAAAAAATGTGAATATTCATTGAAATTTGTCGAATTTTGCGGTGCTTCAACTGTTGCTTGATAGGTGATGAATATATATTCGGCTCATTCTTGAAAAAGACCAGCTCACGTTTAAATCGTGAAAGATGAAATGGATGTTTTCAGCGAATGAGATAAGGTTTTTAAATCTTCCGCCGCTGCTTTCATCTCTTCATTTGCCGCCAATGATTCTTCAACAGCAGCAGACATGTACTCCGTCTCTTCTGAATTGCGTTTGGCTCCTTCTTCAATGACCCCAACCGTCTGAGATATTTCCTCTGTACTAGCTGAAATTTGCTCTGCAGTGGCTGAAAGCTCCTCTGCTTTCATCGAAATATCACGAATAGATTCCAGGATTTCATGAAAACTCTGTTCAGACAATTGCGATACTTTCACACCTTCTGCTACATCCTGCTCAACCTTTGTCATCGAGTGTGATGATTTTTCAGTATCTTTGTTCACGTTCGCGAGTAATTGACTAATTTGATCTGTCAGCTGACTAGATTCTTCCGCCAGTTTCCTCACTTCATCTGCTACAACCGCAAAGCCTCTTCCATGTTCTCCTGCTCTTGCCGCTTCAATAGCAGCATTTAAAGCAAGCAAATTCGTTTGGTCAGCAATGGCATGGATATGACCTAACAAATCTTCAATGCCAGTAAACTGGGTTTGTACATGAGCCATTGTGGAATGGTGTTCATTCACAGACGCTTTTATAGAGTTCATTTGTTTTACAAATTGCTGAATAAGTGCTGCACCCTCTTCAGCCTTTTCAGTCACTGAAATTGAGTGACCCGAAACATCGGATGTATGTTCAGCTGCATTTTGCATACCAGTCGAGACTTCTTGAATCGCAGAAGCTACTTTTCCGACCGCGTCTGATTGTTCACGTGAAGCTTCACCGACCTGTTCAATCGAACTAGACGTCTGCTCACTTGCCGATATTGTTTGATGAATGGTTTCCTCAAACTGAGCAGCAGAATCAGCTAATTGTCTTGATCCATTTTGCACCTGTAAAATGAGTTGACGTAAATGAGTCGTCATTTGATTAAAAGCGGTACCGAGTTGGCCAATCTCATTTTTAGAGGTCACTTCAATCTCTTCAAGTGTAAGATCACCATCTGCCATCCTTCTCGCGGCATTTGTGACAGAAACAATCGGCTTTGTCATACGATAAACGAATCTTGTCCCAATCACCAAAAAGCCAACAATAATGACCGCACTAACTAGAATGAGTGTGAATAGTAATTGGTTACTGTCTTGATTGAGCTGATTGATTTTCTGGTCACGTTGCTTCAACTGGGTTTGAGCAAATTCTTTTGTAAAGGTATGTATTTCTTGTTCGATAGGCTGTAATTCTTGACTGAGGCGGGTGTTGAATTCTTTTTGATTTTGCATATTCAATGAATTAAATAGTCGGTTCGTTGAGGTGTAGTAAAGATAATTTTTTTCTGAGATTTGATCTAATAGATTTTTTGCTTGTTTGACAGCGCTCATTTTTGAAGCTTCAGTTGTTTTCTTATTAATCTCTTCATATGTTTGCTCAATTTTCTGTAAATTTTCAGCATCTTGCACGACAACATAGGTTTTGATTTGCGCTTCCTGCTTTTGCAAAAGCGTCTCTAATTCCAGTGAGGTCTGATAAAGCTTCACTTCTTTGCTGAGAAGCGTCTTGTAGGATTGATCTGTTTTGTAATAGATAAAGCTTGAGAACCCTAAAATACTGACAAACAATACACATATGACAATAAGCCCAAACAAAAATTGATTTTTTAGTCTCATAATTTCCTCCGAATGGTCTGAATTGAACAAAAATTAATGAATGACATACGGCCTCATACAGGCATGTATTTCATCCATCCACTTTCTATATTCAGGTATAAAATATGATGTAAGGAATGATTGGAAGTGTATTGAAGGGAATGTATAGAAAGCTAGTATATCAAAACTTAAAAAAATTTGATCAAACGAACGAATCGTTTTGGCAAAGTGCTCATTTTCTATAATTGAAAGCAGAAGGGGATGTGTTGTCTCTAAATGAAAGAAGGCATGGATCAGATCATTAAAGATCCGATCCCCTTCAGTTTTAGCAAAATCCTTCTCAATTTCATCTAAATATTTTAGACTCTCTTCTATCGTATATAGAAGTTCATAATATGTGGTTAATAAAATATAGTCATCTGAACGATACGCCACAGGTCTCACCTAATTATTTCCGTTTATCGTAATATACGCCGTCACTCGTCATAGGCTGGTATGGATTTTGATAATTCAGCTGTTTTGTTTTCTTTCTTTGAATGGCTTGAATATCTGCTCTTATCCCATTTTGGATAACAGTTAATTGCTTCGCCATCTGTTGATCTGTTTGGATGATTTCTTTGATTTTCTCTTTTTCTTGATCCGTCAGCTCATGCTGAATATCTCTCATTAATTCGTCTCTCTCAATTAAAAAGGCATCAAAATCTTCAACCAAGGTGTCACTTTGTGGATTTGCCGCTATTTCGGCTGCCATTTTTAATGTTCGGTCATACAGCTGGTCCACAATACTCATAGAGATCCCCCGATAGAGTGGTGGCGCCCTTTTCGATCGGTTTGAATAACTTCCTTCCACGCATCACGAAAATCAGTTACGTATTGCTCTACTTCATTCAACATCTCTTCGTCATTTTGAAGATT
The DNA here is from genome assembly GCF_003004375.1 of Bacillus sp. LNXM12-1. Taxonomy (NCBI): domain Bacteria; kingdom Bacillati; phylum Bacillota; class Bacilli; order Caryophanales; family Bacillaceae; genus Bacillus; species Bacillus sp. LNXM12-1. The sequence goes on along the minus strand of NZ_PVWX01000002.1, from coordinate 518,339 downwards.
GGCTTCAATCAGTCTGCGATAAATGTAATCATACATACTTGCCATACTCTTTGATACGTCATAAGAACGATTTAAGGTAACATTTAATTCTTGAATGATGTTTTGAGCCTTTTTCAGGTTCACATTTCTCGTTTCTGCATCCTCTTTTTGAATGGCATACTTCGCTAGTCTAATGAACTTTAAGCAGCCTTCATAAAGCATAAGCGTCAACTCGGCAGGTGTTGCAGTCTCAATAGAATTTTTCTGATAGGCGGCATAAGGGTTCTGTATTGCCATATGTTATAAACCTCCAATTATTGTCCAAGCAGTTGAGAAAGATAGCCAGATTGGTTGTTTAGCTTTTGAATCGCGCTATCCATGGCGTTAAACTTTTTGTAGTAGCGGGTTTCAACCATTTTTAAACGATCTTGGAATGTATCCATTCGTTTTGTTAAAGAATCAAGGTCCTTACCAAGTCCGTATTCCTTTAATTGCATTGTTGTGCTGCCAGCTTTAGTTTGAATGCTCTTCGTGAAGGCTGATAAGGAATTTTTGATACGATGAATGATTCCTTGTTCTTGATATTGCTGCTGCGCTTTATCTTTATCTTTTGAATCCACATTTAGCGAACCTGACATAAATATTTGACTGATCTTCTGTGGGTCTTCTTCAATGGCTTTTCTTAGTTTCGGTTCATCAATGACAAGCTTTCCGCCATCTTTATATTTATCTGAAGTGGTAATTCCGATTTGTGTCATGTGAATTCTATTCCCATCACTTGTCGTAATATCAGCATAAAAATCACTTCTTATTTTAGAGGCACCACCTCGTAAAATGGAATCACTTCTCAGCAAGCCAGACTTCGCTGTCGTTTCCCATAGCTCCACTTCTTTGTCAGACATTGCTTTTTTCTCTTCAGCTGTTAAAGGATGATAGTCCCTATTTCTTTTTTCATTGACTTTGCCATTGACCTGCTCAACAAGTTCATTGTATTTATCAACAAATTGTTTAATTTTATCAAAGATTGTATCGACATCTGTTGAAACGTTTAAGCTGACAGGCTTATCGGTTGTCCCTTTAAGCTCGTACGTAATACCAGCTTGCTCAAATGTATTGTTGTTATTTTCCATTTTCAGACCATTAATCTCGTATTGTGCTTTTTGCCCTTGAGTGGTCGCAACTAATTTGTTATCTCCATCCACTTGGAAGCCTAATTGAGTGAAGAATGAAGCTGAATTACCATCAGCTGCTTTAATACTGACACCTTCTCCCGTTGTCCGTGAAGTGAGAGCGACCGTATCGACATAGTTTGATCCGTCAAAGATCTGTCCTTTGTAAGCCGTCACACCTAATTGCGAGTTGTTCAGCTTTTTCACGATGTCATCAATTGTATCGGTATCAGAAGTATTGATCGTCACCGTTTTCGGTTTTGTCGAATCTGGTGTCGTCACTTCGAATGTAAACGTGCCATTTGTTGGTGTAAATCCAGATGTACCAGATGATCTGAAGACGGAAGCTGTCGCTAATTGGGTGACATTGATTGAGCCAGAGGCAGCATTAGTTGAGCCAGTTGCTGTGACAGCAGATTCATTTGAGCTTGTCACCTTTTTTGCGCCATATGTACTTGGACGCGTTAAGTTTAAACTGTTGATCAAATCATCTAATTCTTTGACTTTCGAGTTCACCTCGCGATAGCTGTCTCTTTGCCATTCAAGTGTTTGTTTCTGGCGTGTCATTTTATCAAGTGGTGCTTGCTCAGTTTTCATTAGCTTTGATACGATTTCATCAATATCAAACACATTTGAAAATCCAGTAATTCGATTGACCATTTTTTATGTTCTCCCTTCACTTACATTCTTTTATCTACAAATAAACCGACAATTTCTGTCATTGCCGCATAGAAATCAAGCCATTCCTTGGAAGGAATTTCTCTAATGACTTCTTCTGTTTGGTTATCTACGACTTTGACATAATATTCATTGAGTTTTTCATGTAATTCAAATTGCAGATGAAATTGAGTGGGCTCAATGAGCTTGTTTGCTCCTTGAAGCGTTTTTTCAATTTCTTCTTTTGAAACGACCTTGCCATTTGCTTGTAAATCAGAGTTTACATTGTCATTCTGGTTATTAGAAACACGGGTTTGAAATGCATCGATAATTGGCTCTAGCGATGTCAACTTACCAACAGACATAGTTATTCAGCTCCTGTGCTTTAATCTATCTTTTATATCGGCTTTGAATTTTCAAATTAAATATAGATGGACAGATTTGTTAAAGTTTCATATAGATTATAAACACACACATCGAAACGCTTTCATACGGAGAAGGACAACTGAATTAGATAAAAAAATCCTCACTTTTTTTGTGAGGATAATTGAGTGAGGAGATCTACGGATAAACTCGCAGCACGACTGTTCTCTTCTTGAATAGACAGGTACACTTCTTTTCTATGAATATCAATGTGCTTAGGAGCCTCAATCCCGATTTTCACTTGATCGCCTTCGATTGAAATAATCTTGACTTCAATATCATCGCCAATTTGAATCGACTGGTTTAATTTACGCGAGAGAACTAACATGAGGATGCCACCTCTAACAAATGTTTTGTATGATAGGCTGAATCATGCAAAATCACCTGCTTGGCTTTCATGTTTTTCCGGTTCACAATAATAGGCGCTCTTAAATTGGCTGTCGTTTTTTCAATAGAAGATTCCATTGTTAAGATCACCATGACTTCCACATCATTGGCATCTTCTACTTCTAGAATATCTACGACCGTTTCGTCTAGATCGAATTCATATTGATTGAAGAATAAAAACGGACTGCTGACAATAAAGCCTAACTCTGCGTTTTTCAATGATTGAAGAACTAAAAATGGAGACTCTTCTGATAAAGGTAAAATGACAAACTGTTGTTGATCTAGAAATCCTGGTATTCCATTAGAGAAGTTGATGATTTGCTCCTCTTTGATTGTCATTTCACCATGGTATTTTGTTTGAATGATCATAATTCACGACCTTTTTCATTTTTCTTAACTATACCTTATCACCATTTTGGCCCGTTTCGTCAACTTCTATTTTTAAATCTGGGTATTGTAACATATCAATATTGACCTTACCTGGCTGGTAGTTAACGATTGGTTTATGAGGCGTTGCCTCTATAATAGCTTTTTGAGGCTCCACATCAATTTGAAGCTCAGATGGCTGATAGTGAATTTTGACACTAAAGAATGAAGGGATCACACCAATGGTGAATTGTTTGGCTGGAGGGGTGCCATTGATTTTGGCAAACTCGGCAATTGCATTCCCACCATTCTCGATCTTGATGAGTTCACTGCCTTCTTCCGCTCTTCGGCCCATTCCCTCTCCAACAGCACGTTTCCCCTCAGCTGCCCATTCCTCAGATCGTCTAAAAATCGACTTGATATCCATATCGGCAAATGCTTCGGTTTGATCTATTGTTAATTTTGACGGTGTCCTTGTCATATTCATGACGGCTCTGGGCTGCTGAATCTCAAGGTCTGCTCTTGGCTGCTCTACTTCTTGCCGAGAAGGAGTTGTCGACATTTGCAGCTTTGCATAGGTTTGTTGCATTAACAATCTAGGGATTTGCATATAGGTACACCTCCATGATGCAAAAAAGCACCCAACGGATGCTTTTTATTATCTTAAGAAATCGACAAGGGATGGCTGAATAACTTTAGCCGTCGTTGCTAAAGCAGCTCTATTCACAACCTCTTGTTGAAGAAGATCAATAATTGCTTTTTCACTTTCTACATCTTCATTATCTGATTTGGCATTTTTCAGTACTTCGAATTGTGAAGTCAAGCGACTGCCTACTAAGTCAACACGATTTGAACGGGCTCCTAGGTCCGAGCGCTCAGCACTCATCACTTCTTTAAACTGATCGATACTTCCTAACGCATCATCAGAATTTGCGAACGTTCCATTTTTCAATGAGTTTTCTAAATCCGTCAGCATTTCAATGACATTTTGACCGCTGGCAGACTGTCCACCAAACGCTGAAATTGGATTTGAGTTCACATTTAAAGTGATACCATCAGAAATGTTCGACTTAACGGCATTTGCATCTGTATAGTTTTCAAAGTTAAACGTAAACGTACCATCTGCGTTCTCGACAACTGGTTTGACATTTGTATTCGTTCCATTAAATACGAATTTACCTAACATCTGAGTGTTCATTGCGTCAATGATTTGTTTCTTCATCTGGCCAATTTCCACTCCGATAGCTGCTAAATCTTCTGGCTGCTTTGTTCCGTTAGCCGCATCAAGCACTTTATCTCGTACATTTGACATAATATCAATGATTTCAGTGACACTTGTTTCAGATGTATCAATCCAGTTTTGTGCTTCATTTAAGTTTTTTTGATATTGTTCATTTCGAAACATTGCTGTGCTATATTGAAGGCTTTTTACTGCTGCAACGGGATCATCAGACGTTTTTGTGAAACGTCTCCCTGTTTGTGCTTGCTCATTTATTTTAGAAAGTTTTTCATAACTTTTACTAATATTACGAAGTGAGTTTTGAGAAATCATACCTTGTGTGACTCGCATCAGCTATACCTACCTTCCTACGACACCCATGCCGTTTATTACTTTATCCAATATTTCATCTTGTAATGTCACAACTCTCGCAGCTGCATTATATGCATGCTGAAATTGGATCATATTCGTCATTTCTTCATCAATGGAAACAGCACTCGTCGACATTCTACGTTCATTGGCTGAATTGACAAGAGCGGCTGAACTGCTTTCTAGCGTCATGTTCTTTTTCCCTTGAATCCCCATCTCAGCAATGACATTTTGGTAGTAATCCTGGATCGTCGTTGTATTGCCGCCGATTGGTAACTTTAAGTCTTGTATATTTGCTAATTTTGTAGCATTCGAACCGTCACCTTTTGTTTGATTGAGAGATGCTGCAATATTATCTGTTGATGCTAAAATGACATCACTCACTTTGATACGAGCTGCTAAGCCTTTATTCAATTCATTGTTATTCTCAATATCAAAGAAGTCTTGTCCACTTGTGCCATTTAACGTGTACCCCTGCTTATGCACATCGTTAAATGTATCCATAAATACTTGTGCTACTTCATCCAGCTCTGCAAGCATATCCGGATACATGCCTTTTTCAGCACCATTTGACATGTAACCATAAGCCTCAACAAGTGCTTTTACTTTACCATTCACTTGAAGCTGATCTGCTGCAATGGTTGTTGTTCCGAATTGAAGTGAGTTAACAAGTCCCGTTGTGTTATCATAGGAGATTTGCAGTTCAGATTTTTCGCTCGTAATGCCATTCAAAATCGTTCCAGCAGATTGTCCATTTGCACCGATAATGTCGATGTTGACAGTTCCTTCAGCAATTTTGAGTGCATTCCCGCCAGATGGATTATAGCTCACTTTAATATCAACAAGTGAGGATAATTGATCTACCAACGCATCACGCGTATCATATAGATCATTTGGAAGATACCCGTTTGGTTCAACTGCTGCAATTTGTTTGTTCACTTCATCTATTTGAGATAAAATCGTGTTCACATTTTTGGCTGTTGAATCGAGTTCTGTTTTTAAATTCTTTTGTATCGTTGTTAAAGACGAATTAAGTAGACGGAATTGATCTACTAAAGCCTGTGCACTTGTTTTAACAACTGTACGCGCAGACGCTGTATCGGCATTTTTTGTTTCGGATAGGACCTGTAATGATTTCCAAAGGTTATCAAAAGCTCTGTTTAAGCCTTCATCCGTCAAATCATTCATAACTCCCTCCATTTGCGAAAGGGCATCAGATTTTGTTGAGTAGTAAGACAAGTTATTGTTATGATCTCTGAATTGCAGATCTAAAAAGCTGTCTCGAATTCTTTCAACGGTTCCAACTTGAACTCCTGTCCCCATTTGGCCATACGTCTTGCCGTCATAAACTGAAATGACTGGATAAGGATTATCTGCTTTAAAGGTAACTCTTTGTCTTGAGTAGCCATCTGTATTTGCATTGGAGACGTTGTTTGATGTGACATAAAGCCCTGCACGCTGGGCTGTGATTCCTCTTTTTGCCGTTTCTAGACCCATGAATGTAGAACCCATTGGTATCCTCCTTGTTTACGCCTTTGAATCAAACAAAGCCCTCTGCTGTTTAGGCTTTGAACTCTCAAGACCATTTTGTCCGTAATTCATATTTTCTTTATTAGGGTTAACGAGATCGAATGTCAGTGAAATAAATTGAAGCGACTGCTGAATGAGCTGTTTGTTCAGTTCATTTACATCTTTCAGTTCCACCATGATGTCATTTAATTTGTCATATAACGAAATGAGCTCTTCTTGATCCGAACCTTCAGCCTTTTCGATACACGCGGTGATGGTTGGCGGTTCATCACTTTGTAAAAATTGAACTGTGGCTTCAATTCGTTTTTCTTCTAATTGAGAAATGGCTTGAATATATTTTTGCTCTAAATTCAGAACCTCTGAAAGAGCATCAATCTCATTGCTTTTCAGCATTTCTGTTTTATCCTTCGACAGCTTCAAAAGCTGTTCATGCAATCCATAGAGACGATGCAGCTCTTCAATGATTATTTTAACTGACATTCACGCTACTCCCTTTTGTTATTGTTGTTTATAAAAATTCAGCATTTTATCAGCAATGCCTTTTGTATCTACTTGATATGTTCCGGCTTCAATGCTTTTTTTAATTTGGTCTATTTTATCTTGGCGTTCTTTCATGATATTCGGCACCTTTTGCATTTCGATTGCCTTTTTAGAAATTTCGACTTTATCAGTTGATTTTGCTTGATTTGATTGCAACGTTTGTTTCTCATATGTTTTCTTGTAAGGATTTACTGGTTGTGTTCCATATCGATTAATTTTCACGGGATTCCTCTCGCTTTCCGTTACAGTCTGTCTTGATTCTATCCATTTTATCGACCAAACTGCAACTTAGTTTAGGGAATCAATCGTTTTTAGGATTAATGGCATAATAGGTGTCTTTTTTCCTAGATTCAATCTCCCTTTTACGCTCTTCTTCTTGATTCATTTGACTCATTTGCGAATGAATATCCTGTTCACATTGGCTGCACAGCTTGTTTTTTCTGATCGGTTGGCCACATCTTTCACAAGGATAGTTGATATTCGGAAATTGACTAATTTGAAGTCTTTTCAAACGGATAAATTTCAAGATTAATTCTTCAGCAACTTCTGTTGCATCTACTATTTCAGCAATGGTTGAGTGTCTATTACTTTGCTTTCGCAAGAATTTATAAACGATATCAAAAGAACGTTCTTCTTCTTCGAAGCATTTGTTACAAACCGTTTGGATGGTGGTTTTTAAAAATAGCTGATTACATTGTGGACAGTTTGCCAATTGATTCATAACCAAAACCCCTTACGTTATTTTCTCTTCTTATTATCGGTTAATTATCCTGAATTTTAACTACGGATCAACGTAAAAGAGGAAACACTTTTGGCACCTGCTTCTTTTAAAATTCTTGCCGCATCATAAATGGTGGCCCCCGTTGTATAGATGTCGTCAATTAAGATAACATCCCTTTGAACGATCGCATCTGTCTGCTTGATTTGAAACATTCTTTTTTGATCTAAACGTTCATTTTTCTTTTTCTTAGACTGCTTGCTTTGATGTATTTTCACAAGCGGCTGCAGGATCGGCTGACCAATCAAGGAAGCAAGTATGACTGACTGATTAAACCCTCTTTCCTTTAGCCTTTCTTTACTTAAAGGAATCGGGATCAGCACAGGTTCTTTAATTGAAAAGGAGCGCTTAAATACTGCTTGGACATCTTGTTTAAAAAGCTCAGCTAAAGCTGTATCACCTCGAAATTTAAAGCGGGAAAGGACATCTTTCATCAAATCGTTGTAAGCATAAACAGACCTATTTTTCACAAGTACTGTAGTAGAATCAGGGCGTTCTTTCCACCTGGAACAGTCTTGACATAATTGATCATTCGACTGTGCTCTCCCACAAGCTGGACAAATCGGGCGTTGAATTTTTTCTAGGTGATGCTTACATGCTATACATAGATGATCATCATTTAATAGAAGTAATGATTTCCATGTAAAAGCAGCGACAAAATGCCCCTCACAAATTAGGCAGATCAATTGTTATCCTTATTTATCGGCAGACGATTTTCGCATCTTGGAAATGTGGTGACCTTTGAAGCAGCTTCTGTCAGAATGACCAGCATGGCCGTATTCTTCTGTTTATCCACCATCTCGGATTTACTGTAAGATATTTTATCGATATCTGTTATATACTGAGGCTTCACTTGATTTAGTGAAATCGCTAATACATCTTCTATACACTTTTCACAGTGACAAATCATGTTTAATTGGTTGAGATATTGATAGAGGATTTCCTTGAGTAGTATTTCTTTTGCATTGAGTAGCATATTTGTCTCTCCTGCCATTTGTGTATTGTGAATATAAATGTACCATGAAATTTAGTTGGACCCACATTATTTTTCAGAAAACTCTTTTGCAGCTGTATCATTCATTTTTACGATATGCTTCTTTGCTTGTTTCATACTTCTCGTTAAACCAAAATGAAAAAAGATTACATCTCCTTTAAAAAAATCGGGATGTCTACCTGCTCTACCAGAAATCTGAACAAGTGCACTCTCTGTAAAGATAGTAGATTCCGCACCTAGTACCCCCACTTGAACATTTGGAATGGTAACGCCTCTTTCTAGAATGGTGGTTGTAACTAGTACATCGTATTTATAATCTCTGAAGTGCTGGACCTTTTGTTTCCTGTCTGGATCATCAGCAGACACCCCCTCCACATTTAAGCGGTGTTCTCTAAGGACCTTCGTTATCTTCTTCATGGTCGAAATAGAAGGAACAAAAAGTAAAATCCTTCTCTTCTTTGTGATATGTTTCTGCATCCAATTCATTACTTTAGGTGGGAGCTGGTTCTTTTTTAATTTCTTCTTCCAATGTCCAATCCATTGAAAGGACGGGACAGGTAACGGTTGTTGGTGAAAGCGCAGAGGAATTTTTATGGCTTCTAGTTGTCCACGAGATACATCTCTTTTCATTTTCTTAGAGGGCGTCGCACTTAAATAAACCCTAACCCCTTTCTTTCTCATTGCCTTTAAAACAGCAAATTGGAGACGTTCATCGATTGAATAAGGAAAGGCGTCGACTTCATCTATAATAAGCACATCAAATGCAAGTTTGTATCTCATCAACTGATGAGTTGTGGCGATCACTAGCGGTGCTATTTGGAACCTTTGAGGACTTCCTCCATAAAGAACAGCTATTTTCATTCCTTGAAATGCTTTTTTAAGCCGCGGCTCTAGTTCAAGGACAACATCTGTTCTAGGTGTCGCAATGCAGACGCTCATTCCTTGATGTAAGGCATATTCAATTCCGTGAAAAAGCACCTCTGTTTTCCCTGCCCCGCAAACTGCCCAGATGAGTAGATCAAATTTGTTTTTTATCGCTTCGATCAATTTTTCTGACGCCCTTTTTTGTCCTTTAGACAGGTTTCCCTGCCATGTTAATTCCGTATGACATGTTTCTTCCATTTGTGGACCCGTCCATTCATAAAGAAAGCCACATTCCGTTGTTTTCCCCATCATGATGCATGATCTACAGTACACACAATCTTTTTGACACATGTCACACGGAGTGTGGGCAAAGTACCGCTTTTTTGATACACCACATCTACAGCAAGTAAGACCATTTGCTTTCCTCTCAATAGCAGGTGTTCGGATGACTAACCCTTTCTCCACCAGCCAATCCAAATCGGACTGTGAGCATCTTGTTTCAGCGGTAAGCAGGTGGCGTGACTGCAGTTGCTGCCTTAGTTCCATTGCTTTGTCCATGTTCAATTTCACCAAACACCTTTCAACTGATGTTTGCCTATTATGCGCAAAGACATGACCTTTCGTCCAACAGCTAAAATAGAAAAACAAAACCCCTTTTCTATTAGAAAAGAGGTTTTTTAAGATTTATCTAATCACCCAGCCAAGAGCTATAGAGCCTTCGCCTAGATGAGTGCCAATCACGGCACCAAAGTAGCTTTTATAAAATTCAACATGAGGATACTTTTCTGATAAGTGCGCAATTAAGTCGTCTGCTTCTTCTTCTCTATTACCATGTATCAGTGTTGCTCTCATCGGGACACCACGTGATGCATCTTCGTCAAATAATTCAAAAATACGTGAAATGGCTTTTTTCCGTGTACGAATCTTCTCAAAAGGGACAATTAGCTTGTTGTCAAAATGCAGTATAGGCTTTACCTTTAAGAGGCTCCCAATAAAAGCCTGAGCACCATTTAATCTGCCGCCTCTTTGTAAATGAGTTAAATCGTCTACCATAAAATAAGCTCTCTGATTCTCTTTCAGATAATTGAGATGGGCTAACACTTCTTCTAGAGAAGCACCACCTTGGATTTTTTCAGCAGCTTCTATCGCATAAAAACCTTGCGCCATACAGCTAGTTTCTGTATCAAACGGATAAATATCAATCCCGTCAACTAGGTCATTTGCTGAGGCTGCACTATTATATGTTCCACTAATTCCACTTGAAAGGTGAATACTAATCACGGCATCGTATGTTTCACTTAGTTTTTCATATAATTCTATTAACTCACCGAAAGCAGGCTGAGAGGTGGTTGGAAGGTCTTTATGCTTTTTGACTTCTTCATAATATGTCTTCCAATCCATTTCTATTTCTTCACGGTATGATTCGTTGCCAAAAATGACATTAAGAGGGATCATATGAATATGATGTTTATCACGCAGTTCTTGTGGTATATAAGCAGTACTGTCTGTTACAACGGCTATTTTCATTCTTAAATACCTTCCTTATCCGTTAAGTTGCTCTTTTTTATTTTCAAAGAATGATCATTGTTATTCATTAGATTTATAATAGTAATCAAAAAAGCCTGCCTAATCAATAGGCAAGCCCGTTATATCCGAAAAAGACTCCTTATCTACCTATCATTTCTCTCCAATTAACATGTGAGAGAACCAAAAACAGGCGAAAAAGGAGTACTTGTCCGGAACATTATCTCATTTCTACCCAGCCGTTTTTAATTGCTACAACAACAGCTTGTGTACGGTCGTTTACATTCATTTTTTGTAAAATGTTACTCACGTGGTTTTTGACTGTTTTCTCACTAATAAAGAGCGACTCACCAATTCCTCTATTGCTCTTTCCGTCAGCTAACATTTGAAGAACTTCGCACTCACGTCTCGTTAAGATATGAAGTGGTCTGCGAATTTCAGGATATACCTCGTGCTGCGGATGTGCTGAAACGCCACTAGTCGCTAGGCGTCGGAATTCATTTACTAAGTTATGAGTAACTTTCGGATGTAAATAAGATCCTCCGTCAGCTACGACTTTCACTGCTTCAATGAGCGTGTCTGCATCCATTTCTTTTAACAGGTAGCCTCTTGCCCCTGTTTTCAATGCATGTGTCACATAGTTTTCATCGTCATGAATAGATAGAATAATGACTTTTGATTCGGGATAAAGCTCAACTAGCTGCTTTGTAGCCTCTACACCATTTACATTCGGCATATTAATGTCCATAATGACAACATCCGGATGATAGTGTTCTACGATACGTGCAGCTTCGTCACCGTCGTCTCCTTCTGCAACTACTTCAAAAGTAGGTTCAAAATCTAAAATCCGTTTGACACCTTCACGGAATAATTGGTGATCATCAATAATTACAATATTTACTTTAGTCACAAGCTACGCCTCCCCATGTTTATTGTTCTACACCTGAACTTTATGGTCAATATGTCTTTTGTCTCTATTTTACAATTTTATTTTGCAATGTTAATGGCACGCGAATCATGATGAATGTCCCTAGACCTATTTTTGAGTCTATGGTCATTTTACCTTCCAGTAAGTCTACGCGTTCTTTCATGCCAAGTAAACCGAAGGATTTGTTTTTGTTTGTTTTCACATCTTTCATATCAAAGCCTTTTCCATCGTCTTTGATAATTAACGTGACAAAGTCTTTCGTCACTTCTACTTTTACAGAGATTTCTTCAGCTTCGGAATGCTTTAGTGAATTTGTGACAGCTTCTTGGGCTAGTCTAAACAGTGCCACTTCAAATTGAGAAGCAATTCTTTCGCTTTCTGTATCCCCTAGGCATTGGAACGTAATCTTGGTTTTTCCATCATACTCTTCGATTGTGTTTAAATATTTTCTTAGCGTCGGAATGAGACCCAAATCATCTAAAGCCATTGGTCTTAAATCATAAATGATTCTTCTCACTTCGTACAGAGCATTTCGCACATTCTGTCTGAGACTTCTAATTTCTTTAAAGCCTTCTTCTGTCCCACGGTCTCTGAAAATCCGTTCAATTAATTCGGAACGCATCATCACGTTTGCCAGCATCTGGGCCGGACCGTCATGAATTTCCCGGGACACCCTTTTGCGTTCTTCTTCTTGGGCTTCAATAATTCTTAGTCCAAAATCTTGTTTTGCCTGAGCATCTTCAAGTAACACGCCAACTTGGCGTAAGTCCTGATTGAGATAGTTGAGAACAACTGTGATCTGACTCACAAGCGTTTCAGAGCGTTCAATGACGTCTTGCAGGCTTAACAATCGTCTTTCCAGATCGTCTCTTCTTTCTCTCAGCTGCTTTTCGCGCTGCTGGATCATGGTGAGTTCCACTTGTAGATTATGTGCTTTTTCGTAGGCCTCCCGTATTTCTTCTTCGCTAAATTTGTTGAAGTTTCTGCTGACCTCAGATAAGCGATTTCTAGCATGTCTCGTATGGACTTCGAGTTTATCCCCAAAATCAATTACTTCGTTTACTTGCTGCTTGATTTGCTTCAGCTCTTCTACTAGGCTTTCATATTGTTGACGGGACTGTTCGCCTATCCTAAATACTTCGTCCTTGCTGCCATCAACTGTACTTAGCATTTTCATGATGATTGAATCCAATAATTTCGGATCCATTTTAGGTGTTGTCATGGCTTTTCCCTCCCGTAACAGTGATGTCATCTTTTTTTATTATAAATGTCATTGATCTGCATTTTATGTCGAATTATAATGAAAGAATGCGTATAAATCATGAAGTTTTTATGACGACCCTTTTTCCGCCCCTATCATCATAACAAAATACGCTGTAAAATTCTAAAATCAATGCAAATTTTCTCTAGTCTTACAATTTGCTTGTCAGGAGGGTAAGTCTTTTGCTGAATCGCTATCTTACAGTAAAAAGTCGTGGCGAGCATGAGATCGTCATTGAAAAATCACGTTTTATTTGTCATATACAGCGTGCTGTCTCAGAAGAAGAAGCACAAGCATTTATACAATCCATTAAAAAACAACATTGGAATGCCACACATAATTGTTCTGCCTATCTCATTGGAGAACATGACCTGATTCAAAAAGCGAATGATGATGGTGAACCAAGCGGTACAGCAGGTGTGCCAATGCTTGAAGTGTTAAAAAAACGGAAGCTGAAAGATACAGTCGTAGTGGTCACTCGTTATTTCGGCGGTATTAAGCTAGGCGCCGGTGGATTGATTCGTGCCTACGGAAAATCTGTATCAGAAGCCATCAACCATGTTGGTATGGTAGAACGCTGTTTAATGCGTACGATGCACACAACAATAGATTATACATGGCTTGGAAAGGTAGAGAATGAGCTTAGAGCCTCATCTTTTCAGCTAAAAGAAATTCATTATGCAGAAGATGTTATTTTTGAGACGTATGTAGAAGAAACACAAACAGAGCAGTTCATTGAATGGATGACTGAGCTGACAAATGGAAAGAGTGTTACAAAAGAAGGCGAACTGATTTATTTAGAAAAGGACATTGGTCCGATAAAGGAGACAGATGAATGGCACAACGAGTAAGAGTGCGTGTACGAAAGAAAAAGAGTAAGAAGAAGAAAATTTTCAAACGTATCCTGGTCTTATTTTTACTTCTTATCATCTGCATGGGCGGATTTGCAGTATATAAAATAGTCAATACACTTCAGGCTGCTGACAAAACATATGATGAGCTAGACCGAGGAGAGAAATCGAAGCTTCGTGATGCGGTCATTGATATTAAGAAGAAACCTTTCTCTGTACTATTTGTCGGAATTGAGGATTATGCCACAGATGGTGATCATGGCCGTTCAGATTCACTCATTGTCGCAACGATTAACCCTCAAGACAAAACGATGAAAATGGTTAGTATCCCTCGTGACACACGCGTACAGCTTGCAAGTGACACGACAGGAAATAAAGAAAAGATCAATGCAGCATTTGCTAAAGGTGGAAAAGACGAGACGATTGAAACTGTCGAACAATTCTTGCATATTCCGATTGATAAATATGCAACCGTTGATTTTGACGGATTCAAGGATGTTATTGATGAAGTCGGCGGAATTGATATCGATGTTCCATTTGACTTCAATGAAAAAAGTGATGTGAAAAAATCGAAAAAGATTTACTTCAAAAAAGGCAATATGCATTTAAACGGGGAAGAAGCACTTGCTTACGCGCGGATGAGAAAACAAGATCCACGCGGTGATTTCGGACGTAATGATCGTCAGAAACAAATTTTACGCGCAATGATTGATCAAATGACGAAGGCAAATAACATTGCGAACGTCGATAATATCGCTAAAGAAGTAAGTGATCACATTACAACCAACTTCCGTATCACAGAAGGTCTTGCGCTTCAGCAAATCTACAGCGGATTTAAGGGGGATGACACAGAAACACTTTCTATTAAAGGAACAGACCTTTATTTAGGACCAAATCGAACGTATTACTTTGAGCCAGATCAAACCAATCTAGCTAACGTACAAAATGAATTACGGACGCATTTAAAGCTTCCTGCTGAATCTTCGAGTGAAACAGATTCACAAACCAATCCACCCTCTGGTGAAACAGGGTCAAGCGATACAACTAATCCTTCGACCAGCACACCAGGACAATAATAAAAAACAGCCCAGTTCCTAGGAACGGGCTGTTTTTTATTGTCTTTTCACCATTCGTTTATAGAATTTCGTAAATGGTTTGAACTCTTCGTTGACCAAACCCGTGACTTCCGCAATCACTTGCATAAACATTACCAGTAAAAAGATAATGATGAGCGATAACCAAATGGTGGCGCTTGTCAGCAAAATCGCACTTAAGCTAAAGACTAAGCCAATCATGTAAATCACGATAACCGCCATGCGATGGGACAAGCCAAAGGCCATTAGTCTATGATGAATATGGGATTTGTCCGGCGCTGAAATCGGCTGTTTGTTTAATATGCGTCTAATGATTGCAAAGGTCGTATCAAATATAGGAACACCTAGAATGATCACAGGAACAACAACACTAAACAAAGTGACACTTTTGTATAACCCTAAAAGTGACAGCACCGAGATCATATACCCTAAAAATAGCGAACCGGTATCCCCCATAAAAATCTTCGCTGGATGAAAGTTGTAAAAGAGAAAGCCGATCGTACTGCCAATGACGACAAGAGATAAAGAAAGAATCAGAATCTTATCAGCAGAAAATGCCATCACTGCAATCGTTGATAAACCGATGACGGAAATACCGGCAGCTAGTCCATCAAGACCGTCAATTAAATTAATGGCATTTGTGATGCCGACAATCCATAGCACGGTGAGGGGATATGCCATCCAGCCTAACTCAATTCGATCTGTTAAAAAAGGAACTGAGAAAAAATCCATTTTTAAGCCTGTGCTCACAATCAAACAAGCAACAAGAACTTGTACGAGAAATTTAAATTTTGCACTTAAATTATATTTATCATCAAATATACCTAAAATGACGATGAGTACGGCACCAACTGAAATTGCTGTAATTTTATTATGTAGAAACAGCCCGCCTGCTAATGCTCCAGCCGCTACCCCAATAAAAATTGCCAAACCACCCATTCGAGGCATTACTTTATCATGAACTTTTCGTTTATTCGGCTGGTCCACTGCACCAATCTTAATTGCAAACTTTTTGACGATTGGTGTCACAATTAAAACTGTAGCCAGAGAGACAAAAAACGCTAATAAGGCGCGTTCGTAATCCATAGGTCAGTCTCCTTCTAAATTGAAATCTGTATTTTGTATATTGGCCGCTCTTTCCATTATACAATTGAATAGAGGATGATCACAAGCTCCCCCGGTGAAGAAGAAACAAATAAAAACGCACAATCCCGAATGAATTATGCGTTTTCTTTAATATTCGTTAGTTCCACCATGTTTGTGAACAGCGCGTGCCAATCTTTTTTCATTGCACGGCTTTGTCTTAGATGTCTATAGGTCGTGTCGTCTTTTTTGCTGATCACTTTCAGGCAGGCTTCTACGAAGAGCGCAGGATCATCGCCCTCTAAATATTCATACACATCCTTCTCTTTTAGCCTTTCCGTTGACGGGAGATTTAAACCGACAACCGGTATTCCAGCTGCTAAAAATTCATAAAGCTTGAGAGGGAACACCGCTTGATTGTAAGGGGATTGTTTGTATGGCATCATGCCTACATCAATCAGCTTCATATAAGCAGGTACTTCTTCTGGTGCAACAGCTCCTGTCCAAATCACATTTGGCAGTTTGAGTGCATGCTGAAAAGATGGATCTCCATTCGTTCCATCCGGACCGACAAATAAAAATGTCCAATCAGGCCGCATGCGAGCAGCTTCAGCCATCATGTCAAAATCGAGCTTTGGCTTGATTCCTCCGATAAAACCAAGCACGGTTCCTTCTCTTCCTTCCAGCACATCTTCTTTACACGGAAGATTGCTTTTCGCAAATACATCGTACTCGACGCCATTTTCCACAGTAAACACATCTTTCGGTTCTCCCATAAGACGTTTTTTGATTTGATCGTGTAAATATTGAGAAGAGCATGTAATGCTGTGTGCGTATTTAATGATTCGATTTTCTGCTTTGACAATGACACGCTGCCTCATATAAGAAAGAATGTTGTGTTTGCCGCTTATCGGCTCTCCCCACAGGTCACTGCAATCATAGACAATGTGTTTCCATTCAAATAAGGAAGATAAGAGCGGAAAGCCCGGAAACGTATACCATAAACAAACAGCAATCCCCTTCTTTTCCTCCATCCGCAAATGCTCAAGAAGAGGGGACAATTTATGAATATAGAACATGTCTTGATATCGGCCAAAGCGAAATAATTTACTCTTGAGCACATCAGGAATGGCCAATTGCTTCATTCGATCTGTTATGGGCTGAAAGGGAGCTGTATGACGAGATGATGACGGGCATACCCAGATGACCTCTTTCGTTTCCGGATCAGATGCTAAAAATTCGGCCAACCGATGCCGTCTGTACCTCAGTCCGTCCTGTCCCCATTCTCCCGTCGCTACGACAACATGTATGATCGAGTCTGCTTTCACCTTTATCACCTTTTTTCCCTTCTGTTTATAAGCGCTTCTTCACAGCATTTGTCGCATAGTGCATAAAACACCAGGACGCTTTGACAAAATGAAGCTGCTCAATTTCTCTGTAGACAAACCACGTTTTTTTCGCTGCTTTCCACTTGTTGCTAGAGATGGAGTTTCCAACGATGCGATATTCACTGAGCGGTTCGCTCATACCATAGGCTGTAAATCCTCTTTTTAATATAGACAGCCATGTAGCTAAATCCTGCCTTGTGCGAATGTTCGGCATTTCCACATGTCCTACCTTTTGAAGATCAAGCATGACCGTTAAACAGCCGATAATGGTATTTTTCAAGGCTTCATTATAATCTAATCTCGCTGGCGCAGTGACGGTTTTTTCTAATGGTTCTCCATTTTCTGCAATGATGTCATATGCCGTAAATGTAAAGGCATAATCATTTGTCAGCATGAAGTCTACCTGTTTTTCAAGCTTCGTCTCTTTCCACTTATCATCGCTATCTAAAAAAGCAATAAAGCGCCCTTTTGCCTGGTTGATGGCTGCGTTTCTAGCAATGGCAGCTCCCCCATTTTCCTCTAAATAAATGACGTTGATTCTGTCGTCCGCTTGACTTAAATCCCCTAATAGCTTTCTCGTTCCATCTGTAGAACAATCATCTGCAATGATCAGCTCCCAATTGGAATAGGTTTGGGCAAGGACGGAATGAACTGTATCCGTTAAATAACGTTCCGCATTATACGCCGGTGTAATGATGGATACTAACGGTTGATTGTTCACCTAAGACTCATCTCCAGTTCATCATTAAGATTCTTTGAACACTTCGGGTAAGACCACAAACATGAGCGAGATGCTAAAGCCAATGACAAGCCCAAGCAGTGCACGTTTTTTGGCTGACATGCCTTTATTGCCCTCATCAAGTACTTGTGCAGGATCGACAATCTTTGCCTGCTTCATTCCAAGCTTTGTCGACTCCAATTCATATAAGAATCGTTCTTTATCGACTTTGGAATCATTGCTGACAGATTCGTCTTCAAGAGCAGCTAATCTACTTTCAATCACCTGCTGCCTTTTTGTAAATAATGCTTTGTCTTGCTTAAGAAATGTATCCGACACCTGCTTCACGACAGCCAAAGCGCGATCCTTATTGGCATCTGTGAAAGACAGCTGTAATTGTGTATCTGATTGATTGGTAAGGATGAGACGGGTTTTCACATCCTGCCTTTCTTCTTCTTTGACATCACTGAGTGCTTCATTTAGAAATGCATCGCTTTTTAATAGAGATGTCACTTCTGCCATATTGTTATACACCCCATCATCATATTTACCAAGAGTGAGGGTAACAGCAGCTGTGTAACTGGACTGCTGCGTAGTTCCTTTAGCAAAAAAGAAACCAAAGGCGCCTAATATGACAGGCAGCAGGATGAGCCATACGATGTACTTTTTGATTCGCTTCCCTATCCTAGATATGAAACCAGACATGTTCATTCTCCCAACATTGACGTATTTGCTCTTTCACTAGTGTAGCCATACACACGGTTTACCATAGCTTGAGTCGTTGTTTATTTTTCAACATATTCACCGCTGCGATCACCAGTCCTAAAAATACCCAGTGGAAATATAAATTCGAGACGGAGCTAGGACTGATACTTGAAACGAGAAAGCTCAGCATGGCTGCAAACAACCCCTCAATGATCATTTTTGCCGATCTTGTGTCAGCCCATTGGTATTGTTTGTACAGTGTGAACATGAGATAGGCGTATACTGAGATATAGCCCAGCATGACTGCAAACCCAAAGTTCGTCATCAATTCCAGCAGCCAATTGTGCACTTCTACGACCTGGTCTGTATCAAAGATCGAAAAGTGAGCTAAGTAGTAAGACACATTCCCCGCTCCAACCCCGAATCCGTATGAATTCGTAAAGAAGTGCCAAGCATTTTTGATCAAATTCGCTCTCGCGATGTTAGACGGGAGTGGTTCACTAAAAGAATGTGCGACCTGAGAAGCGAGAAACAAGTCATAAAAAACCGAATAAATCTTGGCTGAAAAGACAGCGATACCGATGACTACAAGTCCGCTTGCTGCAATGATTGACCACTTTTTGAGAAATCGCGGCAGCAGCAGCCATACATAGACCGCCACTCCTGCAAATATGCCAAGCAGACTGGCTCGGGATTCGGTTAACAAAATGAGATACAGTGCGGCGATTGCCCCTAATAATCCAAACGCTTTGATATAACCGTTTTTCATTTGACGCATGCATGCTAGATATAAAAAGAAACTAATCGATAAAAACGTCGCAAAGTCATTTTGATTAAAAAAGACAGATGTAGGATAGTGCTGTTTATACGCTGGTCCTAGATACAATGAGGTATTCGGTAAATGGTTCAATGTAAAGTGATTATAGAAACCAATCCCCATCACAAACACAGTCATGACCAGCCAAATGCTATAAAAGGTCACCACTTGATCCATTCGCTGAATGAACATGACGACAAGAAAGACAAACCCCATCCCCATTGCAAGCAGGGACATATATTTCAGGCCGTCTGTGACCGAATGAGCCCAAAGCAGTGAGATGAGCCCGTAAAGAAACCATGCAGCGAAAAAACCAAGAATTCCTTTGACACGAATCTGCTGCCACTGCGATATGTACGTCCCCTTATCTCTCATCCGCCATATGAATAAAGCAAAGACGGCGATAAGCATAATACGGTAGAGAAAAAGACTAAAGAATCCGGCACTAATAGAAAAGAAAGCGTTGTTGAGAAAAGTCAATGCAATCAAAAGATAGATGGCTGACATGAAGATTTGCTCACCATTCATGTATAGCTTCATCAACACGAGAGCAGCCGACAGGATCAAAAGTATAACCGGAACAGCCACCATCTTCTTTAACCCGACGGGCTGGGCGGTTGCCATTTGTACAAGCCCGATCCCTGCTGCAAACAAAATACATCCAATCATGATTTGCCATGCTGTTTGTTTCACACTCATACCCATTTTCCTCCTAAGCAACCCATCCGATTTGAGGGATTAAGCCTTGACTTCCTGTTCATAGTAGGAAATGGTACGAGCCAAACCTTCCTGTAAACTCACAACAGGCTCCCATGCTAAGACTTGTTTCGTTTCCTCATTTGCCAATGTACTATGCACAATATCTCCTGCACGCTGCGGCTTGTAAATTGGTTCAAGATGCGACCTCGTCACCCGCTTCATCGTTTGAAACAGCTCATTCACAGTGATCGAATCACCACATGAAATATTTAAACAAACGTTTGATTGAGCTGTTAAAGCCGCAACATTCGCTGCTGCTAGATCACCTACATAAATGAAATCTCTTGTTTGTTCCCCGTCTCCGAAAATGAAAGGAGCCTCATCTTTTGCAAACTTATCAGAGAAAATAGAGACAACTCCACCTTCGCCAAGTGCGTCTTGTCGCGGACCATAAACATTGCTGTACCGAAGAATACAATAGTCCACATCATACAGTGATTTTGCCATTTCTAAGTATCGCTCTACTGTGAGTTTCGCTAACCCATAAGGCGAACCAGGCTTTAGCCGGTGAGCGGTATCCACTGGCAGATACACTGGATCTCCATAGACAGCTGCTGATGAGGCAAATACCACCTTTTCCACTCCTGCTTCAGCCGCTGCTTTCATGACGTGCAGGGACCCTTTTATATTGACCTCTTCGTCATAAACGAAATTCTGAACGGAAACCGCTACACTCACCTGTGCTGCAAGGTGAATGATATAATCCGGCGCCATTTGTTTGATCAAATCGACCGTTTCTAATTTTGTGACATCTGCCTCAATGCATTGAACGGAAAGGTGGGCAATATTTTCCCGAGATCCAGTTGAAAAATTATCAAGAACGATGGGCTCGTAGCCTTTTTCTAGTAAAGCCTCTACCGTGTGTGACCCAATAAATCCGCTTCCCCCAGTAACCAATACTTTCTTCATCCAAGCTCCCCCTGTTATTGTGCCTTTGATACCAATTCTGCTTCCCATACGCCTGGGCGGCCGATAGACTGGTAAATAAATCCTCTCTCTTTCATTTCTGCTGGATCAAACAAATTCCTTCCATCAATTACAATCGGTGAACGAAGCAGCAGCTTGATTTGATCTTTATCCATCTTCTGTACGTCATCCCATTCTGTTAGGATGAGGCAAGCATCCGTATCTTTTACTGTTTCATACAGGTCATTGCTGAAGACAGCCTGCGGGCCAAGCTCTCGCTCTGCTTCTACATAAGCAATCGGATCATAAGCCTTCACAAAAGCACCCAGCTCTCTCAGCATGGGGATAATGTCTAATGCAGGCGCAGAACGCATATCATTCGTATTCGGTTTGAATGCGAGACCTAAGACAGAGATGGTTTTTCCTCTAATATCACCGAATACACTCATCAGTTTGCTGACAAGGTGAGCTCTTTGGTGATTGTTCGTTTCAATCACGGACTCGATCAGCTTGAACCGGTAGCCGGCTGTTTCGGCAATTTTGAGAAGAGCCATCGTGTCTTTCGGGAAACAAGAACCCCCAAATCCAATGCCCGCTTTTAAAAATTTATGCCCGATGCGGCTGTCTAATCCAACTCCTTCGCTGACTTTTTCAACATCAGCGCCCACCCGCTCGCAAATATTTGCAATGTCATTGATGAATGAGATTTTTGTGGCAAGCATGGCATTTGCAGCATACTTAATCATTTCAGCACTTTCTAAGTTGGTCTCTACAACCTCTGTTTGAAACGGATCATGCAATCTTTTGATGATGGTTGACGCATGAGTGCTTGTCGAGCCTATTACTGCCCGCTCCATATTCATCGTGTCTTGGATTGCAGAGCCTTCTCTGAGGAACTCTGGATTGGATACGACATCAAAAGGATATTTACTGCGGGATGCTTTTTCGACAATGGCTTGAACGAGCCGGCCTGTTCCAACGGGCACTGTGCTTTTATTAACGATGATTTTATAGCCATTTAGATGTTCACCAATTGTTTGAGCGACGGCTTTCACGAACGTTAAATCTGCTTCCCCCTGTGCTGTCATCGGTGTCCCTACAGCAATATAGATAATCTCTGATTCCCTGATAGCGGCAGGAATATTGGTTGTAAAAAACAGTCTTCCTTCCTCCGTATTCTTTTCAATCAATTCCTTTAAACCCGGTTCATAAATGGGAACGACACCACTTTTTAAGCTGTTGATTTTTGATTCATCGATGTCACAGCAGATGACACGATTTCCGATATCAGCAAAACAAGTACCCGATACTAACCCGACATACCCTGTTCCAATCACAGCAATTTTCTTCAACATTTTTCATCCTCTCAGTAAAAGCATATTGTCCGTTCCAAGCTGTTTATCTATCTATCATTCTTTGCACATTTCATCTTGTTTAAACGATGGATATTGATTGATTAAGCACCTTTTCATATTGCTGTATGAGCTGTTTCGCATTATTTGCTGATGAATATTCTGTGTGAACGATTTGATGAAGATCGTTCTTCACTTGCTCATTCCATCTGTTTTCATAAAGATAGGCGTGAATGGCCTCTTTTAACTGATTCGTCGAACGCGGATCAACGAGCAGGTGTTGATAGCTAGAAAATAAAGATGGGAGACCACCGACTCGTGTCGCAATGACAGGTACTTTTAAAGCAAGCGCCTCTAGGACGACGGTAGGCATTCCTTCACTATAGGAAGGAAGTGCAAACAGATCAGCTGCCATTAAGTAGTCTTTCACCTGCTCATTCGGCACCTGTCCTGGGAGTACAATGGATGCTCCAGCCCGTTCTTCCAGCTCCTTTGCAAGGGGGCCTTTTCCAACAAAGACTGCTTTCACACCATCCATGCCGCTGACAGCATCAGCTAATTCAAGTAAGCCCTTCTCTTTGACTAATCGCCCGACGAAGACAACGAGCTTGTCGTGAAGGGGTAAGCCTAACTTTTTCCTGATGCCTTGTTGATCTTCTTCCGTTTTAGAAAATGACTGAAGCGGAATACCGAGCGGGAGACATTGCGCTTCCACCTTTGTCATGTCATTTGTCTTTTTAGCAAGCTCCTCGCTCACCGTCAGAACAGCAGATGCCTGTTTCACCGCCGTTTCAAAGGCTGCATGTGCCCCTTTGCTATAGCCCGGATACACGTTCACATCACTGCCATGTAAGGTCAAAAGATAAGGAATTTGCGTTTCTTTCTGAATCACAGCCGCCGCTCCGCCAGACGGCATCGCAAAGTGCGCATGGATAAAATCTGGTGACAGCTGAAAACGCTGCATGGCGCCTAGAACAGAAGCCGCTATTCGTTTACTCGGCTGTGCCCATTTCAGCTGTCCAGGGAGCGCTGTATAGGGCGGCCTGTATACTGTCACTCCGTTTCTCACTTCCTGTTCAAGCAGATTTTTTTTCTGCCGATAGGACGCCTTCAGCATCCGCAAAACCGGTGGAATTACCGGATTGGGACATACGACGGTCACTTGTATTCCTTGTTTGAGCAGCTCTTGCACTTGCGTTTCATGGAATACACCTTCACTTGGATGTTTTTCACTAGGATATACACTTGTCAGCCATAGCACCTTCATGACGAACGACCTCTTCTCAATAATCTGCCTGCCACCTGCGGATACATTTTGATGAGCAGCAAGCCATACAATGCAGCACTGACACAAATCGTCAATCCTAATTGAAGTAAAATATCCGCTGACGTCAGCTTCATGCCTTGATGCAAGAAAACCGCACAGGCGGCCATCAACAGCGTCATGACAGCAGGCTTTCCAAGTGATTTTAAATACACCTTCATATCAAGCTGAATGACATACGCCATGAGCCATCTGCCAACAATAAAGTTGAGCAGGCTGACACCTGAGTAAACCCAAGCTACTGTGAGCAGACTGCCTGTGCTGACACCTGCATATAAGGCGCATCCATACACGATGAGCATCCCCGTATCCCAATAAAAGGCTAAGTCCGCTCTCCCTTTGGCAAGAAGTATTGAACCGTTTGGATTCATCAGCACACGCAAAAGGCCGACAATGCACAAAATGTTAAGAACCGGAACGGCTACGAGCCATTTCTCTCCAAACACTACTTCTATAAAGCTATCTGATACGGCAGCAAGACCGATTAATAATGGAAAACTAATCAATGCGAGCATATTCGTCATACTGAGGAAGCCCTCTCGCAGCATGGAGTGATCACGCTGACTTTTTGCGAAAACAGGGAAAGCCACTCTCGTCACGATTGGGTTAATCTTCAGCACCGGGATCGTTACAATTTGATACGCCAAGCTGTAAATACCTAATGCTTCTGCTCCAAGAAAACGGCCAATTAAAATCATGTCTATGTTCGATCCTGCTCGATTGACCAGTCTGGATGCGAGCTGGAATGCTCCAAATGAGAAAAATTCTTTCACTTCCCCTAATGCAAAAACAGGTGCTGGGCGCCACTTCTTCCAATAAGCTGCGGCATACATTAGCCCTTTTCCTGATTGCAGCAGCACTTGAGAAATGACATAGGCAATAATCGGATTGATGAAGAAGGCCAAAGCGAGTAAAACAAACAGCGATATCATGGTTGCAATGGCTTCAATGGTACTTAATGTTTTAAAGGCTAAGTCCTTTTGCATCATGTATTGGTATTGCTGGCCAATTGGTGCAATCAGAAACATGATGGATAATAGTTTGAGCAAACCCTCCAGCTCTGGCCGGTTATAAAAGGCGGCAATCATTGGGCTTACTAGAATGAGTAAACAGAATAAGACAATTCCAGTGAGCAAATTGATCCAATATAATGTAGATAATTGACGTTCTGTTGTTTGTTCCTTTTGGATGATCGCTGCCCCAATCCCTAGATCAAGTAAAATCTGCGTAAATATTGTGACAGTTGTGATCATGCCAACGAGTCCAAACTCCTTCAGTGACATCACGTTCCCTAAAAAAGCGAACTGTGCGATTTGGATAATCGTAATGATGAATGCGGACAAGCTTGTCCATTTTGCCCCGCCTAGCATGCGTTTTTTCATACTTGCCATTTCTCTTCCCTACTTTACTTATCTGGCTCCGTCACCCGTCATGATGACTTTTAACGTTTTTACCATAATCTTCGTGTCGAGAGAAAATGTCAAGTTTTGAATATACTGTAAGTCGTGCGTTAATTTTTCGCTCGGACTCATTTCATATCCGCCATTTACTTGAGCAAGACCTGTCAATCCCGGCTTGACCGCTAATCTTTTCGTAAAACCTGGAATCGTCCGATTAAATTCTGCGGTAAACATCGGTCTTTCCGGCCGCGGACCTACGATACTCATTTCTCCTTTTAACACGTTGATAAATTGCGGAAGTTCATCGATTCTTGTTTTACGAATGAAGGCTCCCACTTTGGTGATACGCGGGTCATTTTTTTGTGCCCATTTCGCTCCTCCGCTTTCAGCGTCGGTTCTCATCGATCTGAGCTTCCATAATTTAAAGTAAACACCGTCTTTCCCGACCCTCTCCTGCATATAAAAGGCTGATCCCGGTGTTTCCAGCTTAATCAAGAGAGCAAACAGCAAAATGATTGGCGTACTCAACATCAATCCGATGAACGAGAACATTAAATCTATGAAACGTTTTGCAAATAAATAACGAACCATATGTTCTGTTAAGGCAAAAGAGTGGTTTCGTCTCACTTCATATTCTCTATAAAGATTCATCGCTTTCTCTGCACTCACTGACCTGCACCTCACCATCTAAAGTAGTTGTTGTGTAAAGAGATGTTCTATGAAAGTCAGTTTATCAGAGCAACATTAAGCAAATGTAAATGCGCTGTTAAGTCTTGTAAAACTGTGTTAAGAATGTGCACTTATATCAAGTTATGCCCTTTTCAACGTAAAAAAGACCCGCAATTCTGCGGGTCTCCGGGTCTTTCTTTATTTTGCTTTGACGGATTCGATGGTTTTTAATCGAAGGGTTCCGTTTGCATCTTTTGTATAGGTTACTTTCACTTTTGATTCTTCTTTTAAGCTGTTCACTTGTTTAGAAAACGCATTTCCGAACTGAATAGCTACTTCTTTGCCATCAATGTTCACAGCAATGGTATGTCCATCAGCCAAACCGACATATGTGCCTTCTTTGGTGACTTCATTTTTCTTATTTGTTGTTGATTCTTTCTTTGTTTTAGAATCAGCTTTTGATTGATCCTTAGCAGGTTCTTCTTTTGTGATTTCTTTACTTGAGCTGTCTTTTGCCGCTTCATCAGATTGACCAGCTTGCTCTTCTTTTTGAGCAGCTGTTTCTTTGCTTTGATCATCTGCTTTTTCATTAGATGACTGATCTTCTGTTTTTTCCTCTGAAGCATTTTCTTTCTTTTGATCAGCCGCTTCGGTTGTTTCCTTTTTGCTGTCATCCTTATTGTTGTCGCTTGATTGATTTGTTGTGCCGCATGCTGTAAGTAATACACCTAGAAGCAATACTAGAAACGGCATTGTGATTAATTTTTTCAAGATCGTCACCTCTTCATGATTTGTCGATTTGCTGTCGCTTGAAGATTCATGCGTAAACCATTCACCTTCTATGTTTCAATTATAACAAAGATAACCAAAAATGAAATGTATTTTTAACTTGACACATTATTGATTACCCGATCACTTCATAGACTTTTGAAAAAAGGCTGCCGAGAGACGTTCTCGAGCAGCCTAAGAGGAGTATCTGAGGCACCCCTCATGTTTGTATTTTCTTATCTAAAGTAACCTGACACACCGCTTGAAATGCCTGACGCTAAACGATCTTTATACGTAGCAGATTTCAAGATGTTTGAATCAACTGGACTGGACACAAAACCAGTTTCTAAAAGAACACTCGGCATTTTAGAATATTTAATCACGTAGAATCCAGCTGTTTTCACACCACGGTCTCTTGTACCAAGTGCACTGACCATTTTAGGCTGAATGTTTTGCGCAAGCTTCAAGCTGTTTGCAGACGCATAGGTTTTGTCATAATACGTTTCTGTTCCGTTTGCACTGCTGTTATCATTTGAGTTGGCATGGACACTAATGAAGATATCTGCTTTCGCATTCGCACCTTTGCTCACTCGTGTTTGAAGACTGTCAAATGTGTCTGATGTTCTTGACATGGTAACAAGTGCACCAGCGTTGTTTAATTTTGCATTTAAACGTTTTGCTACATCTAAATTCAAGTTCTTTTCATATAAACCGTAGCCTACAGCTCCTGAATCATGTGCACCATGACCTGGATCAATGAATACTTTTTTTCCGACGACAGGATTTTTTAATTGATTCACAACAGTTGGTGTCACCGTATTTGTACTGCCTACGACAGTAAATTTGGTGATTTTTTTACTGCTGATTGTTGCTCTTGTTACTTTTGGTAATGTCTTTTCATTCGTTAGAAGCAATGCTTTGTTTTGCTTCGCTGCGATCCCTGCAGCAGAAGATGAAGTGGCATAGCCAAAACCTCTTCCTACATAGGTATTATACGTGCTCATATTATACTTTTTCACAATATTAGCGGCAACGTCATAACGAGTGGAGCCTTTGATTCGTGTTGGAGATTTCAATTGATTATAAGCTGCTTTTGTGACGTAATTTTCTCCACCGACGACAATGGTTTGTTTGACATTGCTTGCTTTTGCAACAGAAGCGATTTCAGAACGAAGTCCCTTTTTATCTGTGTAGAGAATTGGGAATCCTTTTTGTGCTGCTACCGGTGCAATTGCAATCCCATGAGCATAGAAGGAACCTTCAACGACAACGACGCCTGCTGGCTTTTTCATTTTTTTCGCGATATTTGCAGATAGCTCATATCGATTTTTTCCTGAAATACGTTGTGTAGAGATACCCATTTTCTTCACTTCGTTAACTACGTTGTTCGACACACTTGATGTACTGCCTAAAACGATAACTGTCTTTGTTTTTAAAGCCTTTAGGGCTTTTTTCGTGTCACCCGAAAGACTCTTACTGTTTGTATAAAGAACTGGTCCATTTTTTTGGTGTGCAAGTGGAATCCCTGCTGTTGCATCTGCATACGCAGTTTTCCCTACTAAAACGACTGTACTTGCAGTTCCCCATCCCTTTTTCGCTACGTTTGCTGCTACAGCATATCTGCTCCCGCCATCAATTCGTGAGACGGAATTATCTGCTGAAGCTGTCGGAACAATAACGAAAATGGCGATAAGGCTGAGGATGGCTGTTTTCATGCTTGAGCGCATCATCTATGTCCTCCTTTAACCCTTTAATAGTTTGTTAGTTTTGTACCTGGATAGTAGAACGAAAGTATGGAAGAATATGAGTTTCCAGATTCTGCTCTAGCTTTGGCTCCGTATTGGCTCATACCAATGCCGTGACCATATCCTTTTCCTGAAATCGTAAAGTCATTTGTATTGTTTTTGACAGACGCAAATGTGCTTTTCACCTTTGTTGCGCCCATGACGGATCTAAACTCGGTCATCTTCATACTTGCCGTTGTGCTTTTGTTTACTGCATACGTGCCTGTTTTATTTTTCAGATGATATGTCAGCTTGATCGATACCGTCTTCGCACGCTGGCCTTTTGTTTTTCCTGAGAATGTCAGGCTTGAGATGGATGCAATCTTCATATCAGATGCAGCTGTTTCTTTGTTTTTGAGTAGCCATGATTTGAGACCAGCAAGGTCCGCTGCATTTGTCTCTTTTGTCTTAGACCACTGAGATGCTGCTGTGCTAGCAGTCAATGTTGTGCCTAGTTGTTTTTTAGAGAGTTTTAGCGTCCATGCATTGACCGGATCTTTTGTATCCTTTTTGGCCACTAAGTACGGCAGTGCATTTGCCCACACTTCTTCACTTGCCTCTGTATAACCGCCATTACTAGAATAATAGGTTGCTGAAATGAGCTGATTGTTGTATTTCAGTACCTTCCCTTTTGTGGCATCGACAGCTTTTGTCGAATTCGTGTACCAGTTATATCCTCCATATACTTGGAAGGCAGTTGTATCAGGTACGACTTTTCCAATACTTTTCACTGAATACGTTCTAGCGGCAACTGCCTGTGCTTTTAGCGCTTCAACATGCCAGCTTGCAGGCATTTCATTTGGTACTACGCCTTTTAGATAGTCTTCAAATGGAATATTTTCGAGAGTCGGCCTGATATAACCTGATTCAATTGCAAAGTTGACGCTGCCTAAGTACGGCTTCCCTGCAATTTGAAGGACATTTTTCGTTGAATATTTCTCAGGAACAACTCTTACTGTGTTATACGTCTTTATGCCTTTTAATGAAATTTTTCCGTTAGAAATATTCAATTGGTAGTTTTGATTTTTTTTCAGATAGACTTGTTTAGCTAATGAGTTTTTCAAGCTATCTTTAATCGCACTTGTGCTACCAGCAAGGTGATAAGCATATGTACCCTTTTGTTTCAGCAGTGCTTTTAGTGACGCTGTGACAGAATCTGGTTTCACATACACAACGGTACTGTTAGACTTTGCAGCCAATTGAGACAGCGGCATAGCATAAATATAGCTAGAGGCTTTTGCCAAATAAACTTTATCTGCATTGATATTTAATTTCTTAATAATATTCACAGATAGTTCATAGCGATTGGCACCACTGATTCTTGTCACCTGTGACGTTTTTTTAATTTGATTCTCTACTTTTTGTCCCGTACTTTTCGTACTGCCGATGATGATGACTTTACTTGGCAGCTTGTAAGACGGAATGGAATCTTTTTTTGTTAACAGGATTGGATATCCCTTTCTCGATGCATAGGATGCAATCGCAATCCCATTCATAAATGAGTTTCCGCCGACAACGACAGCTTGCTTATAGTTACCCATTTCTTTAGCGATTTTTTGAGAGATTTCAAACTTGTCTTTTCCACTAATACGTCTGACTTTGCCATACTTTTTAATAGATTTCTCAGCAGCTGTGGAAATACTTTTCGTGTTACCGATGATCAGGATGTTATCCGGTTTCATTTTCTTCAGCTGGTTTTCAGTTGTTTTTGTCAGTCTTTCAATGTTTGTATACAAAATGGGTGCGCCTAGTTTGTAAGCTAACGGTGATACAGAAATGGCGTGATCAAATGCATCACGGCTCACAATGACAACAGTTGATGGATTCTTCCAGCCAGCAGACGCGATGCTATTAGCAACTTCGTATCGATTTTTGCCATCATATCTTTTCGTGACAGCCACATTCGATCCTGACAGCTTGTATTCTCCAGCTGTGGATAGATCCATCGTTTTTTTATTTCCGATATAATTAGACAATTTCACTGAAATTGTCGAGCTAGCCATGGCAGACTGAAAGGGTGCGACTAGTAGAGTCAGTGTCATGAGAACAATAAGTGTAACGCCTGTTTTCTTCAATTTTGTTCATCCCGCCCATCTTTTTTACTTCTGTTTTTCAATCTTTTGAATTTCCTTTTGACCACTGTCATTGATAAAGTAAGAGATTTCTACTGTGTCTCCTGGTTTGAATTCATTTAACACATCTTTAAAATTATCCGTAAATTCATAGCTTAAGGTCGTATTCACTTTTTTCACTTCGACTGTATGTGCATCAGCCATTCCAATAAATTCAGCTTTTTCTTCCAGCACCTGAGGAGTTGAACTGCTTGTCTTGTTTTCTCCCGAGGACTGCTCAGCCGTTCCACATGCTGTGAGCACGATACCAAGTAGTAGTATTAAGAACGGTAAAACGACGATTTTCTTCATTTTTTTCACCTCATGTCTTTGTATCGTCTTATAACTTAATATTTTAAGGTAAATTTAAGGTTTTTTGAAACCTTTTTTTTGTTACAACGTCTATATCTAGGTTCAGAGTAAAAAAATAACTTGTTTATCAAGATTCGTAAACCTATAATCATGGAAGAATCATAGAAAAGGTGAGGGACATTATGAGAGCTGAAAGAAAACGAAAGAAAAAAAAGGTTCTTTGGATTGTTTTATCGATTATTGGCTTATTCGTATTAGCAACTGGCGGATATGCATATCATCTTTGGAATACAGCAGCATCAACCGTGGCAGGCATTCAGGAGAATTTAAAGAAGTCAGATAAGCGTGACAAAGATGTCGATTTAAATAAGAAAGACCCGATTTCTATTTTAGTTATGGGTGTCGATGAAAGAAAGAATGACCGCGGTCGTGCGGATACATTAATATACATGACCGTTAACCCAAAAACCAAAACGACCGAGATGGTGAGTATCCCGCGTGATACGTATACAAAAATTGTTGGAAAAGGCACAATGGATAAAATCAACCACTCCTATGCATTCGGCGGCACACAAATGGCAGCAGATACAGTAGAGGAATTGCTTGATGTACCTGTTGATTACTTTGTGAAAGTCAATATGGAAAGCTTTAAGGATATTGTCGATACACTTGGCGGCATTACAGTTAACAGCACATTTGCTTTCAGCTATGACGGCCATTCATTTGGTACAGGAGAAATTAATCTAAATGGTGATCAAGCCCTTGCCTACACAAGAATGAGAAAGCAAGATCCAAAGGGTGACTTTGGACGTCAGCAAAGGCAGCGCCAAGTCATTGAAGGCATCATTGCAAAAGGGGCAAACATTTCATCTATTACGAAGTTCGGCGATATGTTCAAAGTCGTGGAAAACAATATGAAGACCAACATGTCCTTTGATGATATGTGGACGATGATGAATGACTACCGTGACGCAAGACAGCGTGTGGAGCAGCACGAGCTGAAAGGAACAGGAGCACGCATCAATAACATCTATTATTATCAGCTTGATGATAATAGTTTGGCTAAAGTGAAGAAGGAATTGAAGGAAAGTTTGGAGCAGTAAAAAAGAAGACTACATGACTGTAGTCTTCTTTTTTTATGATGTAAATGGAGCAGGTTTTTCTTCACTTAATCCAAATCGATGGAGAAGCTCTTCGACAATTCGTCTCGAGGCTTGTCCGTCACCATAAGGGTTAGACGCCTTCGACATATTGTCATACTCTTTCTGATCTACTAGCAGCTCTTTTGCCATTTTGTAAATGGTCTCTTCATCTGTACCTGCAAGCTTAAGCGTGCCGGCTTTCACGCCTTCTGGACGTTCTGTTGTATCACGCAGCACTAATACTGGCTTCCCTAGAGAAGGCGCCTCCTCTTGTACACCGCCAGAATCCGTTAAGATAAAGTGTGAAGCGGCAGCAAAGTTATGGAAATCAACGACTTCAAGCGGTTCAATTAAGTGTACCCGATCGAGACCGCTAAATTCTGTCTGAGCTGCATCACGTACAGCAGGGTTTAAGTGAACAGGATAAACGACCTGAACATCTTCAAACTCTTCTACAACACGTCTAATGGCTCTAAACATGTTTTTCATCGGCTGTCCGAGATTCTCTCTGCGATGGGCCGTTAACAAGATCATTTTATCCGTGCCTATTTTCTCTAAAATAGGGTGCTGATAGTGCTCAGTAACCGT
Organism: Bacillus sp. LNXM12-1; assembly: GCF_003004375.1. Lineage (NCBI taxonomy): Bacteria > Bacillati > Bacillota > Bacilli > Caryophanales > Bacillaceae > Bacillus > Bacillus sp. LNXM12-1. The sequence goes on along the minus strand of NZ_PVWX01000002.1, from coordinate 485,580 downwards.
TGTTTGCAGGGCGTCAATCGCTGTATTCCCTGTCACACAAATGGTCTCTTCTTTTTTATTTTCAATTAAAAGATTCTGCTTCGCTTCGTCTGTAGGTGCAAAATGAATATCGGCAATAGTGCCTGTCATTTGACGGTTCAATTCCTCTGGGAAAGGCGAATATTTATTGTGTGTTCTCAATCCAGCTTCGACGTGACCGACTGAAATTTGGTGATAAAATGCTGCCAAGCTTCCTGCAAAGGTTGTTGTAGTATCCCCATGGACAAGGACAATATCAGGTTTTTCTTCTTGGAATAATTGATCTAGCTTTAACAGTGCATTTGATGTGATTTCAGATAATGTCTGGCGCTGCTTCATGATGTTTAAATCATGATCTGGCGTAATCGAAAAAGCCTCAAGAACTTGATCAAGCATTTCTCTATGCTGGGCTGTTACAGTGACAATTGAATTTATCTGTGGATGTTTATTTAATTCAAGGACAAGTGGTGCCATTTTGATCGCTTCAGGTCTAGTACCGAAAATAGTCATTACATTTAGTTTTTTCACTTGTTTAATCCTCTTTCCTAGTATAGTACTTTCAATTATACACAATTTGGAGGATAAATTTAATGATATAAAAAAAGAAATTTACATTGAATTAACGTTAAATTTCTCTTTCCTTTACATTTAACATATAAAATATGAATTATCTAAAATTCATTTTAGTGAAATCATTTGTCTTTCCTATGATTTGTAAGTTACACTTTAAACAGACGACCAAGAACAAACATTGAATGATTAAATCGGTTATCTATGTAAGGAAGGTGCAAAGTTCATTGAAAAAAGTACGTAAAGCCATTATCCCAGCTGCAGGTCTTGGGACACGTTTCCTCCCTGCAACAAAAGCTATGCCTAAAGAAATGCTGCCAATCGTTGATAAACCAACCATTCAATATATTATTGAAGAAGCTGTTGAATCAGGAATTGAAGACATTATTATCGTCACTGGAAAAGGAAAAAGAGCCATTGAGGATCATTTTGATTTTGCACCAGAGCTAGAGCGCAACCTGGAGGAAAAAGGAAAGAGCGAGCTTTTAGAAAAGGTGAGAAAATCCTCTAACATTGCTGACATTCATTACATACGTCAAAAGGAACCTAAAGGACTTGGACACGCCGTTTGGTGCGCACGCAACTTTATCGGTGATGAACCTTTCGCCGTTTTATTAGGTGATGATATTGTTCAAGCCGAAACACCCGGACTTCGCCAGCTGATGGATGAATACGAAAAGACTCTTTCATCTGTGATCGGTGTTCAGCAGGTGGCAGACAGCGATACACATCGCTACGGGATCATTGATCCTCTTACACAAGAAGGACGCCGCTACCAAGTGAAAAACTTTGTTGAAAAGCCGCCGCAAGGTACAGCACCATCCAATTTAGCCATCTTAGGACGCTACATTTTCACGCCAGAGATCTTTATGTACCTTGATCAGCAAGAAATTGGTGCAGGCGGAGAAATTCAACTGACAGATGCCATACAAAAGCTGAATGACATTCAGCGCGTATTCGCCTATGATTTCGAAGGAAAACGATACGATGTCGGTGAAAAGCAAGGCTTCATCGAGACGACTCTAGAGTTCGCCCTTCAAGATGAGGATCTAAAAAAGAAACTCATTCCATTTATGAAACAGCTTCTCGAAAAAGAAGAAGTGAATTAAAAAAAGCTGCCGGGATCGGCAGCTTTTTATTTGATCACTGAAATCGTCAGTGTATGCTGTTCATTATCAATGACAAACAAGTTGTTTTCGCCCTTCACTGCGAATTTCGTTTGTTTCTCATTCAGCCAAACGTTCTGTTCTGTCAGTCCAAGTGTTGAAGGAGAGATTGACATGATCTCACGGAATACCATCGTATTCGCTTGACCATTTTGAATGACATAGTCGGCTTTCTCTGTGGTCAATCGTTCAATCATTCCGCCTTGATTACTTTTGATCGAGCTCAGCGTTTGCATTCTTTGCTTAAGCACAGATTCTTCTTTTCCAAGGAAAGAAAGTAAATACTCATACGAGCCTGCAGATGCGGGCGATACATAGGAATTGAACTGACCTGGTCCAATGGATAATGACTTTAATTCTTCTGCATGTTGAAGCCCATCAGCTTTGACAAAATACATCTCTGATGCTGTTTTGATTTGAACGGTTTGTTTATTTTCAGCGACAGCTTGTACTTCTTGCCCAAATGGCAAAGTGACATCTGCCTTCTTTTTCATGGCTTGATCTTTGTACACCGTGAGTGGATCTGCCGTGACAATTGCCTGTCGATCCACCTTTTTCATATCAGGCGCCCCTTTCGATAGCGGGTTCTTTGACTGAGGCGATTCTGTCTTATCTGATGGGATGGCGCCAAACGTCGCCAGTGTACGAAGCGGGCGATCCGAAAACATCGATAAGGCAAGTAAAATAGTTAAAACAGCTATTATCGTCACTTGAAAGGCTGGTCCAAAAAATGAACGTCGTTTTCCGTTCTCATCATATCGAGACACCTTTTCTGTCTTTTTTTGTACGCCTTTACGCCCTTCTTTGTGTTTCAATTGATATTCTTTTTTTTCTTTTTTGGAAAGCTTGTTAAACCATTCAACAAACTCCTTATACTCTTTCACGACCTTCTTCGTATCATCAAACATACGAAGCTCACCATAATGCATCCAAGCCACTCGGTCACAGATTTTTTGAATTTGGCTAATGGAATGGCTGACAAAAAAGATCGTCTTCCCTTGTTCTTTGAATTCTGTGATTCGATCCACGCATTTTTGATAGAAGGTTTGGTCACCAACAGACAATGCTTCATCAATAATCAAGATATCTGGATCGATATGCGCTGAAATGGCGAAGCCAAGACGTGATTTCATTCCGCTTGAGTAGCTCTTCACAGGCTGATCAATAAAGTCACCGATATCCGCAAACTCTACGATTTTTTCATACAGCTCGTCTATCTCTTTATTCGTCAGCCCCATCATTAAGCACTTGAGGCGAATGTTGTCTTTCCCGCTTAATTGGTTGTTCAGCCCTGCCGCAATGGCAATTAACGAAGGCTGTCCGTCCATATCAATTTCACCACTTGTCGGTGGAATGATTTTCGCTAGAAGGTTAGACATCGTTGATTTTCCAGATCCGTTGATCCCTACAAAACCAATCGTCTCGCCTTCATATACATCAAAGGACACATCACGAACAGCAAAGAAACCTTTTTCATTTTTATTAGGAAAAAACAGCCCTTTAATCTTATCTGACTGCTTTTTATATAGGACGTATTGCTTGGATACGTTTCGAAACGAAACCTTTAGTTTCATCGTATAATCTCCTTACTTTTTAAAGAAAATCGACAAATTTATCCCTAAATTTCATATGAAGCAATGAACCGACTGTTAAAAGAAGAAGCGTGATCAGCCAAAAATAAAGCGTATATTTCACATCATGGAAGAACCATTCTCCCTTTAACAAGCTATTTCTAAAACCATCAATAATGTAGAAAAGAGGATTCAATCTTAATATATCCCCGATCCATGCTTTGTCTCCAGTGAGCTTCTCTGAGATATTCCAAAAAATTGGCAGCAAAAAGAAAAGTAAACGTGTCACGGATTGTAAAAGAAATTGATAGTCTCTCACGAGTACGCTAATCGTGGAATTAAACAAACTAAACGAAAACATAAACGCGATCATACAAATAAGATAGTATATATATTGCAGCCAGTGCGCATCAGGATATATGCCATAGGAAATCAGCACAATCAGATAGACACCCATCATGACAAAGTAGCTGAACAAGTTGGACATAATCACCACAGACGGCAGCGCACTAATAGGGAAATTCATTTTCGATACCATATTAATGCGTTTAAACACACTGTTTGATCCATCAAGTATCGTCGGACTAATGAAGAACCAAGGGATTAATCCGGCAAGCATCCAAATGATAAATGGAACTTCCATCCCTCCAATGACAATTGGCTGTCCTCCGCGAATTCCCAGACCAAAAACAAACCAGTAAGCCAGCATTTGAATCAATGGATTTAAAAACTGCCATAAAACACCTAAATAATTCATCTGATATTTTGATTTTGTTTCATAAACAGCAAGTCGCATAATCAGCGGAAATGAGCTAATTTGCTCCTTTAATATCGTCAACATTGCGTTCATTCTAATCTTCCTTAGATATAAGTTTTTGGGATTACTTTTTTAAAAAGCACCGCTCATAATTGTAACAGATAACGATGCACATTTCACCTTATAACAAAAGTCATGCACGTCAAACTAGAAGACAAAAAACCCCTGAATCCTTTCAATCGTTGATTCAGGGGGTCCTAACATATTAGATAATTTGATGTTCTTTTAAGAAATCCGTAATTCTTTTCGTATTCTGATTATCGTTAAAGCTGTTGATTTTCAGATATTTTTCTTTATATTCATCTTCCACAACATACTGACGATCGATCGCATGTTTAACAATCCGAATCAGCTCTTGTGTATTATATGCTATCGGTCCTGGTGCATTTTCATCGTTTACAGGAGGAATCGCCTTATACTGTCTAATCAAGTAATCTTTTTCTTCCCAATAAAAAATAGGATAGGCACCTCTATATTGTGCATCATAAATAGCAGAAGAATAATCAGTGATAAACACTTTTGACACTTTTAGCGCTTCCGATGGGTTATCAGAAATAAGATGTTTATACTGAGGCAGGTTTTGATAAACGTACTGCGAAAATTTGTTATGCGGTACAATTAACAGACGATCAAGAAGACCTGCTTCTTCAAAGCTTTTGATGATTTTGATCAGAACTTTATAGTAAGATGTTTCTTCAATTCTATTCGTATAAATAAGACCCTCTTCCCAATATCGGTAAGTTGGCATAAAGGCGATCTTATCTGCACCGTCTACTAATTTGGCATGATCAAAGGTTGCTAGCCCTGTCAAAATCAAATCCTCACGATCATAGTTCATTTTATAAAATTCACCGGCCTCTAATTCAGAGCTGATGACCGATTTATAAATATTGTATTGATTCTTGTCTTTATGGAATCCAAAGGCCATTGGATTATCAACCGGTTTAGCAAACATAATTCCATGCTGTAAAAAGACGAGTGGAACACTCATGATTCTCTCTCTGAGATGATCAATATATAATCTATCATTCAGAACATGGTTAGATAATTCACTTGATATAAAATAACTGGCATTAAAGATACTTAAATAATGTCTGAGACTATATTTCGGTATGATACCCTTTCCATATTTCGCTTTCAATGCTGGATATGCGCTTGATTTCTTATTAAGAATAAAGTAATTTTTTGAGCCTGTTTGACAATTGTCTTGTACGTAGTCATACACTCTAATAGCTGATTCATCTGCTTTATCACTCTTTTTCTCAAAAAACAAATTCACACCATAATTTTTGTCTTTATAGAATGATGATAGGATACTCGCTATTTTTATTTTCACTTTACTAAATAAAGAATATTCCTGTGAATAAGGAATAATGGTCGATGTCACATTCCCAAATAGATTTGTTCTTAGTACTTGAAGCTTGTCCCCATTCTTTTTCGTGATATATGTTTTGACCTTTTTATCCTTTTTTTTCAACCTTAAACTATGGATAATTCGGTGATCATTTCCTACGAACAAGTTATTGTGGATTCTGCTGTCTAAATCAAGATCATTTAACGAAATTTTAAAGAAACCGTATCTTTTCAGGAATTTAATCTTCCTAAATGGTCTTATAAATTTCGCCAGCTGGTGCTCAGAATTTCTAATGTAAAGATATTCATATTTTTGATCTGAATTATACGCATAATGCGTCAATCTTCCATAAACATAAAAACTATTAAACAAACTAAAGATGCGTAATCTCGACGTATGTTTTGTAACGAGATATGGGTTTCCTCTTACTAAGTAAACGCCATTCGTTCTGACATAGATGTAATATCTTTGTTTATTAATCACCAAGATATTGAGAATATTGTCATCTTTGAACTGCTCCAAGGTATCTTTACCAAAAACTTTAAGCGGCTGATATCTAGGAACGAGTCTAAAGTTGACGATTTTCTTTTGATCCGTCACTTTATTTAAAATTTTGATTTGATTACGATTATTCACAGTCACTTCAATATCTTTATGTTCCTGCATCACATCAAACAAAATTTTCCTTACATTTAGTTCCTTATTCTGACAATCATAGGTAATAACAAAGTGGAAAGCACTGTATTTAATAAAGGAGATATCCACAAATCGTCTACCTACCTTTTTAATGGGCAAATCTATTTTATAATTCCGATTGATCTCATCTACATTCAGCAGCCCTGAAAATAATAACAGTTCCTCTTCGCCGCTGTATAAGCCATAGCGATCTAACCCTAACTGCTTGACATAGATATCATCAAATTGATTATTAATTTCAATGGGAAGTACTTGATCTGGCTGGATCATGTCTGAGCTTTCTTTGACAATATATAAGTTATGATCCTTAGCATAGAGATAGATCATTTCATTAGAATTGTCTATTGTGGATTCAAAAATCATCTGATCCTTTACATTAATTTCGCAAATCCACTTTGATTCATTTACATTTAGCTCTTTAAATTCATAAGTGCACAATTTCTCTATGTTATCAATATATAAAACTAACTTGTTTTCATCTAAATTAAGAATTTCTAAAAAATTATGATAAAGTTTGTACATTGAAGCACCTCTATATTATTTTCAGCAAATTTACATTACCGGATAATCTTATCTAAATTTAGCATGTTTAATGTTAAATTTCTATGTTTTTTTATTTTTACCATAACTTTTAAATATGTGTACAATGGTATGAAAAACACAAAAAAGTACCGTTCAAAAGGCGAAGAACGGTACTTTTTAAACTATTTTTCAGAAAACACTACTTCCACCACACGCTTCGAAGACTCCCCGCTCTCTAGATAGCAGAATTTTTCATAAAACGGTGCGAATGAAGCCGGTAGTGTAAAGGTTGGCTGTTCTGTTTCTCTTACCCAGTCAATGACGCTGGCTGTCTCTTTTACAAGAGGTCCAGGTGCTTCTTGTTCAAAGTCGAAGTAGAAGCCTCTCAGCTTGTCACGATATGTTTCGATGTCTGGTACATAGAACAGCATCGGACGTTTAAGGTTTGCATAATCAAAGAACACAGATGAGTAGTCAGTGATGAGCAGATCAGATATCATATACAGGTCTCTAATGTCTTCGTAATGAGAGAAGTCATAGGCAAAACCTTCATATGGTCCTAAATCAAAGTTTTCAGCGACTAGATAGTGCATACGCAAAATGATGATATATTCGTCTCCGATAGCTGCTCTTAGCTCATGCAGATCAAGGTCTAAATCAAATTTGTACTGCCCTTTTTTATAAAATTGATCGTCTCTCCATGTCGGTGCGTATAAGATCAATTTTTTATCAAGCGGCAGGTTCATTTTTTGTTTGAGTGCTCTCATCGTTTCTTCATTGTTTTGATTATGAAGGAAGTCATTTCTCGGATATCCTGACTCAATCATGGTCTTTTGAAATTGGAATGCACGTGTAAAGATTTCAGTCGAGTAAGCATTTGGAGAAATGAGATAGTCCCAATTCGATGCTTCTTTCGTGAAATTCTTTTTGTATTTCTTCGTGTTTGTTCCAGGCATATGCACCTCGTCCATATCCATCGCAAGTCGTTTTAACGGCGTACCGTGCCATGTCTGCAAGTATGTTGTATGCTCTGGTTTTGGAATCCATAGCGGCAAACGGCTGTTGACGACCCAATACTCGGCTCTTGCCATCGCAAAAATCCATTTCAATGATAGACGGTTGATATAGTAGATGTCCTTTTCCTTGAACGGTGCTTCATGCCCTTTTTTCACACTCCAGATCAACGTATATTCAGGATGATTTTCTTTCATATACTCATAGATCCCACGCGGATTACAGCTGAATTGTTTTCCATTAAAGCTTTCAAAAACAACCGTTTTCTTTTTCACAGACAGCTTACTCGCCATCTTAAAGGTCGTTTGGAAGGTCCTTGTCACAAGGCGGTTACGGACTTTTTTTATTTTACCGATTTTCTTTTTGAACTTCTTCCACTTGCTTTTGACGTAGTACTTCGCTCGTGTTTTCATTGTATAATCATTAATTCGAATGCCAAGCGTTTGTCTCTTTTTCTTTCGATACACCTCATATCGAATCGGTACATCGTTTCGTTTATGAATTTGAACAAGTCCTTTGAGTTTGTTCGAGCGATCTCCAAGCACTAAAGAAGCGGTCGTTAAAGTCTCCTCTACTCCATCTACATCACAAATAAATTCAAGATAGAAGCGATATACAAGGCGGTTGTTTAACGAATATGTCAATTCCTTTAAAGGAACTTCTGCTAGAAATTGATAAAGCTGTGGTACTTGTTGATCATCACGGTATTTGACCACTTCTTCTTTTATTTGGGTCATATTTACCGGAAAACGATGTTCAATTGGTTCTTCACCATTTCTCTTCAATAGAAGCTTTACTTCTTTGATCTCATAAGGATGCTCTGCACTGAGAACGCCTGCATACCCAGTTAAAGATAACGTACATTCTTTGTTGAGCTCGATATGATTGAATTTCACAACCTTTAGCTCACGCTTGATTTTAAACGATGCATTCCCTTTATCCGTACGATACGGGATGACATACAGCATCGCATCTTTATTTTCTAAAAAAGTCAGCTCTGGCTTGTCTATTTCCATTTTTAAACGGCGTTTATAGTATGGCGTCTTCTCTTCTACTTCGGCGTTATCCGTTTCTTTTAGTTCGTCTTCCTCTTCTTCTGTATCAGAATCATAGGCTGAGTCCTCAAGCTCGTCTTCATCCTCTTCTTTGTTTGCGCTTAGATAGTCTGTGACATACAGGTTATATGTCTGGCCCTGCTCTAATGCAAGCGGCAGCGATGATTCACTCAATACGAACTTGAATAGATTCTCTTCCTGATGAACAAGCGGAAGGAAAAGCTCTTGTTTTGATACCCTTTCCCTCATAAACAAATAAAATTCTCTATCTTTTAATGGCATGTCATCGTCGATGCGAATAAGCATTTCTAGTTTCTCATGATGATTTTTTAACCCTTCAACGACACTCTTCTTATGAATTCCCTCTTCAATCATTAATCGTTAATCTCCTCTGTTCAGAAATCTTACCGTTGTGTTGTCACGTTATTTCACTTTCCAAGAATAGTTTCCTTGTTTCGTTTGATACGACCACCCATCGATTGACGATGGTTTATTGGTGAGCAGCTCTCCCTCTACTTCTAGACGCTGCAAAACTTCTTGAAGTTCTTCTGTTTTAAAACGAATGTAAAAATCAACGTATTTTGTTTGGTTGGTTTCAATGTTTTTCTTTGTTTGAAAATGACCAATTGGAAAGCTGACTTGATGGTTTTCATCGATTGTTTGAGATATGATTTCAGCTCCATTGCCTCGATCATATCCTGCGAAATCGATTTGCACATGATCCGCATGGCTCATTTCGTCCTTCAACTCAAGATGAAGATGAAGAACATGATGTTCAGAGCTTAGATCACGCAAAACCCATTTCGTACGCTCCACGATCCTTCTCAGTTCATCTTTTCGCTCACGATTTTCGAGCATATGATGAAGTGCTGTATTCCAAAGAGACATTTCATCAGAAGGTACAAGATAAAAATAGGTTTGTTCTCCCAATACCTTCTCAACATCTACCTTATGCTTAGTATCTCCAAAGAAGATGGCATCCACTTGCTGTTTTCTTATTTGTTTAAATAATTCTCCGTAATGAGAATAGAGTTGATGTGGATCTTCTTCATAATGTGCGTCATGTACAAATGCAGCGTAATACGTTGTTTCAGGCTGATCAATTTTAAACAGGTGGCGGTCCTGATCCCGGTCTTCTGTGATCATTAGTTTCAAACGGTCATTTTGTGTTTGAATACTGGATAACCATAGTTGCTTTATATCCGTTTTCTTTGTAAAAGTTTGAATTCCTGTTTTTTTATACCAATTAATATGCCGAACTGGATTCTTTTTTGCATCTCCTGAGTAGATGATCTCCATATAAATGCCGCCATCGTCATTGATTAGTTCCTCCAAGTATAGAGCACCTGTATGAGGAACAAAGCTTTGTACTCTGCATAAAACGCCCTGCCAATTGTATTCTTCCCTCTTCACTAATTGCTGCTCTTCATTATATTGATCAATATAACAAATAGGGGAAGAAGGCAGTTCATATCTCGTCACCTGTATCATTGATTCATCTGCTGGCATGACTGCTTCATTGATCGAATGAAATGATGTACCGATGATAAATTCCGAGTAACGTCTTTTACTTCCGCTTTCTGGTAGAATATAGTGTTCAAATACATTCAAGATGTCAACTTGGCGAAGAAAGGTCTCCTCCATGCTATGAATATGTTCTTTCACATTTGCATCATAATTCAAAGTTAAAATGGCATTACGTTTATGTTTGTCAGCCAATGGCTTTAATCTCGCTTTTAAAGACTTCGTTAAGCGCTCATCCTGTTTTGGTACATCACCCATGATAAAGTAGTAGTCCATATCAGGCATGTCAACTGATGTCATTGTTTCATGTTGTTGAGGTTGATCCAATGTGTGTTCAACTTTTTTCTTCATCCAATTTTGAAACAAAGGAAGCTCTCCTTAAAAATAATGATAACTTGCTCATTGTATTTTACATGAAAAAGTACTTCTCACCAAAAGATAAGAAGTACTTTTTTTCGATCTATTAAAGTCCAGCGATTTCTTCCTTAATTTGAGTTGTCGAGATGCCTTCTGTTCTCTTCAAGTACACGACTTCGCAATGCTCTTTTAAGAAATCGAATTTACCTTCCCAGTCATCTCCCATGACAAACACATCAATATCGTGCTCCTGCACGTCACGGACTTTTTGATCCCAGCTGTTTTCTGGAATGACTTCGTCTACATAACGAATCGTTTCAAGAATCAGCTTTCGATGCTCGTAGCTATGATAAGCCTTTTTTGATTTTTGTAAGTTAAACTCATCTGTCGAAATGGCCACCACTAAGTAATCTCCAAGCTGCTTTGCACGTTCGAGCAGCTTAATGTGCCCCCAGTGTAATAAATCAAATGTACCGTAAGTAATAACTTTCTTCATTGCAAACATGAACTCCTTTCTTCATTCCTTATTCAACTGCTTTCATGCAGTAATGTTTATCCGTAATCCTATTATCATCGTTCGTATTTTTTCGCTCTTCGGAACCTCATTATATCACAGCGCCCATCAAACGTTAAGCAGATGTAAAGACAAACTATTTCCAATTTATTGGGCGGAGAAGGGAAAGTCCGAAGAATCAATGTTTCTCGCAGCATCCTTCATATGAATTGATGAAAATGTCATGAAATTTAAAGGTTTGTAAAGTTATTGTTAATATTTCATGGAGCATCTGTGATAAAATGATGAGTAGACGAAGAATGAATTTACAATGAACGTTCATAGATAACAAGATGAAAAAGGAGGTCTAAACAATGCAAACAGAAGTGGTCTCTAACCTTTCTTATGTAAACGGCGACCTAGATGAATTTATCAGCTATATGAATCACCATCATATTTCTCAAAGAAGAGGCGCCATGATTGCGACTGTCAATCCAGAGATTGGCTATGCTGTTATGAAGGATCGTGCGTACCATCAAGTCGTCTCTTCTGCGGATTATGTTCTGCCGGATGGTGTAGGCGTCGTCTTGATGTCACGTTTGACACAAAGTCCGCTGAAGTCAAGAATTGCTGGCTTTGATGTCTTCATGTCTATGCTTGATCTAGCAAACAAGCAGTCTAAAAGTATCTTTTTATATGGGGCGAAAAAAGAAGTGCTTGAGGCTGTTAAACAGCGAATTGATACGGAATATCCAAATGTGGTCATCGCGGGCAGCTGTGACGGCTATCAAGCCGATAAACGTTTCGTAGCGAAGCAAATCGCCCGCTCGAAAGCAGATATGGTGTTCGTTGCTTTAGGTTATCCAAATCAGGAGAACTTTATTTATGAATACCGTCATTTATTCCCGCAGGCTGTTTGCATCGGTTTAGGCGGAAGCTTTGATGTATTTAGCGGAACGGTGAAGCGTGCACCACGATGGATGATTAAAACAAATACAGAATGGCTGTACAGACTTGTTGTGAATCCATGGAGATGGAAACGAATGCTGAACATTCCTAAATACGCTTTTGCCGTATTGAAAGAAAACAAAGGAAAAAAACGTTACTATCCTGAGCAAGTAAAGGATCAGACGAAGCAGCTGTGAGAGACTGACCAATGATGAATATACGCTCAATGATCATTTCATGCTATGCAGCTTTCGTTTCTTTAATTGGATGGCTGATGAGCGGCGTGAAACCGCGTGAAAACCAGGTGACGCTGCTTGTTTCATTTCAAGAGAATGCAGCTGCTCTCATTGATACTTATCAACAACAGGCGAACATGACGATGAAGCTTACAGTCCTCTATACGAAGCATGCTTCTGCGATAGAAAAGGACGGGTCTCATCTGTCATTTCGCTATTTTCATGAAAAAAATCCTCTCCATCTCATTCAATGTATTTATACGATGTTTAAAAGCAAGGTTGTCGTGACAGATAATTACTTTCTCATGACAAGTGTACTCAGAAAACGGCCTTCTACCACCTGTATTCAAGTATGGCATGCCAATGGGGCGTTGAAAAAATTCGGTCTTGAAGATGCATCAAATTCGGAACGAAGTCCACGTGATATCAAACGCTTTAAACGAGTCTATGCGTCTTTCGATTATATCGTTACAGGCTCAGATCACATGCGCGAGATTTTCAAGTCTTCGTTTGGGGTCAATGATGAACGTTTTTTACCAACAGGTGTACCGATGACGGATGTGTACTTTGACCAGTGCCTGCCTTCCTTGAAGCCGAATGATTTTCCTAAAGGGAAAAAGATCCTGCTTTATGCACCGACCTATCGAGACTTTGCAATGGACGATCTTGTCCTGCCTTTTTCAAAAGAGCAATTGCAAACAGAGCTAAATGGAGACTATATTCTGCTCGTCAAGCTTCATCCTGCGGTCAAACATTTAGCAAAGGCGGAAACAGACGGTGAATGGATATTTGATGTGTCCGATCAGCCGCTCTATCCATTGCTTTGTACTTGCGATGTACTCATGACAGATTATTCGTCGATTGTGTTTGAATATGCGCTGCTTGAAAAGCCTGTTTTGTTCTTCACTTATGACTTAGACACTTATCGAGCGAAACGCGGCTTAGTCGATCGGTATGAGGACATCATTCCTGGAAAGGCTTGCGTCACTCAAGACATGCTCTTGAAGGAGCTGCTTCATCTAAACGAATCAGATCACAGAGAACGAATCAAAACCTTCGCTGAGGAATGGAACCAATATTCAAAGGGCGAGTCTAGTCAGCAGCTCCTATCATTTATTGAACAGCAGCTCTTACACAAAAAACGTCCGGCTTCTCATTAGGAAGCACGGACGTTTTTTTATTTGTTATAAACCGGGATGTCGTAATACAGCGTATAGTTATCAAGTAAGTTATACAAGCTATACATACGAGTGACTTGCTTATAAGCCCAGCCAATATCTGTTGCATATTGATGAGTCGCTGCACTAGACCAGCGCATTTTATAAATCGTATCTTGTTTGTATGTGGCGTGATTGATATAGCTGTTTCCAATGAATTTTGCCCCGCCAATAATCGCTGCCTCTGGCGTGAACCATTGTTGTTCATACGCATACTTTGCACCGAGGTAATTCGGATTGCTGTCGTATGCGCCAATGCCATACATGTTATATACTTTCTTCCCATTAAACATCGTACCATTCGCTAAAATCGAACTTCCGTTACCCGTTTCAAGCAACGCATGAGAAATGAGATAAATTTCGTTGATATGATACGTTTTCGCTGCCGTAATAAAGGCTTGTCCTTTACCTGCAAGAATCCCTTTACCTGCTAGAATTTTGGAATTGACTTCTGCCGGATTGAGATTCGCAGCTTCAGAGAGTTTCAGAAATTGAAAATAAGATTGAGTGCCCTCAGCAATATTGGCTGGGTCTACATATTTTTGCACCTCTGCTGAACTTGCATTTCTCCAGCCCAAGCTGATCTTGATCCAGTTTCCTTCTTTCCCAAGCTGTCTTACTTTTGTTCCTTTGTTCAGCTGCGCCACGATGTTGCTTGCAGAGCTCGAATCAGGTGTAGAACGAACATTTAAGCCGTCTGTATTCACAGTTGACGTCGCCGGGTCTACATATGCTGCATAGACATAGGCTGCACCGTCTGTCTGTGGTGACACCTTCATTTGCTTGTTCACCATCTCATTGACAGTGAGGTTGTAGTTCGTTTGCATGACCATTGGGCCATTTTTGATTTTTACGGCTGTGGCTGTCCAGCCATATTGGCTTTTCACAAAAGCAATCGCCGCATTTACAGTTGGTAATCCTGTGAATTGCTGCGTAATGTTGATTTTGTAGGTTGGTTTCGTTGTTGTTTTATAAGCAGCTGGTTCATTCCGTTTTTTGAAAAAAGCCAGGCCTTGGTCGCGCAATGCAGCTGTGGAAATGACACCGGTTTTAATCTGATATTGACCATAATCAGTTGTACCTGTTTTTTGAGCAGCTGCTTTCATTTTTTGTTTCGTTAAATAGCTTAACGCTTGATTCAGTTTTGTCTGATTCACCGTCGGCTCTGTCGTGATCCGGTATTGCTTAACCGCTTCTGTCAGCGTTTTTGTACTGCTGGCAACGCCATTTTTCTTGATAATCTCTTGAGCCTGTTTGACTTTACTTTGCTCATATACAGGTGTTGTCTTGAGACTATACGTTTTGCTGACAGCTTGTCCCTTACCTGTTGTGATGCTGCTTGTCACCTTCTGCGTTTTTAAATATGCGGCACCTTTATTTATTTTGGCTTGCTCCGCTGATTGATTGACGACAAGTCGATACGTGCTGTCAGATACCTTACCTGTTTTTTTCGTTGTCGCAGATACCTTTTTCTTTTGGAAGAAAGCCGCTGCTTTTTTCGCTTGATCATCTCCTAATAGGTTTCCAGTCACTACTTGATATGGCTGTGTAGAAGAGATCTTTTTGGATGTGTAGCGCCATTTCTTTTTCTTGAAAAAGGCTACCGTTTTTCCGTATGCTGTATCGTTCAGTTGATTGAGTTTCACGATATAATTTTTTGTTTTTCCCACTCGCTGCACAGTCCCTGCAGCGCCGGTTTGTTTCTTGATCTGACCCGCAGCTGAGGTTGCTTGTTTGTTGTCTTTGAAATAGCCTGATTCCAAGCGATAAACATTTTTTAAAGCGCCTGTCTTTTGAATCTTCCCGCTGATCTTTGCTTCTCTTTGCAGCTGGGTAAGGAGCGTCTGTGCTTTTGACTGGCTGGCTTGTGCAGCTGATGTGACGATGTAATATGGCTTGCCTGCTGTCACCGTTTGAAGCACTGCTTTTAAACCAGACTCCTTTTGAAAGCCTTGCAGGATGGTATTCGCCTTACTTTGCCCAACGATACCGCCTGAAATCAGCTGATACACAGCGCCAGCTTTGTTTTCAGTTTGGTATGTACTGGTGACACCGGCCTGCTTTTGTAATTCGGTTTGAATATTTTTGACTTTCGTTTCAGAATCAATGGTTCCTGATATGACCTGATAAGAAGGTCTGCTTTGATTGATGACTTCATAGGTGCTATTGAGCCCTGATGTTTTCGTTAGCTCGAGCGAGAGCTTTTTTGCCTGAGCTTCATCATTGACTGGGTCAGATATGACCTTTTGTAAAGGCAGGCGGTCACCTACTGGAGACACCGTACCGCTCATGCCCGTCTCTTTTTTTAATGCAGCTGCACTTGCACTCGCTGCTGTTTGCGACTCATATCCTGAGGCAGTGAGCTGATAGGTCGACGTGTTTCCTGAGGTTTGATAAGTGGCTGTCCACTTTTTGTCCTTCTTCAATGTTTCCACTGCTTTTTTCACTTCTGATTCTGTTGTAAATACCTTTGAGGTGTTCATCGTATAAATGGATTGATCGACATAGGAGGCTGCTTGCGCTTCTTTGCCCGTCTGTACTGTCATACCAAAGGCAGCTGCGAGTAACATAATCTTGATGGTTTTTTTCACGTTCCCTGTCCCTCTCTTAACTTTGCATAATAGTCTACTAATCTCTTTATCGACAAAAACAAGTACTCTTTCAAGTCATTTATGCAATAGAAAAATAGAGGACCCCTTCGAAGTCCTCTTTTCCTTTATATATGCGACACAATCAGTTCACAAGTTCCTTCAATTGAGAAGCTCCCTGTTTCAGCCGGCAGGATAAAATGAGCTCCTTTAGGCAGTGGATATGTATGTCCATCATGCGTTAAAGACCCTTCTCCATGAATTACACTGCACAGCAAAAACGGATAATCTTGCGAAAGCTCTACTGTTTGATCAATTTCCCATTTATACACAGAGAAATACTCTGCTTCAACAAAAGTTCGAATGGTCAGCCCACGGCGTGTTTCAACTGATTCATCTGTATAACCGTCTACATGAGGAACCGTTGTGACATCAATGGCTTGCACAAAATGAAGTTCACGTTCATTGCCATCCTGATCTTTTCGTTCATAATCATATACCCGATAGGTTGTGTCTGAGCTTTGCTGCGTTTCAAGGACAAGCGTTCCTTCGCACAGCGCATGAATGGTTCCGCTTGGCACATAATAAAAATCACCAGGCTTAATCTTCACACGACGCAAAAGACCTTCCCAATCTCCACTGTTCATCATGGTCACAAGCTCAGTTCTTGTTCTTGCATTGTGCCCATAGATCATTTCTGCTCCTTCTTTGCAGTCAATGATATACCAGCACTCTGTTTTTCCAAGCTCTCCATTTTCATGTCTTTCCGCATAATCATCATCCGGATGAACTTGAACGGACAAGTCTTGGTTTGCATCTAAAATTTTGGTTAACAGCGGGAATCGATCGCCTTCTATTCCCCCGAACAATTCTCTGTGATTGTCCCATAGTTCGATCAGCGTTTTCCCTTTATATGGACCGTCTTGCACGACACTTGGTCCGTTTGGATGAGCAGAAATTGCCCAGCATTCTCCCGTTTGATCAGAAGGAATATCATAGCCAAATTGATCCCTTAAGGCTGTACCTCCCCATATTCTCTCCTTCAATTCAGGCAGTAAAAATATTGGTGACTGCTTCATTCAGGATGACTCCTCCCTTTGCTACCCTTTGATAATCCTTGCCAAGCTTGATGAAAACTAGCAAGTCTCAACTTTTATTATGACGCTATCTAAAGAGAAGTCAATCCTTTCAGTACACCAAATGAAAACGATAACACAAAAATATTTCATCCTTTGACAGAGCCTGCGAGAAGCCCTTTGACAAAGTATTTTCCGAGCAGAATATAGACCAAAAGTGTCGGCAGTGCGGCCAATATCGCCCCTGCCATTTGGACGTTCCATTGCACAATTTGACTGCCTGATAGATTTTGCAAGGCGACCATCACCGGCTGATGCTCCGCAGTGGTCATCGTGACTGCAAATAAGAACTCATTCCACACATTTGTGAACTGCCAAATGGCGACCACAACAAACCCTGTGATCGAAAGCGGAAGAATCATATGTCTGAAAATCCCGATAAACCCTGCGCCATCCATTTTTGCCGATTCAATCATTTCATCAGGGATGCTCACATAGAAGTTTCGGAACATGAGCGTTGTGATCGGGAGTCCATATACGACATGGACAAGCACCAGACCTGGAATCGAATTATACAATCCGACTTCACGCAAAAATTGAATGAGTGGTATGAGGATACTTTGATATGGAATAAACATCCCAAACAGCATCAGCGTAAAGACCACTTCTGACCCTTTGAAACGCCATTTTGATAGGACATAGCCATTCATCGCTCCTAGTACAGCTGACAATAAGGTAGCCGGAATGACAAGATAAAGTGAATTCATTAAATTGGGCGCTAGCTTTTCAAATGCGATTTGATAGCTTGAAAAATCGAGTGTTGATGGCAGCGCCCACATTTTCTCAAGGGTCACTTCACCTAATGGCTTCAAGCTTGTGACGAGCATGACATAGACTGGCATCAGAAAAAAAAGACTGCACAAAATCAATAAAGCATAAAGGACTGGACGGACAAACCATCTGGCTGTCATGATGACGCCCCCTTCCGGCTCGACAGGAGATACGGCACGATAAAGACAGCAACAGAGATCAGCATAACAATCGCAATGGCGGCACCGCCTGCATAATGGTTTCCTCTAAAGGTCATTTCAAACATGTAAACGCCCGGAACATCTGTGACAAAGTTTGCACCCGGTCCTGTCATCGAGTAAATCAAATCGAAAATCTTTAATGAAATATGAGCCATGATGATAATGACACTTGCAGTAATCGGTTTCAATAGAGGAAAAATAATCTTCCGGTAAATCTGCCATTCGGTTGCGCCATCCATTCTAGCAGCCTCTCTTACTTCCTCTGGAATTCCTCTCAAACCCGCCAAATACATCGCTAGAGAAAATCCAGTCATCTGCCAAACCGCTGCAATCACGACTGCAATCATTGCCGCAGGGACACCAAACTCAATTTTCCCCCAGACAAATCCGGCTAAAATGTTCGTATCCGTGTACCACTTAGGCTGGATACCAAGCGTTTTTAAAAACAGATTCACCCCAGTTGACGGGTTTAAAATCCATTGCCAGACGACCCCTGTCACAACGAAGGAAAGGGCCATCGGAAAGAAAAATAAATTCCGAAATAGAGATTCACCCTTGATCTTCTGATCTAGTAAAATCGCAAGTGCGAGTCCAGAGGCAATGACGGCTCCAATAAAAAATAGAGTAAAAAAGACCGTATTTCGAAGATCTGACTGAAAGCGGAAATCTTGAAACAGCATGATATAATTTTGAAGACCTGCAAAAGAGAAATTCGGAACAAGCGAGGTCCAGTTTGATAATGACACATACCCTGTCCAGCCAATAAAGCCGTAAACAAAGATGAATAATAAAACAGCCGACGGGGTTAAAAATAGCAGCGCAAGCAGCTGATCCCCATTCCATTTTTTCCGAACACGTTTGACTTTAGGTGTTGCTGCTTTTGTGATCGGCGATGTGTCCATGCGCATGAAGCTACACTCCTTTTCAAAAAAGAGGCGGTGCTTAGCCGCCTCCTCGTCTTTATTTCATTGCATCTTTTAAAGATGAAACAAACTGGCTGCTGTCTTTTTGCGTGACGAAGATATTCACGGCTTGATTCGCTTTTGTCACAAACCCTTCTTCAGCAGCTGAACCATGTGCGAGAGACGGCGCCAGCTTTGATTCTTTAAATGCCTTCATCGCCGATTTTCCGTATTCATCATATTTAGAAACATCTGCATCCACACGTGCCGGAATCGATCCCTTTAGCGGATTAAATGCATCCTGTCCTTCCACAGATCCTAAAACAGATAAGAATTTCTTCACGTTTTCTGGCTGTTTCACGCCCTTTGGCAGTCCGAATGTATCGGTGATCACCATAAAGCTTCCCTCGGTTCCAGGAGTCGCCGCGTATCCAAAGTCTTGATTCACCTTCAGATCGAGATCATTCACAAAGTACCCCTTTGCCCAGTCGCCCATGACATTCATTGCTGCTTCCCCTTTTGCCACGAGCTGCGAGGCATCCTGCCAGTTACGGGAGCTGTGATCATCATTGACGTATTCGAGCATACGCCCAAAGATGTCTGCCGCTTCCTTCACTTTTGCGTCATCCATTTTCATGTCGCCAGCCCAAAGTTTTTGATATCCGTCAGCGCCTAAAACGCCGAGCAGCACACTCTCAAACAAATGCGTCGCTGCCCAAGGCTCTTTATCACCAAGTGCAAGCGGTGTAATGCCTTTTTTCTTTAAGGCATCTGCTGTTTTGAAAAATTCATCAAAGGTCGTTGGCGGCTCTAAGCCTGCATCATCAAATACCTTCTTGTTATACCAAAGCACATTGCCTCGGTGAATATTCACTGGTACTGAATAGATTTTCCCATCTTTGCTGACAAGGTCGATGAGTGATTCCGGAAATTTGTCCTTCCAGCCTTCTTTTTCATATAGATCATCCAGCGGCTCCATTTTGCCTGCTGCGACCCAGCTCTCATTCAGCTCCGCTCCGCCATGTACTTGGAACGTAGCTGGCGGGTCATTCCCTTGCATCCGGCTAGTCAAAACAGCCTTTGCATTTGTACCAGCACCACCTGCGACAGCTGCATTTTCGATTGGGATGTCTTTATTTTTCTCTTCAAACAATTGAATGAGTGCTTTCAGTCCGTCCTCCTCACCTGCTCCAGTCCACCAAGAGAAAATGTCTAGTTTCTCTGCTCCGCCCTCTTTTTTTGCATCTGAGTTGGTCGATGAACTACAGGCAGTGAC
The DNA here is from genome assembly GCF_003004375.1 of Bacillus sp. LNXM12-1. Lineage (NCBI taxonomy): Bacteria > Bacillati > Bacillota > Bacilli > Caryophanales > Bacillaceae > Bacillus > Bacillus sp. LNXM12-1. The sequence continues at coordinate 465,149 of NZ_PVWX01000002.1, read as the reverse complement.
GATAAGCATACAGAGCGCTAACAGCGTAAAACCTAATTTGAACTTCATGATTGATCCCCCATCCCCATTTTGTAAGCGTTATCAAAATAAGTATAATGGCAGATCCTCGCTTTTTTTCAGCAAACTTCTTCACTTTTTTATGAAATTCTTCACTTTTTTACGGTCTGTTTTCGATATTCCTTCGGTGAACAGCCGACCATCTTCTTAAACACACGGCTGACGTAATTGGGGTCTGTATATCCTGCCTGATAGGTAATTTCTTTTAAACTAAGCGAGCTGTCTTTGAGAAGCTTTTTGATTTTATCCAGCCGGCAGGTTGTCACATACTCTTTAAATGTCAGCCCTGTCTCGTCTTTAAAGCGCTTTGTGAAATAGGTTGGACTTAAATCAACATAGGCGGCAGTCTGCTCAAGCGTGATCTGTTCACAAAAATGCGTTTTGATGTAGCGTTTTGCCCGCTCAATGTCATTCACGGTCTGGGTTCTCGCTTCGTACACGTCAAATAAGTGTTCACAGCACTCACGGCATTCAGCTGCGGTGCTGATCGTTAATATTGGCCAGTCTGTTCGGAGCCGTGATTTAAATAAAATCAGCAGCTCTTTTAGTTGTGAAATGGTCGCTCCCTCCAGTTCAAATGCATCGAATAAAGCCAGCGCATCCTCTCTTCTCCCTTCTTCCATTGCCTGCATCATATCGTCTGCAAGCTCCGGCAGATGGATCAATGGATGGGACTGTTCTTCTGTTTGGTAAAAACCATAACGAACAACGCCGGGACTCTTTTTTCGCTGATAATAGGAAAGCTTCGCCTCTGCTGCACTTTTCTGAAGATAAAGCGGGTTTGAGACCGGGTGTCCCATGCCAACGACAGGTGAAGGCTGATCGATTGTTGTGGCAGTTCGAATCGCATGTAGGACATCTGCCTTTAACTGACCAGGCGCTTGGTGGCGATAAATGAGACATGTAAACAGCTCACCACTCACCTGAATCGGTACCGTATGAAAAAGGGGAGATGTCTGTAAATCAATCAACAGTTGATCCCCGATTGTCCGCTGAACAGCGATGACAAGACCTGCTTCATATTCGTGAAACATTTGTTGAAACTCCGTGGAGGTATAGGACTGACCATTTATGACATGAGCTTCGAGCCACTTTGACTGCTGACCAGCCGCCACCGCCTGCCGCTGAGACGCCTCCTGCTGAATCTCTGCCGCAACCGTTCGAATGGCGGCGATGGTTTCATCTTTGTCAGCCGGTTTAACGAGATATTGCTTCACCCCTTCCTGCATCGCTTGCTTGGCATAATCGAACGTATCGTACGCTGTCAGCATAATAAATTTTGTATGAGGACTGCTCGCTTTGATCTGCTTGATCGCTGTCAATCCGTCCATTCCAGGCATCTGAATATCCATGAGCACAAGATGAACGGGCTCAGTTCGCACGAATTCAACCGCCTTCTTTCCATTTTCAGCTTCTCCTGCTATATGACACTCTGGAAGCCAATCGGTCATGAATTTCCGCATCGCTAGTCGTTCTATTTTTTCATCATCCACAATCAGCACGTTCAGCATGCCGGTCCCTCCTTCATCGGAATAGCCAATTGAATGGTGGTGCCTTCGTTTGGCTTTGAATCAATTTGTAGGGCATCTTTTACCCCGTAAAACAAATGCAGCCTTGACATCACATTTCGAAGACCGATCCCTGTCGAGTGCCCTTTACTCAAGGTGTTTGGACTTTCCTCTTCTTTTTCTGATAGCAATCTCCTTATCTCTTGTTCATTGATCCCCATCCCATTGTCCCGAATCCGAATCATCACATAGCCGCCTTCTTGATAGATCGAGAGTTCGACAAGCCCGTCTTCCTCCTTTGGTTCAACGCCATGAATAAAGGCATTTTCGACAAGCGGCTGTAAGGTGAGACTTGGGATATGTACAGATAAACATGATTCATCTATGGTCGTTTTGCATGTAATACGATCGGCAAATCTTGTTTCTTGTATATGAAAATATTCTTTGACCACTTTTACTTCTTGCTCCAACGTAACAGATGCACTGAGAGCTGACAGCGAATACCGCATCAACGTGGAAACGGATTGGATCAACCTCGATGTGGCATCCGCTGATTCTAAGTAAGCCATGCGTGAGACGATGTTTAATGTATTAAATAAAAAATGTGGATTCATTTGGTTTTGCAGCGTTTTCAGCTTCATGTCTTTGATTTTTTGATTTAAGGCTGCCTTTTGTTTCATCTCTTCAATCATCATTTTCATCTCTTGACGCATTCGCTGAAAGGCCTCATTTAATACAGAAATTTCATCCTTTGAGGTGACATGCAAGTCCGCTCCATCAAAATTCCCTTCTGATACTTCCTTTACGCTTCGAGACAGATGGACGATCGGCCTTGATATCCCTCCAGCAATCATATACGCCATCCATAATGCGACCCCAATGGATAGCGTAAACAAACATAAGGTAAAGAGTGCATAGGTTTGGTGTCTTTTTTGCAGAGATTGATAGAGTACTTGATACTCAGACAATTCATCATCAAGCAGGGTCATCGTTTGCTCTTGTATGTAGGAGGAGACGGTTCTCACCTCCTTTACACTTGCTGCATATTCTTTGATTTTCCCTTCTTTTACATGTGTCATGGTCGCATCACTTTCATTGATGAGCGTCCGCATCATATATTGGTATTTTTCAATAGAAGGAATCGCCGCATGAAGCCCGGCATCCTTTCGCAATGCCTGATCATAGGATTTCATTTTCTGTTTTGAGGCCAGATATTCTTTGGCAAACTGCCGATCCTTTTCAATCGCATACGCATTGACCTTTTCATACATCGTTTTTGCCTCTGTCGATATATCATTGAGCAGGAGAAAAGAACGAAAGCTTCTGCTATATTCTGATGTGATATTCGAGCTGCTCCAATAGACGAAAAAAGCGGCCACGTTGCCAAGGAGCACAAGGATTAAAAATGCCAATAACAGCTTACTTCGAATCCTTCTCATGGCTGCACACCCTGCTTTCTGTCTGTTTGCTGCAGAGGCAGATCCTCGCGCCGAATCACACTCGTTCCTGTGTACTGGAGTGGTTCTTCTTTTTCACCTTTCTGCAAACGCACAAGCGATTCCACTGCTTGATAGCCCATTTCATAAGGATGCTGAACAACCACTGCATCAATCTTTCCATCATCGAGCGCCTGAATCGTATCTGGCAATGTGTCAAATGCGAGCACATAAAAATCTGTGGGCGATCGATATTGTGCTGTTGCTTGAATGATGCCTGCACCATCTAATGCACTCGTGCCGTAAAATGCGGTGAGCTTCGCATGATCGTTTAATAGTTTATACGCGGCACCGGAGGCCCCTGACTTCGTAATGGCTGATTCTTCTATTCCAGCAATATGAATACGTTTTTCAGCGGCGACGGCATCTCTAAATCCTTTGACACGCTGCTTTTGATGAACGGCATCAAGCCTGCCTGTGACAATTCCTACATACTGTTCGCCTTTTGTATCTGCGATGAGTGCCTGTCCTGCGATAAAGCCTGAATAATAATTGTCCGTGCCTACATACACTTGACGCTTGCTCCCCTCTGCATCCGTATCGACGGTGACAACATCAATGCCTTTTTCCCTCGCCTTCTGAAAAAGCGGTTTGTATTTTTTCGCATCAAGTCCCTGTGTCATAATGCCATCGACATGCCCTGCGATCGCCATATCAATGGTTTTCAGATGATCGTCTATATCTGCTTGCTTCGGACCCAAATATTCTAGATACACGTGATGAACGGCTGCCGCATCAGCAGCTCCCCTTTGTACCAGCTGCCAATATTCATTATCAAGTTCCTCCGGTACAAGGACAAAGTGATATTGATAGGTTGATGACGCTTTTTCGGAAGCGCTTTCAATTTTAAATAAATCTTGACCTAATAATGTTAAAAAAATGACAGATACGACACAAAAAGTGAGAAAGGCACCTATCCCGATCCACTTTAATCTTTTCACCACATCCTCCCCCTTTCAAATATTGCGCATAAAAAAAGAGCTGCTTATAAGCATACTCTCTCGACCTCTATAATTCCTTTGTCATAAATAAACTGTTTGGATCTTCTTGATATGAATCGAAAGGCGGACAAATATAAAAACCAACACTCTCATATAGTTTTCTTGCTGGCTCAAAGAAAGACATCGCACCTGTCTCTAAGCTGACACGTGAATAGCCGCGCCTTTTCGCCTCTTGGAGAAGATGGTTCAGCATATACCTTGCTACACCTTTTCGCATATGGAGAGCTGCGGTCCTCATTGATTTGATTTCGCCGTGATCACTTGACAGCTCCTTTAACGCTCCGCAGCCAAGAAGCTCCTCTCCTTCCCGCACACTCCACACTGTGACATCTTGCTTTTTCAAATCAGCTAACGGAAGGGCATGAATGCTTTCTGGCGGGGAATGCTCTTTCATTTCTTCTATATGAGCGGTAATCAGCTGCTCTATTTGTCCATCCGTGAGTGTATCTTGTTGAATGTACATGTCTATCACTCCTTCACGATCATTGTACGTGAAGAGTCAGCATTCACCTGCTGTTATGTCAGATAAACGAACAAACAACCGGCATCCATCCGCCAGTTGTTCGTTTGATATCAACTATTTATGAAGAAAGTACCGCTTGTAACTCTTCTGCTGTACTGCTTTCAAGCTGACTTCCGACTCCTACTGCCACTGCACCTGCTTTCAGCCATTTTGGCACATCGGCTGGATGAATACCGCCCGTTGGAATAAATTCAATCTCTGGAAACGGACCTTGTAAGTTTTTCATATAGGATAAACCGAAGGAACCGCTTGGAAAAAGCTTGAGCAAGCAGTAGCCATCTGCTTTTGCCTGCATGATTTCACTTGGGGTGAGGACACCTGGTACATAGAGTGTGTCGTGAAATGAGAGATGCTCTCCGATCACAGGGAGATATCCTGGACTGACAATAAATTGTGAGCCTGCGTCAATGGCTGATTGTGCCTGCTCAAGGGTTGTGATTGTGCCTGCTCCTACAATCAGATCTTGCTCATGCTGAAAGGACGCGATGATGTGTTCAGCATTAGGCGTGGTATACGTCACTTCAATGGCTCGAACGCCTTTTTTCTTTAAACGCTCAATGGTCTCAATGCCTTCTGCTTCACTCCCCGCTCTCACCACTGCGATCAGCTTACAAGCCGCGAGCTGCTCTTTAACGCTCAAACTTGCTGACTTGCCCATATCCTTCATCTCCCTTCATATATTCCCGTCTATGATATCGTTTAGCTTCTTTCATAAAAGCCTGAAGCTCTTCCCGAGTAGGCAGTCCGTCTTTATCGCCAGGAGACATCACCGCAAGAGCCCCTACAGCATTGCCTCTTGTCACAGATTTTTCATATGATAAACCGTCCAATAAGCCGCTGATGACCCCCACGGCAAATCCATCACCGGCACCGACTGTATCAACGACATCTGGCACATAAAATCCGCTCACAATCCCCTGACTGGCTGCACTTTTATAAAAGGCACCTTCTGCACCGAGCTTCATGACCACAAGCTTGACGCCTTTTTGCAAATAAACATCGGCAATCTCTTCCGGCTCGTGACAGCCTGTGAGCCTTTGCCCTTCTGCAAGCCCCGGAAAAAACCAATCCACTTGAAAAGCCATTTGATTCACCGTATGGATCATATCTTCTTCCTCTTCCCATAGCTGCAGCCGAAGGTTTGGATCAAATGAAATGGTTTTGCCTGCTTCTTTCATTTTTTGAAGAGCACAAAAAGAAAACGCTCTCATTTCACTGGATAATGCAGGCGGAATACCTGTCATATGGAGGTGTCCTGCCTGTTTGAAATAGCTGGTGGGAAAGTCGCTTGGACTCATTGTGCTCGCAGCAGAGCCTTTACGATAATACGTGACGTCAGGGTCTCCATCCATCACTTTTGATTTAAGTAAAATCCCTGTTTGAGCCCCATCATTTGAACGGATCACTGCACTTGTATCGACCCCTTCTTTTTGAAGCTCTTCTAAAATAAATGTGCCAAGTGAATCTGCTCCGACTTTGCTCACCCATCCCACATCAAAACCTAGCCTCGCCAAACCGACTGCCACGTTACTTTCGGCGCCAGCAAGCGCCTTTTGGAATGTATGCACTTGATGAAGCTCTCCGGCTTCTTTTGCAAAAAACATCGCCATTGATTCCCCAAATGTGACCGCATCCAATGCTTTCACTCATTTCTCCCCTTTCTTGGTACCGGTTTCAAATTAGTTAAAAAAGAGAGAGTATGCACGTATGTATACTCTTCTCTGTCTGTTGTTTATAAAGATTTTCTTACGATGATTTCTCCGTCAAGCTGAATGGTTTGGGGCGCACTTTCATCCCCTTCAAGCCGAGTCTTGATTTTTTGCATGGCGGCTTTCCCCATTTCATGAGATGGCTGGGCAACCGTTGTGATTCCAGGTCCAATCAGCTTATACCATTCTGTATCATCAAAGCCTGCGATGCCTATCTCCTCTGGAATCTTTATCCCAAGCTCTACAAGCTCACTAATCAGTTTCAGCATGAGTAATCCATTGGCTGCTAAAATCGCTTTTTTCTGTTGGTTTGATTGTACAAAACGGACAAGCTCTTCTCGCAATTGTTCCTTTTGCTTCAAATCAATTTCTGCAGTGAGCGGCTTCTTATGTTTACTCATAGCTGTCTGCTCATATGCTTCTTTTCGTTCTTCACGAGGACTGATCCCATCGACCGGCTCAGTAAAGAAAGCGATGTGCTCATAGCCTTTCTCATACATTTGTTGAAGCAACCGGATCGTGATATCACGGTTATTCGTTGTCACTGTGTCGACTTTTAGTTCTGGCAATTTCCGGTCAACAAGGACAATTGGTACACCGTTTTTCTTAAAATCCTGCAGAATGTCATTGTTCTGGCCTGTCGTATTGATGATGAGCCCTTCAATATAATGCGCATTCAGCTTGAGGAGCATTTCCCGTTCTTTTTCTGGTCGGTTATCTGTGTTGCATACCATGATACTGTATCCATATTCATCACAAATTTCTTCGACTCCGCGAAGTGTCGCTACAGAGAATGGATTCGTAATGTCGGCTACAATAAACCCAATGACCTTGCTTTTTCTTACTTTCAAACCTTGGGCGAGCTGACTCGGACGATAATGCAGTTCCTCAATGGCTTTTTTAATTTTTTTGACCTTTTCAGTAGAAATTTCATTTGTTCTGCCATTGATATATCTGGATACAGTTGATTTTGAAACACCTGCATAAGCGGCCACTTCGTTGATGGTCACTTTCGTTTGCTTTTTCTCTTTCATTCAAAAAACTCCCACAATCGATATCTTCTCATTTGTTTCGAAACCGATTTCAAATAACTTAAAAAGAGCATATCATAATTTCATGCATTTCAGAAGATTTTTTTGCATGAAGAGGGCAAAAAATCATCTAAATAAATAAAAAGAAAACGATTTCAAAATAACGGTTGACGGCGTTCTCTTTTTCCTCTAGAATTTTCCTTGAAACCGATACCAAATAAAACATCAATATTTTGTTTCAGATGGAAAGGGAGGCTTATCTCAAATGGAAAATCGTTATGCTGTACACCCTGAGCAGGTCAAACGTTTTACAACAGAGGAACTTCGTCGTCATTTTCATATTCCTACGCTATTCGTCAGTGGTGAATTAAAGCTCTACTATTCGCATGAGGATCGCGTGGTGATTGGCGGAGTCAAGCCGTCTGCAGAGCCGCTCAAATTAGATGCCGGAGACTTTTTACGTACGGAATATTTCCTTGAAAGACGAGAGATCGGCATTGTAAATGTCGGCGGTCAAGGAACGGTCACTGTCGATGGTGAAGCCTTTGTACTGGAGCACAAAGATTTCTTATATATTGGGCTTGGACACGAAGATGTACAGTTTGCTAGTTCATCAGGCGAAGAGGCCAAGTTCTATCTTGTATCAGCCACGGCTCATCAAGCGTACCCTACACAAAAAGCAGCCATCGCTGAATTAACACCGAATCACTTAGGAGAAGCGTCTGCTTCAAACGTACGAAACCTGTATCAAGTCATCCACGCAAACGGCATCCAAAGCTGTCAGCTCATGATGGGAATCACTCAGCTGGAAACCAATAACACGTGGAATACGATGCCCGCTCATATTCATGATCGGCGTATGGAAGTGTACTTATATCTTGATATCGAAGAAGATGCTCGTGTCTTTCATTTTATGGGAGAGCCATCTGAAACAAGACATCTCGTTGTCGCAAATGAGGAAGCGGTCATTTCTCCTGCCTGGTCCATTCATTCAGGCTCGGGTACAGCGAATTATTCATTTATTTGGGCGATGGCGGGCGAGAACTATACGTTCAAAGATATGGACTTTGTCCCAATGGACCAGCTGAGGTAATGTGATGACGACGACATCCTATGTAGCGTCCCTCTTTTCTCTTGAAGGTAAAACAGCCCTTGTGACAGGTCCTGGAACCGGCATTGGGCAGGGCATTGCTGTGGCGCTTGCCAGGTCAGGCGCAGATATTATCGGCACATACCACCACACACCGCTTGAGGAAACGAAAGCGTTAGTCGAACAGGCGGGCCGCTCGTTTCATGCGGTTCAGGTTGACTTTTCCGATCCTCAAACTGCAAAGCAGGCTGTCAATGCCATGTTACAAAAGCATACGATTGATATTTTAATCAATAATGCTGGAACCATTAAAAGAGAGCAGGCCGCTCATTATTCAGAGGAAGATTGGCATACGGTCATGGATGTGAATATCAATAGCCTCTTTTTCCTTACCCAAAGGGTTGGGCGGCAGATGCTGAAAAATGGTCAAGGGAAAATCGTCAATATCGCCTCCCTTCTATCGTTTCAAGGCGGCATCTTTGTCCCCGCTTATACAGCAAGTAAACACGCAGTCGCAGGGCTGACGAAGGCTTTTGCAAACGAATGGGCGAGCCAGCATATACAAGTGAATGCGATCGCTCCTGGTTACATTGCGACCAATAACACGCAAGCCATTCGGGACGATGAGAATCGAAATGAAGAGATTCTCAAACGAATCCCTGCCGGGCGCTGGGGAAAGCCTGAGGATCTAGCCGGCGCGGCTGTTTTCCTTAGCTCACCAGCCTCCGATTATATGAACGGTCATATTTTAGCTGTTGATGGCGGCTGGCTTGCGAGATAAACAGGCGAGAGAATTCCTATTTTGAGGGATTCTCTTTTTTTCTATTTGCATAATTCTCCTCCTTCCGAGTCACTCTATAAAAAAACATGACATGAGGGGTGAGGTATTATGAAAAGTCGTATTGAACAAGATATAGCGTCCGTCATCAAGCGTGTCAAAAGCTTTGCCGGGAAAAGTGATGATATCGTGTTCCACTCATTTTCATTTGGCCCTTCTGCTATCTCTGCATGTCTCATGTACGTTGAAGGACTCACAGAATTTGAGATGCTTTCTAAGCAAATCATTTCACCCATGCAAAAGGAATTGGATATCAACGAGGTTGATTCTAGTACGCTTCCGGCCCTGTCTAAAACGTTCTTTGGCATCCAAAATGATGTGCTGGAGGATATGAACCTTGCCATCGAGCAATTATATAGCGGCAGGGCTATTTTATTTGTAGATGGAGCGGCTCAAGCACTTGCGCTCCAAACGAACCTTTTTCAATTTAGAGAAGTAGAAGAGCCGCAATCGGAAGTCCTTGTAAGAGGGCCTCGGATCGGTTTTATTGAAAATCTTGAAAAAAACACGGCTTTAATCCGTGAGCGGGCAAACGACCCTAACCTTGTCATTCAAAAGGTAAATGTAGGTACTCGCAATAAAAAGTCTGCTGCCCTTGTGTACGTTCGTGATATTGTTGATCCCAAATTAGTAGAAGATGTTCTATCACGCATGACCGAAATCAAAATGGATGACATCCCTGAAACCGGCTATATTGAACAGCTGATTGAGGACAGCCACATCTCCATTTTTCCGCAGATTCAAAATACAGAACGTCCTGACCGGGTGATTGCATCTGTGCTTGAAGGCAAAGTCTCCATTTTGCTCGACGGCACACCTTTTGCCCTCATCATGCCTATGACACTTACAGCCTTGATGCAATCACCGGAGGATTATTATCAAAGATGGACAAGTGCGACTCTTTTGCGCCTACTTCGTTATTTTGCCGTACTGTTAACGATTTTTTTACCAGGGCTCTACATCGCTCTTGTCTCATATCACCCCGGTTTATTACCAACACGAATGGCAATCACCATCGCAGGCAGCCGGCAGAATGTTCCGTTTCCTCCTGTTGTCGAGGCGATTCTTATGTCTTTTACGATTGAGCTGCTGCGAGAAGCTGGACTTCGGCTTCCTAGAGCCATCGGGCAGACAATTGGGCTCATTGGCGGCGTCATCATTGGTCAGGCGGCTGTCCAAGCCAATATCGTCAGTGCCTTAATGGTGATTATTGTGTCGCTGACCGCCTTGGCCGATTTCACTGCCCCTTCGTATGACTTTAGTTTCCCGCTGCGCATCTTGCGCTTTATGGCCATTTTCAGTTCAGCGATGTTTGGGTTATATGGCTTGATCATGTGTTATTTATTTGTGCTTTGTCACCTGATGCAATTAAAGACCTTTGGTTTTGACTATTTCACACCTGTTTTGTCTTCACCGTTTTCAGATTTAAAGGATACGTACGTACGTTTACCAATTGGGCTATTTAAATCGAGACCGAAAACAGCAAAAATAAAAAATCTCAAAAGACAAGGAGATTAAACGATGTACAGAGCTGAGAAGCTATCATTGTTACAAGTCACCATTCTGTGCAGCTCTACAATGATAGGCGCTGGAATTTTAACCATTCCACGCAGTTCTGCCAATTCAGGGTTCCCTGATGGCTGGATCATTGTATTAATACAGGGAGTCATCTTTGCTTTCGTTGCTTTTTTGTTAGGATGGATTGCTGAAAAGAATGCACCGGACACCATTTTTGAGTCAAATACTAAAGGAGCCGGTGCAATCTTTGGCACGTTCTTTAATTTAATGCTGATCGCTTATTTACTAGGCATTGTCGGCTTTGAAGCGCGTGTTCTCGGAGAGGTTGTTCAGTTTTTCCTGCTGCAATCGACTCCCATGGCAGTGATTGTGATGATTTTTCTTCTTGTGGCGATCTATCATTTGAAAAGTGGTATCTTTCCAATAGTGAAAATGGTGACATACATATATCCGATGACGATGATCATTTATATTGGGCTCATGCTGTTTAGTTTGAAAATATTCGATTTTGATTACTTACGCCCGGTGATGGCGAATGGGTTTAAAGATTTCAGTAATTTGTTCTCTCAAACATTTATTCAATTTACAGGCTTTGAGGTCATTTTGTTTGTTGTACCACTCATTTATAAAGACAAATGGTCGAAGGCGAAATGGGCCGCTGCGATCGGGGTCGGAATTACCTCACTTATCTACTCTCTCACGCTCTTTATTGTGATTGGTTCCATGACCGTTGGAGAAACGAAATCCCTCACCTGGCCCACTGTCTCACTCATTCAAGCACTAGAACTTGAAGGGGTCTTCATTGAACGATTTGATATTTTTTTACTGACGATCTGGACTTGCCAGCAGTTCATTTGTATGCTTGGCTTTTTCCAATTTGCCATTAAAGGGTGCCACACAGTCTTTAAGACGACCAATGTAACGAGACTACTTTGGCTGCTGTTTTTGATTACCTCTGCCCTCTCTTTATTTCCGAGAAATATCAATGAAGTCTTTTACTTCTCTACTTTACTCGGCTACGCATTGTTCGCGGTTTTAGCCATTCCTTTTATTACAGCTGTTCTGCTGATGATACGTAAAAAATGGGGAGGTCGTTCTGCATGAGAGGAAGGCGTGTATTGTTCATCTTTTTATCCTGCTGTCTTTTCCTTCTATCAGCAGGGTGCTGGGATTTAAAGGATATTGAAAAATTATCATTTGTGCGCGGCATTGGCATTGACGAGGAAGATCAGAAAGGAGTCAAGCTCACCTACCAAAACCTGGTTCCGAAGATGGGTGGGACACAAGAGGCTGATTCTCCTGGCCATGTGAATGTCGTCTCAAAAGGGAAAAATGTGCTGGAGGCTGTCAGTAATGTCGCCTTAAAGGACCCGCCGATCTATAGTGATCATCTAAAAATTTTCTTGTTCGGCAAAAATCAGGCAGAGCATCACGATATTCAAGGAACGCTCAACCACTTTATACGAGATGATGAGGTTCGGCGAAGCAGCTACCTTCTCGTGTCACGAGATGATGCGTCAAAAGTGATCAACCAAAAATTGAAATCACAGCAAAAGGTTCCGGTTGAACATATCTTTGAAACATCCAAAAACCGAAGCTTTAACGGAAAGATTTTGCTGCCAACCCGTATTGGCCGGGCATCTGATTACTTCCAGATGGGTGCTAGCTTCCTTGTCCAAAGTGTAGATGCGATAGACGGTGAACTGATTTATGATGGAGCAGGAATCATTGATGGAAAAACACGAAAGCTGATCGGCTTCATCCCTGCGAAGGATGTCCAATCTTTAAATTGGGTGATGGACCGAATTTCAGGCGGCGTTGTACCTGCCACCTACAAAGACTTTCCGATCACGTATGAAATTAAGAAATCAAAAACCAAGATTGAACCCTATCTGAAGGATGGACATATTTCCTTTAAAATTAATGTCAACACCCAAGGAAAGCTCTCAGAGGATCAGTACCCTGCAGAAAATTCATACGATGAGCAGTACATCAAAAGATATGAGCTTCTTTTTGCGAATAAAATCAAACAGCGAATTCAAAAAGCAGTCCATCATGTGCAAAAAGAGGTGGGCGTTGATCCCATATTTTTAAGCCGGCAGTTTCGTATTAAATACCCTGACTATTGGGAAAAGCATCGAAACGAATGGGATACGCTCTTTCAAGAAGCGGATATCGAATATGATGTCAAAGTCAGCATTTTAAACTTTGGGGCAGAAGGCGCAACAAAAAGCTTCAAATGGTAATGCAAAAGGCGGTTATCTCGAAGGGGAGCCGCCTTTTTTACGCACGACAATTAAAAGCTGATATAGGGTCACTTGATCAGACAACGCTTTTGTTTGAAAGCCAAGTGACGCTCCTACTCTCGCCACCTCGTCAAAAAACAATTGGACGTTCTGATCAATCTGAACATTGATGCGCTGCTCGATCACCCGTTCAAACAAATGGTTTGGGAAAAGCGCACGCATCGTGTTTGGTGTGAAGAACCTCAGATGGGTTCGGTCTAAAATCCCTACATCTTGATACGTAAAATCCCCTGTCATTAACGGGAGAAGCACCTCCGCATGCATCATGTTTGGCAGGCAGCAAATGATCACGCCGCCCAGTTTTAAAGATGCGTGCGCTTGTTCAATGATGTTCCAAGGATCTGACACATGCTCTAAAACATCAGAAAAAATGATGGCATCAAAAAAGGCCTCTTTCTCTAACCATGGGTACTCATCCGCTTTTGCCTCGATGACTTCTTCGTAATATGCCTTTGCGATTGCTGCTTTTAATGGATCGGCCTCTACCCCGTACATGTCAACAGACTGCCGATTCATTAGTTCAAGCCCTGTGGCCCCTGCGCCGCATCCCACATCAAGTACACATGCAGCGTCTTCAGGCAGCAGAGCCGCAAAGTACGGATGGGGGGTCATCAGATTGAGATCAATGCCCCATTTATCTAAAAACCGAAGCCTGTTCTCAGCAAACAGTGTAGAGATGTTCGTTTCTTGATTCGCACGAAAGGTTGCATGACCGTGATGATGCACAAATGAATCGTGGACGATTTGCAGCTGATATCCCTTGAGCAAGGATCTCAAACAAAGATCGTCATCCTCAAATGATCCATACACGAACCGCTCATCAAATAACCCCACCTCTTCAATGAGCTCTCTTTTCACCAGCAGACAAAACCCCACAAGCCGATGTACATATGTTCTCTGACCTTTTCTCGCAGCCGTATAATTTTTCGCAAAGGCTGGGAGCTCCTTCACATTTGTATACGATGGCTCGACCATTTGAGGACCGCTCACATAATTGGAGACAGGTCCTACCATCCCAATACGTTCTGATGCAAATAACGCCTCTTTTAATGGAGAAAGCCAGTTTTCCGTTACGATCGTGTCGTTATTTAAAAAGAGAATGCTATCCCCTGTCGCTTTTTTCGCTCCTTGATTACAGCCCTTTGCAAAGCCTCGATTTTCTGCATTTTCTATGAAAATCACATCGTTCAGCTCTCTCACATATTCCTTCGTCCCGTCGGTTGACGCATTATCAACGATGATGAGTTCATATTGGTCACTTCGGGTATGCTGCTTGATGCTGTCGATACATTTTTTCGTTAAATGCAGTTCATTGTACGTCAGCATGACAATGCTCGTTTTCCCTTTCATCTCATTTCCACCTTTCGCTCGCCTGTTCCATATGTATGTCATATGCAGCACGTTCAGAAGATGAGAGATTGTCCTTTCTTGATTAAACGTTTGTTTAACAAAGAAAAACCAGCTGCATGCGGGCAGCTGGTCGTTGTTCACACCGTTTTTCCTTCCTCACCTGTGACGGCACGGTTCCTCTTTTTTAAATCTTCTTCAATTTCTTCAAGACTTTTCCCTTTCGTTTCAGTCACCATATATTTCACAAACAAGAAGGCGCCTACGCCGATGACCGCGTAAATGAGGAAAAGATTACTGATACCCATCGCGCTTAATAGAGCTGGGAATGTAAGCGAGATGATTAAATTCCCTGTATGAAGGAGGAAAGTAGAGACGCCTGTACCGATTCCTCTTACATGTACCGGGAACAGCTCCGGAAGCATCACCCAAACGACTGGACCCCAGCTGACAGCAAAGATGACGATGAAGAGTCCTAAACAAATAATGGTTGTCCATCCTGCAGCTGTTGACCCCTCGAAAAATCGATTGACCACTGACAGGACAATTAAACTTAGGACCATGCCAGCATTCCCAAATAAGAGCAGCGCTTTACGCCCTACACGGTCAATGATTTTAATCGCCACAAACGTCATGACGACATTCACTGCCCCAATTCCGACGGTTCCTAAAATAGCCGCTGAATTACCAAAGCCAACGCTTGTGAATGTTTTTGGTGCATAGTAAATAATCGTATTGGTACCGATAAACTGCTGCAGAAAGGCAAGACCGACACCAGCGATTAATGCTGGACGTACCCATGGCTCAAATAATTCCTTAAAACCGCCTTTTTCTTCACTTTCTGCCTGTTGAATATCAGAAATTTCTTCTTCAACTTCTTGCTTACTCTTTCTGAGTTTAGATAATATCTCTTTTGCACGGTCTGCCTGTCCATGGACAAACAGCCAGCGGGGACTTTCCGGCATAAATAAAATCCCACATAATAAAAGCACAGAAGGTACGACCGCAATTCCAAGCATCAGGCGCCATGCTTCTGCATCCGCTAAAGCGTAATTCACAATATAGGCGAGTAGAATACCAAATGTGATCATGAGTTGGTTTAATGAGGACAGTGCTCCTCGCGATTCCTTTGGAGCAAGTTCGGATAAATATAATGGAACAATCGTTGTTGAGCACCCGACAGCAAGTCCTAGTACAATTCGGAATAAGACCATCACTTCCGTATTCGGAGCAAGGGCTGTACCAAATCCACCGATAATAAACAAAATCGCTGCGGCGATGATGGCTTTTTTCCGCCCGAATTGGTCTGTCAGCTTCCCAGAAAGAGAGGAACCGAGCATCGCCCCGATTAAAATCGAGCTGACAACAAGTCCCTCTGTAAACGCGTTTAACCCTAAATCCTCTTTCATAAATAAGATGGCGCCAGAAATGACACCTGTATCATAGCCATATAAGGCGCCGCCAAGTGCGCCGAAGAAATAAAGCCATCCATTCCGATTTTTCATGTTCATAACCCCTCTTTTGTTCTGTATGTACTGGATGTTTCTCTATGGAAAATCATTTTCCTCACTTCCTGTCATTTCAAACATTTCAATGTTTTATGACAAATATATTTCATTTGAAGTATCATTGAAACTTTTTACGATAAGGAAACGTCAATTAAGCGTTAGTGAAAAAAATGTCGCACTATATCCCGTTTTAAGGTATATTTGTTTTAGTTTGTAAGCAAAAAGAAGGACATCTTTACTATAAAAATCATAGCGAGGGTTTAAAATATATGGATCAATCAAGAAGCAAACGCAAAGGAAAAAAGCGTTTAAAGCCATGGGTGAAAGTCACTCTATTTATAGTCGGTATTCTTTTACTGACAACCGCTTCTGTCACAGGCTATGCCTACTATAAAGTGACAAGCGCTGCCAAAAAAGCGCAAGTATCTTTAGATCGCGGCGCTCAATCTGTCAAAAGGATTGAAGCATTCGATCCTGGGAAAGACAGCTTTTCTGTCTTGCTGCTTGGCATTGACAGCAGACCGGGCGAAACAGTGAAACAAGCACGAAGCGATGCAATGGTCTTAGCAACCGTCAATCGTACAAATAAAACCGTAAAATTATTAAGCATTCCAAGGGACTCATATGTGAATATTCCAGGGCATGGCTATGACAAAATTACACATGCACACGCATTTGGTGGTGCAGATTTAACCTTAAGTACAGTCGAAGATTTACTAGATATTCCGGTTGATTTTGTGATCCAAAGTAATTTCACAGCATTTAAAGAGATCGTCAATGAACTAAACGGAGTCTCTATTAACGTCAAGGATGAATATGTGGTCAAACAGGTTCTAAAAGATACAAAGGGCAAGGTACAGCTTCAAACAGGAACTCATACACTAGACGGTGATCAAGCTCTCGCATATGTGAGAACAAGAAAGGCAGATAGTGATTTAATGCGCGGACAGCGTCAAATGGAAGTATTAAAAGCCATTTTTGATAAATCAAAATCGTTAACGTCTATTCCGTCATATGACAATATCATTGATACACTTGGTGAGAATGTCTCAACCAATCTTTCAATGAAAGAGCTAGTCGGGCTGTTCCCGCTTCTGACGTCATTGAAATCGGTCGATACCATTCAGCTTAAAGGCTCTGATTACCAGCCAAACGGGGTTTATTATTACCAATTGGATCAAAACCAGCTAAACGAAGTGAAGACTGAATTGAAGAAGCAGCTTGAATTATCATAAACAGAAAGCGTCCCTAAGGGGGCGCTTTCTGTTTGTTGACAAAGGGCTAAAATGGTTTTTATTTTAGCTCTTTGTCTTCTTTTCAGCGTGATTGAAAACCTTTGAATTCTAGGAAGGACGAGCACTGGCGCGGAGCGAATTTGATATTCGTGAGCACCAGCGCGCAGGACTGACAAAGAATGCAAGGGTTTGTCTACACGCTGAAAGCGTCCCTAAGGGGGCGCTTTTCTACTTGTTGACGTTGATGTAGATTTTAACCCTTTGGCTTATTCCCTTGATCATTCGGTCATTTTTGTTTAGCCTTGATAGAGAGGAACAACCATCCTATTGCTCATGAGAATGAAGGAAATCGTACATACTTTGAAGAGGCTATTGCATGCATGAAGGAGGATTTGACAGCGATGAAAAAAATGATTGCGATTGATTTAGACGGTACACTTTTAAATACAAAAAGTGAAATATCTGCTCAAAACCGGGAGGCATTGATTCGTGCGAAGGAAGCGGGATATATTGTCACCATCTGTACAGGGCGGGCGACTTTTGATGTAAAGGAACTGCTTGGCAATTTGGACATCCCCATTATTGCAGCAAACGGCGGAACCGTTCATACCGAAGGATACGAACTTTTCAGCCGTATCACACTTGACCAAGAAGCAGGAAAACGAGCGGCTAAGGCATTAGTGGAACGAAACATTTACTTTGAGGTCTATACGGACGATGCGCTCCTCTCTCCTTTTGATGGAAAAGAGAAGCTGAAAGCAGAATTTGATGTCATCAAAAGTGCGAACCCAAATGAGGATGTAGCTGATTTATGGGAAGGAGCGATGACTCAATTCAAACAATTTGGCATCAAACCAGTAGATGATATTCGCCAGATTTTTGAGTCGAATGAAGCGACCTATAAATTACTCTGCTTCTCATTTGATATGAACAAGCTACAGGAAGCACGAGATCTTCTCGCGGAAATGCCTGAGCTTTCATTGACCTCTTCTGGAAAACATATCATTGAGGTACTGCCAAAAGAGTCTGGGAAAGGACATGCTCTCAAAAAGCTCGCAGCTCATTATGGCGTAGACCGCTCACATATTTATGCGATTGGCGACAGCCCCAACGATCTATCCATGTTTGAGGAAGCAGGCCACCGCATTGCAATGGGGAATGCCGTAGATGTTATTAAAGAAAAGAGCACCTTCATCACAAAAGGCAATCATGAAGACGGTGTTGCTTACTTTATTGATCTGCTTTTACAAAATCAATTCCACGAAAAAAAGACGCTAGTCTGATCAGCGCCTAGAGAGAAGTCTAGAAGTCCGATACGAGCGTGGATCGGGCTTTTTCTTTATTTTTTGATTCTAACAGCCGTCTCATACTTATTCTTCCAGTACGTACTTGTTTTCATATTCGTAAGCACGACACCATTTGAGACGGTCACATGAATGACTTGATTTGACCCTGCATAAATCGCCGGCATCAATGACGTTCCACTAAAGAAAACGAGATCTCCCGGCTTCAGCTCCGAACGTTTCACAGGCGTACCTGTCTTGACTTGACCTGACGCATAGCGAGGCAGATCAATACCAAGCACTTCTCGATACACGTACTGTGTGAACCCTGCTGTGTCAAATCCCTCTTCTGGATTCGTCCCGCCTTTGACATAAGGAACTTCACCAATATACGCAGCGGCTTTTGAGACAACCGGATCTTCTTTTGATAATTTCAGGTCCGTTAATCGTTTCGCACCTGTCCATTTCTCGCGCCAATACGATTCAGACAAATAAGAAATCGTGACACTTTCCGAACGGCTCGCATGAATAAAACGATCGCCCCCAATATACATCCCTACATGAGAAATGCCTGGCTTATATGTGTTGCTAAAAAAGACAAAATCCCCAGGACGTATATCATCTAATGCCACTTTTTCTCCAACCATCCACTGCTGTTCAGCACTTCGAGGTAAATAAATCCCTAGTGATTTTTCAAATAAATATTGTAAAAAGCCTGAACAATCAAAGCCAACCTTAGGGTCTGCTGCACCAAATACATAAGGAATACCTACATATTTCATCGCATCTTTCACAAGACGGTCATCAGAGATTTCTGGTGTGCCGGGCAGTCGTTTGACTGCATAAAATCGGTCCGTCCAGTATTTGCTTTTGCTGACATCTGTTTTCACCACACCCTGACTGAGCGTGATGTGGATGACCTGATCGTTACCAGCGTACAGCGCCACATGCGTCGGGATATCCTTTGTTTCTTCAAGGCTGCGGAAATATACAAGGTCACCGGGCCGGGCTTTGTCCCATGATACCTTTTCCCCAATCTGATACTGGTCGATCACCTTCCGCGGCAAATCAAATGCTCCTGATGTCTTGTACACATATTGAATAAACCCAGATGCGTCAAAGCCCGTTTTTGGATCGGTTCCTCCTTTATGATAAGGTGTTCCAATCAGCTTTTCCGCTTGCTCCAAAGGAGACGCTGTTTGAGCAGATACTTCTGATTGAGACATGAACATCAGCCCTACGAGCACACACCCACCAATCAACATTCCTTTCCATTTCATGATCTTTCCCCTCCTTTCTTCTATAGTTTCGGCATGACACCTTTCATTTTACACCTTTTTTCGACAAAAAAGAGCACGCAATGCGCGCCCTCTATGCTCTTTAAAATTATTTACTTGCTTCCGTTTTTGATTGCTTTTGCTGTTCGATTTTCTGCATTTCAACCGAGATCTTTTGTTTTTCATGATCTGTGAGGCTGTCACTAAATTTAAAAGCAGACATAAAGACAAAGACTAAAATTAACGCAACAAACGGCCAGCTTGCTTTTAGGAATTTCATTTCTTCTCTTTCCCTCCGTTTTCTTTTAAGTGTTTAACTTTATCAGCGTGATCTACTTCAAAGAAAATGTGTCCGTCTTTTTCTTTCCAATCCGCATTCGTACCATTTGTCAGCATACGGATAATGGATTTTGATTCAAAAGATCCTGCTTTAACCGGAGCAGGTGTTGCTTCCTTGATATACATTGGGACAACTTCAAATGTCGCTTTTCCATCTTCATTCAGATGATACTGAACAAGTGCAGAATCACGTGTTCTTGACCAGCCTTGGTCAAAAATAAAGTTCCCTAAGCTATAGAAGATCGCCGTGCCGTTATAGACTTCCATTGGCTCAAGAACGTGCGGATGAGCACCGATAATGATATCAGCACCAGCTTTTGACATCGCTCTTGCCAATTCTCTTTGTCTATCGTTTACCTCATTGTTGTACTCCTGTCCCCAGTGAGCATGAACAACGACGATATCTGCCTTTTCAGCAGCCTGCGAGATCATCGGAATAAAGATAGATGGATCGGCTGGCAAGATACCCGCCTGGCGATTCGTTGCTTTAAAATCTTTCCCATACACATCAGTAAAACCAAGTGTAGCGATTTTGACACCATTTACTTCTTTGTACGAAATGTTCTGCTTCGCATCCTGAA
Organism: Bacillus sp. LNXM12-1; assembly: GCF_003004375.1. Classification (NCBI taxonomy): domain Bacteria; kingdom Bacillati; phylum Bacillota; class Bacilli; order Caryophanales; family Bacillaceae; genus Bacillus; species Bacillus sp. LNXM12-1. The sequence continues at coordinate 444,502 of NZ_PVWX01000002.1, read as the reverse complement.
GGTTACGGCCTGCGCCTGTATAATCCATGCCAGCATGTTCAAAGGCATCAATCGTGTTGTTCAGCCCTTTTTCACCATAGTCTGCCGCATGGTTATTCGCAAAGTTTAATACAGAGAAATTCAAATCCTTCAATGCTTTGACAGAATCTTCGTCTGTTTTCAAATGAATATTCTTTTGTGCCGCTTGTTCTTTATCTGATGCGACTGGATGCTCAAAGTTACCAGTCACATAATCTGACACATCAAAATATGGCTTGGCGTAACGAAAGAGATGCTGTTTTCCATAACGGTCTGTTACTTTCTCTACGTTTCTTCCAAACATAATGTCACCGACAAACGAAGCGGTCAGGATGTTTTCTGGATTCTTTTGTACAGTTGGCACTTGTGCTTTCCCGATAAACGTAAATAGAAATGTACAAGCAATGACAATCGGTAAAGCAATCAGTACGTGTTTATTCGTCTTTTTCTTTTGGTTCTTTGTGATTTTCAGCAGCTTTTCCTGAAAGCTCAATTTTTTATTCATCATTGGACACACCTTATCTTAAAATAGATAGTAAACATACATGATGGCAAATGTTGCACCACTTAGAAGTAACGTGCTTCCAAGGGTAATCGTAAGACCCTGCTTTTGAATCGTATTTGCAATCAATCCAGGAACGATAATACCGATTCCGCGGAATTCTGCTATTTCAAATGGAACCACTGGATAGAAGAAATCAAATACAAGCTTTAAGGCGATCCCTGTAATTAGCATCGCAGCAAACTTTCTGCGTCCGTATAAAATCATAAATTTCGATAGACCAAAGCGAACGATGACATACGTAAGCAAGCTGACAGATAAGACGACTAAAATAAAGACTGGCTGGTTAAATACAAGCGCCAGATAACCTGGGACAACAAGTCCAGCTGGTACGATTCCTGTTTTTTCTGCAAAGATTAAACTAAGTAGAACACCTAAAATTAACGAGATATAAAGATCTGATCCGAACATTTTCTATATTTCCTCCTAGCTGACAAGCTGCTTAATTTTGTATTCTTGAATTTTTTCGATTAACGGTTCAGCGGCACCATGAATATTGCCGACTCCATAAACCACTCGATTATGAAGCTTTTTCTCAAGCATATTCATAATTTCTTCTGTAGATTGATATTCAAGGTTGTGTAAGTGGTCAGCCGGAATTTTCCCATCCTCATATGCCTTCACAATTGGATCTGTTGTTTCACCAATCAAGACAAGATCACTTGCTTCAATATAAGGAAGTACATCTTCCGCAAACTGGATCGTTCTATCTACACGATCCGCACGGCAGTTCATGATAATAATCGGTTCATCTGTTGGATATCCAATCTCTTTCACACGCTTCCAAATGTTCAATGTAGATGATGCGTCATTTGCCGCAAAACCATTTACAAAGTGTCCAGGTGTTTTCGCGTCCATTAATGGAAGAATTCTCATCGCTCCTGGATCAGGTGGCGCATTTAACATTCCTCTGAATGCCGTATCTTCATCAATTCCTAATGCCTGTGCAACACCAAGTGCAAGTGAGGCATTATCTGGGAAGACCATGTACTCAAATTTCCGTAAATACTCATCAGAAATCTTGGAATTATCTGCAACAATGACTTCTGTGTTGCGTTTTTTCGCAATCTCTTTAAAGAATTCCGTATATTCACTATCCGTAATAACCAAGTGTCCATTGTAAGGAATTGTCGCTGTAAAGGCTTCTGCTATTTCATCAAGTGTCGGCCCCATTACGTCCATATGATCTTCAAGAACGTTTACGATCACGCCAATATTCGCTTGAAGCAGCTCTTCCTGAAAGATAATTTGGTAATCTGGATTTACTGCCATACATTCACTGACGATGGCATTTGCTCCTCTTTCAACGGTTTCTCTCATAACTTCCTTCTGCTCACCGATATTTGGTCCTTGCGGTTTCCTTTTAATCGGTTTCTCCTCTGGCGTATCCCAATAAATCATTCTTGCATCTGTTCCCGTTGTTTTGCCGACAGTTTTATAACCTGCCTCCATTAAGATACCGGTTGTCAATCTTGTAACGGTAGACTTTCCGCGAATACCATTAATATTGACGCGCACCGGCAAGGCATCGATATTTTTCTGGTGACGCTTCTTTTCAATAAAGCCAATCCCTAACATGATGACACAGGCTATAACGATTAACCACATCGCTTATCTACATCTCCTTTTTTTATGAGTGTGATATGTAAATTCAATCAACAGTATATATGTTCAGCATAAAATCACAATCGGTATTATGTAACATAATCTTTCACTTCCTCGTATGCCAAATTCCTCTAATCAGAAGGCGGATTTGCCTAGCTCTTCTTTAAATGAAAAGGCCAAAAGGCGGACAAAAATTGGTATGAATTTCAGCTTCAATCAAGAGAAAGCGTTACCATCAAGCATCGGAAAATCTTTTGTCCTTTTCTCCCTAAATTTTTTGACAATTATTAAGATGTATTTTGAATCAATGTTTTAAAGCCCTTTAAACTCTATAACATCAGTCATATCAGCGCTTTAAATGAATAGTGCGTGTTTTGGAATGTTTTCGATTTTTGAAGGAACAGGTTAGAAAGTCATCCTCATCGGTCAGAATGCTACGCGTTGACCTATGACAAAGGTCACCTCTAAAAAAATCAAGTCATATGCTTATTTTCGGGTCACAAAAAATTGGGATAAGATGTAAACTATTGATCATTTCGGAATACCTGCTTTTTACGATATTCGCTCCTTATGACCTAAACAATGAAACATTATTCATTTGTTTTTATCAAGATTCATCATTTCTTAACATTTTTAATATGATTTTAGTTGAAAGTTGTCAATTCATGTCATGCTTTCCCCAAAGATGACGAATAAAATCAGCTTCTCCGCTTACACTAAGGTTAAAAAATCTGTGAGAGGAGGCTAAAGATGCCAAACAGCAATGAGCAAACACGGTTGCATTTTTTATCAGGCAGCTTCGAGGAAAAAATCCGGATTCTGAAAAAAACATTTCAGCAAAGCGGGGATTTTGAATACCGAGAGTTAATGGTGAATGAAACGAAATCTGTCCTGTTTTTTATTAAAACAAGAGTAGATGAAGGCAAATTAAATGATTTCATTATCGGCAACTTGTTAGGACCTCCTGGAAAGCAGGAATATACGAAGTCTCTCAGTACACTCGAAACTGGTGACTTGACGCTGATTACAGACAGTATTATTGCTGGAAGCATTGCGTTTCTTGATGAAAATTCCTCACAGATCAAATTGTTTTCTGTCGGTCAGCCGCCGCTGCGCTCTATTTCTGAACCTTCATCTGAAAGTATTATTGCTGGAGCACATGACGGATTTGTTGAAAGTCTTGATACCAACATCTACTTACTGCGTTCGCATTTAAATGATCGAAAGCTCGCCATTCAGTATCATAAGATTGGTACAAAATCTGAAACAAAGCTTGCGACTGTTTATATATCTGATATCGCTAATCAAGAAAAGGTAGAAGAGGTAAACAAACGGATTTCTTCTATTAAAGTAGACACGCTGCTAAGTCCTGGCTCTATTGTTGAGGCGATTGAGGATGATTCATTTTCTATTTTCCCGCAGCTTATTGATACAGAACGCCCTGATAAGGTGAGATCTGCAATCCTTGAAGGGCGAATTGTGGTGATGATGGATGGCAGTCCGATGGCTATCATTCTTCCTGTCACCTTCTTTAGCTTCTTTCAATCACCTGATGATTATAATAGCCGCTGGATTCCGGCTACGTTTATCCGTGTTCTCCGCTATCTTGCCTGTATCATCGCAGTCATTTTGCCATCTTTTTATATCGCTGTCATTGGCTTTCATTATGAGGTCGTCCCAGATGAATTAGCCATAACGATGAAAAATTCAATTATCGGTATCCCATTTCCTCCTTTGATAGAAGCGATGCTAATGGAAATCACCATTGAACTCATTCGTGAGGCAGGGGTGCGTCTACCTAGACCAATTGGTCAAACCATTGGTATCGTAGGTGGTTTGGTCATTGGGGATGCTGTTGTACAAGCAGGACTCATCTCAAATGTTCTTGTCATCGTGGTCGCCGTGACCGCTGTCGCTTCCTTTGTCCTTCCATCATTTGAAATGACGGCCACCATTAGGATGCTGCGTTTCCCGCTCATGTTCATGGCATCAATGTTTGGTTTTATTGGCATTTCATTTGGATTATCCATCATTCTCATGAATTTATGCCGCCTTGAATCACTAGGGGTACCATACTTATCACCTGTTACTCCATTTAACTGGCAGGATTTAAAAGATACTGTAATTCGCCTCCCAATGTGGATGTACAAAAATCGCCCTGTTTATTTAAATCCGCAAAAGAAAAAGCAAATTGAACATTTGAGAGGATGGAAAAAGAAAAATGAAAAATAAAATATCTCCACCTCAAGCTGTCTTTTTTCTCATTCAATCTCAAATTGGTGTCGGTATTTTATCGCTCCCCCACTTTTTGATGAAAGACATGGGACACGATGGCTGGATGGCGATCATTGTCGCCTGTTTTTTTATCCAAATCATCAATACAATTTTCATTTACATCATTCATAAATATCCAGAAACATCATTCTTCCAAGCATTAATTGATGTATTTGGTCAATGGATTGGGAAATTACTGATTGCACTGTATATACTGTATTTTGCCTCCGTCTGTATTGTCGTTTTATCCATTTTCACCAGAATTATTGGTATGTGGGTTCTGCCGCTGACGCCAAACTGGGTCATCAATCTATTACTCATTACTTCCATTGTTTATATTGCGAAGGAGCAAATTACAGCCATTGTCAGGTTTAACTTTATCTTAACTCCCCTTCTCCTTTTGCTTTCCTTGCTGATGTTCTATTCATTAAAAGGGACCAATATCGATTATCTGATGCCTTTTTTTCAAACAGACATTTCTCAGTTTCAGCTTGGGCTGAAGGACGTCGTACTATCGATGAATGGATTTGAGATGATCCTTATTCTTTCTCCCTTTATGAAAGGCACGATTAAGGAACGGTATAAAATCATGACCATTTCAAATATATGCACGACGCTTTACTACCTATTTATTACATTGATTTGTTTTATGTTTTTTAGTCCAATTGAGCTTGATGTGATTCCCAACCCTGTTCTTTACTTATTAAAAACCATTTCCTTCGGTATCATTGAGCGGACAGATTTAATTTTTCTTAGCTTCTGGGTGTTTATTATTCTTGCCACATTGAGTAACTATCTGTACTTTTGTGCAAATGGCATTTCCAGTTTACTGAAGAAAAAGGATCACAAAAAATATGTTTATTGTTTCGCCATTCTGATATATGCGTCTAGCTGTTTTTTGGCAGTCGATAACTTTCGCATTCAGCGTTTCAATGATTTTACAACGATTGCTCAGTATTCGTTCATTTACACACTTCCAGCATTCATGGCGATCGTTATCTTTATCAAACAACGTAAAAAGAAGGTGAAATCACATGCGTCATAAATATGTCCTGACTCTCCTCATGTGCGTGTCTCTCACCATGATGCCTGGCTGCTGGGATCAAAACCTATTAAAAAACATCTCCCTTGTCCTTACTTCCGCCATTGATCAAGGGGAAGATGATAACGCAAAAGTATCGATTACCTACCGAAAAGTACAACAGTCTCAAAGTATGCAGCAAGGAAGTTCAGGTACTTATTCAACCACTGTACTGACAACCAATGCTCCAACTTTACGTAAAGCGGGAACAGACTTCGGCCGAATGGTTGACCAAAAGATTGATATGTCAAAAATGAGGATTTTACTGATCGGTGATGAATTCTCTCAAAATCAACTTCTTCCCTACTTAGACATGTTCTATCGCGATCCGAAAAGTCCTTTGCTTGCCAATTTAGCCGTTGTGAAAGGCGGTTCAAGCATTGATGTGATCAACAAATTACTAAAAGAACAGCTCATTGTCAGTGACTATTTAAACAATCTCATTACAACTGCCTCAAGAGGTTCACAAGTGACCGCTGGAAATATTCAAAGCATACGCTCAAAGATGCTCCAAACAGGAGAAGACTTTACCCTGCCTTTAATTGTATTTGATCAGTCTAAACAACTAATCAAAGTAGCAGGTGTGGCTTTATTCGATAATGAGAAAAAAACTGGTGAGCTTTATGGTCAAGATGCCATGCTTCTCAATCTCATGAATAATAAAATCGGGAAATATGCAAATTTCACTAAAAAGATCAGAAATGATATGGAGTTGAAGGGAAATAACTATATTACCATCCAAGTCACCGACTTAAAACGAGATATTCGTATTCTCAATTCTGATCATCGAAACGTGACAATTGGGCTAGATTTCGAATTCAAAACAGCTGTCGTTGAATATCCGAAAGACAATTTAGATAGTACGAAAAAGATCGATGAACTAAACAAACGATTATCAGCTATTTTCACAAAGGAAGCAGAAAAAGTAATCTCTGTTTTGCAGAAATCAAACTCCGACGTGTTAAGTCTTGGAAGAAAGTATCGCGTTAAAAATTATGATGAATATGTAAAAATGAATTGGAAAACTGATTATCCAAATGTAAAAATCATCCCAAAAATCAAAGTGAATATTACAGAAACAGGGATTACTAGTTAATAAAAGGAAGATAGCATCTTTCTTTTATTTTTTTATTTTTTTAAGATTGTCATTTTAATGCTTTCATGATAATCTATCTGTGTAAACGGTTACACATTCACGAAGGGAGGCACTCCATTGGCTACAATTAAAGATGTTGCAAAAGCTGCACAAGTGTCTGTTGCCACTGTTTCACGCGTGCTTAACGATACTGGATATGTCCATACAGATACGAAAACCCGCGTGACACAAGCGATGCAGGAGCTGAACTACTTTCCCAATGAAGTGGCTAGATCCCTTTTCAAAAGAGAATCACGCTTAATCGGTTTGATTTTACCTGATATTACGAATCCCTTCTTCCCTCAGCTCGCTAGAGGCGTTGAGGACGAAATTCATGCGCATGGTTTTCGATTATTATTCGGAAACAGTGATGAAGATCGAGAGAAGGAAATGGCCTATTTACAAACCTTTAAACAAAATCAAGTGGTCGGTGTCATCGCTGTCACAAACGAACCTGAATCAGATATATACAATGATGATGAATTACCGGTTGTGTTCTTAGATCGAACCGTTCCACATGCACCTTCTGTGTTTGCAGATGCTGCAGCTGGCGGGAAAATGGCCGCAATGGAATTAATCAGACGCGGCAGCCGGCAGATCACACTGCTAAAAGGACCTGCCCACCTTCAAACAGCGAGGCAGCGATTCAAGGGCGCACTCGATGTACTGACGGAAAAAGGAGTCGACTTTCATGTGATGTCTAATGCTTCATTTTCCTTTCAAGAAGCCCGCAAGAGCGCCAAGGCTCTTTTCCAGCTGTACCCTGAAACAGATGGCATCATTGCCAGCAATGACATCGTCGCAACAGCGGTCATACACGAAGCGCTTCGGATCGGAAAAGCCATTCCAGATGATGTTCAAATCATTGGGTTTGATGATATTCCGCAAAGCGAGCTGCTCTTCCCTTCCTTATCTACGATTAGGCAGCCTGCCTATGAGATGGGAAAAGAAGCGGCACAGCTGTTAATCAAAGCGATTCAGAAACAACCTATAGATCAACCAGTTATCCAAATGCCCGTCTCTTTTATTGAACGAGAGACCACAAGAAAGGTGGATTCACAATGAGTCATATTGTCGTAGTAGGAAGCTGTTCTATGGATTTAGTCGTCACATCGGATAAACGGCCAAATGCCGGTGAAACGGTGTTAGGCGAATCATTTAAAACCGTCCCAGGGGGAAAAGGCGCCAATCAAGCAGTCGCAAGTGCCAGACTCGGTGCAGATGTATACATGGTCGGCCGAGTCGGTGATGATGCTTATGGTCAGGATATTGTCAGCAATCTACAAGATCAAGGGGTCCGCACCCCATATATGAAACCGGTTACCGAAATGGAAAGCGGCACCGCTCATATCATTTTAGCAGAAGGTGATAACAGCATTGTCGTGGTCAAAGGAGCAAATGACGAGGTCACTCCTGACTATGTTAGAGAGGCACTTTCTACAATAGATGATATTGGGATAGTTCTCGTTCAGCAGGAAATACCTGAAGAAACAGTCGAAGCTGTCTGCTCCATTTGCAGTGACAAAGAAATCCCTGTGATTTTAAACCCTGCACCTGCCCGCAAAGTATCGCAGCAGGTTTTAGACCAGGCTGCCTATATTACACCGAATGAGCACGAAGCTGTTCTCATGTTTGATGGACTCCCAATTGAAGACGCCTTGCGTCAATACCCTAACAAATTACTCATCACAGAAGGGAAAAATGGGGTTCGATTTTTTGACGGATTGAAAGAAGTGCTAGTTCCAGGCTTTCCTGTTGAAGCAGTTGATACAACAGGAGCAGGCGATACCTTTAACGGAGCCTTGGCTGTAGCCTTAACAGAGGGCAAATCTCTCTATGACGCACTTGCCTATGCCAACCTTGCAGCATCAATGTCTGTCACAAAGTTCGGTGCACAAGGCGGCATGCCAACAAGAGAAGAACTGGAGAAAAAGAAATGAAAAAAAACGGCATCTTAAACAGTCATATCGCCAAGGTACTTGCTGACCTTGGTCATACAGATACAATCGTCATCGCAGACTGCGGTCTTCCTATTCCAGAAGGTCCAGTCAAAATCGACCTGGCGTTATCAATCGGCACACCGTCCTTTCAGGAGGTCACCTCTCTCCTTCTTCAGGAAATGGCGGTTGAACACATTACTGTGGCTAGTGAAATCAAAGAAGCCAATGAGCGAGATCATCTATTTCTAAAGAAAGCGTTCTCACAGCCATTACATGATGTAGACCACGAGACGTTCAAAAACATGACCAAGCAGGCAAAAGCAGTCATTCGCACGGGTGAAGCCACCCCATACGCAAACTGCATTCTTCATGCCGGTGTCATCTTTTAAAAGGAGGAGCCAGATATGAACATTGAGATGCATAACATCCATAAGGCCTTTGGAAAAAACACCGTTCTTTCCGGGGTCTCCTTTGACCTCGTCACAGGTGAGGTCCACGCGCTCATGGGCGAAAATGGCGCGGGAAAATCAACTTTAATGAACCTGCTCACAGGTCTTTATTCATTAGATCAAGGAACGATTCAAATCGACGGAAAAGAAACCGCTTTCAAAAATCCGAAGGAAGCGGAACAACACGGCATCGCCTTTATTCATCAGGAGCTCAACATATGGCCGGATATGACCGTCTTGGAAAACCTATTCATCGGGAAAGAAATCTATACGAAGTTTGGATTGCTAGACACAAAGAAAATGAAGGTTCTTGCCCAAAGCCAGCTGGACCGATTGTCTGTGAACCTCTCGCTTGATCAAGAGGCAGGCAGCTGCTCTGTTGGACAAAAACAGATGATTGAGATTGCAAAGGCATTAATGACTGATGCGAAGGTGATCATCATGGATGAGCCAACAGCAGCTCTAACAGACCGTGAGATTGAAAAGCTCTTTCAGGTCATTGAATCTCTCAAAAAAGAAGGCGTATCCATTGTCTATATTTCTCACCGTATGGAGGAAATCTTTGCGATCTGTGACCGGATTACAATCATGCGCGATGGGAAAACAGTCGATACGAAAGCCATACCTGAAACGAATTTCCATGAGGTCGTCAAAAAAATGGTCGGCCGCGAATTAACAGATCGATACCCTGAGAGATTGCCTTCTCTAGGAGATATTGTCCTTGAGGTGAAGCAAGCGACAAGAAAAGGACAATTCCATGATATCAGTTTCTCAGTCAAAGCTGGAGAAATCGTCGGTGTTGCAGGCTTAATGGGCGCTGGCAGAACCGAAATGATGCGGTCGCTGTTTGGTCTTGATCCTCTTGATCAAGGTGAAATCTGGGTCCATGGGAAAAAGGCTGTCATTAAAAAACCAAGTGATGCCGTCAAGCTCGGCATCGGCTTTATCACAGAGGATCGCAAAGATGAAGGACTCATGCTGGATGCATCCATCCGAGAAAACATTGGACTGCCAAACTTAGAAAGCTTCTCTCCAAAAGGACTGATTGATAAGAAAAACGAACAGGATTTTGTCGACCTGCTCATCAAAAGACTGACAATTAAAACGGCTTCCTCTGAAATTTCTGCTCGAAGTCTCTCTGGTGGAAATCAGCAAAAAGTCGTCATCGCCAAATGGATCGGCATCCAGCCGAAGGTCTTAATTTTAGATGAACCGACAAGAGGTGTCGATGTCGGAGCGAAACGAGAAATCTACCAGTTAATGAATGAACTGACTGATCGAGGTGTTGCCATTTTAATGGTCTCCTCTGAGCTCCCAGAAATTCTAGGGATGAGCGATCGAGTGCTTGTCATTCATGAAGGAACCATCAGCGGAGAATTAAATAAATCAGACGCAACACAAGAACGAATTATGACACTAGCTACAGGAGGGAAGTAACATGAAACCACTTACTTCAAATGGACGATTTGACAACATCATGCAAAAGCTTGGGCCATTCTTAGGACTCATCATCCTTGTCGCCATTGTTTCTATTTTAAACCCAGCCTTTTTAGAGCCATTAAACATCTTAAACTTACTGAGACAAATCTCCATTAATGCCCTCATTGCCTTTGGAATGACGTTTGTTATTTTAACCGGAGGAATTGATTTGTCTGTCGGTGCCATTTTAGCACTTTCTAGTGCTCTGACTGCCGGATTTATCGTGTCTGGTATGGACCCGATTTTAGCTATTATCGTTGGCTGTATCATCGGCGCTATTCTTGGGATGGTCAACGGTCTTTTAATTACAAAAGGAAAAATGGCTCCTTTTATCGCAACACTTGCCACGATGACCATTTTTAGAGGATTAACACTTGTTTATACAGACGGAAACCCGATTACAGGACTCGGTTCTAACTATGCCTTTCAGTTATTCGGCCGCGGGTATTTCTTAGGCATTCCTGTTCCAGCAATCACGATGCTTCTCACCTTTATCGTACTTTGGGTGCTGCTTCATAAAACACCTTTCGGCAGAAGAACGTATGCCATCGGCGGAAATGAAAAAGCTGCGCTCATTTCAGGAATCAAAGTACCGCGCGTAAAAATTATGATCTATTCACTGGCAGGTTTCATGTCTGCTTTAGCGGGTGCCATTTTGACCTCTCGCCTAAACTCAGCTCAGCCAACAGCTGGCACATCCTATGAGCTTGATGCGATTGCTGCTGTTGTACTTGGCGGGACAAGCCTGTCTGGCGGAAGAGGGCGAATTGTCGGCACACTGATCGGGGTGCTCATCATCGGTGTCTTGAACAATGGTATGAACTTACTTGGTGTATCATCATTCTATCAATCTGTTGTGAAAGGGATTGTCATCTTGATTGCAGTCCTACTAGACAGAAAGAAATCTGCTTAAGGAGGCAGCTGCTATGAAAAAATATCTCATTCTCATTCTGACTCTCTCATTATTCATGCTTTCTGCCTGCTCGCTAGAACCGCCAGAGTGGGCCAAATCAACAAAAGATGGAAAGAAAAAAGACATCAAAATCGGGCTCTCGATCTCGACCTTAAATAATCCATTTTTCGTTTCTCTCAAAAATGGTGTGACGAAAGAAGCGAAAAAGCTTGGCATCGAAGTGGTCATTGCAGATGCACAAAATGATTCAGCTAAACAAACCAGTGACGTAGAAGATTTAATTCAGCAAGGGGTTGACGCATTACTCATCAACCCAGCGGATTCATCTGCTATCTCAACCGCTGTCGAATCAGCGAATGCTTCAGATATTCCTGTCATCACATTAGACCGTTCAGCAGAAAGCGGTAAGGTAGAAGCACTGGTCGCCTCAGATAACGTCAAAGGCGGCGAAATGGCAGCTAACTTTATCATCGACAAGGTCGGTAAAGGAGCAAAAGTCGCTGAACTAGAAGGTGTACCAGGCGCTTCCGCTACACGTGAGCGCGGAAAAGGATTCCATCAAATAGCGGATAAAGATCTAAAAGTGACAGCAAAACAAGCGGCTGACTTCGACCGGACAAAAGGACTGAATGTCATGGAAAACCTCCTTCAAGGAAACCCTGACATCAAAGCCGTTTTTGCCCATAATGATGAAATGGCACTTGGCGCTCTAGAGGCGATTCAAAGCTCTGGAAAAGACATTCTCGTCGTTGGCTTTGACGGAAACGAAGATGCACTCAACTCGATCAAAGCAGGAAAACTATCTGCCACAGTCGCCCAGCAGCCAGAGCTGATCGGGAAACTGGCAGTCGGCGCTGCAAACGACGTCCTAAAAGGGAAAAAAGTAGAAAAGAACATCGCAGCTCCACTGAAACTAGAACAGAAAAAATAAACACAAAACCCCCGATAGCTCTCGGGGGTTTTTCCTATTATTCCGGTCTTTTCAACACAAATGACGTCCCTAAATGGGCGTAATCATTTCCCGCTAAACGGGCGACTGGCTTTAGTTCATGAGTCGAAACATATCCTTTTTCTGCATCATACACATCCTCATCTAAATGCGCACACACAACCCGGCCAATGATATGATCGACCGTGATCTCTCCTTCATCATTTTGAAAGGTAAGATGCTTTTCAAGCTGACATTCAAAGCGAATACGTGCTTCCTGAATTCCCGGCACTGACACGACATGGCTCTTTACTTGATGAAGACCGGTTCGATCCAGCTCACTCTCTTCCTGTGGCAGCGTAGCAGCTGTTTCGTTTATATCTTCTATTATCGCTTCATCACTCACATGGACCACAAATTCTCCCCTGTCAATCATATGCTGCGCTGTATCTTTCATCTGACCTTCGCGTCGTCCGATAGAAACTGCGAGGAGCGGCGGGTGTCCGCTGATGACATTAAAGAAACTAAATGGTGCGGCATTGACGACATCATCTTTAGACAGACTTGTAATAAACGCAATCGGTCGTGGAACAATAGAGCCCGATAATAATTTATATGCTTCTTTTCTTGATAGCTGATCCATTTGCAACGTAATCAATTCAGACACGCCTCCTTTTGGTGTATCGACATCATACCATACCCCTTTTTTCTATGCCTCTGATTCCGGCTCGGTGCGATGCAGGATATGGTGGACAAGATGAAATAAAGCAGGATTATGATTCTCTCGTCTATAGGAAATCGTCCATTCCGCCAGAAGCTGTTCACCTTCAATGGACCGATATACAACATCTAGATTAAATAAACGCCGGGCTGATTTTGGAATGACCGCAATACCGATACCAGCTGTGACAAGGCCAATAACCATTTGATATTCCGCTGCTTCCTGCACAATATTCGGAGAAAATCCGTACTTTTCACATAGCAGGACAAAGTGTTGATAAAGGGACGGCCATGATTCCTTTGATAAAGAAATGATCGGTTCATGCCGGATATCTTCGATCGTGACCGCCTCTTTTTTCGCCAGCGGATGATTTTTCGGAATCGCAAAAATACATTCACTTTGCTTCATCAAACGGCTGACAAGTTCTTCATGCGGAGATGTAGGATGTAAAAAACCGATATCAATCTCCCCATTTAAAAGCGCCCCTAGCTGCTGCGGAACAGAAAGCTGCTTCAGCTCAATACTGACAGAGGGATACAGCTCTCTGAATTCGCGTACAACTGGCGGCAGAATATCATACGTCGCTGTTCCAACAAACCCTATGATGATTTTCCCCAGCTCTCCTCTTGCTGTATGCCGTGCATGATCAACGGCTTTATCAAGCTGCTGCAGCACACCACGCACCTCATGTAAAAAGACCTTTCCAGCAGCTGTTAACTCCACCACTCGCTTCGACCGGTGAAACAAAGGAAACCCCAATTCTTCTTCAAACTGCTTAATTTGCTGACTAAGTGGAGGCTGTGTCATATTCAACCGTGCGGCTGCTCTGCCAAAATGCAGCTCCTCCGCTACTGTGACAAAATACTGCAAATGTCTCAGTTCCATCCTTTCACTCCTCGCGCACTTATTCGTGAAACATATTAAAACCACGTTAAACATATATTGGAAAATTTTCTTTTTGAAATGTATAGTAAATCATATCATGAAAATATATTTTCATAAAAAATTTTACTTGCCGAAAGGAGTGCGGGGTAAATGAATTCTCAAGCACAACCCCTAACAAGACGAGGAGCAGAATTGATTGTCGATACGCTGATTGCTCAAGGTGTGACCCATGTTTTTGCGATTCCAGGTGCAAAAATTGATGCCGTATTTGATGTATTAAAAGACAGAGGTCCAGAACTTGTCCTATGCAGACACGAACAAAATGCAGCCTTTATGGCAGCCGCTGTCGGCCGCTTAACCGGCAAACCAGGTGTTTGTCTCGTCACATCAGGTCCTGGCGCATCTAATTTAGCAACAGGTCTATTAACAGCCAATACAGAAGGTGACCCTGTTGTCGCAATCGCTGGAAACGTCATTCGTGCGGATCGGCTGAAACGAACACATCAATCACTCGACAATGCGGCATTATTCAAACCAGTCACAAAATACAGTGTTGAAGTACAAGACGTTCATAATATACCTGAAGCCTTAACAAATGCTTTTCGCGCGGCACAAAAGGGGCAGGCTGGAGCAGCATTTATCAGCTTTCCACAAGATGTCGTGACAGAACACACCACACAAACACCAGTGTCTGCTCACCCTTCTCCAGAACTAGGTCCTGCACCGGATGCTCTCATCAGTTCGGCCATCGCCAAAATTCAAAATGCACACTTACCTGTTGCGATTGTGGGAATGAAAGCAAGTCGTCCAGCTGCTGCAAACGCCACTAGAACATTATTGAAAACACTTGGGATTCCATTTGTCGAAACGTACCAAGGAGCCGGCGTTCTCTCAAGAGAGCTTGAGTCTCAATATGTAGGCAGAATCGGCTTATTCCGGAATCAGCCGGGGGATCTACTCATTGAACAAGCAGATGTCCTTTTGACCATCGGCTTTGATCCAATCGAATATGATCCGAAGCATTGGAATATTCAGCCGCAGCAGCGCCAGATCATCCATGTGGATGACATGCAGGCAGATATTGATCATTTTTATGAGCCAGCGCTTGAGCTTGTAGGCAATATAGCTGAAACCGTTAAACATCTAGCCCATGACAGTGTTCCACTTTCTCTATGCAAAGAACAAATTGATTTAGTCACTGAATTACAGGAGCTGTTAAGCGACATTGAAAAAGCACCAGAAAGAGACAGTCATCTATCTCACCCGCTGAATGTCATTCATACATTAAGACGCCTGATTCCTGATGACACGAAGGTCACGTGTGATATCGGATCTCACGCGATTTGGATGTCGCGTCACTTCCGCGTCTATGAGCCGAACACATTCCTGGTGAGCAACGGAATGCAAACATTAGGCGTCGCCTTACCATGGGCAATTGCGGCTTCCATACTGAATCCAGATGAAAAGATCATTTCGGTCTCAGGTGATGGCGGTTTTCTCTTCTCTGCAATGGAGCTTGAAACAGCCGTCCGCATGAAAACAAATCTCGTTCACCTTGTTTGGAATGACAGCACATACGACATGGTGGCGTTTCAGCAGGAAATGAAATATGACCGCACATCCTGCGTTGAATTCGGACAGATCGACTTAGTGAAATATGCGGAAAGCTTTGGAGCGACTGGATTACGGGTTAACTCACCTGAAGAGCTTTCAACTGTCCTTCAAAAGGGTATAAACATAGAAGGACCCGTTATTATTGATATTCCGATTGACTATCAAGACAACCCAGACCTCGCCAGTCAAAAATGGCCAGAAGTCTTTCGTGAAAAACACACATTGAACGTCAGATAAGATGTCCATACATTACATCAAAGGAGTGAGCGGATATGGGTATGATGCACCCAATGAATCAACAGAACGACACAAGACAACATGACAAACAGCAAGAGGTTTATCAAGTATCGACGATGACCTCTTTACTGGAAGCCGTATATGATGGAGATTTCTCCCTTGCACATATTCCCAAGCACGGTGATTTCGGCATTGGTACATTCAATCAATTAGATGGAGAGCTGATCGGCTTTGACGGCGCATTTTATCGACTGCGCTCGGATGGAACAGCGACACCGGTTACCGATCAAGACTATTCACCATTCTGCTCTCTAGCATTCTTTGAAACAGATATCGTTCATCGAATTGATGCAACCATGACGTCCAAAGAGCTAGAAGAAGAAATCGACCGCATTTTACCTAGTAAGAATGTTTTTTATGCGATCCGCATTGATGGATCATTCAAAAAGGTTCAAACACGTACGGTCGAAAAACAGGAAAAACCTTACGTTCCGATGGTGGAAGCAGTCAAGTCACAGCCTATTTTCGATTTCGAGGATATTCAAGGAACGATCGCTGGTTTCCGTACACCGCAGTACGCACATGGTATTGCGGTGAGTGGATATCATCTTCATTTCATTGATGATGATCGAAGTGTCGGCGGACACGTATTTGATTACACCGTTGATCAAGTGACCATCCGCATTTCTCAAAAACGTCATATGAATTTACATCTGCCAAATACGCAGGAATTCTTCCAAGCAGACATTGATCGAGCTGACCTTGCACAACAAATTGCCAGTGCGGAAAGCAGCCCAGATCAATAAAATGAAGACACCCCGTTGATTCCGGGGTGTCTTTTTATGCAAAAAGATTATTTATCACTCCATGATATTTCATTTCGTTAGTAAATTGAAATTCATTCATTCTATTCGTAATGAAATATGATAAAATACCAACAGAAGAAAGGTGGTTATACGGTGTCAAACGACT
The DNA here is from genome assembly GCF_003004375.1 of Bacillus sp. LNXM12-1. Lineage (NCBI taxonomy): Bacteria > Bacillati > Bacillota > Bacilli > Caryophanales > Bacillaceae > Bacillus > Bacillus sp. LNXM12-1. The sequence continues at coordinate 427,689 of NZ_PVWX01000002.1, read as the reverse complement.
ATAGCATTCCGAACCTAACATTAGATGAAAGGGATAAACAAATTTTATCCCTATTACACGAGGACGGGCGTATGTCCTATACAGATCTCGGGAAACAAGTCGGTCTTTCACGTGTAGCTGTGCAAGCCCGCATTCAGCAGCTGATTGAAGCAGGCGTCATTGAACGATTCACCACTGTGATTAACCCTGCTAAGATCGGCATTCACGTCTCTGTCTTCTTTAATGTAGAAGTGGAACCGAAATTTTTAGAAGCAGTAGCCCTTCAACTTGAGCAGGAAACAGCTGTCACAAGCCTTTATCACATGACAGGGCCAAGCAAGCTGCATATGCATGGCATTTTTCAAAATGAACAGGAAATGGAGGCATTCCTGACAAAAAAGCTATACCCGCTAGAAGGCGTCGTGAGTGTGGACTGCCAAATGCTCATTAAACGATACAAAAGCCGAATGGGCATGAAATTGTAGACAGGAGTTGAAGCACTTGCAATCATATATTGAACTCATCATCGCTATGGTGCGAACCGGTATTCTCGGTTTTGGCGGAGGCCCTTCCGTCATACCGCTCATTCGCCATGAAGCGGTGGTGAAATATCAATGGATCAATGATGACGAGTTTGGAGAAACACTCGCCATCGCCAATGCATTACCAGGTCCGATCGCGACCAAAATGTCTGCATATCTCGGCTATCGATTGAAGGGCGTATCCGGCGCAATTGTCGCAACAGCTGCTCATATTTTACCAACATGTCTCGCCATGGTGGCACTCGTCACACTTGTCAGCGTCTTAAGCTCCTCACAAATCATTCAAAATATGATTGGCGCCGTGACACCAGTTATTGCCGTTCTGCTAGGCATCATGGCATATGAGTTTGGACAAAAAACGCTGAAAGGCTTCGGAACGATCTTCGGTATCGCTCTATCCCTTCTTGCCTTTATCGGACTGCAGGTGCTGTCCATTCATCCAGGAATCATTGTCATCATCTTTTTATTCTATGGCGCCTTTCATTTCAAACTGAAACAACGCTGGAATCGAACAAATAAAGAGAAAGGAGTGTCTTCATGATGCTGATTCTCTTTTTATTCTGGGCATTCTTCTTGTCCAATCTATTAGGATATGGCGGAGGACCTGCATCCATCCCGCTCAATTATGAAGAAATCGTCAATCATTTTCATTGGATGACGAACGAAGGGTTCTCCAATATGCTTGCATTAGCCAATGCACTGCCAGGACCAATTGCTACGAAGATCGCGGCATATGTAGGCTATGACGTCATGGGCTGGCCGGGCTTTATCGTGGCACTGCTTGCAACTGTACTGCCATCAGCCATTGGATTGATTTTATTGCTCAAGCTGATTGACCGCTTTCGCCAATCCCCTGTCGTAAAAGGCATGACCTTATCCGTACAGCCCGTCATTGCGATGATGATGCTTTTATTAACATGGGAAATCGGCGGAGATGCAGTGAAAGCCATCGGCTGGACGCAATCATTCGCCATTGCCGCGATCTCCTTTTTCTTTATGACCAAATTCAAAATGCACCCCGCCTTTCTCATTGTGGCTGCCTTTTTATATGGCGGATTCATTCTGCCGCATTAAAAAAACCGATAACATGGCCTGTTATCGGTTTTCTTTTACATATAAATTGGAGAAACCGGTCTGCGCCCAATCGAATGATACTCGACCCCTGCTTGTTCTGCCGCTTCAAGCGTGTGACAGTTTCGCCCATCAAAAATAAGCGGCTGTCTCATCCATTCCTTGTAGGACGTGAGCGGAAACGTCTGAATCTCCGTCCACTCTGTTAATATACAAACTGCATGGACATCCTTTATCGCTTCTTCAATCGTTTGAGCAAACAAGACTTGATCCGGCAGTTCACGAGCGGCATGACGTGTAGCAACAGGATCATAAGCCACAAGCTCCGCGCCTAATTGATGGAGTTCATGAGCGATCGGAACCGACGGCGCCTCCCTCATATCGTCTGTATTCGGTTTAAAGGACAGGCCAAGAAGCGCAATTCGCTTCCCTTCAAGATTTGCCCCCAGTCTCTCCTGAATGCTTCGGATAAAACCAGCTCGCTGCTCATTGTTTACTTTAATGACAGCCTTTAGCAGCTCAAAATCGTGGGACACATGCCCTGCGATTTGGACAAGTGCATTTGTATCCTTTGGAAAACAAGAACCTCCGTAGCCAATCCCCGCCTTGAGAAACGAAGAACCGATCCGCTGATCGAGCCCCATTCCCCGCGCAACCCATTCAACATCAGCACCTGTTTTTTCACAAATGGAAGCAATCTCATTCATAAAGCTGATTTTAGTCGCAAGAAAAGCATTTGATGCATACTTGATCATTTCGGCACTTTTTCGGTCTGTTTTGACCACTGGCAGGTGGAAATCAGCATACATCTCCTCTAGCTGGTCTAATACGGCTTTTGTTTCAGCCCCAATGACAAGCCGATCTGCCCTCAAAGTATCTGAAATGGCAGAGCCTTCCCGTAAAAATTCTGGGTTAGATGCAATAGATAACGGCTCATTCCGTCCTAATTCTTGATGTATCATCTGATCGATTTGATCACCCGTTCCGACAGGCACCGTACTTTTCACCACAAGAACCGCACCTGATTTCGCTTTTGTGCCCATCTCCTTTGCAGCCCGAAACACATACTGTAAATCAGCTTGGCCGTCTGCCTGCTGCGGGGTGCCGACCGCAATCATTAACACATCAGCCCGCGGGTAGGCTGCCGCTCCATTTATGTAAAATTGAATTCGTCCTTGCTCAAGATTGCGTTTCAGCAATTCTTTTAATCCTGGCTCATACATTGGTGGATGTCCTTGTTTCAGCTGCATGACCTTTTTCCGGTCAATATCAATACACGCCACATTGTGCCCTGCCTCCGCTAAACACACACCTGTGACCAACCCCACATATCCACAGCCTGCAATTGCAATATTCATGACACCATCAGCTCCCCATACGCCTTATGCTTGTAATGACATCGTATGCCGGGAGCTTTCGTTCCATTCATAAAAGCATACAAAAACCCCCTGCCATCACTAGCAGGGGGTCACTTTTATGAAACAAGACCATTTCGAATATGAGCAATCAGATTTTCAAGCATTTCTTTTGTGGTGACATCATTTGAATTCTCACCAATATCATGAGCGTACATCAAAATTTTTAAAAACTCTTCTTGATTTAAACCCTTATTGTCCATGTCTGTATCCTTTCGATTCCACTAATTTCATTATTATATGCTGTATGGTTGGTTTATGCAATACTCTAATACATCATTCGACAGCTTTTGAAATTTATGACCATTTTCATGAAAAACTTTTTTATAAATCACCATTGAGCTATAATAAAAGAATTGGAATCTTTTACTTGGTTAGGAGCGGATCAAATGCTTCAGCACAACATCAACGAAGAAGAAATCAAACAAACAGCCGAACAGCTCAAAGAACTTCTTCCTGCAACAGATGAAAACAAACAACTCATCAAAAAAGCATTGATTACTTATAGACAGGACAGTGTATATCGTCTCAAGCAAGAATCTGATACGGAATGGTCAGCTTATGTACATGATGTCGTGGCAGCAAGAGTCCACCTTCATGTGCTGTTTCCTGTGAGAAGCAGCTGCTCATGTCCGGCAGATGGACTTTGTAAACACATTCTCGCTGTCTTCTTTTCGCTATACGCTCAAGTAGAGAGTGTGACCGGATTTACAGAAAATTGGTCAGAAAAGGATGAATTACAACGTAGCAAAGAATTGATTCGCCAGCACTTCCAAGTGAAGCGCCCAGACGAACAATCACTCCAAAGCTGGCTGAATTTTTTCCAAGAGGAATTTAACCTCTGGCTGAAACGGACACCAAAGCACCAGCAAACACCGCAGCATTTGTATTACGGCTATTTATCAATCCTAAAAAAACACGCACCTCATTCACCTGAATTCAAGAGTTTGTATGCGATTCATACCTCAATCGATGTGTGGTTAAGGATTCATCAATTGATCGACCTCGAACGGCTTGATGCCGAGAAGGATTTTTATTCCATGAATCCATATGTAGAACAGCTCATGAACACCATTTTCGATTCAGTGGATCACTTGAAGACATACGCCCTTTCCTTTTCCCTCGATCCGTTTCTTGAAAACACACCAACTGCCGTTCGGGCACTTCTTCAAATAAACGGACCTTTCCAGCATGAACGAGTAGCGGTCTTTATGGAGATTTGGGGCACCATATTAAATAGAGGGAAATGGGTTAAAAAAGAAACAGAATTACTGAAGAACGCTCAGCAGCAAGAACAAACGGTTGAACGTACCATCGGGCTGATGCACATGGATTATTTACAGAAAGAAGACGAAAGCCTCTTTCAGCAATTACAGCTGCTCAATGCAGATATGCTGCCAAATGTGCTCAATTGGCTGAAGGATCTCACAAACCGCAAGGACTGGAAGCGGCTCAAGCTCTGGTATCATGAGATCACCTATATTTTAGAGGAATATTGCCAGCTCGACCTTTCCTATAGAGAACTGCGAGGAGCCGTCAGTGATTTCTTCTTTTATTTAGACGCATACTTTAAGCAGACGAAGGATCATCATTTATATGAACGCTACCTCCAAATCTGCATGCCCTATGCGTTTACTGAATATAGTCAGCTATTATATGCACAGCAGCGTTATGCAGAATGGATTGAGATTCACAGCCTTGTTGGTTTCTCCATCAGTGAACTGGAGAAGGATCTGATCAAACAAATTGCAAAAGAGGAGCCTGAAGCGCTCATTCCATCGTACCACCGTGAAATCTCACTGCTTCTCGATCAAAAGAATCGAAGTGCTTATCGAGAATCTGTGAAAATGCTAAAAAAACTACGCACCCTTTATCATAAAACGAAAAAAACCGCGATTTGGGAAAGATATGTCAAGCAGCTGCAGGATTCAACGAAACGGCTGCGTGCGTTCCAAGAGGAAATGAAGAAAGGAAAATTAATTGATGACACGCCATAAACAAATTGTCATTCATGCAGAACAAACAGAAGATTTCTCTTTCACCATTTCAGCGCAAGCAGAGGACGGACACCCTGTTCCACTTAATGAAATGAAGAGGCAGCTTTTCCAATGGCACGAATCGTCTTTTTACGGAACATTTTTAGAAGATGTGAGCTTTATTGGCACACCTGCCTTCCTGTTAAGCCCTTGGATGACCGTTGAATTACTAGGAAAAAATTCATTTAATACCTTTAGTCATGTGACATTAACGGATGAAACGGAACCACTGATGAAGACAGCCTCCACCATTTACGAATTCATCGAGGACGAAGATTTCGTTCCCGATTACGAGGCGTGGACAGAAGGTGTGCTTCGGTTTAAAGACAAAGAAGGACTATTAGATGGCTATACGGCTAATTGGTTCTCCTTTGCCGTACAGGATTACATTCAATATGATGATGCCTTGCAGCACAAATGGAACCGCATGACAGCACAATCGCCTGCGCTCTCATCCTTCCAAGGACACTTTTTAGATGAGCAGGATTTCTTGGAGACGATTGGCTGGATTGATGACGAGACGCCTTTCACTGTCGGCTTGCGCTTAAATGAACCGGATTTCGACGGAGATGATTGGAAAATCGAATTGTTTTTGCGTGATAAGAAAAACAGCGACCTTCACTTTTTTGAGGGTATCCGTTCATTGAAAAGGTCTTGGCATCCGTATCAAGATAAAATCTCAAGAGAGCTGGAGCGATTCAGTCAAATTGTACCTTGGCTCTCTTTCACATCTGGCACCACGCTCATGTCAGAAGACGAAGCATGGCTCTTCCTGTCTGAAGCAAGTGAAACACTTGTGAATATGGGCATTGAGATCCTGCTCCCATCGTGGTGGCAAATCGTCAAAGAAAGCACCATGATGCTAAAAGCAAGGATTTCCTCTACCCCGCGAGGCGAGTCGCATGTCGGAATGGATGCCTTGATGGACTTTAATTGGCGCTTTGCTACAAACGGCATCGAGCTGACAGAAGATGAGTTCAACGAGCTTGTCCAAAGTAAACGGCGCCTTGTCAACATTCGAGGGCAATGGATCAAAATCGATCCAACCTTCATCCAGCAAATGAAAAAATGGATGGAGCGCGCCGAAAATGAAGGGCTGCACATGTCTGATATTTTGTCACGCGAGCTGGCAGATCAAGAAGCATCCTCTGAATCGATACCAGAACTGCTAGACAGCTCAGCATTTGCACATATTCAATTTGAACTTTCGTCTCAATTAAGAGGACTTGTCCATCAGTTAAATGATACGCATGAGCTGCCTTCCTACGAAATGAGTGAGTCCTTCAAAGGCACACTAAGGCCGTATCAGCAGCATGGTGTCAACTGGCTGTTATTTTTAAGATCTCATGGATTCGGGGCTTGTTTAGCAGATGATATGGGCCTTGGAAAAACGATTCAAATGATTGCGTATTTCACATATCTGAAAGAGCAGAAGCAAAATGCCGCTCCATCTCTCATCATTGCGCCGACCTCTGTTTTAGGAAACTGGCAGCGAGAGCTTGAAACCTTCGCACCACATTTGAATGTCGCTCTGCATTACGGGCCATCGCGCCCTCAAGGGGAACACTTTACAAAGGCATACGAGTCAACAGATATTGTCCTGACGTCTTATGGACTCTCACATTCTGATCGTGATGAATTAACGTCAGCAAAGTGGGATACGATTTGTTTAGACGAAGCCCAAAACATCAAAAACGCCCATACGAAACAATCGAGAGCGATCAGACAGCTCAAAGGGCAGCATCACATTGCCCTTAGCGGGACACCTATGGAAAACCGTTTGACAGAGCTTTGGTCCATTTTCGACTTCGTCAACAAAGGATATCTCGGCAGCCTGACGAGCTTTCATAAGAAGTTCGTCCTGCCGATTGAAAAAGACCGTGATGAAAAAAGAATTGAACAGCTGCAGCAGCTGATAAAGCCCTTCCTATTAAGAAGAACAAAGCAAGATGAAGAGGTCGCCCTGAACCTGCCTGAGAAACTCGAAGAAAAAGAATTCATTCCGCTATCCGCTGAGCAGGCTTCTTTATATGAACAGCTCGTGAAGGATACATTCGAACACATGGCTTCGTTAACAGGAATGCAGCGGAAAGCCATTATTTTAAGTATGCTCGGCAGACTCAAACAGATTTGCGATCACCCGGCTCTCTATTTAAAAGAGAGTGGAACAGATGTGAAACTACTGAAACGTTCATTAAAAATGGATAAACTCGCAGAGCTGTTAAAAGCAATACATGAGCAAGGAGAAAGCTGCCTCATCTTTACGCAGTATATTGGAATGGGAAACATGATCAAGCAGCTGGCGGAAAAGATGTTTGGAGAACCAGTTCAATTTTTAAATGGCAGTCTGTCAAAACAGGAGCGGGATAAAATGGTGGATCGCTTCCAGAAGAAAGAATTCAACATCTTAATTCTCTCTTTAAAAGCAGGAGGAACAGGACTTAACCTAACTGCCGCAAACCATGTCATTCACTACGACAGATGGTGGAATCCTGCTGTGGAAAACCAAGCGACAGACCGTGCTTATCGGATCGGACAAAAACGATTTGTTCACGTCCATAAGATGATCACAACGGGCACGATTGAGGAAAAAATCGATCAAATGCTCGAAACAAAACAAACGTTAAATGATCAAATTATCCAAAGTGAAAGTTGGATTACTGAGCTATCGACGAACGAACTAGAAGATTTATTCACATTAAGTGCGGCCGCTCAATCATCTTAATCCCAGCAAAAAGAGGACTTTTCTCAAACATGATGAAAAGTCCTCTTTTTTCATTTCATATGAACATAGGTTAAATGTGCAGCTTTTTCAATGCAGATTTCACGTTCATATACGTATTCAATTCACGGAAGTCCTCTCTCATTTCTCCCATTTTCATCGCAAGATTCGGTTTAATTCCTGTCACAATGAGTTCAGTACCAGTCATTAAAATTAAATCGTTCAGCTTAAAAATTGCATCTGCCACAAATGAATCCACTTCTAATAAACCAGACAGATCGACAATAAAATAATCGTCCTTGGATTGAGAGATATAGGTGGAGACTGTTGAGATAATTTTATGAAATCTTGGCGCTGTTAACGTACCAATGATCGGTAACACAGAAATACCATCTTTCACAGGAACAATTGGAACAGAAATATTCAGCACTTCATCAATCGATTGCTCAAGAAGCTCCTGCTGTTCCTTCTCTTTCGTGACATCTTTTTGCAGACCAACGAAATAAAGACGTTTTCCTTCATTTTCGTCAATCCAAAGAGGAGCCACACTTAGCTCATTCCAAAACATCTGTCCAGATTTTTTATAATTTTTCAGCTGAACAGTGACAGCTTCTTTGTTCTCAATAGCTGTTCTAATTTGATTGAGAGCGATTTGCTCGGTTTCATTTCCTTGAAGGAAACGACAATTCTTCCCCAATACCTCGGGTTCTTGATAGCCTGTCATATCTAAAAAGCCCTTGTTCACATATATTAAAGGATTATCAGGTAAAGACGGGTCCGTCACCGTCAGGCCAACCTGAGTATAATCTAAGGCTTCCTTGATTAAATGCAGATTTTCGGACTTATAAGATTCCAGCGCCATTCGTTTACTCTCCTTAATTTCTTACAAGCGGGTTATGTTCATAATTAAATTATATGATGTTCCACATCAGGTGTAAATAGAAGTAGTTCTGAATTCCTCTTTTGTAGAATGCGCTTTATCCTATGTGATTTATACAAAGACATCCGATTCATCTATTTCAAAAGGTGTCGAATCATATGCGCCACACCATGTTCATCATTTGTTAACGTGACATGATCAGCGATTTCCTTCATATCCTGTCTCGCATTGCCCATCGCAACCCCAACACCAGCTGCTAGAAGCATCGATTCGTCATTTAAACTGTCTCCTACAGCCGCTGTCTGGCTTAAAGGAATACCAAGTCGTTCTGCCAGCCTTGTTAATGCCTGCCCTTTAGATGCTTCCTTTGAACCAATTTCAAAGTTATGATCGGCTGAACTAACCATTGTGACATCTGAATCATCACCAAACATATCCCATCCTGCCTTCAATCTGTCTTCAAAGAAAGAGAAACCTAAGATATTGTAGAATGAAAGCTTTCGATCCTCACGGAACAATTCTTTATATGTATCAATATAAGAAAAACCTGACTGACTGTATTGAACTTCTGCCGCTTGTTTTAAAATATTTCGATCCGTTTTTGGATTAGCACTTTTTAAGCGGTCCATTTCAATCGCAAGAAGCTCTCTGCCGCGATTCGGTGTGAAAATGGCTTCGTTTGTAAAAACTTCATAATAATAGTCACGTTCTTCAAGCCATGACAATATATGTTTGGCCTTTTCTTCGTGTAAAACAGCTGAATGGTACACTTGTCCAGCCGGATCATGAATCACAGCTCCATTGGCACTAATCACCCATGTATTCATACCAAGCTGATCAAAAATAGACCTCACATCAAAATACGCTCTTCCTGTTGAAACGACAACTTCCATTCCATTCGCCGCTGCTTCCTTTAATGCCTGCTCATTTTCCCGACTCACTTTGTGTTCACTGTTCAATAAAGTTCCGTCTAAATCCGTTGCGATCATTTGAATGTTTGTCATCGTTCTCTCCTTTTTGTCTCCATTTTCGGCTATCATACTGCTGATAAAATCCATCATCATTATGAAATGAGTATCCACTATTTGCAAGAGGTGATCGGTTTATCAGTGAATAAAAGGGTACCCGGCCACGCTACATGACCGGATACACACAAGGGGATTTACAGGGGACACATGACCTATACAAAGAAGCTATGGTTCTATTACGCAGTGTTCTTATGCACAAGGCAGCGTCTATCAGCTTTAGCTAGAGGGGGGCTGTCAGATGCTAGACGTTACCTTTTGTTTCAGACCGTACCTCCTTTCCTTTCAACTGCCCTTAGTCTACTGAGAAAGGTCGTATGTGACAAAACATGAAAATGACAAAATGATCTCTCAAATTCTCTATTTCCTCTTTAATTTCTGTTTTTTACCGCTTGAGTATAAAACATCATCTTGTTTTGTTTGATGAAAAACTTATTTTTCATAAATTGATAAAAAACGTCTGAATGAATCCAATTACTAGAAGGCATGTGAATATAATCAGAACCGTCCCACGCAAACCAATAAAAACAAAGCTGTCCGTCATGAATCGACAATTGAAATTCAAAGCAGTCCATTTGATCCTCGGTGACGTATTGAAACGTGAGTGACTCGCCTTCTTCCATGTACACATCACAAAATGAAAGAATGTCTCCCCACGAATAAACGCGAATTGTGCTCTTTGCCTTCTCCTCGCCAATATGTATGTTTCGCAATTGATAGGACTCCATAAAACATCTCCTTTCACTCATATGCAGCTCGTTCTAAGCAGGCAGCGGTTTCATTTATAAAGATGTTGTATGCTATAATAATACTTACGAATAATGAACGCTTGTGAGGTGATAAATATGAAAACCTTTAGGCTGATTGATTTAAAAATCGAACTTGATCCAAAGCAAGATAAAATGTCCAGCATTCCCCTTCGTGACGGTTTAATCATTAATAAAGAAGATGGTGAAAATCACTGGATGATCGAGGCACTCATTCCAAAGAAACATAGACAGGTGTTTGAGGTGCTTTTTCAACAGCACACTGAAGTGAAGATTCTTGTGACAATCACAAAAGAAAACAACCGCCCTGTTCATCTATCTGTCCAAGTCAAAAACATTGTTGCTTTAGAAGAAAACATTTCTGTGCTGCTCGATGGTAAAATGATTACAAACCGTTACAGAACAGAAACCGAAGAAGTACTAAAAGACCTCGTCAAAGAGGGGCTTTCCGGAGAAAAACTGCTGGATGCATTTAAACAAAACACATAAAAAAGAGCGGGATTAGCCGCTCTTTTTCTATTGCACATCTTTCGATTGGCTTTGATTTTTCAATAGATCTCTAATTTCAGTTAGTAAAACTTCCGTTTGATCCGGCGTTTCTACAACCTCTTCTTCCTCTACCTTTTTCCGTTTTAATTTATTCAAATAACGAATAAAGATAAAAATGGAAAACGAGATAATCAAGAAATCAATCACTGTTTGAATGAAGCTCCCATATAAAATTTGAGCAGATCCGATCTTAATAGATAGACTGCTAAAATCATGTCCCCCAATAATAATACCGACGAGCGGCATGATCAAATCATTCACAAGAGAAGTGACAATTTTGCCAAATGCTCCCCCAATGATGACACCTACAGCCAAGTCAATGACATTTCCCTTGACTGCAAATTCTCTAAATTCTTTCAGCATCTTTTATCACCTTCATCTTTTTTTGTCTAATATGACGTTTTTTTGTCAAAAATGCAAGTCCTGATCCGTTCAGGCTGGTCGTTTCCATATAAAAAGCGATTCATCCTTGATGAACCGCCAGGCAAATCATGATACTTTAGGACCGATAGAAAATGTTAGTTCTGCTTCACATGCAACTTCGCCATCTACTGTAGCTACTGCTTTTCCTTTTGCAACCGGACCTCGGAGACGCGTCACTTCTACCTCTAAACGAAGCTGATCGCCAGGCTTCACCTGTCTTTTGAAACGGCAGCCGTCAATTCCTGCAAACAAACCAATTTTCCCTTTGTTTTCTTCTTTACCTAACATAATCACCCCAAACACCTGTGCAAGTGCTTCTACAATAAGCACACCCGGCATGACTGGGTATCCTGGGAAATGACCATTAAAAAATTCTTCGTTCACTGTGACATTTTTAATCCCAACCGCTCTTTTCTCTCCCTCAACCTCTAAAATACGGTCGACCAATAAGAATGGATAACGGTGTGGAATAATGTCTTGAATTTGCTGAGCATCAAGCATATCTTGATCTCTCCTTTTTTCTATATCGATGATCTTCATTTGATTCCTATAGAAGTATATTATGAATGCTCGTATTTTTCAACGTCCGCTCTGCATATATGGTAAAAAATAGAATATATCATTACCTATTGTCATCAAATATAATCCACACTACACTCATTGTTTTTTCACAAATATGGTAATATATATTACATCATTGATTGAATAAGAGGGTAAAAATGAATTTTATGAGTGATAAATCCATTAAAAAACTTCTCCATTCGTGGTATACAATGCTGAAGCATCGACATTTTTCGAAGGCTGAAGAAATCAAAACAACTCTATTAAAGCATAAACGTAAAATATCAAAAAAACAGGAACTCTATTTACATTATCAGCTGATGCTTTTTCGCCATCAGCTCTGGATGAATCAGACAGAGGACCTAGAAAAAATCAAACATGAACTGATGCAGCACAAAGATGATATGAACGAAGAACTGGCCTATTACTTTTACTTCTTTCTAGGGCTCTACGAAGCTTTAAACAGCGATCAAAATGATGCGATCTACTATCTCGAAAAGGCGGAAGAACGCCTGTCATTCCTTAACGATGAGCTGGAGGAAGCAGAGTTCCATTTCCGAACAAGTGGTGTTTATTATAACAACCGCTATTCGTTGTTATCAATTCGTCATGTTCAAAAAGCCATGGATATCTTTGCAAAGCATGGGGATGATCATAGCCTCTATCGTTGTAAAATTGTGCTCGGCCTTAATTATAGCGATCAAAAAAAATATGAGGAAGCAGAAGCTATTTTTATTGAGATCATCGAATACGTGAAAATCATTGATGATCAAGAATTGCTCGGTATCGTTTATTATGACGCTGGCTTTATTCAGTCGAGACAAAATCGTCACAAGAAAGCGCTGGAATACTTTAAAAAAGCACTTCGTCTCCCAGCATACCGGAAGTCCGCACACTCCTATATATCGTGCCTCTACGAAACGGTGCGTTCTTGTTATAAAGAAAATTTAACCGATGAAGGAATGAAGTATATTCAAAAAGGATTAAAAGAAGCCGTTGTTTCTCAGTTTGATATTTTAAGAATCAAGTTCCAAATCTTATTTCTTCTCTACAGCCAAACGCCAAAGGCAGATGAGCAGATCGCAAGGCTCGTCACATGTCTTGAACGAAAAGAAGCTTGGATTGATCTTGAGGATCTGCTTGCCGATGTCTCAGATTTTTATAAAAAAAAGGGCGACTTTGAGCGAGCCGCCTTTTTTATCATGAGAGGCTGATGTCAACCTGCTCATTATCGAATTGTATTCACTAATCCAAGCATCTGATCACCCATCGTAATCGTTCTTGAGTTCATCTGATAGGAGCGCTGTGTTGTCATGAGATCTGTTAATTCTTTAGACATGTCCACATTCGACGTTTCAAGTGCACCTTGCTGAAGTTGAATCGCTTGGCGGTTTGCTCCATTTAGTGCCGTTAATGCACCTTGATAAGTACCGTCAACTGAGAACAAATTATCTCCTTCAGAGACAAGTGCTGAAGAGTTATTGACTTGTACAACACCTAGATTCACTTGCTGATTCGGTTGATTATCTCTTGAAATGGCTGTCAGACGTCCATTTTTATCAATTGAAATATCACGGAAATTCGCATTTAAGACGATTTCATTTCCGTTTTCATCAAGAATCGGATGGCCTTCGCTAGTGACAAGCTGCACTTGATTACGATTATTGCCTGGCTGTAAGTAAAGAGAACCATCTCTTGTATAACGGATATTACCGCCGACATTGACCTGCATATACTGAGATGGCGCTCCAAATGCAACATCAAGATCACGGCCTGTTTCTTTAATCGAGCCTTGCAGCGAGTTAATGGACGCATTGACCATCGTACCCGTACCAAGCCTTAGTCCATCAGGTGTCAGACGACTGTTTGCCACCTGCGCATTTTTTTCATCCACCTGGTTGAACTGTTGTCTGATCAGCTCTGAGAAACGGGTATTTTTCGCACGGTACCCTGTTGTTTCACTGTTCGCGATGTTATTACTGATAATATCAAGCTGCTTTTGCACTTCGTTCATTGATACAGCTGCATTGATCATCGTTCTAAGCATGAGAATCCTCCTTTCTTTGTCATTTCTTGATTAGTACACTCTGCCAATTTCATTTACTGCTTTTTCTAAGCTTTTATCATACGCCTGAACCACTTTTTGGTTTGTTTCAAATGCTCGATAGGCGGTTGTCATTTCTGTATATGATTTTGTCACATCCACGTTCGACAGCTCCGATACACCTTGACTTAACGTATAGGACATTTGACCGTTATTGACTGCGCTTGGCAGGGGCTGGTTATCAGCTGTACGGTATAAATCATTTCCTTCTCTCGCTAAGTTCCTTGTATCCATCGCAACACGTACATCAATTTGCCCGAGATTTTGTCCATTTTCACTCACAGTTCCATCTGCGTTCACTTTGAAATTCTCACTCTGAACCGTGATTGGCTGACCTGTCACAGAAAGAAGGGCACGCCCATTGATAGTCAACTGATTTTGTGCGTTCATTGTAATTGAGCTGCTTTTCGTATAACGAACGCCTTCTGGGGTATTGACCGCATAAAAGAGCGCTGATTTCTGATTGGTCTCCGGATTGATCGGCACATTATTTTCGACTAGTGCTACATCCGTTGTTTGATCTGTTGTTTTTAAAGTTCCTTGTGTAAATTGAGGGATTAGTTCCTGCATATATGTTCCCGTATTAATGCCGCCAATCGGCGTTTGCTGCGGAACACTAAAACCTTTTCCTGAGGAAGTTTGAAAACGTCCTGACTCCATTCGGCTTAGCAGCATTTCTGGAAATGCCCGCATGGTCCCCTCATCCGCTTTATATCCTGGCGTATTCGCATTTGCGATATTATTTGAAAGCATTTCTGTCCGCCGCTCTTGAGCGATCATGGCAGATGTTGCGGTGTATAGTCCTTTTAACACGTGCTCACCTCATTAAAATTCTTTCACATGACCTAAACACAATCTTCTATGAAATATATCGGCATATTTGCAGGGTTCTTTAATAAAAATCCCCCATTCTTTCGAAAAAGAATGAGGGACATCATTAGCTGAGTTTACGCTTTGGCAGCTTGTCCATATTATCAAGCATGACGCCAGTACCAACAGCTACACAATCCATCGGATTCTCGGCAACGAAAACTGGTACTTTCAGCTCTTCTGCAAGCAATTGATCAAGCCCGTTTAGAAGAGCTCCGCCACCTGTAATGATGACGCCGCGATCAATAATATCAGCTGATAATTCAGGCGGTGTTCTCTCAAGAACTTGCTTCGCAGCCTGAACAATCGCAGATACAGATTCACGCAATGCTTCTTCTACTTCTTTGCTTGTGACGGTAATCGTTCTTGGTAATCCTGTCACCATGTCTCGTCCACGAATTGAAATCTCTTCGTGACGTGCGTCTGGGAATACCGTTGCAACTTGGATCTTAATATCCTCAGCCGTGCGTTCACCGATCAACAGCTTGTACTCTTTTTTAATGTAGTTGAGAATTTCCAGATCAAATTTGTCTCCAGCCATTTTAATAGAAGAGGCGGTTACAATGTCACCCATTGAGATGACAGCGATATCTGTCGTTCCGCCTCCAATATCTACGACCATGTTTCCACTTGGCTGAAAAATATCCATACCAGCACCAATAGCTGCTACTTTTGGCTCTTCTTCAAGAAATACATGCTTACCGCCGCTTTTTTCAGCAGCTTCTTTGATCGCCTTCTGCTCAACAGATGTAATGTTTGTCGGGCAGCAGATGAGCATACGCGGCTTAGAGAACAGCCCTTTCACATTTAATGAATTAATAAAATGCTTGAGCATCGCTTCAGTTACTTCAAAATCAGCGATTACGCCATCTTTTAATGGACGAATCGCAACAATATTCCCAGGCGTACGTCCAACCATACGTCTAGCCTCTTCTCCAACAGCCAAAACTTTCCCGCTGTTTTTGTCAAGAGCTACAACAGATGGTTCATTTAACACAATTCCTTTTCCTTTGACATGAATCAGTACATTGGCAGTACCAAGATCAATTCCAATATCCCTAGCAAACATCTATATATATCCTCCTTGAAAATCTGTTTCCATAGCAAATACCACATTCTGCCCTAATTATATATTCTATCATAATTTGCAGAAAAAAAGATATTTCTTTACAAAAGTCTTTACAAAATTTGTGGTTAGAAACTACCGATATGAGGAAGATATATATGTCATGTTTATGAACAAAGAACTAAGCTTACTGTTTCACAGGCTCGCCTTCTAAAATTTCTTCTTTTTTATACTTTAATTTAGTGGCTTCTCCTCCTCGCAAGTGGCGGATTGATTTATGATAATCCAGTATCTCCTTCACTTCATTAGCCAGATCTGGATTAATTTCTGGCAGTCTTTCTGTTAGATCCTTGTGTACAGTACTTTTAGAGACTCCAAATTCTTTCGCAATTACACGAACGGTTTTCTTTGTCTCCACGATATACTTTCCTATCTTGATTGTTCGCTCTTTGATGTAATCGTGCACACCACTCGACCTCCCTAAAATGGATGTGAGAAGTGTGAAATGAGATCCGTATCAATATTATCCATTTTCAGGGGCGCTTGTTCGTCTTAATTTCTCATCCATTAGGTAGTAAATGCCAAACACGATCCCTCACCTCAAACACTCTCTTTGTCAGGTTTGTAACAGTGTATTAGCATTGCATAGGGAATATGCTAAAAATGAAGATGGGACAAGGGATTTATCAGAAAATGCAATCATTTCGAGTGGCGAAAATTTTCACTTTACAAGAATGGGTCGAGCACGTAAAATAGGAAAGGTGATTTTATTTACCTAGCTAAATATTTAAAAAAAGGTGAGCATATGGATACGTTAAATAGAGAGTGTTTACATCAAATACACCAAAGCGCCAGGTTGCTGTCTAAAAAGGCGAACGAAGCGCTTGTTGCTTATGACTTGTACATGTCCCAATGGACTGTACTTTTTTGTTTGGATACATTCGGCCCGAAAACCCAAAAAGACATTTGGACATATTTGAACGTCGAAGCCCCAACCATTACCCGAACCGTAACCCGTCTAGAAGCTAATGGCTGGGTGAAACGTGTACAAGGAAAAGACAAACGTGAAAATCTGATCGTGATGACAGATGATGCTAAGGCCCGATTTGAAGAAATCAAACGTACGATGGAACAATTTGAAGAAGAATGTCTTTCAGATTTCACCCACGAAGAAAAACAACTCCTCCATACACTTTTACACAAATTATCAACTGAATAGGAAGTGACATACATCATGAACGAACGCATTTGGACAAGAGACTTTATCATGATTGTCCTGGTGAATTTATTTACGTTCACCTCTTTTTATGCCCTTTTGACCTTGCTGCCTATTTACACAATGGATGAACTAAATGGAACAGAATCACAGGGTGGCCTTCTTGTGACGGTTTTCTTATTGTCTGCTATTGTGACAAGACCGTTTTCTGGAGCCATTATTGAGAAATTCGGCAAAAAACGGATGGCGATTTTCTCGTCAACGGCATTTGCCTTACTCACTTATTTATACATTCCGATTGATCAATTCCATACGCTTCTCATGCTGCGTTTCGTGCAGGGCATCTTTTTTAGCATTTTGACGACAGTAGCCAGTGCCATTGCGGCAGATATGATTCCAAAACATAAACGCGGGGAAGGACTCGGCTACTTTGTCATGTCCATGAACCTTGCTGTGGTTATCGGTCCATTTATTGCATTGAATCAAGTAGGAAAAGTAGGATTCCATTCCTTATTCCTTCTCTTTTCCATTATCGTTACCATCGGTGCCGCTTTTACGATGCTGATCAGACAGCCAGAGCTTGAAGATGGGGGTAGTGTCGTCTTTCGATTTACTTTTTCTCATCTGTTTGAAAAAGGTGCATTAAAAACAGCGGCAGTCGGCATCATTATTTCCTTCTGTTATTCGCCGATCATTTCATTTATTTCAGTCTATGCCAATTCCCTTCACTTGATGGGGGCAAGCAGTTATTTCTTTATTGTGTTTGCGGCAGCCATGCTTGGATCACGTCCTTTTACAGGCAGACTTTTTGACCGAGTAGGACCTCACATTGTGATCTATCCTTCGATCGCTCTTTTTGCGATTGGTTTATGGATGCTGACAGCTACACATTCAGCTACAATGCTTCTTTTATCAGGTGGTGTCATTGGACTTGGCTATGGATCGCTAGTACCATGTTTACAAACACTTGCCATTCAGCACTCACCAGCTCACCGTACAGGCTATGCGACGGCTACTTTCTTCACTTTATATGATACGGGGATTGCTGCTGGCTCATTTGTATTTGGTCTTCTTGTCAGCTTCACCGACTTTTCAAATGTATATCTCATTGCAGGTATTGTTGTCTTGCTCAGTATGATTGTTTTTTATTGGAGCGAACGAAAGCCCCAAGAAGCAAAAGCACAGAAGGTCTCCCTATCAGAATAGGATACTATTTTAAACTTCATCGGAAACATGCTAAAATATAGGATATTTCAAATAGACGATTATTTGAAAAATAGTTGGCATTAAGCGAAGGTATAGGTGATGTTTTGAATTACGAATTGTTTAAAGTCATACACGGGATGGCTCATCATTCTGAGTTTTTAGATCAGGCCATGATTTTCATTACGAAAAAGGCCATTCTTGTGTATGCCCTTGTCTTATTGATTTGCTGGTTTTTAGGTAATCACAAATTTAAGAAGCATGTCTTCTTTTCGGGTGTAACGGGTATCGCGGCACTTATCGTCAATTTTGCGATTACACTGTTTCATTATGAGGAGCGGCCGTTTGTGGCGCATAAAGTCGACACACTCATTCCGCACTCAGCAGACGCTTCCTTCCCAAGTGACCATACAACAGGTGCACTGGCTCTTTCACTTGCCATTCGATCTCGTAATAAAAAGCTTGGCAACATCTTGCTCGTCTTTGGATTACTCACAGGATTCTCCCGCATCTGGGTCGGTCACCATTATCCATTAGATGTCTTAGGCAGCTTAGTCGTATCGATCGTGGTTGTCTTTATCATGAATAAATTATGGAAGTTCTTTGACTCTCCAATTGACCGCATTGTCACTTTCTATGAGACAATTGTAGGGAAAATATTCAGAAGGAAGCAAAAGGATCAGGGCTCTGACCTGTCTAACTCTTAAGCGGCTTGCGATAATGTGATGAAGAATCTTCTTCCACTTATCGCGCCGCTTTTTTTATTGGCTGTCCTCCTCTGACCTTGTTCGAAAAATAAAGACTGACACCGATGCCGGTAAGGGAAATCATGATCAACGTCCAGCCTAACTGCTCAAAATGAGGACCAGCAATTTCATCCCCAAACAGCATACCGAGGACAGCAGACGACAGAATGGAACCAAGGTAACGGCATGTTTGAAAAAGCCCAGAGGACGTGCCAATCATATGCTGAGGACTTGCCTTGAGCATCGCAGCTTGCAGCGCAACATTCCCAATCCCGTAACTCAGTCCAAGCAGCGCTAGAACCACCCCTTTTCCCCATAATGGTGCCGGAATAAAAAAGAAGGTCATCGCAGACGCTCCAGCCAGCATCAATACCGCACTGGCTAATACTGGATGACGTTCATCCCCGCGATCCACCCACTTTCCTGTTAGCGGCGACACAATGATGCTCACCCCAGACATGCACAGCATAAAAAGACCCGTCATTTCCACACGCCAGCCTAATTCATCCTGGAAATAGCTCGGCAAACCAAAGAAAAGACAATAGAAAAATATATTTAAAATGATAAATTGCACATACACAAGTGACAGCCGCTGCTCCTGTCTGAACATTCGAATTTGAATAAACGGTTCATCCACCTGATACTCCCACCAGATAAAAGCGCCTGCACTCACGAGACAAAGAATCCCCTGTACATATTGAATCCCATCACCTAGTGATAATAAAAACGAAAGCAGAAGGACAATACAAACTGTAAAAAGAAGCATCCCTGGCAAATCGAGCTTCCGTACCGTTTCACCTATACGAAGCTTTCTCTTTTTCTGCTCCTTTGGAAACAAAGTTAGTCCAAGAAAGAAGCTGATCAAAATAAAAGGCAGGTTCACTAAAAAGATAGCCGGCCAGCCGCCGATTGTCATCAAAAAGCCGCCAAGCGTCGGTCCAAGTGCCGTCATCGCCGAAGCAAAAATGGACAATACCGCTAACGCCGAAGCCTGCTTTTCCTGAATATGATCCCGAATGAGTCCGACACCAGAAGGATAAATGGCACTGCTCCCAATCGCCTGCAGCAGCCGGATCACAATCAGCACTGCAAACGTTGGGGCAAACGGCGCACAGATGGCTGACACCGCCACAAGACCTAGCCCGAATAAAAATAATGTTCTCCGGCTCATCACATGATCCCCAATCCGGCCGCTCACCGGCTGCGTCACCGCACTTGCTAAATAAAAAGACGAAATAAGCCAAGATACAGTCGTAAATGACAAACCGAATTCATGCTGAATTTGATGCAAGGCCAAAGAAATCATCGAGGAATTCAGTGGATTTAACATCGTTCCAAAGGCAATAGCAGTTAAAAAAACCTTTCGGCTGTCTCTCCACTTGTTCATACACCGACCCCCTTTTTGTGATCTGGCATGTTTTTTGCCAATCCTTCCGTTATTATGAGATTCATTTCCCTTTTTTACCCTAATCAATTCAAGTTCTCTCTCGGAAAAGCAAGACATACATTTTAAAAAGGGCGAGTGTTGGAAAAACACATATAAAATTGAGAATATGAGGAACAAATGGTAAGATGCTACACATATTTAAAAGCCTACTTTCTCCTTATATGGAGAACGGCTGAAAAGGAGGAGAAGCTTATTATTAAAAAAAGACGGTTTTGGGTCCCAGCCCTTTTCTCGGTTGCAGTATTACTTCTGTCTTCGTGTGGTTCAAATGAAACAAATGGGAACGGAGATAAACGTAATTCTACAGCGAAAGGGTCGCCAATTTTGGAGGATGGAAAATTTATATTTGCAGCATCAGGTGAATTTCACCCGTTTAGTTACATGGATGGAAATCAGATGTCAGGCTTTGATATCGATGTAGGCAATGCGATTAGTGACAAACTAGGCCTCGAGCCTATACAGAAAAAATATAAATTCGCAGGCATCGTCGAAGGTGTGAAAGCAGGAAAATTTGATGCGGCAGTTGCAAGTCATACCATCAATGAGGAACGAAAAAAACACGTCCTTTTATCTAAGCCCTATTACTACTCTGGTCCGCAAATTTTCACAAGACCTGGAGCAGACATTCAACATGCTGATGACTTAAAAGACAAAGAAATCGCTGTATCAAAAGGCTCGTCCTACGCTGATATTGCAAAGGAACATAGCGGGCAGGAACCAAAATATTACGACAGTGATGTAGTCGCTTTAGAAGCACTGGCCAACGGAAAACACGATGCAGTCGTGACGGATTTCGCCACAGGTGCAGAAGCCATGAAGAAAAAATTAAAAATCGAAGCGCAGGAAAGACTCGGACAAAGCGAGCAGGCAATCGCTGTATCAAAAGAAAATAAACAGCTCATAGAAGAGATCAACGATGCGATTGACGCACTAAAAAAAGACGGAACATTAAGACAAATTAGCGAGAAATACTTTGACGAAGACATCACGGTCAAACAAAATTAAAACCACGATTGTGCGCCTTTCTTAGGCGCACTTTCTTCAAATGGAGATGATTGTTTTGCCTACTCTATCACATTTTTTTCAGACGCTGATTGATTCTAGAGGTATTTTTTTAGAAGGAATGCTGCTCACCTTACAGCTCACTGTGATCAGCATCTTCATCGGCATGTTCATCGGACTCTTCTTTGCTTTATTGAAAATATCACGCGTGGCTGTCTTCGGTTATATCGCCAACGCCTATATCTTCCTTGTACGCGGAACACCACTGATTGTTCAAATTTTCATCCTATATTTTGGACTGACCGAATTAAATATCCCCGACTTCTGGGCTGCTTCCATTGCGCTCGCCTTTCATAATGGAGCATATATAGCAGAAATATTCAGAGGCGCCATCCAATCGATCGATCAGGGGCAAAAAGAGGCAGGACGCTCTCTTGGCATGGGACGTTTCCTAACAATGAGACGCATCATTCTCCCGCAAGCAATGCGGCGCGCACTCCCCCCTCTTGGCAACCAGTTCATTATCGGCTTAAAAGATTCATCACTCGCCGCCTTTATCAGCGTCAATGAACTATTTAACGTCGCCACGACCCAAGGCTCCAACAGCTTTGACAATATGACCTATTTACTTGTTGTAGCCGTCTATTACTTAGTTCTTGTCCTGCTGTTAACATTCGCTGTCCAAACCTTTGAGAAGAAACTATCGGTCAGTGACCATTAGGAGGAGAAGCATGACAGAATCAAAGGAACTCATTCGTGTTGAAAAACTCAATAAATACTTCGGAGAGCTGCATGTTTTAAAGGATATCGATCTCACCGTTTATGAAAATGATGTGGTCGTCTTAATTGGTGCCAGTGGCTCTGGAAAAAGCACCCTGCTCCGCTGTTTGAACTTTTTAGAAATAAAAAATAATGGGCAGATCATCATTGATGGGAATCCAGTACATCCAAAACGAGATCAATTAAACGAGATGAGGCAAAAAATAGGCATGGTGTTTCAGCATTTTAATCTCTTCCCGCATAAAACTGTGCTTGAAAACATCATCGAAGCGCCTGTCATGGTGAGAAAAACAAAAAAGGCTCAAGCTGTATCAGAAGCCAACGTCCTGTTGAAAAAGGTCGGACTTGCGGATAAGGCCAACGTATATCCTTCTAAATTATCAGGTGGTCAAAAACAGCGTGTGGCCATTGCAAGAGCTCTCGCCATGAAGCCAGATGTCATGTTATTTGACGAACCTACGTCGGCCCTCGATCCAGAGCTTGTAGGCGAGGTACTGCAAACAATGAAAAGTCTCGCAAAAGAAGGCATGACGATGGTCATTGTCACACATGAAATGGGCTTTGCGAAAGAAGTCGCCGATCGTGTCGTCTATATGCACGAAGGCCGCATCGTCGAAGAAGGCATCCCATCAGAATTGTTCGATTCTCCTCAAGAGGAACGAACCAAGCTGTTTCTCAGCTCCATTTTATAGGTCAAACGCCCTTTATTTTTCGTGCTCAATGCACGTTTTTTCTCTTTTTTTACGAACTTTTCATCCATTTATATTGAATATAACCAAAAACCATGTAAGATTAACTTACATATTTATGTTATATATGACTTTTCTCTCTATAATGAAGAATTAACAAATCAATTAATTCTGAATGATTCAGGGGGAATGCAGCATGCAAATGGGTGATACAGTATTTATGTTCTTCTGCGCACTACTCGTGTGGTTAATGACACCGGGTTTAGCCTTATTCTACGGAGGACTCGTGAGAAGTAAAAACGTCTTAAGCACAACCATGCACAGCTTAACTTCACTAGCAATCGTCTCCATCGTATGGATCATGTTTGGCTATTCCTTGGCTTTTGCGCCAGGCAATGCATGGATCGGAGGCTTAGACTGGATTGGACTAAAAGGCGTTGGCTTTGAACCTGGTTCCTACAGTGAGACCATTCCACATTCATTGTTCATGATGTTCCAAATGACCTTTGCCGTCTTAACAACAGCCATCATCTCAGGTGCCTTTGCTGAACGAATTCGCTACTCAGCGGTCGTCGTGTTTACACTCCTTTGGGTCACATTTGTATACGCGCCAGTCGCACACTGGGTATGGGGCGGCGGTTGGATTGGCGAAATGGGTGCACTTGACTTCGCTGGAGGAAACGTGGTTCACATTTCATCTGGTGTTGCGGGTCTAGTCGTGGCGATTGTGCTCGGGAAGCGTAAAGAAGCAGCAAACTCTTCTCCTCATAATTTGATCTACACCCTTCTTGGCGGAGCTGTCATTTGGTTTGGATGGTTTGGCTTTAACGTTGGAAGTGCCCTTACATTAGACAGTGTCGCGATGTATGCCTTTATTAACACTAATACAGCTGCTGCTGCAGGAATCATCGGCTGGCTGTTAGTAGAGTGGATGATCAACAAAAAGCCGACCATGCTCGGCGCGATTTCTGGAGCCATCGCAGGTCTTGTCGCGATTACACCTGCCGCAGGTTTTGTCACCCCATTTGCTTCTATTATCATCGGAATCATCGGCGGGATCGTGTGTTTCTGGGGAGTCTTCTCACTCAAAGCCAAATTTGGCTATGATGATGCACTGGATGCATTCGGGCTTCACGGAATTGGCGGGACTTGGGGAGGTATTGCAACTGGACTTTTCGCAACAACCTCTGTCAATGACGGCGGAGCCAATGGCTTATTTTACGGAGATGCCAGCTTACTTTGGAAGCAAGTAGTCGCTATTGTTGCCACCTACGCCTTTGTAGCCGTTGTGACATACGTGATCATCAAAGTGGTCAATCTCTTCTTCAAGCTTCGTGCAACCGAAGAAGAAGAATCAGTGGGCCTTGATTTAACCATGCACGGTGAAAAAGCCTATCAAGATTAAAGAAAAAGGGGTGTCTCGATGAGCAAAATGTATAAAGTGGAGATTGTCACACGTCCAGCCAATTTTGAAACATTAAAGGTGGAGCTTGGAAAGATTGGTGTCACCTCAATTACCTTTTCGAATGTGCACGGCTGCGGCCTACAAAAGGGACATACAGAGCTATACCGCGGCGTCAAAAAGGAAAGCAATGTGTACGAACGATTAAAGATTGAAATCGTCCTAAGCAAAGTACCTGTCGAACTGGTCGTAGAAACAGCTCAAAAGGTACTTCGTACAGGCGAACCAGGGGATGGGAAAATTTTTATATATGAGATAGAAAATACAATCAACATTCGGACAGGTGAAGAAGGACCTGCCGCCCTATAAACCATCCTCCGCCAAGTGCGGGGGATTTTTTTAAGACAGAAAAAAACCTCTGCATAATTCATACACAGAGGTTGCAAGGCTTTAAGATTGTTTTGTTTCTTCAGATTGACTGCTGTCTTTAGAGGAATCAGAAGACTTTTCTTGATCAGAGGATTTCCCCTTCTCATCAGACTTTTCTTCAGATTTTTCTCCAGCAGGCTCTTTGGCCTTATCTTCACCAGCAGGTTCCTTCGTTTTTTCATCAGCTTTTGGCTGAGCAGGTTCTTTTGCTTCTTCCGTCACTTCTTGCGCGGCCTTTTCAATAGTCGAAACAGGCTTGTCAATGAAGCTAAGTGGATTAAGCGCTAAACCTTCCATACGAATTTCAAAATGCACATGGTTGCCGCTTTCAGCACCATAAAGATTTTTACCAGAAGCACCGATGACATCATTCTGCTTAACTTCATCGCCTTCTTTGACACTCACTTGTGACAACGATTGATAAACAGTCGATAATCCATCTTCATGTTCAATTTCAACGACGTGACCGAGAACTGGATCTTTTTTCGCTTGAACCACTGTTCCACTAAGAGCAGCTGTGACATCAAACACTTTGCCATCTTTATCTGCAAGATCAATACCTTTGCTCAAGGTATAGGTGTTATTATAGTTTACAAGTGCTGCTTCTTTTTCTTTTTGATCAGCATCTGCTTCATAAAACTTTTTCACGACAGAAACATTATCAGAATTCTGGACCGGCATTGCAACATTTTCAATTGGCTTTCCAACTTCAACGGCATCATCACGCTGTTCTTGCCCTGTTTGATTTCCATCAGATAGTTGGTCTTTCACATCTTTTGATACAGCTTGGTACCAAAGAACGGCTGTTAACACGACCGCTGCGCTGACCAAGTAAATAGCAGGGAATACCCAGCGCTTACGGAAAAATTGCTGAACTTTTGTGATTTTGGAAGTACGTTTCTTTTCTTCCTCTCTCATTTTTCATCACCTCAGCAACATTCTGAACACTTTTCAAAAAATATATACACACGAAATCATTTTTCTTTTTATTTTGCGCAATCGCACCAATAATATGTATGATGAATGAAAAAAAGATGGGGGACTTTATTGTGAAAACTTTCAACCGCATAGCAACAGAAGATGATCTCAAAGCGATCGTTGATATTTACAATTCAACCATTGCTTCAAGAGAAGTAACCGCCGACATAGAACCAGTTTCAGTTGAAGACCGCCGGCAATGGTTTTTGAATCATTCAGAGAAAAGACCTCTCTATGTGAAAACAGATGAGGATGGACATATCTACGGCTGGCTCAGCTTTGAAACGTTTTACGGAAGACCTGCATACAACGGGACCGTTGAAATGAGTATTTACTTAAACCAAGACGATCGAGGGAAAGGCTTAGGGTCACTTTTCTTACAAGAGGCCATTGAGTTGGCACCTTCATTAGGCATTCGAACGTTACTTGCCTTTATTTTCGGGCACAACGAAGCCAGCATTCAATTATTTAAAAAGCACGGCTTTGAGACATGGGGTCACCTGCCACGTATCGCAGAAATGGACGGCAGCAGGTACGATTTAGATATTCTAGGAAAAGAATTATAAAACGAGCGTCTCTCCAACAAAGAGACGCTTTTTTATGAAGCATGTAACAGCTGTTCAAACTGTTTCGCATTTTGAAGAGATTTTCTTTGCAGGATGATGCCATGTTCATCCATCAGAATCGCTTGCGGAACAACAGTTACCCCATACAGCTCCATGATTTGCGAAGAGCGCACATACACAGCTTGATCAGGCAGCAATTGAAGAAGCGATGCATCATCTCCTTGTTCATCTCCATTGATCAAAATGAATTGAGTATCGTCGCTAGAGATGTGCTGCTTCATATCAGACAAAATGCTTTTGCATGTCATACAAGTAGAGTTCACAAATAACAGCATCACGGCTCTTCCGCTCTGCAAATATTCCTTTAAAATGACCTTATCCCCTAAATGTGTATAGCTTCGAAATAACGGCGCCGCATCACCAACATCCGCTTCCTTTAATTCAATCCCATCAAGAGTTTTGATTTTATTCATAAATTTTCCGATAAAGCGGGCAAGCAAAAACACCACAGCCAGCTGAGCAATGACAATGAATAACACAATAATCAGTAGAATATCTGTCATTTCACTTGGTCTCCTTCTATAAATGATTCAAATTGATTCCACTTTCTTTTGAACATCATGATGTCTTTTCCCACCGCTATAATGAAACAGACAGCCACTGCAATCAGAAAACAAATAATGTGAAATTGCCATGGAATTGTTTCTACATAGGGATGCACATAAAACAAGCCAATCACAAGAGCCAGCATCGACACATTACGAATCACAATTCCCCAGTGAAGACGGTCATTTTCAAGTAAACCTCCACAGCCGCATGAAATGTTACGATGTCCTCTCAATAAATTGAAAGTGACCGCTCCAGTATAGGTACATAAAAGTGCTGTAAGACCAATCGCAGGTACAAGAGACATGTTCCATACGAACAATAGACCAGTACAAGCCAATTCAATAGTCAAAAACAAATAAAACATTGGCGCCGTGAGCGCAGAAGGCAGCAGCCGATAAGCATTCATCTGTTGCATATGCGCCGTTTGTTTTCTCACTTTATCAAGCCATGCACCTGCAAAGATGATTCCTAAGAAATAGACACCTATAAAATAAAAGACACTCACCTTACGCCATCTCCTTTTGTTGAAATAGTTGAGATTGTGCCTCATAAAGCCTTTTGTACTCTCCACCTAGCGCCATCAGCTCTTCATGGTTCCCTTCTTCAACGAAAGCACCATCTTTCATCACGATAATGCGGTCTGCTAAGCGGGCCGCTCCCATACGGTGTGTGATAAACAAGACCCCTTGATCCTGCGTATGATCGAATAGCTTTCGAATGAGTGAAATCTCCGATAGCGGATCAAGAGCAGAAGTCGGTTCATCTAAAATGATAAAATCACTTTCTCTAAAGAAGGTTCTCGCCATCGCAAGCTTTTGCCATTGTCCGCCAGACAGTTCATGACCTTCTTCAAAAAACCGGCCAAGCTGCGCATCGTATGTTTCTTCCATTTGATGAATTCTTTTCTCTATGCCTGCTTGCCGCGCAGCTGACACCATGCGCTCTTCCTCATCTATTTCGTCGATACGGCCAAATCCAATGTTTTCTTTCACAGTGAATTCGTACTTCATAAAATCTTGAAAAAGGACAGCCATTCTCGCATGATATGATTTTTTATAAATGGTCGAAATAGACTCACCATTGACCTTTTGCATATTCGGCTTGTCTGGATCATATAAACCGGTCAAACATTTAATCAAGGTCGTCTTACCTGATCCGTTATCCCCCACCAATGCAATGCGTTCACCTTTATTGATATGAAAATGTATATGCTCAATAGCAGGCGTTTTCATATTCGGATAGGTAAAAGAGAGGTTTTCTAGCGTAATGGACCGAATACACTCAATCCTCCGAAGCGATGCCTCTTTCTCTGTCTGTTCATCAATTTCTTCTTCTCTCTTTTGAAAAGTTCTCATTTCATCAATATAGAGACTCGTTTCATATAAACTAGAACATTCCCTCGTTAAGTCTTGAAAACCACTTTGAATATTTTGCACAGCTTGGAGCACAGCGACAAACGTACCCGCTGCTAATTTTTTTTGAAAGATAAGAAAGACAATAAAAAGACCGCAGCACACATAGGCAAATGTCATAAGCAATCCGCCCGCCATCTCCCAGCGAACCTGCCGTTTTAGTAATTTATATTTTTCATCTGCACTTTTTACATAATGACCTTTCCATTTTTGAAGAAGATAATGTCCTATTCCATATAAACGGATTTCCTTCAATGAATCTCGCTGTGCAACAAGGTCGGACACATACATTTCTCTTCGATCGTTAGCAGTTAACATGCGGTTTAGTTGATACCGTGCGCCTCCAAAGAAGAGCTCAATCCACAAGACAGGCAGGGTAAATAAGATCAGAATGACCGCCAAACCCCAATGGATACCGATCATATAAATGAGAAGTGATACAACAGTAATCAATGCGCTCATGATTGTAAAAATACTTCTAACCATACTCAGAACATGCTGATGACTGTTCATCACACGTTGACTTTCATTATAAAAAGACGGATGTTCAAATGTAATATATGGCAGCCTGATTGCCTTTTGAAGCAATTCACCCTTCAAATGCAAACCAATCAAATTTGTCGCTTTTTGCTGACTAAGTTGAAGAATGAATTGAAGCCCATATCCTAAAACCACAATGACCATTTGCAACCCAAATAACCTTAAGACCTTTTGAATGTCTCCTGAAGAAGTCATGAATAAAATAATTTCATTAATCAATGTTTGAATAATCCAGACACTAGCCAAAGGCATAAAACCAACGATCACTTGGATCAATAGAGTTAACAGAAGATATGATCGACTTCTTTTCCAAGTATAGGAGATTGCATATAAACAATGGTTCACTGTACTCATCAAACGCTCCACCTTACACCATTTAGTATAATTGACATATTTTTGATATTTATATTATGATAGCTCTGCGTAACTTCATTCTGAGAGGACGATAACGATGAATTCAATCTTACTTTTACAGCTCACTCTTATTCTTTGCAGTCTTTTATTGACGATCGGAATCATCATCTATTTAAAACACCAGATGGAATTAATCATCTTACCGATCCAGCATGTCGGACAAAAACTTGTTCATCCGCTAATTGAAAAACCATCACCTATTCAAATGAATGATTTGCTGCAAACCAATCACAAGCAACAGCTGCTTATATTCACTGACACAGCATGTCCGCACTGCATCCCATCACTGGAACAATTCCTAGAAACGAAAAGGCAGCGTCAATTAGACATTTCTTTTAGTATTTTGCTAAAGAATGGGCAAGAAGAGGATCAAGAATTATATCGTGATAGCCAAACCATCATGCAAGTTATCTCAGTGGACGAACAAATGATAGGCGCCTTCCAGATTGAAGAGTTTCCATATTACATCATGGTAGAAGAAGATGAAACAATCTCATATGCAGCCCCTTTTCCGGATGGTCTTTATTCAAGGATTTCTGCAAAATAAACATAAATGAGGCATGTGAAGACAACAAACACACGCCTCATTTTTTTATTGGTGTGGATCTGCCTGAACATCCTGATCCTTTTCCCTTGCGATTTCACTCGCTTCACTTGAAGCTGCCGCTTGTTCCTCAGCTTGTTCAAACTCACTGCGAGCCTCATTTGAAATGTCTACTTGGTCACCATGCTGATTCACAGTAACAGACGAAGAAGACGATTCTTTTTGAACCTCTTTCTCTAGTTCCTTTAATTTAGACACATGAAGCTCTAAATCTTTTCCTTGCTGAACTAGAGTCAGTTGTTGAAATAATGCCTTTCTCTCTTCTGGAGAATGGTCGCCTTGAACAATTTTCGCAGCTTGGTTTAAAAAAGAATTTGATGTTTGACCCGCTTGACGACTGTTTGACGTCTGCACAGCATTTGTTAAAAATGAAATTGAAGATATGCTCATGCGTTCACATCCTATTAAATAAAATCCTTGAATTTAGCAGCCACATCTAACGCGTTCTTGGCTAGTACATATCTCACCTGTATCACGATCCACGTAGTAACGGAAAGTTCCAACACCTTGAAGGAAACAAGTTGGCGCTGATTTGCATGAAGTGACTAATTTTTGTAAAATACATCTTGAAGCTGCAGGTTGAACATTGGTCATTTTGTTTAAGAAACGATCTAACATATGAATTCCACCTTCCAATTTTTATGGTAACACAACACAATAATAACCAATTACAATACAACTAACAACATATTTTGATAAATTTACTAATTATTTTTAACTACTAATCTTATTTATGACATAAATTGTCGTTAAAATTTATAGTAAATGTTACTTTTTTCTTATTTGAAGATAATTTATTTATCCATAAATAGTAAAGTGAAGATAGAAATATTTTTTAATTGCTCTACATTCACTCTTCCTAAAGTACTACTTGCTCAAGTATGATAAAGAGTGAATACATAAAGGAGTGAACACCATTGCAACAAACTGAGAAAATCATTCAATCTCTTCATTCGATCACAAAGTGGGGAAAAGTTGGTAGTATATTTCTCTATATTTCAGGCGGCCTAGCTATTCTTATTGGTTTTTGGCTTGTTCTTCCTGCTGCCCTTGGCGTCTTCCTCATTATGATGGGAATCCATGTACAAAAATCTGTAAACGCAGCTGAACAATTAATTCAAGCTCCTGATACTTCTTATGAAGAGTTATTAGAACAATATGCTAAGATGATGAAAATGCAGACGCTATTTGCCATATCAAGTATTGTCACAGTCATTCTCTCATTCATCGTCATTATCTTGATGCTGATATTAGGTGGCCTAGCCTTTCTTCAAGAAATTCCTAGTGACGTCCAGCAATACGAAGGTGAATACGAACAAGAGCTTGGAGACTTTTATTAATGGAGAGGGGTATCAATGAACATTCGATACCCCTTTTGTTTGATCATTTGGCATTGTTCATCCTACTAAGCTTGACATTCCGCCTTGATCATTTTAAAATACAAATCGTAACCATTACGAATTAAAGGAGGATCCTATTACTGATGCGCGTAAAAATTACCTTAGCCTGTACTGAAACGGGTGACAGAAACTATATCACAACAAAGAATAAAAGAACGAACCCGGACCGACTGGAGTTAAAAAAATATTCTCCTCGGCTAAAGAAATATACCCTTCATAGAGAAACAAAATAATTTTTTAGATTTTAAATCGTAATCATTACTTTTTAAGTGAGGC
The DNA here is from genome assembly GCF_003004375.1 of Bacillus sp. LNXM12-1. NCBI lineage: Bacteria > Bacillati > Bacillota > Bacilli > Caryophanales > Bacillaceae > Bacillus > Bacillus sp. LNXM12-1. The sequence goes on along the minus strand of NZ_PVWX01000002.1, from coordinate 395,966 downwards.
GGAAATCAAAATGAGTATGGTTAAAAGGACAGAAAGAAATGAATAAGCGAATACCTGTTACAGTATTAAGCGGTTTTTTAGGTGCAGGAAAAACAACAATATTAAATCATGTCCTACAAAATCGTAAAGGGTTAAAAGTAGCTGTGATTGTCAATGACATGAGCGAAATTAATATTGATGCAGAACTAGTCAAACAAGGCGGTGAGCTCTCTCGATCAGATGAGAAGCTAGTTGAATTGTCTAATGGTTGTATTTGCTGCACATTGAGAGAAGATTTGTTAATCGAAGTAGAACGCCTGTGTAAGACTGGTCATATCGATTATATTGTCATTGAGTCAACAGGTATTAGTGAACCAATTCCAGTCGCGCAAACTTTCTCTTATATTGATGAAGAAATGGGAATAGATTTGACACGCTTTTGCCGGTTAGACACGATGGTCACTGTTGTAGATGCGAATCGTTTCTGGACCGACTTCCAGTCAGGAGAAAGTTTATTAGACCGTAAACAAGCCGTTTCCGATGATGACGAACGAGAAATTTCCGATTTACTTATTGATCAAATTGAATTTTGTGACGTGCTGATTATAAATAAATGTGATCTAGTATCAAACTCAGAATTAGATCGACTTGAGCGCGTGCTGACCACACTTCAACCAGAAGCATCTATCATCAGAACCTCAAAAGGTAAAGTACAGCCAAGTGACATTTTGAATACTGGTTTATTTGACTTTGAAAAATCCAGTGCTTCTGCTGGCTGGATCAAAGAAATCAACGCCGGGCATTCTCAGCATACGCCGGAAACAGAAGAATACCAAATCTCATCTTTTGTTTATGAAAGAAGACTCCCCTTCCATACTGGCAGGTTAAATAATTGGTTAGATCAGATGCCAGAGCAAATAGTTCGCGCTAAAGGATTTACATGGCTTGCCACACATCATGATTTAACCATTTTAATTTCACAGGCCGGAAAATCTGTTGCGATTGAACCAATTGCATACTGGATTGCTGCCTTGCCTGAGCAAGATAAGGCACGGATATTAAAGCAAGAACCAGAGCTTCTTGACGAGTGGGACGCAGAATTTGGTGATCGGCATACAAAACTTGTGTTTATCGGCGTAGATTTGCCTAAAGCAGATATCATTCGCACACTAGATCAATGCTTACTCACACCTGAAGAATTTGATCAAGATTGGACTACATTTGAAGACCCCTTTCAATGGAAAATCCAACATTAAAAAAGGAGGGTTTTAAGTGGCAAAGAAATCTAAGATTGCTAAAGAAAAAAAGCGGCAGCAGCTTGTATTGAAATATGCAGAATTAAGAAAAGAGTTAAAAGAAAAAGGTGACTATGAAGCTTTACGGAAATTACCTAGAGACTCTTCCCCTACCCGTTTAAAAAACCGCTGTGAATTAACCGGCCGCCCTAGAGGTTACTTACGAAAATTTAAAATGTCTAGAATTGCTTTTCGTGAGCTTGCCTATAAGGGCCACATCCCAGGAGTAAAAAAATCGAGCTGGTAAAGATTGAGTTGATCTTATCACAGCTCTCATAAAAGTAAAGTAGCAAAAAATGTTTAAAATTCTATTTTCCAGGCATTTCTAAACCTTTTTGAGCTACAAAATAACATTTTAAAAACCAGCAGAGTTTCTGCTGGTTTTTTATAATGACTGGATTCATAAGATGAATAGACCTATTTCAAAAAAAGATTGTCAACAATGATTATGACTTTTTCTCTTCTTTTCAAAAATACATGATCATGATACTTTGTTGTCACTACCCACCGATGTATGACATTTCAACTTTTTTCTGATCTTTCTTCTGTTCTCTCTCGGCTGAATATTGATCATGTCTATTCGACCATAGTTCCTTCAATATATTCTTTATATCTTCATTATCTTTAGCCGAGCGAATCACCCGTTTCAGATCAAAACCCAACGATGCAAAAAGACATGTAAACAATTCACCGCGAGCAGAAAGCCTCGCTCTGTTACATGTTCCACAAAAAGCATCTGAAACAGAAGAAATAATGCCTATCTCTCCTGAACCATCTTTATAAAAGAATCGGTTGGCTACTTCACCTGGATATTGAGGAGGTTCTGGTTTGATAGGAAATGTTGAATCAATTAGACCAATGATCTCTTTCTTTGTCATGACATGCTCTAGATTCCATTTGTTCGTATTTCCAACATCCATAAACTCGATAAATCTGAGAACATGTCCTTCTTTTTTAAAGTAAGCTGCCATTGGTAAAACATCCTGATCATTCACACCTTTTTGAACAACCATATTGATCTTAATAGCAAGTCCAGCTTTTTTTGCAGCCTCAATCCCATCAAACACTTTTTGGATAGAAATATTCCTTCCGTTCATTTGCATAAAACGGTCAGGATTTAATGAATCCAAACTAATGGTGACTCTCTGAAGACCTGCTTTCTTTAACTTATCAGCATATAAAGGTAAAAGCGTTCCATTGGTTGTCATAGCAATGTCTTCGATTCCTGGAATTTTTGAGAGCTTTTCTATTAAGATAGGCAAATCTTTTCGCATTAAAGGTTCACCACCCGTGATGCGTATTTTCACCACACCTAAGTCCTTTGCAAAAAGGGTAGCAAGCTGTTCAATTTCTTCGAAACTAAGCAGTTCTTCTTTATTCAAAAAAGGATAATCTGGTCCAAAAATTTCAGCAGGCATACAGTACGTACATCTAAAGTTACAGCGATCTGTTACTGATATTCTTAAATCGCGCAATGGTCGATGTCTCTTATCCAATATACTGTCCATACTTTGCCTCCTATTCTGTAATACGCTGATGGTGAGTGTAGATATTAAAAGATTTTCCTCTGACGAATCCAACTGTCGTGATATTTAATTCTTCTGCCATATTAAGCGCCAGCTCAGTAGGTGCTGATTTTGAGATGACGATCGACACTCCTAGTTTTGCTGCCTTCAATAAAACTTCTGACGATATCCGGCCGCTAAACACAAGGATTTTATCTCTAAGTGGAATTCGATGAAGTAAACAGTATCCATAGATTTTATCTAAAGCATTATGTCTTCCTATATCAGTTCTAGTGATGAATAGCTTCTCTGTGTCACACAGTCCAGCATTATGCACACCACCAGTATGTTGAAATAATTGGCTTTCTTCTTGTAAACACTTCATTAGATGCATACAGGTTTCAGCAGAAATGTTGATTCGATCAATGGCTGTTTTTGCCGTTTTCACATCTTGGAGAAAATAAAAGTGTCTCCCTTTCCCACAACAAGAACCAATCACTCGCTTTGTAAAATCTGATGACTGAAATCCGCTTGGGTGAACTAAATCAACATATGCAAAGCCCATACTTTCATCTATTGTAAACCTTTTAATCTCATTTTCAAATCGAATGACTCCTTCTGAAGCTAAAAAACCGATAACCAATTCATTCAAATGATCTGGTGAACAAACAAGTGTCACAAATTCCTCTCCATTCACGATCACAGTTAAAGGGAATTCTTCTACAACTTCATCTGTTTTGCAAGTAAATTGGCCTTCACTGTATTGGTGTATGACTCGTTTCTTTTTAACAGAAGGATTCATTGTATGATCTTCCTTTCAGCACAAATTTAGTTATATGATCCAATCAAATTATGATATTATTTTAAAAAGTCATAAAATTGTAACATATTCCTATCTTATCAAACTTTTTGATTGCTTTATATGGGGGGAACAAAATGAACAAATCGAAAAATCGCTGGCTCATTGCAACAAGTGCTGTAGGAATTCATTTATCTATTGGGTCTGTTTATGCTTGGAGTGTTTTTACGAATCCTTTACATCAAGCTTTTCAGTGGTCATTGACAGAAATAAGCTTGACCTTCAGTATTGCTATTTTATTTTTAGGATTATCTGCTGCTTTCATGGGGCATTTCGTTGAAAGATATGGTCCAAGAGCATCGGGGCTTTTCTCAGCCATTTTCTTCGGTATCGGAATGACAGGATCAGGGTTCGCTGTCCACATGTCCTCACTCCCTCTCCTCTATTTATTTTATGGTGTACTCGCTGGGATAGGATTAGGAGTAGGTTACATTGCACCTGTATCAACTTTAGTGAAATGGTTTCCGGACCGAAGAGGACTTGCAACCGGCTTAGCTATTATGGGTTTTGGATTTGCTTCTCTTATTTGCAGCCCAATTATCCAATATCTCATTGAAAAAGTGAACATCGCAAATACCTTTTACATTCTTGGAATTTCCTATTTTATGATCATGGTGATCTCATCTCTTTATTTATCACCACCAACATCTGAAGACGTCAAACAGTTTGACGTGTTAAAAACAAATCAAAGAAAAATCCCTCAGGATTTATCACAGCTTACAGCAAATGAAGCGATCAAAACACGACGTTTTTATTATTTGTGGCTCATGCTCTTTATTAATATCACATGCGGAATTGCCATTATTTCAGTTGCATCGCCTCTTGCACAAGAAAGTGTTGGATTCACTGCAGGTGCTGCAGCTGCCCTTGTTGGTATTTTAGGTGCTTTTAATGGTTTAGGGCGGATTGGCTGGGCATCCTTCTCAGATTATATCGGAAGGCCGAATACGTATACAATCTTCTTTAGTATCCAGCTCATTGCCTTTCCTTTACTCCCCTATTTAAAAGAACCGCTCGTCTTTTCAATCGTGATGGCGATCATTTATACGTGCTATGGAGGAGGGTTTGCTTCAATTCCAGCCTATATTGGGGATTTATTTGGCACGAAACAACTTGGTGCCATACACGGTTATATTCTGACTGCCTGGGCCGCTGCTGGTTTAGCTGGACCTTTATTTTCATCCTTTATTCGAGATATAACAGGTAACTACACGCAAAGTCTGATGGTGTTCTCTGGCTTATTTTTCATCGCTTTTATCATATCTCTTCTCATAAGGAAAGATATTCAACAGCTTAGAGAAACAAACCTTACTGCTACTTCTTCTGTCTCAGCCCGACCTTAATTTGAATTTGACAGAATCACAATCTAAAGGTAATTTTTAGATATGAAAACGCTTCATAAAGTAATAGGAGGGTGATGATATCATGGGGAAAACAAAACATAAGGGGCCTATTAAGCTTAATAAAAAACCCTCACCAAAGCTATGGGCCTCTTTTGCGCCTATGGGGCTTGGGAAAGTAAAACCGAAACACATTCGAGATACGATGAAAGTGGCATGGGAAAACAAGGATAATCTCCCCTATGCATATCGTATTTTAACGCAGGGCGTGTGTGATGGCTGTGCCCTGGGTGTTTCAGGGTTATATGACCAAACGCTCGCAGGACCTCATATATGCACCACAAGACTAAATGTACTTCGTCTTAATACAATGCCAGCTATTGATCCAAAATGGTTCGAAGATATTCAACAGCTCAAACAAATGGACAGCACCTCTCTTCGCAAACTTGGCCGTATTCCTTATCCACTGATTCGAAAAAAAGGTGACAATGCCTTTACGCGTATTTCCTGGGATGATGCATTAGATCAAATCGCAGCTAAAATCAAATCAATTGATAAACGGCAGCTCGCTTTCTATTTAACGGCTAGAGGAATTACAAATGAAGTCTATTATACCGCTGCGAAGGCAGCTCGCTTTATCGGGACAAATCATATTGATAATGCGTCTCGCATTTGTCATTCACCGAGCAAAACCGCTCTTAAACGATCCCTTGGTATAGGAGCCTCCAGCTGTAATTACAACGATTGGATCGGAACAGATGTCTTAATTTTTTGGGGATCTGTCGCAGCAAACAATCAGCCCGTTTCCACTAAATATATGTATGCGGCGAAAAAGAAAGGAACCAAAATTATTGTCATCAATCCGTACAAAGAGCCTGCCATGGAAAAGTACTGGGTTCCCTCTATTCCAGAAAGTGCTCTATTCGGCACAAAAATCGCGGATGATTTCTATCAAGTCAATATAGGCGGCGATATTGCGTTTATGAACGGCGTCATCAAACATTGGTTTGACATGGAGCAGCATGCTCCCCATTCCGCTCTTGATCATGAATTTATTCAAGCCCATACTACCGGCATACAGGATTTAAAGCAGCATGTCGCACAGTTGAAGTGGGAGGACCTAGAAGCATCATCAGGCTTATCAAAAGAAAGAATGAAGGAATTTGCGATCCTCCTTGCCAATGCCAATTCAGGCGTTTTTATTTGGAGTATGGGTCTTACCCAGCACCGCTTTGCAACTGATAATATATCACAGGTCGCCAACCTTGCTATGTTACGTGGATTTATTGGCAGGAAACATTGTGGTGTCATGCCAATTCGGGGGCATAGCGGCGTTCAAGGTTCTGGTGAAATGGGTGCTGATCCATTTGTTTTGCCGGGCAGTGATTTTGATGAAGAGAATATTGAAAGAATCGAAAAAATTTGGGGGTTTGACATTCCGAAATGGCATGGTGACACCATTGGGCAATCCTTTGAGAAAATGGCTCTCCCAAAAGAACATCCGCAAAAACTCAAAATGCTGTTTACGAGCGGCGGAAACTTTTTAGAAACGATGCCAAATCCAGATGCGATCGAAAAAGCTTTATCTGAGCTTGAACTCCGTGTCCATCAAGATATCATTTTGAATACCTCTACACTTGTAGAGGCAGAAGAGACGGTAATTGTTCTGCCTGCTATGACAAGGTATGAACAGCCAGGAGGCGGTACATCAACTAGTACGGAACGCATGGTATATTTCAGTCCAGAAATTGAAGGACCTCGCATTGAGGAAGCCAGAGCAGAATGGGACATTTATATTGATCTTGCAAAAAGAGTACGGCCTGAAGATGCTGAGCTGATTCATTTCGAAACGGCTGAAGACATTCGCCGTGAGATTGCGGTCGCAAATCGAAACTATGACGGCATCCAGCATTTGCGTCATAAAGGAGACGTTTTTCAATGGGGAGGTGCCTGGCTATGTGAAGACGGGGAGTGTCCAACACCGGACGGCAAAGGACATCTTCTTCCTGCCCAGCTGCCTCAATACCGAAAAACGGAAGGACATTTTAATATCACAACAAGAAGAGGAAAGCAATTCAACTCCATGATCTATAGTGAAAAGGATGCGTTTAATGGTGGAAAGCGTCATTCTATCTTGATGAATGACGAAGATGCAAAAGAACTTTATGTCCAAGAAGGTGATCCAGTTGTTTTGTTTAATCAATATGGGTCCTATCAAGGAGTGGCTCAATTCGGGGAGTTGAAACGTGGCAATATCGCTGTTTATTGGCCTGAAGGGAACGTTTTAATTCCAAAGGGTGTGTATGAGAGCTACTCACAGATTCCCGAATATAATACGGCGGCCATATTAGAAAAAGCCGAAACTTTTCATGCAAGAAAAGATCAGCACTACGTGGAGAAACGCATTGATGAATTAGAAACCACTTTGAATTGATCTTCAACTAAAAAACAGCTGGGGAAAACAATCCCCAGCTCCTATTCATATCCTACTGACCAAAAGCGCTCGCTTCATTTTGTAGAATGTGATTCAATTCTTCGGCATTCGCAGCCGGTTGATATTGTCCACCACCCGCTTTTGCAACAGACTTTAGACTTTTTGCTTCTTTTTCATTCACGTCAAAGCCGATGATATTGACGATGGTGTCAATTCCGTCTTCATGTAATTCCTTTGCTGCTTGTGAAGGGCTTCCTCCACAAGTTTCTTTACCATCACTGACGACATAGACAATATTTTTTCCTTCAGCCTGGTGATCTTCAAAATCTTGTTTCGTATCTGTTAATGCTTTTGCAAGTGGTGTCCAGCCGGTCGGCTTATACACATTCAGTGCTTGCTGAAATGTTGATGGCTCATATGATCCAAATCCGTAAACGGCTTCAGAGCTTCCACAAGAAACTGCTTTTCCTGCATTTTTATTGGTTCCTTCATGACCAAACACACGTAGCAGGACTTGTGTATCTTCTGATAAAATACTTGCGAAGCTTTGAATAGAACGTTTGGCGATATCGATTTTCTTTTCGCCTTCAACTGATTGTGCCATGCTGCCGCTTAAATCAAGTAATATCACCACATGAGCAGGCTCCTGTTTTGTCACAGCATGAGCTGGTGAAGAAAGAAGCAGGACAAGACTAGCCAAAATGGTTAATACAATATTTCGTTTCATTCATAAAAACCTCCCTTTTTACATTTGTACAGAAAAAGAGAAACGATAGCATACATCAATCGTTTCCCTTTTGTTCAGCAAGTTATTCGTGTAGTTTTAATGATTCTGCCGACAAGATAGAACCCATTTCTTTACCAGTGCTTGCTTGGTAGTATTGGCCTTTACCCGCTTTGGCTACTTGCTTTAATTGACCTTCATAGCCGTCGTTAAAGTCTAATCCGATCACATTAACAACAGTCGATCCTTTTGAGTTATGCAATTCTTTTGCTACTTTTACTGGATCTCCGCCACAAGTTTCTTCACCATCAGTGATTAGGTACACAATATGTTTTGTTCCACCATTAAGCTGTTCATCCGTTTGCTTTGCATTTTCAAGAGCACGAGCAATCGGTGTCCAGCCATTTGGTCCAAGTCCGTTTAAAGAGTTTTCAAAGCTTTCTTTTTCGTAAGGCTGTACGCCATAAACGCCTCTAATGACTTCACATGATTGAGCTTTACCTGAATTTTTGTTGTTTCCTTCAGAGCCAAACAAGCTCATACGAATTTTAGCGTCTTTTGGAAGTGACTGAGCAAATTTAAATACCTCTTGTTTTGCGAGGTCAAATTTGCGTTCTCCCTCTACTTTTCTTGCCATGCTTCCACTTGCATCAAGTAAGATAGTAACTCTTACATCTTTGTTATGTTTTTTGACTGTAGATGCTTTTGCAAATACTGGTGAAGAGATTGACATAGATAATGTCAATACAGCTAAGGTTACGAGTGTAAATACTTTTTTCAACATCATTTTTCCTTCCTCCTTATGTATTTAATTGAAACATCTTAATCGTAAATTATTCTGTCTTGGAATGGTATAGGACTCGGTCCCTTTTTCTCTTTCATCAAAATCACTAAAAATCTGTCAGTTGTCTAGATATATTCACCTAACACATCATTTTTTCTTTTGTTTTCTCCTTCTTTCGAGGGGCTTTGTATCGGCCATCGGTTCTTGTCGGGACGTAAATGTTTAAGATTTCCTGAGGTGCGTCTTAAGTCGCAAATTGACACATTCTGTTCAAACCTCTTGGAACACAAAAAAAGATGCCTCATTTCTGAGGCACCTTTGCTTTATTTTTTAGCCATATACGTGTTGAGAAAACGTTCAGCTGATTCAATTTGAATCCCTTTATAATAATGTTTCACGATAGCCTCTACTTTTTTGCCTGACTGTGCCATATAGTGCGCACCATACTGACTCATTCCAACCCCATGGCCATACCCTTTTGTCGTAATGATAATTTGCTGGCCCTGTCGTTCCCATGTAAAGTCCGCTGAATGAAGTCCTAGTGACTCTCGAATGTCTCTGCCTGTCAGTGTTTTACCGTTTATTACGGCTTTCGCTACTTGATTTCCTGGCGTCCGTTCTACTATCTGTCCTACCTGAGCCTGCTGAGTGAGCGTCACACCTAATTTTTGCTGAAATTCACTAACTGGGATGGTTTTCTTGTTTTGAAATTTTGGCGATTTTTCGTCCCATTTACTTGAGACACTTTTCAAATATGGGATTTCGTTTTTCCAATAAGCTTCAGCATTTTCCGTTTTTCCGTTACTTGTTGAAAAGAATGAGGCATCAATTGGTTTCTCGTCATAAGTCAGCACTTTTCCTTGTGTGCTGGCGACAGCTTCTGTGACTTTTTTTAACTTCCAATTGTACGCTTTCCCCCAAATTTTCTTGAGTTCCTGCTTGTTTTTATAAACTTGGAACATTTGGGTGTCATCTACAAGAGAGCCCTTTGGTGATTTGACGGTCTTATCGATGATCATTTGTCTGACGATATACGTTCTTGCAGCGAGTGCCTGTGCCTTGAGTGCTTCCATTTCAAAATCAGCTGGCATTTCAGACGCTACGACACCGATCACATACTCTTCTAAGGGGATGTTTTCTACCTGCTGATGAGCTGAACGATAGACGGGGATAGCGACGGGTGATTGCTTCAATTTGACTGTACCCTTCACTTCTTTTTTAACTGATGGCTCCGCTGATACATGCTGGCTTACCTCCGGTTTCCCTTGAAACGTCGGCAACACAAGTAAAGTTGGAATCATTAAAATAATGATGCATATTCCTGCGATTGTCCATATCATTGGTTTCATATTTGGCTGCCCCCATTTGTCATTGAATCTCTTTTATCCTATGGGCGGGGACAAGCTAATATGACAGCTTCTTTCATTCAGTGGACAAGTCTTTTGATGAAGATATGAGGCTGTTTATCAACTGATTTTACTGTTCGTCTTTATGAATAAAATTTAAGATGGTTGGATACACTAATGATAAGCTTTAAAAATAAAGCATTCTATGATTCTAAAAAAAATCAGCATGCCCCATGGACACACTGATTTCTTTATAATTACGCGTTCAGATCTGATACAACTTGTTCTTGTGTCACATCTGCTGTTTCATCGTTTACTCTTTCAATATCTGCACCGATTGCTGCAAGCTTCTGGTGGAAGTTCACATAACCACGATCGATATGCTTCAACTCCGTGACACGTGTATGACCTTCTGCTACTAATCCAGCAAGTACAAGTGCTGCTCCTGCTCTTAAATCAGTCGCTGATACTTCAGCACCTTGAAGTTGAACCGGCCCGTTGATAATCACAGAGCGACCCTCAATTTTAATATCGCCATTCATGCGGCGGAATTCTTCAGCATGCATAAAGCGGTTTTCAAACACCGTTTCTGTAATCATGCTTGTTCCGTTCGCACGAAGCAATAGCGCCATCATCTGAGATTGCATATCCGTTGGGAAACCAGGATGTGGCATTGTTTTTAGATCGATTGGCTTGAGCTCAGATGGTCCAATGACTCTTAAACCTTCTTCTTCTTCAATGATCTGAATACCCATTTCTTCCATTTTTGCTACAAGTGATGTCATGTGCTCTGGCACTGCGCCCTTTACAAGAACATTTCCTTCTGTAATAGCTGCTGCCACCATGAAAGTACCTGCTTCAATTCTGTCAGGGATGATGTTGTGTTTTGCACCGTGAAGTGTTTCCACACCTTCGATTTTGATTGTACCAGTACCAGCTCCGCGAACCTTACCGCCCATGGCATTGATGTAGTTTGCCAAATCAACAATTTCAGGTTCTTTTGCTACGTTTTCTAAAATCGTTGTTCCTTCAGCTAATGCTGCTGCCATGATGATGTTTTCAGTTGCACCGACACTTGGGAAATCCAAATAGATTTTCGCACCTTTTAAACGGCCTTTTACTTCAGCCTCGATGAAACCATTTCCTACTTGAATTTTAGCTCCCATTGCTTCAAAGCCTTTTAAATGCTGGTCAATTGGTCTTGAACCAATCGCACAGCCTCCAGGTAATGCAACTCTTGCATGACCTGTTCTTGCTAAAAGTGGTCCCATGACGAGCACAGACGCTCGCATTTTACGGACATACTCAAACGGAGCCTCAGTTTCTAGTGCATGAGATGCATCCACTGATACTTCGTTATTTTCAAAATGTACTTCTGCTCCTAAATGACGTAACACTTCATTGATTGTATATACATCGGAGAGCGTAGGTACATCACAAATTACGCTTTTTTCTGTACTTGCTAACAAAGATGCAGCGATAACTGGTAAAACGGCATTTTTTGCGCCTTCTACTTTAACTGTGCCGTTTAACTTTTGACCGCCGCGGACGATGATTTTTTCCAAGGTCTTCCCCTCCGCGTCCCAAATTCTCTATATTAATATTCAGTCGTTACGATTGGTGTGCCAACCGTAATCGTATGATTTTCGTTCATTTCCGAACTTCTGATGGCAATTTGAACATTCATTTTATCATTTGAAGTCATAATGAACTGTTCCCACTTATCTGTGTAAGCGGAAAGCGACACAAAATTAGACTCAACGAGATACTCAACTGGTTTTGCTTGAAATTCATTTGCTAACGTTTCAGCTTTTTTTTGCAAAACAACATCCATCATACCATTTACATGACCATCGAGACAAGTAAAAATTACAAATTTCTCTTGTAATATGCTTTTTGCATGACGTACGAACTGATCATATGTATGCTCCCAGGTATTCAGTGGGCGAGCACCTTTTTGCTCATATAATAAATACGACTTTTGATTGGATTTTGTGTCGGTCTTCACGAGTAAAATTTTCGATAAAGTATCATTTTTTTCATCTTTGTAAATTCCTGTGACTTTGGTGACATGTTTCTCTTCTTTTTCGGTCCACTCATACTGTCGTAGTTCGTCTTTCAAACGTTGCACTTTTTTTGAAAATTGTTCGGATGAAATGTCTACATTTGTTTTGGCGTGAAGGGTCCATCCATCTACTTCAATTTGCTGGTTTTTCAGACCTTCTGCTATTTGGGCGAGCGGAGAAGATTCTTCCGCACGAACACCTTGAATCATCAGAACAAAAAAAAGAATAAACGCAAATAATGGCCAACCTTTTACATACTTTCTCACTTGTCATTCCCCCTTGCTACAAGTGTTGCCGCAAGGAGGTCTATGCATACGTGGAAAAGTCATCAAAGGCCGTACTTTTGACGCTTCTTTTTACGTTCCCGCATAAGGTAGTGACCAAACCTTTTATGTTAGAACATATAAGGAATTTGTCTAGAGAAATTTAAGTAATCAAGGAAGAAATTGCTGACTGCAGATGCGATGGCAATGGTAATGAGCATCATCAGCAATCTTGCCTGAACGATTTTCCCTTTTTTAATCAGTGGATCAATATTTACGGCAAGCAATGCCCACCATGTTACCGCAATAAAAAACAGGTGGATCACAATACTCACGATGGCTTGTTGTCCTACGTCTTCCATACAGTTGAATCCTCCTTTTATTTATTTCTGTAAAGGAAAACTCCCTTTCATTATATCCTCGAAAATCGGAAAGATGAATCATTTGGAAAAAAGAGCTATATTTAGAGTAAATCCCCTCTTATCCTGGTGCCAGGGAGATGATATACTGCGTGTGGAAGGAGCTGAACACATTGAAAGATTCTTTTCCTGACTTTGTTGATTTGTACGGAGAACTGGTTCCCTCATTTGATCATGAATGGGAGGCCATTGCTTTCTACTTTGATTATAGACAGACACAGCTAGAAGAATTAGCGCAATTGTGTCATTTTCATAACATTTCTTTGGATTATTCTGAGGAAAGCCTGTATCAGTTAGAATCACTATACTTTGATGCATTTACCAAGCAGCTGTTTGCTGAGTGGAAAATGCCAATAGATGCATTAGAAGCGATGATGAGTGTGTATATGGGAGAGGTTGTCCTCCGTCATCATTCAGATGCTGACTGGGTCGTGCGGCCTTATATGGACTCTCCGCATCAATATACGCTTGGTTTGCGCCGGCACAATAAAACGTGGCATAGTACGCAGTTTTGCGAGCACTTATATCTTGAAAAACAGGATTCTCACCCGTATGTGTCGATGTACCAATCTCTCATGTCATTCTAAAAAATCCTTCTTATCATTGTGATAAGAAGGATTTTCTGTTTTATTTCCCTGCTACATTTAAACGGTTTAACGCCCGTTTTAATGCGAGTTCCGCCCGGCGTACATCACTTTCATTCGGGTGGTTCAAATGCTCTTCAGCACGCTGTTTCGCTGATTTAGCACGATCGACATCAACTTTATCTGATGTTTCAGCGGCCTGAGCAAGAATGGTTACTTGTTCAGGGCGAACTTCAACAAATCCGCCACTTACTGCAACCAATTCAGTTGATCCACTATGTTTTAAGCGAACTGCACCGATTTTTAGCGGAGCAACCATTGGAACGTGGCCAGCTAAAATACCAAGCTCACCGCTTTCTGCTCTGACACTGACCATTTCCACATCCGCTTCATACACTGGGCCGTCGGGAGTAACGATATTGACTTGAACGGTCTTCATGCTTTTACCCTCCTAAGGACCAGATTAGGCCTCTACACCCATCTCTTTGGCTTTTTCAACCACTTCTTCAATGCGTCCAACTAAGCGGAATGCATCTTCTGGAAGGTGATCGTATTTACCAGATAAGATTTCCTTGAAGCCTTTAACAGTTTCTTTCAATGGCACGTAAGAACCTTTTTGGCCAGTGAACTGCTCTGCTACGTGGAAGTTTTGAGATAGGAAGAATTGAACACGACGCGCTCTGTGTACCACAAGCTTATCGTCCTCAGATAATTCATCCATACCTAAAATGGCAATGATATCTTGTAGTTCTTTATAACGCTGCAATGTTTGCTGCACTTCACGCGCAATGGCATAATGCTCTTCGCCAACGATCTCAGGTGCAAGTGCACGAGATGTTGAAGCAAGAGGATCAACCGCTGGGTAAATACCCATTTCAGTCAGCTTACGCTCAAGGTTTGTCGTTGCATCAAGGTGAGCGAACGTTGTTGCTGGAGCTGGATCCGTATAGTCATCCGCAGGTACATAGATCGCTTGAATCGATGTAACCGATCCTACGTTTGTAGACGTGATACGCTCTTGCAGCTGACCCATTTCTGTTGCAAGTGTCGGCTGATAACCTACCGCTGAAGGCATACGTCCAAGAAGGGCTGATACTTCAGAACCTGCTTGGGTAAAACGATAGATGTTATCGATGAAGAACAATACGTCTTGACCTAGTTCATCACGGAAATGCTCTGCCATTGTCAAACCAGTTAGGGCAACACGCATACGTGCACCTGGCGGCTCGTTCATTTGGCCGAAGACCATGGCTGTTTTTTCGATAACGCCAGAATCTTTCATTTCGTAGTAAAGGTCGTTTCCTTCACGTGTACGCTCTCCAACACCAGCGAATACAGAAATACCGCCGTGTTCTTGTGCGATGTTGTTGATCAATTCTTGAATCAGAACGGTTTTACCTACACCGGCCCCACCGAATAGACCGATCTTTCCACCCTTGATGTAAGGAGCAAGAAGGTCAACAACTTTAATACCCGTTTCAAGAATTTCAACTTCTGTAGAAAGTTGATCAAAAGAAGGCGCTTGTCTGTGGATTGGATCTCTTTGGGCTTCCACACCAAGTGGCTCATCTAAGTCAATGTTATCTCCCAGTACGTTGAATACACGTCCAAGTGTTACGTTACCAACTGGTACTGAAATTGGTTTTCCAAGGTCTACAGCTTCCATACCGCGCTTCACACCGTCTGTTGATGCCATTGCGATGGTTCTGACTGTATTATCACCTAAATGTAGTGCTACTTCTAAAGTTAAGTCGATAGTAACTTCACTTTCGCTTTCCGCTTTATGCGAAACTCTGATCGCATTATAAATCTCAGGCAAGTGACCGTCTTCAAAATGAACGTCTACGACTGGTCCCATGATCTGACTGATGCGTCCTGTTTTCATTGCATTCCCTCCTGACAATTATTTCTATTCTAAGGCAGCTGCTCCGCCGACAATTTCTGTAATCTCTTGTGTAATCGCTGCTTGACGAGCACGGTTATAAGAGAGTGTCAGGTTGTCGATCAATTCTTTTGCGTTGTCTGTTGCACTCTTCATTGCTGTCATCCTTGCAGCATGTTCACTTGCTTTGCTGTCAAGAAGCGCACCGAAAATCAAACTCTCTGCATATTGAGGAAGGAGAACTTCAAGAATTTCTTCTTCAGAAGGCTCAAACTCATAAGATGCGGAACGTTTATTTGGTGTCGCTGCGGCCGAAAGGTCCGTTAGCGGCAATAATTTCTTCTCTGTTACTTCTTGTGAAATGGCACTGACAAAGTGGTTGTAGAACATGTAAAGTTCGTCAAACGCTTCATCAGAGAACATTTGAACTGTACTGCTTGCTAATTCTTTAATATCAGCAAACGCTACTTCGTCTCCAAGCCCTGTTACTTCAGAAATAACTGGAATACCGCGCTTTTTGAAGAAGTCGCGTCCGATTTTACCAATCACAATCACCGCATATTCATCAGCGGATTGATGACGAGATTGAATGGTTTGGTAAGCGGCACGCAAAATCGAGCTGTTAAAAGGTCCTGCAAGCCCCCGATCAGATGTAATGACGAGATACCCTGTTTTCTTGACAGGTCTTGAAAGAAGCATTGGGTGCTTAGCACTTGTTCCAGTTGCGATTGCAGCAACCACTTCCTGGATTTTCTCCATGTAAGGAACAAAAGACTTCGCATTGTTTTCAGCACGATTCAGTTTCGCAGCTGATACCATTTGCATCGCTTTTGTGATCTGACTCGATTTTTTCGTTGACGTGATCCTTGACTTTATATCGCGTAATGAGGCCAAAGATTTCACCACCTTTTTTCAGGAATCCGTGTTCATTTACGTGAAAAGAGAGAAAAAGAGAATCTTTTTCTCTCGGAAAGATTACTAATTAGTTGCTTGGTGCAAACGTACGTTTAAAGCCTTCGATTGCTGTATTCCACTCTTCATCAGCAGGCATGTTTCCTGTTTGAGAGATGGTGTCAAACAAGTCTTTATGGTTTTCTTCAATGTACATGAATAACTCAGCTTCAAAACGTTTGACATCAGCAATCGCGACATCGTCTAAGTATCCTCTTGTAAGTGCATAAAGAATCGCTACTTGTTTTTCAACTTTAAGCGGTTTGTTCAAGTCTTGTTTTAAGACTTCAACTGTTCTAGCACCACGGTTTAATTTTGCTTGAGTCGCTTGGTCTAGATCAGATCCAAACTGAGCGAATGCTTCAAGCTCACGATAAGAAGCAAGATCCAGACGAAGTGTACCTGCTACCTTTTTCATCGCTTTGATTTGTGCAGAACCACCTACACGAGATACAGACAATCCTGCGTTTACTGCTGGACGTACGCCTGAGAAGAAGAGATCAGATTGTAAGAAAATCTGTCCATCTGTGATTGAAATAACGTTTGTTGGGATATATGCAGAGATATCGCCAGCTTGCGTTTCTACGAAAGGCAATGCTGTGATAGAACCGCCACCCTTTTCGTCACTAAGCTTCGCTGCACGCTCTAATAAACGAGAGTGAAGATAGAAAACATCACCAGGGAATGCCTCACGACCTGGAGGACGACGAAGCAATAATGAAAGCTCACGGTAAGCTGCCGCTTGTTTAGAAAGGTCATCATATACAACAAGTACGTGCTTGCCGTTATACATGAATTCCTCACCCATCGTTACACCTGCATAAGGAGCAAGGTAAAGAAGCGGGGCTGGCTGTGATGCAGAAGCTGTGACTACGATTGTGTAATCAAGCGCACCATGCTTACGAAGTGTTTCAACAACACCACGAACCGTTGATTCCTTTTGTCCGATCGCTACATAAATACAGATCATGTCTTGATCTTTTTGGTTTAGGATCGTATCAATTGCAACAGATGTTTTACCTGTTTGACGGTCACCAATGATCAATTCACGCTGTCCGCGTCCGATTGGAATCAAGGCATCAATTGCTTTAATCCCTGTTTGAAGCGGCTCATGTACAGATTTACGGTCCATAACGCCTGGTGCTTCACTTTCGATTGGACGAGTTTTGCTCGTTAAGATTGGACCTAGTCCATCAACAGGCTGACCAAGTGGGTTCACAATACGTCCGATTAATTCTTCACCTACTGGAACCTCCATGATACGACCTGTACGTTTTACATCGTCACCTTCACGGATATCTTTGTAAGGTCCTAAAATCACGATACCTACGTTAGACTCCTCAAGGTTTTGAGCCATACCCATTACACCGTTAGAGAACTCAACCAGCTCTCCTGCCATAATGTTGTCAAGGCCATGTACACGCGCGATACCGTCCCCTACTTGAATGACTGTACCGACATCTTTTACTTCAATTTCAGATTGATAGTTTTGGATTTGCTGCTTTATCAGCGCGCTAATCTCTTCAGCTTTGATACTCACTAAGGTTTCACCCCTTCTAACGATTTTCGCCTGCAAGCTGACGTTCAATGCGGGAAAGCTTTCCGCTGACACTGCCGTCATAAATGCGGTTTCCGATACGGATTTTCACTCCGCCTATTAGATCCTTGTCAATCACATTTTCAACACGCAGTGATGTGACTCCGGCTTTTTTGGCAAATACTTCAGATAAAGATTGAATTTCAGCGCCGCTCAGCGGTTTCACTGAATACACGACCGCATCGTCTATTTGTTTCGTGCGGTTTGCAAGTTTCACAAACTCAGACGTCATTTCAGAGAAAATATTCGTGCGTCCGCGGTCAATCAATAAATACATGGTGTGCAATACATGTGTCGAAACACCTTTGAAAGCTTCTGCAATCAAATGTTTCTTTTTGTCTGCCGTAATCTTTGGATGAACAAGAAAGTCATTCAATTCTTGGTCAGCCTTTAGAACTTTTTTGATCTCATTCAGCTCTTTTTCAGTTTCGTCTACTGCCGAAGAAGCAAGAACGATGTCAAAAAGAGCAGAAGCGTAACGCTTAGAGACAATAGTCACGCTCATCGGCTTTCGCCTGCCTCTTTAAGATACTCTTGAATCAATTTCTCTTGTGCTTGCTCATCAAGTTCTCTTTCAATCACTTTAGATGCAATGAGTACAGATAGTGATGCAACCTGCTCACGCAGTGCAGCCACAGCTTGTTCTTTTTCTTTCACGATTTCAGTTCTAGCAGACTCTTTCAAGCGCTCTGACTCTTGACGTGCTGCTTGAATGATCTCTTCTTTTTGTTTCTCACCAATCTTTTTCGCATTTTCGATGAGTGTATGTGATTCTTCGCGTGCTTCTTTCAATAAGACACGTTGTTCTTCAAGAAGCTTTTCAGCTTGAACGTGCTTTTGTTCAGCACTTGAAATTTCATTTCCTATATAATCTTCACGCTGCTTCATAATACCTAATAAAGGTTTAAGCGCAAATTTCTTTAAAAGTGCAAGCAGGATGAGCATAGCGATAAGCTGGAATAACATATCCCCGGCGTTGAAACTTAAGCCACCTGCTCCTAAAACCACTGGTAACTGAGACATTTAGTACGGCAACTCCCTTCTTTAAATAATATGTTAAGAAACAAAACATAAAGGAATGGCGAAGTTTCGAACTAATCTGATCTTCGCCATTAAAATTCATATTAGAACGCTTCTCACATATTAACCAAAGAATGCCAAGAATGCGATAACGACAGCGATAATTGGAAGTGCCTCAACTAAAGCGACCCCGATGAACATAAGTGTTCTTAGTTCTCTACCAGCTTCTGGCTGACGAGCGATTCCTTCAACTGTTTTAGATACGATTAGACCGTTACCAATACCTGCTCCTAGTGCTCCCAAACCGATTGCAATTGCTGCTGCTATTAAATTCATTAAAAAGCTCCTCCTTTAAAATAACGTCCTTTTTGGACTCTCAATTTTTTAGTGTTCATCGCTGACTTTATGGGAAATGTACACCATTGTCAGCATGGTGAAGATAAATGCTTGGATTGTTCCGACAAACAAACTGAATGCCTGCCATACAATCATCGGCACGATGGCACCTAATGTACCAACGATACCAAGTGCAATGTTTTGCGTGTAGAAATTGGTCGCAAGTCCTGCAAGCAAACCAAGAAGAATCTCTCCAGCAAAAATGTTTCCATAAAGACGCAAACCAAGTGTTAGCGTGTTTGCAAATTCTTCAATAAGTTTCAATGGTACTAAAAGCGGAATTGGTCTGAAGTAGTCTTTCGTATATTCCTTGACTCCTTTTGCCTTGACACCGTAGTAATGTGTCAATCCCATGACCATAATCGCTAGTGTCATTGTGATTGCAGGGTCTGCTGTTGGTGATTTCCACCACAAGTTGTGATCGACCGTAATCGAGAATGGCAGTCCAAGCATGTTTGAAACAAATATGTACATGAGTAATGTAACGCCAAGCGCTAGAAATGGGGCTCCTGTTTTCATGTCCATCGAACTACCTATGATATTTCGAACAAAATCAACAATCCATTCCATGAAGTTCTGCGCCTTTGTCGGACGAATAGACAGAACACGAGTAGTCAGCACCGCTATGAGAAGAACGATGATACTAGCAATCGTAATCATGAGAACATTGGATAAGTTGAACGTTAACCCTAAAAATTCTGTCGTTTTTGAACTGTGACCCAAAGAGTATTCACCTCTCTTCCATAGTAGAACGTTTAAGTTGAATGAAGGAATCTATCATAATGACAGGATATATTGTCATTAATCCTATAACAACACCTGCCAGATGAACTTCATTAGGGTAACGCCAAGCAATCGCTACTGCGAGAATTGCGTTGGCCCACCTGGCTGTACTTCCCATTGAACGAATGGATTTTCCTTTTTTAACCGCTCGATCAAAAGCGTGCATTCTCCGTATAAGTAGGAATAAATTAAAGAAAGCAAAAATTGTGCCGATAATGAAACCAAGAAACAGTGGTTTAAAACCAGGCATGGCATAGCCAAACACAAAAATTGCCAATAGATAGAACATATATTTACTCTGTCTGCGGAAAATCGCGTTTGGATCGTTCATTCATCTGACTCCCGATGAAAAATATTGTAAAAAAGGTGATAATTGGTGATGAAAACTGCGTAGAAGACGCTTATGATAAGCAGTCCTGTTCGAAAAAAATCAATCACCCATCGGTCTAATTGCACAATCAGACTTGAAATCTAAAGATCTATGGGATGTTGCTTCATTCGCTGATACAAACCCTGATAATTAAAGGGTTCACAATGAGGATTAGTAGAGTGCTATAGGCTATGAAAACCTTACCATAATACCCTCGTTTAGCATACAATAGCGTCTATGATGTGTCAATCCGTTGAAAGTTAAAAAACTTTTCTATAGTGATAGAGCACACAAAATGTTCACAATTTCATCAAACTTTAGGAGACACGTGACATTCATTGAAAAAAACAGCTAATGTTCAGTATACATTGATTTTTCTAAGAACGATATCAACCGTTTGTCATATATTTCAAAAAGCCCACATGCACGTTTGCATGTGGGCTTTTATTAAAACATGTTATTTCGTTCCATACATACGGTCACCAGCATCACCAAGACCTGGGATAATGTAGCCTTTTTCGTTCAATTTCTCATCTAATGCTGCAATGTAGATATCAACATCAGGATGATGCTTTTGCATTTCTTCTACACCTTCAGGGGCAGCAATCAGACACATGAAGCGAATGTTTTTCGCCCCGCGTTTTTTCAAGCTGTTCAATGCTTCGACTGCTGAACCGCCAGTTGCAAGCATTGGATCTACTACGATAAATTCACGCTCTTCCACATCAGATGGAAGCTTCACATAATATTCAACAGGCTTTAATGTTTTCGGATCACGGTATAAACCGACATGTCCCACTTTAGCAGCTGGAATGAGTTTCAAAATCCCGTCCACCATTCCAAGACCTGCTCTTAAAATTGGCACAACACCGAGTTTCTTCCCTGAGATCACGTTTGATTTGGCTACTTGTACAGGTGTTTCTACATCTACCTCTTCAAGCGGTAAGTCTCTTGTGATTTCAAATGCCATTAATGTTGCGACTTCATCCACTAGCTCTCTAAATTCTTTTGTTCCTGTATGAACGTCACGAATATATGTAAGTTTGTGCTGAATAAGCGGGTGATCAAATACATAAACCTTTGCCATTGCTTGCTACAACTCCTTTTCTGTCATCTTCCGGTGAACTTTGCACACTTCCTACAATTCTACATAAAAAGACGTCATCTTTCAATATGATTCGCAAATCCTACAAAAAAAACCCACATGCCAATAATAGGCAAATGGGTCTGCTTTTTAATAATCTAATTCGTTATATAGAGGGAAGCGGGCAGTTAGATCAGATACACGCTTTTTCGCTTCTTCTAATTTCGCTTCATCTTCATGATGTTTTAGAGCAAGCGCAATAATGGAACCGACTTCTTTCATCGCCTCTTGATCGAAACCACGGCTTGTCACTGCTGCTGTACCAACACGTACACCACTTGTGACAAAAGGTTTTTCTGGATCATAAGGAATCGCATTTTTGTTCACTGTAATACCGATTTCATCAAGAACATTTTCTGCAATTTTTCCTGTGATGCCAAGAGAACGCAAGTCGATGAGAACAAGATGGTTATCCGTTCCACCAGATACAAGCTGAATATTTTCAGATAACAGGGTTTCAGCTAGCTGCTTTGCATTATCAATGACGTTTTGTGCATATGTTTTGAAATCTCCGTTCAATACTTCACCGAAAGAAACAGCTTTTGCAGAGATGACATGCATCAGTGGTCCACCTTGAATACCAGGGAAGATCGATTTGTCGATCTTTTTACCAAACTCTTCACGGCATAGGATCATTCCGCCGCGAGGTCCACGCAATGTTTTGTGAGTTGTCGTTGTCACAAAATCTGCATATGGAACTGGATTTGGATGAAGACCTACTGCAACAAGACCCGCAATGTGAGCCATGTCGACCATAAAGTAAGCACCGACTTCATCCGCAATCTCACGGAACTTTTTGAAATCAATTTGACGTGGGTATGCACTTGCACCCGCTACAATTAGCTTTGGCTTATGTTCACGTGCTTTTTCAAGTACATCTTGGTAGTCGATATGCTGCGTTTCTTTATCGACACCATATTCTACAAAGTTGTACTGTACACCACTAAAGTTGACAGGGCTTCCGTGCGTTAAATGCCCGCCATGTGATAAGTTCATACCTAGCACTGTATCGCCATGCTCAAGAATGGTAAAGTATACGGCCATATTCGCTTGAGCACCTGAGTGAGGCTGTACGTTCACATACTCAGCACCAAAAATTTCTTTTGCGCGGTCACGTGCGATATCTTCTACAACGTCTACATGTTCACAGCCGCCATAGTAGCGTTTACCAGGGTAGCCCTCTGCATATTTGTTTGTTAATACAGAGCCCTGCGCTTCCATGACTGCTTCGCTTACAAAGTTTTCTGATGCAATTAATTCAATTTTGTCCTGCTGGCGTTTCCGCTCTAGTTGAATTGCCTTGAATACTTGTGCGTCTTGCTCAGGTAAATGTTTCATCAGCGAAATCCTCTCCAATCTATTTCCATTCGATGTTTTCACCATCTCATTGTACACGGTTTTTGAGTGAAATGTAAAAGTTTTTTTGGGAAATCGACTTCTTTTTTTGCGAAAAACCGAATATTCAAGCGGTGAAGCGTCTTCATCATTCAACATTATATTAGAAATATATCTAAGCTATGATCTTGTATAAACCGCTCGTTCTCCGCCAATCAGCTTCGGACGCGTTTTCGCAAACGTCACATGTGCATGTCCTAATTGATGACGACTGAGGCGAACAGGTACAGCGACTCTCTTTAGATGCATCCCAATCAATGTATCACCGATATCGATTCCAGCATGCGCCTCGATGGATTCAACTAACACAGGATGTTCCATGTGCTGATACGCATGAGCCGCCATCGAACCACCCGCCTTTCGGACAGGTACTGCCGCTACAATCTCTAGGTTAAGCCGGAAAGCCACTTCTTCTTCCACAACAAGAGCACGATTCAGATGCTCACAGCACTGGAAAGCGAGCTCAATGCCAGTCTCTCGTCTTAGCTGATCCAATTCTTGATAGATAGACGCAGCAATTTGCTCACTTCCTGCTGTACCAATATGCTCGCCAGCCACTTCCGATGTACTGCAGCCGATGACTAAAATTTGTCCAGCACGCAGTTCGACCATTTGATGAAACTCTTTTAACATTTCAAGCCAATCTTGACCAATGTTCATGTTAAGCGCTCCTTATAGGTGCTTTTCTTCGTAATCAGCGATTTTACCAATCCGCACAGCATGTCGTCCTGCCGTAAATTCTGTTGTCAGCCAAATGTGCGCAATCTCACGTGCTAATCCAGGTCCAATAACTCGCTCTCCCATCGCAAGGACGTTTGTATCATTATGTTCTCTAGTCGCTTTCGCACTAAATGTATCATGCGCCAGCGCACAGCGAATTCCTTTCACTTTGTTTGCTGAGATGCTCATACCGATGCCTGTCCCGCAAATTAAAATGCCGCGGTCGACTTCTCCGTTTGCCACCATATTAGCTACAGGAAAAGCATAATCTGGGTAGTCTACAGAACCTGATCCACATTCACAACCCATATCAATGTATTCAATCTTCAATTCATCCATCAGTTGTTTGATTTCTTCACGAATATTCGTTCCGCCGTGATCGGATGCAATGGCTACTTTCATCGGGCAATTCCTCCTAAGGGTGAGTTGATCTGTCATGCCTTACATTTATTCTTTATTTATAGTTATATTTTAACCTCTGCCTAGTCATTTGCAAACAAAAGCAGAAAAACCGTTGACGCAACGGTTTTACAGGTTGTCCATTATGAGGATGTCTGATCTTTTTTCAATCTCTCAGCCAGTTGAAAGAGCAATGCTTCAAGTTCATCACGTGTTTCCTGATAAACAGACAGACTTCCTCCAAACGGATCGGATACATCGCCTTCTGTTCCTGTCGCAAATTCCTTTAGAGTGAAGATCTTGTCTTTTGCATGCGCATATTGCTCCACAATCAACTGTTTATGCTGCATGGTCATGGTGAAGACGTAATCTGCTTCTCGCAGAAGATCCTCTGTCAGTTTTGATGAAGAATGGTTCAGTGGAATGCTTTTCTCAAATAATGCTTCGACCGCTTGAGGAGAAGCCTTCCCAGCATCTAAGGCAAAAATGCCCGCTGATTTAACAGTGACCTCTAAACCTTTATCATGTGCAATTGAAGCAAAAAGGGCTTGAGCCATAGGACTTCTGCATGTATTTCCCGTACAAACAAATAAGATTTTCATCTTTCGCCCTCCTTTTCTTCTATTATATAGCATTTCATTCTACATGTTATGTAAGGAGATTGACTAGAGCGGAAATAATAATTTGATACCAAAGGCTAGTAAAATGATTCCGCCAAGCGCCCCGCTATATGATCCAACCCATGATCGAACCTGTTTACCGAGTAATAATCCAAGCCATGTGAGGATCATACTAAAAAAACCAAACAATAAAATGGTCATCCACACGTGAGAACCGTAAATTCCGAGACTTAAACCAACGGAAAAACTGTCTAAGCTGACACTTGTTGCAAAAAGAACGAGACCAGCCCCAACAGGTGCGATAAATGGTTTATCCTCTTTGCGAATAGACGCAACGATCATTTGCAGCCCGAGCACCAAAAGCAGCGCCCCGCCGATATAGGTGGCAAGGAGACCGAGCCAGCCTGATAGGAGCTGACCTGTCAGCATACCAAAAAGCGGCATAAACATATGAAATATCCCAATGACAAGTCCAATATAAATGATCTGGCGGAACCTCAGCTGAACCATCCCCATGCCAAGTCCAACCGAAAAAGCATCCATTCCCAGTGCAAAAGCCATGATGCTGAGCGTCAGCAATTCGCCAGCTAGTTCGTACATGTAAATCCCCCTTGGACACGCATTCTCCTTTAACCTATGTTTGTCCAAGAAGGGTTAGAACTATTTGAACGAAGAGAGGGTACGCCCTCCTGCCGCTTTTTGCAGACGGTTCATGATCGCTGAACCCACTCCCTGCTCTGAAAAGGCTTCTGAAATAATGACATCTACATCTGTCTCATCAAATTGTCTCAGTACACGATATAAGTTTGCCGCAATCGTTTCAGGTTTCCCTCTCCATCCACAGCTGAAAACAACATCTGCCGCAAACAACGATTTCTTTTCTTCTGTTGTCAGCACGCCCACTTTTAGACCTTCTGCCTGGTATGTTTGAATGTGATGCTGCATCTCTTCATCACTTCCAGAAAAAAGATACATTTGAGCTTCAGGTGCATAGTGTGTGTATTTCATTCCTGGCGATACAGGCGCTTCGTCCTTTTTTGTCAGCCCCGGGTCGACACTGACCGCTCCAACTACCTCTTCTAAAGCTTCTTTTGTAATCCCGCCAGGCCTTAAGATCACTGGAAACTCGTCGACACAGGATACAACCGTTGACTCAACGCCAATTCCAGTTGAACCGCCATCGACAATTCCAGCGATTCTTCCATCGAGATCACTCGCTACATGGTCAGCTTGTGTCGGTGAAGGTTTTCCTGAACGGTTGGCACTTGGTGCGGCAATCGGCAGACCAGCTGCTCGGATGAGCTCAAGCGCAATCGGATGGTCAGGCATTCTCACACCGACCGTGGATAAACCTGCTGTGACCTGCTTTGATAAAGCACCCGGCTTACATGGAAGAACAATGGTTAAAGCGCCCGGCCAAAAGGCTTCCATCAGCGCCTTTGCTTTTTCACTTTCTATTTGCGCAAATTCGTGAAGCTGCTGAACCTCCGCAATGTGGACAATCAATGGATTATCACTTGGACGCCCTTTCGCTTCATATATTTTCATGACAGCTTCTGTCTCTTTCGCATTTGCCCCTAGTCCGTAAACAGTCTCTGTCGGAAAAGCGACCACTTCGTTTTGCTGCAATAACACAGCTGCCTGTTCAATTTGTGGATAGTATGTGGATAAACTCTTTTCTAAATCCACAGACCACCTTTTTGTATTTAACATCATACAAACTCCTTTTAAAAAAGATAAAACTGTTGATATATCTCAATTATCCTTTTGAAAGTATAAAAGATGATGATCAATAAAACAAGCGTTGTCCACAATTTGTGGATAACGCTTGTTTAACAGTGGATAAGTATGTGTATAAGTCCAGTATGTTGTGATTAACTTCCTTTTTTATGAAGAACCACAGCTTGTTCTTTCGCCAATATCTCTTTTGCATGTGCAGATACCCACATGCTTTCTGGAATGTCCTCTAATGGCGTGAAGCCCATCAATGCCAAAAAGTCATGTGAGGAGGAGTGGTTTGCGACGACATAAAAAGTATCCACGCCTATTTTTCCTCCGATCGTTTGAACACTTTGGAACAAAGACACGATGTGTCCCTGACCTAGTTTATCTGATATGACAAGGGACCGCAGCAAGCCCTCTTGTTCACTAAGCTGTTCAAGACCTAAACACCCCGCCAGCTGACCGTCCGCATCTTCCATGACAACAAATGTCGTACGCTCTGCAAGCGTGACGCCGCCTTTCGCTTGTCCCTTTTCAAGAAAAGCATTGATCGCTGGGGCATCTTCTTCTGTGGCTATTCTTAATTGATAATACATGCTTTCACCTCTTTTTGATCTCTTACTTCAACTCTATGAGGCAAAAACAGATTTATACCTTTTTTAGGAGAAAAGACTAGAGACCCATTCGAATAAAAAGAATTTCACTTCACCGGTCTCTTCTTTCTCTTCTTTCACCACTTCATTAACAGACTCATCTGTTTGCTGCGCTGTCACTTGGTTATCCTCATCCCCCTCTGGCGATGCGATGGCTTCTCCATTTGAAAAATCGATAAAGCAGAGCGGCGGGAATAACACACACCACCAATTGGCTCCATCCCCTTCTCCAAGTGTAATTAAAATGGCTTCATATTCCCCTGCAGGATAGACGAAATTCCCATATAGCTTTGTTGGAAATGAGGCTTTTTGAAAGCTGACTGAGACGGATTGATCAATGTGCTGTTCCTTCAATTTCGCTTTGGCAATACGATTGATTTCTGGCAGCTTGGTCCGAATTACACGTCTTGCTTCTTCAATGGACGTGAGGTCTTTAACCCACTCTGTCATATTGGCATTGACCTCGTCACGAATGCTTCTTTTCACATCCTGATCCGCTGAACGATCGCTATTTGCTAAAATGCGTAAACGGATCGCTTCGTCTGGTATTACAACAGGCTGATTTGCAGAAGCAGCCGCTGTCTCCTCCCTTCCAAGGTTTGCAAAAGCACCGCATAATAATAGAAACATATAAAGACAAATCATCATTTTACTTTTAAACATGATGTGTTCCCCCCACTTTTTCTCTTCGCTACAAACATTGTGTCCAGGAAACCCATCTCATAAACAGACAAAATGATTTTTTTAATAGATTATAAGTCAAATCAAAAAAGCCGTCCCATTAAGAACGGCTTTGGAGTGAGGATTGGTAATCGGAAGGGTACAGTCTCCCATCCCAATCTCGGCTGATTTTTAACCCTGATTCTGTTTTGATGACAGTCATTGCTCCTTTTTTCTTGATTTCTTTTTTAACCTTTCCTTTTTGATCAATAAATTGAATCATCATTTCATAGTCAAATTCAATTCTGTCATCGCTTTCATCTGAAGGCGTAAACGTAATTTTCTTCAGCTTAATTTGACAATCTTGATCCTTTGCTGCTTCTAACACGCTCGGGAACATGCTGTCTTGTGTATATTCTTGATATTCATGCTCAGTTAAATAAAACTTCAGCTTCTCCTTCATGTCAGTTAGGTCATCTGTTCGATTCACTGTGTATTGTGCTTTTTTATAGCTTTCTCCAAATGCTGCTGCTTCTTTTTTAAAGCTCGGTTTACCACAAGCACTCACAATCAATAGTACACTGACGATGACCAACACCATCGCATACCTTCTGTTCACACCATTCGCTCCTTCAAAACAAATTTATGTAAAAAAATCATGATCAGAATGTTCATTCTTCTATATATACGTTTCTCTTTTACCATAAGTTTCATCTTTACATAATAAAATAGTCCGACTTTTTTCAGCCGGACTTTCCGTTTTGAATGTGTGCGCAAACAGCTCGGTCTTTCCCGTTTATGTCCTTGACGATGCGGACATCTGCCGCGGGAAATGACTGCAAGAGATGTGCTTTTACATCTTGCCCTTGCGTATGTCCAATTTCAAAGACAACGACCGCCTGCTCATGAAGTACACAGTGAAGATCACGAATGAGACGCTTGTAAAACCACAGACCATCACGTCCATCTGTCAGCGCATTCACTGGCTCATGCTTTGTAACCACCTCTGACAAACTGTCCATTTCTTCTGCTGCAATATAAGGTGGATTGGAAATAAACAGATCCACTTTGATGCCTTGATCCATGATAGGTTCGAGTAAGTCACCTTGTAAAAAATGGACGTCTGCACCAAGCGCTTGTTGATTCCGCTTTGCTACCGCAAGTGCTTCATGTGAAATATCCGTTGCTGTGACAGATAATGTTTCTTTTTCAAGAGCCAGCGTAATCGCAATTGCCCCGCTTCCTGTGCCAACGTCCACTGCTTTGAGCGGCTGATCGTGCGGGAAGACGTCACTCACCAGATCCAGCGCCGCCAAAACGACCTCTTCCGTTTCAGGACGAGGAATGAGAACATGTTTGTTCACCTCGAAGGGACGGCCGTAAAAGAATTCAATACCCGTTAGATGCTGAACAGGCACGCCTTTCTTATGCTGCGTGACAAACTCGCTGAATAACCGATCTTGCTCCTCTGGCAGCAGATCATGAAAACGTGCAAGAAGTTCACTTCTGCTTAGGCCCAGTACATGCATCAAAAGGAGCTCTGCTGCGTTTTGGTCTCTACCGGCTTCCGTTAACAAAGAAGAAGCCCATTTAAGGGCTTCAAAGATGGTTCGCTGATTATTTTGCATTTTGAAGCTTTCTTGCTTGGTCTTCCATAATTAATGCATCTATGACCTCGTCAAGTTTTCCCTCTAAAATTTGATCAAGCTTTTGAATCGTCAATCCGATGCGGTGGTCCGTTACACGGTTTTGCGGGAAATTGTACGTACGGATACGCTCTGAACGATCCCCTGTTCCAACAGCAGATTTACGCGTTTGATCATATTCAGCCTGTGCTTCACGCTGGAATTTATCATAAATTCTCGCACGTAACACTTTCATGGCTTTTTCTTTGTTTTTGATTTGCGACTTCTCATCCTGACAGGATACAACCACACCTGTTGGAAGGTGAGTTAATCGAACAGCAGACATGGTCGTATTGACACTTTGTCCGCCAGGTCCGCTTGATGTGAAAGTATCTACACGGATGTCTTTTTCATGGATATCAATTTCAACTTCTTCAGCCTCAGGCAAGACAGCAACTGTCGCTGTTGATGTATGAATCCGTCCGCCTGATTCTGTTTCCGGAACACGCTGCACGCGGTGTGCGCCGTTTTCAAACTTTAGTTTGGAGTATGCGCCTTTCCCGCTGATCATAAAGATAATCTCCTTATAACCGCCTGTGCCAGTGACACTCGCTTCCATCACTTCCGTTTTCCAGCCTTGCATTTCAGCATAACGGCTGTACATACGGTAAAGATTTCCAGCGAAAAGCGCGGCCTCTTCTCCTCCCGCTGCACCACGAACCTCCACAATAACGTTTTTGTTGTCATTCGGATCTTTCGGGATCAGCAAGATTTTCAGCTCGTCTTCTAAACGTTCCGTTTCCTCTGTGAGCTCTGAAATTTCTTCTTTGACCATGTCGCGCATCTCGGCATCCAGCTTCTCTTCCAGCATTGCTTTCGCTTCACTTAACTGGTCGTATGCCGCACGATATTGTCTATATACCTCAACAGTTTCTTGAATATCAGATTGTTCCTTCGAATATTCACGAAGCTTCTTAGGGTCGTTCACCACTTCAGGATCACTTAAATATTCATTTAGCTTTTCATAGCGTTCTTCAATTGATTTTAAACGGTCTAACATGGTCTTCACCTCTGTTTTGTGCGTAACAGTCTAATTATAGTATAGCGGGGTATGACAGTCAAAAAAATTTCCAAAACAATTGATTTTCTGCAATTTTTCGCTAGAAAACACGATCTTTGGCGATTGGTTACTTGTTTTGTCTAACGTGAAGGAACAGGTCCTCCTTGAAGAGAATGGTACTTATAATTGAAAAAAGGGAGGGCATTTGGTTTGAATACAAATGAGGTTGCAAAAGAAATTGGTGTTTCTTCAAAAACGATTCAGCGTTGGGTTAAACAGCTCAACATCCCTGTCGCCCGGAATGAACTCGGACATTATGAATTTCATGAAGAAATTGTACAGCTGCTCAAAGAAGTCAAACACCAAATGAGTGAAGGTGTGATCCTCCAAGACATTCGACTGCCAATCCACGAGGAAACCGTTCAACAGTTATCACCTGCTGCAGAAACTGATGCCTCCACAAGGCGGATTGAAGCATTAGAAAAGCAAGTGAAACAGCTCATTCAGCAGCAATTGCATGTCACTGATGTAGAAAATCGACTGCAAGAACTCGAACGGAAACTGGCTAAAAAAGCAGATGAAGGTGTATCATACCAGCTGCTTCAGCACCGCAGAGAAATTGAAGATCTCACCACTAAACTTGAGCGTCTTGCCGCGAGCTTGAAACAACCCTCTCAAATAGAAGAAAAAAAGGAAATCACACACCCTGACATCAAAAAAAAGCGTGTGCTCTTCCCTCTGTTTCATTCATTTCGCTAAGAAAGGCTGCCTCATGAGGCAGCCTTCTACTATATTATACGGTAAGTGCAATAATGATCGGTAATGTAATGAGTGACATGATGGCACTGATCACAAATGCGGATGCAGTTTCTGCCTCTTGTTTCTCAAATCGTGTTGCGATCATCGCTGCAACAGCTGAACCTGGGAAGGCAACAAGCAATACAGCTTTTGTAATTTCGTCAGCCGAAAGACCCATAAGAACGGCAATAAGATACATAAGTAGCGGTTGTACAGCTACTTTTAATAGTGCAATACTAAATGCTGGTAAGCTTAGTTTAATTTTTCGAATACCTACAGTGACACCGACTGCGAATAGCGCAACCCCTGATGTCACACTTCCGATTTCCTCTAACATTTCATGTCCGATTTCAGGAAGTTTAAATCCTAAAAGGACAAGAATGATACTTGCTAGCGGTGCAAGTGCAAGCGGCTCTGATAAACCGTGCAAAATCGCTTTTGTTGTCATTTTTAGGAAACTTTCGCCGTCTTTGGCTTTTCCTTTTGTTTTTTCACCGACAGTTGACACAATAATGGCAATTGGATCAAGCAATGCATTTACAACTATTCCGGTAATAGCAATCGGAATTGCAACTTCTTGAGCCCCAAATAAACTGCCCAAGACCGGAATCCCCATAAATGCAAAGGTCGGTTGTGCTGAGTTTAACGAGAAAACAGATGAATCTGTTAAATCATATTTAAAAGCAAATTTCGTAACTAAAAGGATAATGATATAAAAACCAACGATTCCGAAAATCAATGCAATGAAAAATGGAATTTGACTATAGAATTTATCTTTTGGTGTTGACAGAATGCTGGCGATAAAGTGCGCTGGCAAAGCATACTTTGTAACAAGTGTACTTACACCTTTTGCAGATTTAGCGTCATAGCTGCCGAAGTTCCCTGCGAACCAACCCAGCGCGATAACGAAAAAAATCGGTGCTAGGAGGATCAAAATATTTAAAAAGTCCATCTTACTATTCCTCCTTGAATCTTTTACATGTCTCTTATTTTATTGCGGCATTGCTTAGATTACCCGAAACAATGCCGCGTTACACTTTTTATTATGCTCTTACAATTTTTTTATATTCAGGAATCCACATTGCATCTTTCACAGCTTGTTCGATGTTGTCAGGCGTTTTTCTTGCGACACCATCTTCAATAGCTGCTTTCGCTACTTCAACAGCCACATGGATTGACACTTCTTGCAATTTATCAATGCTTGGCAGTAGACCAGCACCTGGTTTCTCATGATCAACCATTTCAGCAATTGCATTCGCAGAAGCGACGAACATGGCTTTTGTGATGATTTTTGATTCTGTTACGATCGAACCAAGACCAAGTCCAGGGAAAACGAACGCATTGTTTGATTGTCCGATTTCATATTCGATTCCGTTATACTCAACGTTTTCGAACGGGCTTCCTGTCGCAATCAGTGCACGGCCGTCTGTCCATTTGAATAGATCCTCTGGCACTGCTTCAGCAAGTGGTGTTGGATTAGACATTGGCATGATCACTGGACGCTCTGTATGAGCTGCCATTTCTTTAATGATTTCTTCAGTGAATGCACCGCCTTGACCTGATGTACCGATAAGGATTGTTGGCTTCGCTTGGCGAACAGTTTCAGCAAATGAGATTTGTCCTTTTTCATCGCGTGCCCAGCCTTCTACTTCAGCAGAAGAACGAAGGTATGGTTTTTGGAAATCAAGCACTTCATCTTCAAATTGATCTGTTAGCAAACCTCTGTAGTCTAATGTCCAGAATGCATTGTTGGCTTCTTCTTCCGTTAGACCTTCAAGGACCATTGCGTCACGCACTTGATCTGCGATTCCGATACCAGCTGATCCAGCTCCGAAAATGACAACACGGTGATCTTTCAATTGAGTACCAGTTTTCTTGACAGCTGCAAGAACACCCGCTAAAGTAATGGCACCAGTACCTTGAATATCATCATTGAACGTTAAGATGTTATCATTGTATTTTTTCATGATGTTACGCGCATTTTTGTTTCCAAGGTCTTCCCAGTGAAGTAAGGCTTTCGGGAAGAATTTAAGCGCTGCTTTTACATAAGCATCAATGAATTCTTCGTATTTTTCACCTTGTACACGTTTGTGATGGTTTCCGATGTATAATGGATCATTCAATAATTTTTCATTGTTTGTGCCAACATCTAATACGACTGGAATTACGCGGCTTGGATCAATACCTGCTGCAGCCGTGTAAACAGCTAATTTACCGATTGCGATGTTGATACCACCAACACCCCAGTCACCAATTCCAAGAATGCTCTCAGAGTCAGTTGCAACGATAAGGTCAATATCTCCTGCTGTTGCATGTAAGTTTTCAAATGCTTTCTCAATGCCGTCAATGTTGTCGATTGAAAGATAGACACCATGAGGTCTTCTGTATTCATGGCTGTATTCTTGAATCGCTTCACCAACAGTTGGTGTGTACACAACAGGAAGCATTTCACGAAGCTTGTCTGTTAGAAGCTTATAGAACAATACTTCGTTACGGTTTTGCAAATCACTTAAGTATACGTTTTGACGAAGACGATCTGGCTGTGCCAGAAATTGCTTGTACGCTCTCTCCGCTTGTTGTTCTAGAGTGAGAACAGTTGGAGGAAGTAAGCCTTCTAGTCCAAGCTCTTGTCTTTCTTCTTCAGAGAAAGCAACGCCTTTGTTCAACGTTGGAATCGATAATACATCTTTACCTGTCAAAGTGGTTTCGAGGTACCCTTCTTTTGTTTTCTTCACGTTGTTCATCAAAAACTACCCTCTTTCTAAAATATAAATAAAGTGAACTATTAATTTAAAGAACGATTAAGGAGGAAAATCCTTAATCAAAAAAATTATGACAAGAAATCGAACTTTTCGTTAAAATGCTTTACACTACAGTTAGTCATTTTATGCCTGCTTATGCTAAAACGCAAGCGTTGAAAATTAGATAATTTTTTCGTAGCGTTATTTAATTTATTTAAGTACAAATGATGGGTGTTCAGCCAAAATCTCGAAAAACGAAACACAGCGGCATTTGCTATTTTTTTAATTGTCAAGTGTTGTACCAACGTCAAGTCTTGGTACTTCATGGTGATGTCTGCATCGTGCTTCGTATGATTCCTGCGCACCTACTAAAATAATGGGATCATCATAGGATGCGGGTTTACCGTCGATCAAGCGTTGTGTTCTACTCGCTGGGGAGCCGCATACCGAACAAACTGCTTGAAGTTTTGTTACAAGCTCTGCACATGCCATTAAATGCGGAACAACACCAAATGGCTCTCCTCTGAAATCTTGATCAAGGCCTGCAACAATGACTCGGTAACCTTTATCAGCCAATTGAGTGACAATGTCAATGATTGTCTCATCAAAAAATTGCACCTCATCAATGCCAATGACATCGGTTCTTTCTGATATGTGCGTTATTATGTCTTTTGGTGAGGCTACTGCAATCCCATCGACTGATGAACCGTTATGTGAGACAACTGAGCTTGTACTATATCGGTTATCAATCGCTGGTTTGAATATTTTTACTTCTTGTTTGGCAAAGGTGGCTCTTTTGGCTCTCCGAATCAATTCTTCCGACTTTCCAGAAAACATACTTCCGCAGATGACTTCAAGCCAACCGCTTTGTTTCATCACATACATAAGGTCTTCTCCCCCGTTTTAAAGTTCCATCAATCCACGTAAAAAAACAGGCAAGAACGGATTCCTGCCTGTTTATTGTATCTATTATTACTTAAGACCGTATTTTTTGTTAAAGCGGTCAACACGTCCATCAGCAGAAGCGAATTTTTGACGGCCTGTATAGAAAGGATGGCACTCAGAGCAAATCTCGATGCGTACCTCTTCTTTTACTGATCCAGTTTCAAACTCATTTCCACAAGCGCATTTGACTGTAGCTTTTTTGTAGTTAGGATGAATTCCTGTTTTCATCTACTGTCATCTCCTTCCGCCCTGAATCCAATTCGGAAACAGAGTTAATATCTCAGAATAAATTCTGAAACGCACATGATGAAATTATAACAGTGTGAGTCTATGATTGCAAATGTATTTTTTCAACAAGCTATCTTCTTGATGCAGACATGTTCGCTTGTTTCCATTCTTGCGTTAAAATATCGAAAAATTCTTGGTTTGTCTTTGTTTTTCTCATTTTGCGCATGAACTTCTCAGCAAAGTCAGGTGTATCTGACATCGATTTTCTCATCGCCCATAGACGGTCAAGATGCTCTTTTGGTACAAGCAGTTCTTCTTTTCTCGTACCAGAACGACGAATGTCGATCGCTGGGAAAATTCTTCTTTCTGCAAGAGATCGGTCCAAATGAAGCTCCATGTTCCCCGTTCCCTTAAACTCCTCATAAATCACATCATCCATACGTGATCCCGTATCCACAAGCGCAGTGGCTAAAATCGTCAAGCTTCCTCCTTCTTCAATGTTACGCGCAGCACCAAAGAAGCGTTTTGGACGGTGGAAGGCCGCTGGATCAATACCGCCGGAAAGCGTTCGGCCGCTTGGCGGGATGACAAGGTTGTATGCACGAGCAAGCCTTGTGATGCTGTCCATTAAGATGATGACATCTTTCTTATGTTCAACAAGACGCATGGCACGCTCTAATACAAGCTCTGCTACTTTAATGTGGTTTTCCGGTACTTCGTCAAAGGTTGAACTAACAACATCCCCTGCAACAGAACGTTCGATATCTGTTACTTCCTCCGGGCGTTCGTCTATCAAAAGGACAATCAGCTCTGACTCTGGGTGATTTTCAGAAATGCTGTTGGCAATTTCTTTGAGCAAAATGGTTTTCCCAGCCTTAGGCGGTGCAACAATTAAACCACGCTGCCCAAACCCAACTGGCGCCATCATATCCATAATTCTAGTAGACAGGTGATTAGGCTGTGTTTCAAGAATCATTTGACGATCAGGGAATAGCGGCGTGAGTGCAGGAAAGTGAACACGTTCCTTAGCTGATTCTGGGTCGTCCCCATTTACCGCTTCTACATGAAGGAGGCCATAGTAGCGTTCATTCTCTTTTGGAGGTCGTACCTTTCCAGACACCTTATCTCCGTTTCGTAAATCAAAGCGTCTGATTTGTGAAGCTGAAATATAAATGTCTTCAGAACTTGGAGAATAGTTAATTGGTCTTAAGAAACCAAATCCCTCAGACTGAATAATTTCAAGAACCCCTTCCATAAATAAGAGATCCTCTTGCTCAGCGTTCGCCTTTAAGATGGCAAAAATTAATTCTTTTTTTGTTAGTTTGCTGTAATAAGAGATTTTGTATTTTTTTGCTAACTCATACAGCTCTTTTAATTTCATATTTTCCAAAGATGAAATCGAAACATCTTTCAATATGGACACCACACTTTTCTAGTCAATGTATTTCATTACAAATGCATGACCATTGTATTTGATTAGCTTTTAATTCCGTTTTGTTGGAATGACCTCGCTCTCATGGTAACGCTCCCACTCGTTTTATCGTAAAAGATAGGAACAATGTGAAATTGAGCTTTGTCAACATAGAGAAGGATAATGAGTATATCGTCATGATGCGGCAGTATTTAAACTTGTTGAAGCTTAAAAGAAGTAAATTCGCAGAAAATTTCGCAGCACTCTTTAGTTTTACCTCATTTGCAGAGAATATTCAACTTTAAAAAGAAAATGATATACATTTGACACCTATATGAAAAGCGGGTAATGAATACCCGCTTTCAGATTACGGACGAATGACAAGATTCGGTTTTTTCTTTAAGCTGTGTCTGCCGTCTACGAAACGAACTGTACCCGATTTCGCACGCATAACAACACTATGTGTTGTTCCAACAGAGCCTTTGAATTGAACACCTTTTAATAGCTCGCCGTCTGTTACACCAGTCGCTGCAAAAATGGCGTCGTCGCCTTTCACGAGGTCTTCCATTCTTAGGACTTTGCCAACATCCAGCCCCATTTTCTCACAGCGTCTCAGTTCTTCTTCACTTTGAGGAAGAAGCTTTCCGTGGATTTCACCACCAAGTGCCTTTAACGCAACAGCAGAAAGGACACCTTCTGGCGCTCCGCCTGAACCAAATAGAATATCAACACCTGTGTGATCAAATGCTGTATTAATGGCTCCTGCAACGTCACCGTCATCGATCAGTTTAATTCTTGCTCCTGCTTCTCTCAGTTCAGCAATAATTTTCTCATGTCGATCTCTGTTTAAAATCGTTGCAACGACATCTTCAATATCTTTGTTTTTTGCTTTTGCCACAGCGCGAAGATTATCAATGACAGGCGCTTCGATGTCGATGCAGCCTACCGCTTCTGGACCTACTGCGATCTTATCCATGTACATATCAGGTGCATTCAGCAGGTTGCCATGATCTGCAACCGCAATAACAGCTAAGGCATTCCAGCCGCCGCTTGCCACAATATTTGTTCCTTCTAATGGATCAACAGCAACATCCACGCGGGGTCCGTATCCGTTCCCAAGCTTTTCCCCAATATAAAGCATTGGTGCTTCGTCCATTTCTCCCTCGCCAATGACCACTGTTCCTTTCATCGGAATGGTATCAAATACATCACGCATTGCACTTGTTGCAGCATCATCCGCTTCGTCTTTTAATCCTCTTCCCATCCAACGGGCAGATTTTAATGCGGCTGCTTCTGTCACCCGTACTAGTTCCATCGATAAACTTCTTTCCATTTTTGTCCAAATCTCCTCTCACAGTCAAAGCCTTACGAATTTTGAAGTTCTTCTATTTCTTGGTCATTCAGCTTTTCACGCCAGATGGTTGCACCCAAGCCTTCAAGCTTCTTCTCAAGCAAACTATATCCTCTGTCTATATGTTCAAGCCCTGTGATTTCGGTCACACCGTCTGCCATTAACCCTGCAACGACGAGACAAGCACCTGCACGCAGGTCACTTGCTTTGACCTTTGCTCCTTGAAGCTGCGTTTGCCCAGTTATAATGGCAGATCTACCTTCGACCTTCATGTTTGCACCCATTCGACGCAATTCATCAATGTGCTTAAAGCGGGCTGAGTAGATCGTATCTGTGACCACACTCGTGCCTTTCGCCTTTGTTAAGAGCGCCGTCATCGGCTGCTGAAGGTCAGTCGGAAAGCCCGGATACACAAGGGTTTTGATATCGACAGGCTTGAGTCCTTCGTTTCTGCCAACGATCAGCATCTGATCGTTGCTCGTTTCAATGGTGAACCCCATTTCTCTAAGTTTCGCCGTAATTGATTCTAAATGAGTCGGGATCACATTATCAAGAACAACTTCATCTCCCATCGCAGCACCAGCAATTAAAAATGTGCCTGCTTCTATGCGGTCAGGGATGATGGAATGCTTACAGCCATGAAGAGATTCTACACCTTCGATTCGAATCACATCAGTACCCGCACCTTTGATTTTGGCTCCCATGCTTGCAAGCAGTGTCGCTACATCAATAATTTCGGGTTCTTTTGCGGCATTTTCAATCACCGTTTTTCCTTCAGCCAGTACGGCTGCCAGCATGATATTGATGGTCGCACCTACACTGACAACATCAAGGTAAATACGAGCTCCGACTAATTTTTCAGCGCGCAAATAAATCGCACCCTGCTCGTTTGTCACCTCGGCTCCAAGTGCTTCAAAGCCTTTGATATGCTGATCGATCGGCCTAGGTCCTAAGTGACATCCTCCTGGCAGTCCGATGACAGCCTGCTTGAACCTGCCAAGCATGGCTCCCATTAAATAATAGGATGCACGCAGTTTCTTCACCTTTCCATTAGGAAGCGGCATACTGATCATGGAAGAAGGATTGACGATCATTTCACCTTTTTCAAACGTAACCTTTCCGCCAATCTCTTCTAACAGATCTCGTAATGTGTCAATATCTGAAATATGCGGAAGGCCCTCAATGGTTACTGGAGAATCAGCGAGAATCGTGGCAGGAATCAGTGCCACTGCACTATTTTTCGCACCACTAATATGTACGGTCCCGCGCAAAGGGTCACCGCCGGCAATGTTTAACTTTTCCATATTTGTCTCCCTTCTTAAAGAAGATCACTGTTGGAGTTATACTGTTTGTGGATGTCGCGCTTTAAAAGGTCTTGTCCAAAATTTAGCCAATATCAAGAGAAAGAATACAGGTTAAACGAAATTTGTCGGAAGAAAAATAATCGAAGCTTTGCGAGGCTGTGATGTTCTCTTCTTTGCACAAAACATTTCTTAGCGTTTTTAAGGAAAACTGCGGCAAACGGGAGACAATCCCGCCTGCCACAATCACTTATTTATTCCAGTCTGCTAAAAATTGCTCAATGCCTGCATCCGTTAACGGGTGTTTTGTCAGCTGCTTGATGACTTTCAGCGGCATTGTGCCGATATGAGCACCTCTAAGCGCAGCTTCTGTCACGTGCTGCGGGTGACGAATGGATGCAGCAATGATTTGTGTATCTAATCCGTGAACATCAAAAATAGTTTTCACTTCGCTGATGAGATCGAGACCATTTTGGCCAATGTCATCTAAGCGGCCGAGGAATGGAGAGACATACGTTGCACCAGCTCTAGCTGCAAGCAATGCCTGGTTTGCACTAAAAATCAAAGTGACGTTTGTTTTAATACCAAGGTCTGTTAACGCTTTGACAGCTTTAAGGCCATCTGTTGTCATCGGTACTTTGACCGTGATATTTGGTGCGATGGCAGCAAGCTCTTTTCCTTCTTCAATCATTTCTTCTGCTTTGAGGGAAATGACTTCTGCACTGACAGAACCTGATACGACGTCAGTGATTTCGCGAAGACGGTCGTGGAATGATACGTCCTTTTCTTTCGCTACTAAACTAGGGTTTGTTGTCACGCCTGCTAAAATGCCAAGCTCGTGCGCCTCTTTGATGTCTGCGATATTCGCTGTATCTACGAAAAATAACATAACCGTGCCACTCTCCTATTAATAAATTGTCTGAAATGTAAATTTTGATTGCGCTTTCTCAAGATATGGAGAAAACCGCCTGTGACTCAGGCGGCTTTCGGTTCTCATCAAATTATGCTTGGTTAGAAGAACCAAATTCGCGCATTTTGCCGATAACAGTCGCTTTAATTGCGTCACGAGCTGGTCCAAGATATTTACGTGGATCATACTCTTCTGTTTTTGCAGCAAGTGTTTCGCGTACTGCTTTCGCAGAAGCAATTTGGTTTTCAGTGTTTACATTGATTTTTGCTGTACCAAGTGAAATTGAACGCTTGATGTCAGCAGTTGGGATACCTGTTCCGCCGTGAAGAACAAGTGGAAGGCCTGTCATTTTACCGATTTCTTCCATTTCAGCGAAACCAAGGTTTGGTTCACCTTTGTATGGACCATGAACTGAACCTAGTGCAGGTGCAAGGCAGTCAATGCCAGTGCGTTCTACAAGCTCTTGGCATTCTTTTGGATCAGCATAAATAACGCCCTCAGCGATGACGTCGTCTTCTTGTCCGCCAACAGTTCCAAGCTCAGCTTCTACAGATACACCGTGGAAATGTGCAAGCTCAACTACTTTCGCAGTTGTTGCTACGTTCTCATCGAATGGGTGGTGAGAAGCGTCGATCATGACAGAAGTAAATCCTGCATGGATTGCTTTTGCACAAGATTCAAAGCTTGAACCGTGATCTAAATGAATCGCAACAGGAACTGTTACATTATATTCTTCGATTAACGCTTTTACCATTGCGACAACTGTTTTGAAGCCGCCCATGTAGCGTCCTGCCCCTTCAGATACTCCTAAGATAACTGGAGATTTCTCTTCTTCAGCAGCTTGTAAAATCGCTTGCGTGAATTCTAAATTATTTAAGTTAAACTGTCCAACAGCGTAACCTTTTTCCTTTGCGTCTTTCAACATTTCTGTCATTGAAACTAAAGGCATGATGAAAAATCCTCCCTATGTAGCTAATTTGCTTACTAAAAAAAGCTCTCCACCCTAGCATGACCAGAATTTCTCGCCATATGTAAACTTTCAAAGTCAGATCGCTTTCTTCTTCTTATCTAGGATACCAATTATTCGACAAATCGGCAACAGAATGACTCGATTCAATCATTTCCATCTAACCATTTGTTTCGAGCGGCAAGTATTCTTTAACAGCATCTCGGATTTCATCAATATCAAATGGTTTCGCAAAGTGCGTCAATGCACCGAGTTCTTTTGATTCTTGGATCATGTCTAATTCGCCATAGGCTGTCATAATGATGACACGGATGTCTTCATCAATTAATTTCATGCGTTTTAAAATTTCAATACCATCCATTCCGGGAATCTTCATATCAAGCAGGACAAGGTTTGGTCTATGATTTTTCACAATATCTAACGCCTGAAGTCCATTGGCTGCTTGGAAGGTTTGATAGCCTTCTTTATGAAACACTTCATTTAATAATATTCTAATACCGTATTGATCATCGACAATTAAAATTTTCTCATTCATCTGTTACACCCCATTGCTTTCATTTTTCGCCATAAAAAGAGCTGTTGTTAAATAATTCTGTTTGATTTTCACATTTCCTTTATTTATAATAGTTTACTTTACGACATTTTCTGAGCATTTTTCCTAATATTCTCTTTATATTCTATTATAAAATGATCTGACCGAAGGAGGAAATCAGTCTTGTTAAAA
The DNA here is from genome assembly GCF_003004375.1 of Bacillus sp. LNXM12-1. NCBI lineage: Bacteria > Bacillati > Bacillota > Bacilli > Caryophanales > Bacillaceae > Bacillus > Bacillus sp. LNXM12-1. Next base: position 353,995 of record NZ_PVWX01000002.1, on the reverse strand, counting down.
ATTTTCACGACCCAGTTATCAGGTATTTTTTCACGTATTGGAGAAAAGCAGGCTGAAGCGATCGAGGATGGTGCACGCCTTCTTGCACAAGCCGTTGTCAGTGGACATGCTGTTTATTTTCACGGAAAGAATGAACTGGCTGCTGTAGCCCTAGAGGCAACTGAAAGCAAGGAGCCCTTTCCAGGTGCGAAAGTACTGCCGCTTGATCAAACGGAGCTCAGCTTGCTTCATCCAAGTGACAGGGTGCTGCTATTTTATTCAGACCCAGAAGACGAGGATATTCAATCTCTTGTAAAAGAGCTGCACGCTCAAGGTACGCCCATTGTTGGTGTCGGTCCAGCACAAAAGGAGCCGTCCATGATTGAAGAGCATTGTGATGTCCACATTGATTTTCAGCTCAAGAAACCGCTTGTGCCCGCTGATGACGGAACAAGGTTCGGTTATCCTGCTTTAATGACATGCTTATACGTCTACCACGCTCTATCGTTTACTGTGAAAGAAATCGTTGAGGAATATGAATAAAAAAACTGCCGAGAAGATCATATTCTCGGCAGTTTTTGATTTATTTTGATTCAGATGCTTGCAGTGAAGCACCAACGAAATCTCTAAATAATGGCTGTGGTCTTGTCGGTCTTGAGACGAATTCTGGGTGGAACTGAGAAGCAAGGAACCAAGGATGATCCTTCAGCTCGATAATTTCAACAAGACGTCCGTCTGGGCTTGTACCAGAGAAGACAAAGCCTGCGGCTTCCATTTGCTGTCTGAATTCATTATTAAACTCATAGCGATGACGGTGGCGTTCGTAGACCACTTCGTCATTGTATGCAGCAAATGCTTTTGAGTCTTCATTTAATTTACATGGATACAGACCAAGACGAAGTGTTCCGCCTAGATCATCTACATCCTTCTGTTCTGGAAGAAGGTCAATGATTGGGAATGCTGTTTCAGGATCAATTTCCGCTGAATGAGCTCCCTCAAGGCCTAGTACGTTTCTCGCATATTCGATCGACGCAACTTGCATTCCTAAGCAGATTCCGAAGAATGGCACTTTGTTTTCACGGGCATATTGTGTAGCAATGATTTTCCCTTCCACTCCGCGGTCTCCGAAGCCTCCAGGAACGATGATGCCGTCTACATCTTGCGCGAAATCAGCCATATTTTCTGCTGTCACTTCTTCTGCATTGATCCATTTGATTTGAACGTCTGCATCAAATGCATAACCAGCATGGCGAAGTGATTCAACGACAGAAATGTATGCATCTTGCAGTTCAACATATTTTCCTACTAGACCAATTGTGACTTGTTTTGAGAGATTTTGTACTTTATCGACTAGCGCTGTCCACTCCGTCATGTCTGCATCTTGGCAGTCAAGTTTCATATGTTCACATACAAGCTTGTCTAGTCCTTGTTTTTGTAAATCTAGCGGAATAGAGTACAGCGTGTCTGCATCCTGACATTCAATAACAGCTTTTGTATCGATATCACAGAATAACGCAATTTTGTCCTTCATGTCTTGGGTCATTGGCATTTCAGTTCTGACCACAATAACGTTTGGCTGGATACCAAGGCTGCGAAGTTCTTTTACACTATGCTGTGTTGGTTTTGTTTTCAGTTCACCAGCTGCTCGGATGTAAGGAACAAGGGTACAATGAATGTACATCACGTTTTCACGGCCAATGTCACTCTTCATTTGACGAATCGCTTCAAGGAAAGGAAGGGATTCGATGTCTCCTACTGTTCCACCGATTTCTGTAATAACCACATCTGCACCTGTTTCTTTTCCGGCACGGTACACGCGGTCTTTGATTTCATTTGTAATATGGGGAATAACCTGTACGGTTCCGCCTAAATAGTCGCCTCGGCGCTCTTTCTTCAGAACAGTAGAGTAGATTTTACCAGTTGTGACGTTGCTGTACTTATTTAAGTTAATATCAATGAAGCGCTCGTAGTGACCTAAGTCAAGGTCTGTTTCAGCACCGTCATCTGTGACGAAGACCTCACCGTGCTGATATGGACTCATCGTCCCTGGGTCTACGTTGATATATGGATCGAATTTTTGAATGGTGACATCCATCCCTCTATTTTTCAGAAGGCGGCCTAACGATGCAGCCGTGATCCCTTTTCCAAGTGAGGAAACAACTCCTCCTGTTACAAAAATATACTTTGTCATTTCGTATGCTCCTCTCTTTTTTACCCTTGCATGACTAGACATGCACAGCTTCATCCTTATTAGAGTGTATCCCTAAATCTCTTGAAAAATAAGAAAGCTCCCTTTCAAATAAATGAAAGGGAGCGTAAATGAACGTATCTTTACGTACTCTTTTTAGAGAGCCCAAAATACATACTACATAGTTCGCTCTCGAAAGTCAAGACGGTTTTGTCCTGTTTTGAGGACCGGTTTGTGAGGGTTATTTTTCTTCTTTATTATCGTCTAAATCGTCTTCGTCAATTTCTGTTAAGCCGTCATCATCTTCGTCGTCATCGTCTTCGTCGAAGTCTTCTATATCTTCGTCAATTTCCTCATCATCGTCTAGGTCGAGATCATCGTCGTCTTCAACAAGATCAAGGTCTTCTTCAAGCTCTTCGATTTCTTCTTCCTCTTCAATTTCATCGAAGTCTTCTTCAACGACAGCTGCTTTTGTTTTTTTCTTTTTCGCTTTTGTTTTCACAGCTGGCTGAACTTCTTCTTCGATTTGATCAACTGGATACCAGCTGCGAAGTCCCCATCTCTGATCACCTAACGAAATAAAGCGGCCATCTATATTTAAGTCTGTATAAAATTGAGCAAGTCGATCATCAAGATCAGATTTTTGTATCCCTTGTAAACGGACCATTTCATCTATTAACTCGGAAAACGTAATCGGTGTTTTGCTGTCTCTGAAAATTTCATATGCAAGTTCAACTAAAGACATGTGCTTGAGCTGCTCCTGTGAGTATTCTTTCAAACTCAAGGTCAGACACTCCCTTTCTATTACATGTATGTATCCATTTATCAGTGAAATAATAAGTGTTTATACCTTATTTTTACGACAAACCATACCTCTCATTATAAACAAATTAGAGGAGTTTATGCCACCTTTAATCATGTTAATTTTTGATTTTTTCTCATGGGGCGCACCATCTGCGTGAAATTGGTCTGGCTTTTGTGTACGGTATGCTTTTTGTCTTTTAGTTTGTTCATCTCTATTTTAAAACTGGATTCTCTGAATGAATAAGATAACGATAGCAATCGTACATACCATTCCCGCAGGCATGAGGACAAATAGTTTTCTGCGGCTGTTTTCTTTTTCTTCCTTCTTTTTTGGAGACTTTGAAAGCTCTGTGGAGACCATAATCCATATGATCATCGTGACTAATCCTAAAATACCCATAAATGTTGTGTTCATCATGATAACCTCCATATTGATACTTTTGCACATTTTATCATATTGATAAGGTGGCATGGGACAATATTGGAAATGATTTCACATTTAAGAACTGATTATCGCACCAAAACAGACCACCTCACGTCAGGTGGTCTTTGCTTGGTTTCTACATATCTAGCAGTTTGCGCGAGATGACTAGGCGCTGGATTTCTTGTGTGCCTTCATAAATTTGAGTGATTTTCGCATCTCGCATGTATCGTTCGACTGGGTAATCCTTTGTATAACCGTAGCCGCCGAAGATTTGAACGGCTTCTGTTGTTACTTTCATGGCTGTATCTCCAGCAAAGAGCTTTGACATAGCTGATTCCTTTCCATACGGAAACCCTTTCGTTTCAAGCCATGCTGCCTGATAAGTAAGCAGCCTGGAGGCTTCAATTGCAGTTGCCATATCTGCCAGCTTAAAAGCGATCCCTTGCTGCTGAATGATTGGTTTGCCAAATTGCTTGCGCTCCTTTGCATAATTCACCGCCGCATCAAGAGCGCCTTGTGCAATCCCAACAGCCTGAGCAGCAATACCGTTTCTACCGCCATCGAGCGTCATCATGGCTATTTTGAATCCTTCTCCTTCTTGTCCGAGCCGGTTCCTTTCATGAATCCGGCAATCTTCAAATCGAATTTCAGTCGTTGGCGATGAGCGGATGCCCAGTTTGCTTTCCTTTTTGCCAACCGAGAACCCGGGGGTCTCTTTTTCTACAATAAAGGCGGTTGTATTTCGAGATGCAGCTTCTTGGTCTGTCACGGCAAACACAATATAATAATCCGCAATGCCGCCATTTGTAATAAAGATTTTCGCACCGTTCAGGACGTATTCACTGCCTGCCTTTACTGCCGTTGTCTTCATTCCACCAGCATCTGAACCTGAACCGCTCTCAGTGAGTGCATATGCCCCTACCTTCTGTCCTTCTGCAAGCGGCTTTAAATAGGTCTCCTTTTGTTCATCTGTTCCGAAAGTATAGATGGGCCACGAGGCGAGAGAGGTGTGAGCGGAGAGGGTGACGCCTGTAGAGGCGCACACTCTTGAAAGCTCCTCAACTGCGATGACGTATGCTAAATAGTCACTGCCGATCCCGCCTACCTCTTCCGGCCAAGGGATACCCGTTAAACCGAGCTCCGCCATCTGGCGAAAAATAGCTGGATCATACGTTTCTGTCTCGTCCCGCTCTGCTGCTGTTGGCTCTACTTCATTTTTCGCAAAATCTCTCACCATTTTTCGGATCATTTCATGTTCATCACTTAATTGAAACTGCATCATGAGCCACCTCGTTTCATATTAGCTGTTTACAAATGACCAGCCTTTGAATTTCACTTGTTCCTTCGTAGATTTCACAAACTTTCGCATCACGAAAGTAACGTTCTGTTTGATAGCGATTCGTATAACCATCCATGCCGAGCAAATGGATCACTTCTGTACTGATCTCAACTGCCGTTTTTGACGCAAATAGCTTTGCCATTGATGCTTCCTTTGTGACCGGACGATTCGCCTCTTTATAAGAAGCCGCTTGATAGACCAGCAGCTTGGCTGCTTCAAGCTTCGCCGCCAAATCACCCAGCCGAATGGTCGTTTCTAGACCTGCTGGGTGCTGCTTTAAATACGTCACTGCCTCCGCTAATGCGGCTTCTGCTATACCAAGGCTTTGAGCCGAGATACCGATTCTCCCCGCATTTAAACTAGACATGGCTATGTGAAAGCCCTCTCCTTCTGCACCGAGCAGCTGCTGCTTTGGAATCCGCACACCATCAAAATGAAGCGTTACTGTTTTTGACCCGTGCAGTCCCATCTTTTTCTCATCTTTTCCGATCGTAAATCCTGGTGTATCTTTTTCGACAATGAACGCCGATATATTTTTTTTCGCAGAGGCAGGGTCTGTCACTGCAAAGACAAGATACAGTTCTGCTTCCCCGCCGCTTGTAATAAACATTTTCGTACCATTTAACACATAGTGGTCGCCTGCCCGCTCCGCTCTTAACTGAATACTGGAGGCATCTGAGCCAGCCTTGGGTTCAGTCAGGCAAAATGCCCCCAGTTTCTGCCCGGATGCAAGCAGCGGAACATAGGATTTTTTTTGCTCATTCGTTCCAAAAGCCAAAATAGGCATCGTCACAACAGATGTATGAACGGACACAATGACACCGATAGTCGCACTCACTTTGGATAATTCATGAATCGCAATGATATATGTTGTAAAATCTGCTCCTAAGCCTTGATACGAAGCTGGTATTGGAATCCCTAGAAAGCCTTGGCGTCCCATTTCAGCTAAAAGTGTTCTTGGGAACTGACCTTGTTCCATGGCTTCCACTTCAGGGAATACACGCTGTCTTGCAAATTCTGCTGCCTGTTCTCTCCAGAGACGCTGTTGATCCGTAAGCAAAACATCCATCTTGACTCCCCCTATGAGTGGTCGTGGTATGTGTAAAAACCTCTCATTGTCTTTTTACCCAGCCAGCCTGCATTTACGTATTTTTTCAAAAGAGGACAAGGTCGGTATTTGCTATCCCCAAGTCCTTCATGAAGGGTATTCATAATAAATAAACATGTATCTAGTCCGATGAAATCAGCGAGACGAAGCGGCCCCATTGGGTGATTCATTCCAAGCGTCATGACCCCGTCAATGCTTTCTGCATCTGCCACGCCTTCATAAAGGGTGTAAATGGCTTCATTGATCATTGGCATCAATATGCGATTTGATACAAACCCTGGGAAGTCTTCCACTTCAATTGGGGTTTTGTTTAATGTCTTTGCTGTTTCATAAACGATTTGATACGTGTCGTCACTTGTTTGCAGCGCTCGAATGACCTCAACCAGTTTCATGACAGGCACCGGGTTCATAAAATGCATGCCAATCACTTGCTCCGGTCTCCCCGTAACAGCTGCTAATTCTGTGATTGACAAGGAAGATGTGTTTGTTGCAAATATCGTCTTCGCCTCTGCAAATTGATCAAGTGTTTCAAAGATTTGTTTTTTCACACTCATTTGTTCAGATGCAGCTTCAATCACTAAATGAGTCTGCTGCACGTCCTTTAAATCTGTGGAAACGGCAAGCCGCTGCGTAATATCTCGGACTGCCTGATGGGCCAGCTTTCCTTTTTCTGCTCGTTTCGTCAGTTGTTTGGTCATGGAGGAAATGGCTCGATGAATCTGCTTTTCAGATGCATCATGCAGCAGGACTGTGTAGCCTGACTGAGCAAAAACTTGGGCAATGCCTGATCCCATTTGACCTGCTCCAACGACCATGACGGTCTCTTCTGTACTCATGACGATGAACGCCTCCCTTTTAATCTACCTTTATCATGATGGCATCTCCTTGACCGCCTCCACTGCAAATCGCCGCGATGCCAATGCCTCCGCCTCTTTGTCTCAATGCATGAATCAAGGTCAATATGATACGTGTTCCGCTTGCACCAATGGGATGACCAAGCGCTACTGCACCACCATTGATATTCATTTTCCGCCGGTCCAGCCCGGTTATTTTTTCACATGCCAGCGCCACAGCTGAGAAGGCTTCATTGATTTCAAAGAGATCGATATCCTCTAGACGCTTGCCTGTTTTCTGTAATATCTTCTCGATGGCAAAGGCTGGTGTTTTCGGAAAATCCTTTGCCTCTACGGCTACCTGCGTATGCCCAAGCACGACTGCCATTGGCTTTACGTCATGCTGCTCCGCATATGTGTCTTTCATTAAAAGAAGCGCACTTGCTCCATCATTGACACCTGGTGCATTTCCAGCGGTAATGGTACCCGTTTGATCAAAAACAGGCATGAGCTTTGACAGCCGTTCATATGACGTATCACGCCGCGGGGATTCATCTTCTGTGATCAGCCGCTCTCCCGTTTTCGTCTTGACGGTGACTGGGGTGATTTCCTGTTGAAAAAAGCCGTTTTTCTGCGCTTCGATGGCCCGTTCATGACTTCTTAGTGCCCAAAGGTCTTGCTCTTCCCGCGTGATACCAAGCTCCTTTGCAGCCATGCTCCCATACTCACCCATATGAACGCCTGTAAACGAACAGGTTAATCCATCTAAAATCATCGCATCTTGTACCGCACCATCCCCCATTTTGTAGCCCCATCGCGCTTTTTTTAGCAAATAAGGGGCGTGTGACATGGATTCCATACCGCCCGCTACGATGACCTCAGCATCTCCAGCTCGAATGATTTGATCTGCTGTGCTCACACTGCGCATTCCTGATGCACAGACTTTATTGATAGTTTGCGTCGGAACGGACCACGGAAGGTCAGCATATCTTGCTGCTTGCCTTGAAGGAATCTGACCTTGTCCTCCCTGCAAAACACTTCCCATGATGACCTCATCCACATGATGCGAACTCGGCACTCTTTCCAGTGCAGCTTTGATCGCTATTCCGCCTAGTTCTGCGGCAGTCAATCCGCTGAAAGCACCGCCTAGTTTTCCAAATGGTGTTCTTGCTCCAGATACAATGACTGTCTTACTCATGTATGTCCCCTCCCTTTTGTTACCGCTTACATATTATCTGAACAGCAGATGTACAGCGCCATGTATAAGCCGATGAACATTCTATTCATCGGCCTGTTTTGTTTACGAAACCTGCTTTCCAGCTTCGCCAAACACTGATTTTTCAAGAAGCTCTGCGACATCAAATGTACCTACCTGCTCCTCTACTTCCTTCGCCTTCGTGCCATCTCCCAGCATCGTTAAGCAATAAGGACACCCTGAGCTGATGATGGACGGCTGCACTTGTAACGCCTGCTCCGTTCGGGCAGTGTTAATCCGGGTACCTGTCTCTTCTTCCATCCACATTAAGCCCCCGCCTGCACCGCAGCACATACCGGTTTCACGATGACGCTCCATTTCTCTCAGCGTCACACCAGGGATGGCTTTTAAAATGTCTCTCGGCGGATCATACACCTCGTTATATCTGCCTAGGTAGCAAGAGTCGTGGAAGGTAATCACTTCGTTCACTTCATGTACAGGCGTTATTTTCCCTTCTTTCACTAGCTCTGCCAGTAATTCTGTATGATGGTACACTTCTGCCTCAAGTCCGAAGTCTGGATACTCATTTTTAAATAAATTGTAGGCGTGCGGATCAATCGTGACGATCTTTGTGACCCCGTTTTTCTGGAATTCTTCAATATTTTTTGCAGCAAGCTCTTGGAATAAAAATTCGTTTCCAAGTCTTCTTGGTGTATCGCCTGAGTTTTTCTCTTTATTGCCTAGGATGGCAAAGGAGACCCCTGCTTCGTTGAGGAGCTTTGCAAAGGCAAGCGCAATTTTTTGGCTTCGATTGTCATATGCCCCCATTGAACCAACCCAGAATAAATAATCGAAGGTTTGATCTGCTTTTTTCAGCTCTTTTACTGTCGGCACATGCACATCTTCTCTCAGTTCACGCCAATTTTCTCTTTCTTTCCGGTTCAATCCCCACGGGTTCCCTTGGCGCTCAATGCTTGTCATGGCACGCTGTGCATCTGCATCCATTTTCCCTTCGGTCAGCACAAGATATCTGCGCATATCAATAATCTTGTCGACGTGTTCATTCATGACAGGGCATTGGTCTTCACAGTTTCGGCACGTCGTACATGCCCAAATTTCTTCTTCTGTAATGACCTCACCAATGAGAGAAGGATGATACATTGAGCTGGCCGCCGATTCCTCTGCACCTGCTCCTCTCGCCTGCAGCGCCAGCTGATTTCCTGTTGTCTGCCTGAAGGCAAGCTGCGGGACCCATGGTGTCTTCGATGTAATGGCGGCCCCTTTATTTGTTAAATGATCTCTTAACCTTAAAATCAAATCCATTGGAGACAGCATCTTCCCTGTTCCTGTTGCTGGGCACATATTTGTGCAGCGCCCGCATTCCACACAGGCGTAAAGGTCGATCAGCTGTGACTGACGGAAGTCTTCAATTTTTCCCACACCGAAGGTCTCTTGTGTCTCATCTTCAAAATCAATTTTTTGCAGCTTGCCTGGCGGGTCTAATCTGCTGGCAAATACATTCACCGGTCCTGCAATGAGGTGAGCGTGCTTTGACTGCGGGACATATACTAAGAATGTCAGCAAAATAAGGAGATGCACCCACCATGCGACATAAAAAACGACCGTTGCTGCAAGAGGTGAAATTCCGCCCAGCAAGAAAGCAATACTGGAGGCGATTGGCTCAGTTGGTGATAGAGAGTGTCCATGCCAAATGATGTTCATCCCGTTCCCCAGTAAGACTGTCAGCATCAAGCCGCCAATAAATAAAAGCACTAGACCTGATTTAAAGCCTCGTTTTAAACGGACAAGCTTCTCCACATACCTTCTATGGAATGCCCAAACAACGGCTACTAAAATGAGAAGTGTGACCACCTCTTGGAAAAAGGTAAAGACACCGTAAAGCGGACCTAAAGGGAGTCCGCTGCCCGGAACGAGTCCCTTCATAATAAAATCAAGGGCTCCGAACTGTACAAGGATAAATCCGTAGAAAAACAGCACATGAATGATGCCGCTCTTCTTGTCCTTTAACAGCTTCTTTTGCCCAAACACATTGACCCAAACACGCTCTAAGCGTTTCTTCATGTCTTGTTGAAATTCTTCTTTTTTACCAAGACGAATATACGCCGCTCGTGTTCGAATGAGATAAATAAACAAATACACAGCGTAAGCGGTCACCGCCGCAAATGCGATCAAGTTCATTATTAAAAGGCTATTCATCTTGCTCCCCCTTTCATTCCCCAAAAACCACTTTGTTCCGTTTCTATGTTGTACCTCTATCATAAATAATGAATGAGCATTCAGTCAATATTTTTTACACGTTTGGGTACACTATTGAAATATGCAAAAAAGGAGGAAGCTTCATGATCGCATTGATCATCCTACTCGTACTCATTGCCATCGTTTTTCTCGTGATGGTAGACCTTTATATGGGAAAGAAATATTTTTCTACCCGCGCTTTTGAACGGTCTTTTGACAAAACAAGCGGTGATGCAGCTTTTTATCATGATGGCGAACCATTTTTTGATCAGCTGCTCGCGGATATTCAACAGGCCTCTTCTTCTATTCATATGATGTTCTTTATTGTAAAGAACGACAAGATTGGCCAAAGGGTCTTACAAGCACTGAAAGCCAAAGCGGAACAAGGGGTTTCAGTCTTTTTGCTGACCGATCGACTAGGGTCCTATCCGTTTGATCAAAAGTCCATTGATATGCTAGAAAAAAGCGGCATCCAATTTTACTTTTTAAATAAGCCTCGTTTCCCTTTTTTGATTTATCGGTTAAACATGAGAAATCATCGTAAAATTACGGTGATTGATGGAAAGATTGGCTATATTGGCGGGTTTAATATTGGCGATGAATATGTTGGAAAAAATGGCCAGTTTGGCATTTGGAAAGATTATCATTTGCGCATGACAGGGCAAGTTGTCGCAGATCTCCAGCATGTGTTTTTAAATGATTTATACCGGTCATCTGGCATTCATCAGCTGCAATATGAGGTTTTTCCTGCTTTGGAACTGGGAACACTACAATGCACAACACGCGCGACTGCTGGTTTTTCTTTAGAAGCTTTGTTTCTCAAAGATATTCAGCAGGCGAGAAAGCAGATCATCATCTGTACGCCTTACTTTATTCCATCTGCCCCTCTTCTGAGTGCACTGCTTGATGCACGAGAGCGAGGTGTCACGGTTGAAATCATCATCCCAATGAAAGCGGATCATCCACTTGTCAAAGAGGCTGGATTTCATTATTTGAAAGACCTCATTGCCTCTGGCTGCCTTGTGTATCGTTTTTATAAAGGATTTTATCATGCGAAAGCCATTCTAATTGACCAGAGACGCTGTATGATTAGCACGGCAAATTTTGATAAACGCAGCTTGTTTCTAAATGAGGAAGTAGACGTCGCCATTGATGATGCCGACTTTACTGCACACGTAGAGGAAAAAATTCGGGAGCACATGGAAGTGTCTGAGCTTATGACAGAGGAGAAATTGACCCAGCGTCCGCTTTTGTCACGTCCGCTGGAATGGGTTGGCGCCATGTTCTCGTACTTTTTATAAAGGAGATGACCTATGCGTTATCGATTTGGTTATGTATCCAATGCCGTCACCTTGTGGGAAGCTTCTCCTGCCAAGTCGCTGACCTTTGCAAGATACAGTAAGCTCTCAAAGGAAGAGAGAGAAGAGGCTTTATTGCGAACAACGAAAGCCAATCTCGTGAATACATTAAGAACGCTCTATTTCGCCATTGCCCATGATATCCCGCTTTACCGTTTTTCAAGTTCGATCGTCCCGCTCGCGACCCATCCCGATGTGCGCTGGGACTTTGTGACACCTTTTCAAAAGGAGTTTCATGAAATTGGCGAGTTGGTGAAACGGCACGGATTACGTGTGAGCTTTCACCCTAATCAATTTACCTTGTTTACTAGCTCAAAGCCTTCAATCACAGAAAATGCCGTGATCGATATGACGTACCATTATCAAATGCTTGAGGCGATGAAGCTCGAAAAGGAAGGCTATATGAACATTCATGTGGGCGGTGCGTACGGTGATAAAGAATCGGCGCTTCAACGTTTTGATGACAATATCAAAAAGCTTCCGGCGCATATCAAGGCGAGAATGACGCTTGAGAATGATGACAAAACGTATACGTCGTTAGAAACCCTTGGTGTATGTGAAAAGCAAGGTATTCCATTTGTTTTTGATTACCATCATCACGTGGCCAATAAAGATGACGATGCCGCGCTTGAAGACATTCTGCCAAGAATGTTCGACACTTGGACGAGCACTGGCATTCCGCCTAAAATCCATTTATCCTCACCTAAATCAGAAAAAGCCATACGCAGTCATGCAGATGGTGTAGATATGTCCTTTGTCTTACCGCTTTTTCATGCATTAAAACCGTATGGGCGTGATGTAGATTTTATGATTGAGGCGAAGTTAAAGGATCAGGCACTGCTCCGACTTGTCGAAGAGCTGTCTGCGATAAGAGGCAATAAGCGAACGGGCGGAGGAACCTTTGAGTGGAAATCATAGAGAAAGGTTTATCCCTGTGCAAACAGGGGTAACAAAGCTATTGTGAGAAAGTAATTAACAGGAGGATATGAAGATGTCTCAAATCTATTCAATCCAAATCGCTGCGAAAGCATTGAATTTACATAAGCTTATTTCTCTTTATCAAAAATGCCACCAGGCTCAACATCGTCTATATGTGTATTCTAAAAAAACAATGTGCAACATCAAGAACATCGTAGAGCTTGAAACCTTCAGGCTCACTCATTTAGAGTCTGATTACTTAATTGTCGTAGAGGGAAAAAAAGCGCAAGATCTCTTGCAGCCATTTGAAAAAGAGCAGGTTTCATAAAAAAGAGCAGCCCTCAGGCCGCTCTTTTGTTATATCCACTCTTTTGCCAACCAAACTTGTTTTGAAGCTGCATCCATTTTCACTTGTACCCCGATTGGCATCGTAAGCATCGGGTGTGTATGGGCACAGTCAAAATCTGCGATGAGCGGTCTCTTTGTCTCTCCAAGCACCTCAAGTAAAATCTCGTAAGGTTCTTTTCCCGTTCCCTCATCATCAAACAGCTCATGTTTTCCCAAAAGAATACCTGATACCCGCTCAAACACTCCATTTACTTTCAATAAAGAGAAGTTTTTTTCTACAACCGAAGCGGTTTTCATGCAATCTTCAATAAGGAGGACGTCTCCGTTTTGAATGGCTGGCATGAACTCACTTCCCCATATACCGTACATGGCATTCAGATTCCCGCCGATCAATCTACCTTCTGCCTGTCCCTCTATGACGCACAGCCAATCGTTTGGACGCTGCTTTTTATCACGCGTCTTTTCTTCCCAATTGATTCGTTCATCCGTCCAAAAAGGTGGTTTTTTGACCTGATAAGGAATGGTTTGAGGCTGCATCAGGATGTCTTCGAACGACTGATATGTATAAGCGACGAACGGTTCAAACTCTCCAAAAGATGGGACAAGCGCCGGTCCGTAGAATACAGGCAGTCCCGTTTTTTCGTAGGCTGCTAAAAGAATCGCTGTCGCATCTGAATAACCGATCATGATTTTCGGATGTTGATTCAGCAGCTCAAAATCAAGATAAGGCAGCAAACTATTTGAATTTGTCCCGCCAATCATTGACATAACGCACGCCAAGTCCTCTCTAGCCATTAGCTCATTCAGCTCATCGGCTCGTTCTTGAATTGTACCTGAACGGTAGTGATCCTCTTTCCCTGTTAATGATCCTGGTACCACAATGAATCCTTTTTGCTCAAGCCACTTCTTCGCCCGCTGATACCTAAGAGGCGAGGTCGCTGATGCAGGACTTGAAGGTGAAAAAATACCGATCTTATCTCCCTTTTGTAATCGCCGAAGCCCCTTCATTCCATCAGATCCTTCCTACACGAGTTTTTTCTATCCTAACAAAAAAAGCCCCTTATCAAAAGGGCTTTCAGATTTTTGACAAAGGGCTATAATGATCTTTATTTTAGTCCTTTATCTTTTTTCAGCGTGATAGAAAACCTTTGCAGTCTAGGAAGGACGAGCACTGGAGCGGAGCGAATTGAACATTCGTGAGCACCAGAGCGCAGGACTGACAACGAATGCGAGGGTTTGTCTACACGCTGAAAGCCCTTTATCAAAAGGGCTTTCTCTTTCTTCTTAATGACCAAACTGCGCTTCGTGCAGTCTGCTGTATACGCCGCCCATTTGGATTAAGTCTTGGTGGCGGCCTTGTTCTTGAATGCCTTCCTCTGTCACGACGATGATACGGTCGGCGTGTTTAATTGTCGCAAGGCGGTGGGCAATGACGAGTGTTGTCCTGCCGACAGCTAGTTCGCTCAGTGCATCCTGTATGGCTTTTTCTGTTTCTGTATCAAGTGCTGATGTGGCTTCATCTAGAATGAGAATGGACGGGTTTTTCAGGAACATCCGCGCAATCGACAGACGCTGCTTTTGACCGCCTGACAGTTTGACGCCGCGCTCACCTATCACGGTATTTAACCCTTCTGGGAAACGCTGAACGAGTTCCTCTAAATGCGCACTTCTTACAGCCTCCCAAATCTCTGCATCACTGGCTTCTAGGTTGCCGTACGCAATGTTTTCACGAATGGTGCCCGAGAATAAAAAGACATCCTGCTGCACAATACCGATCTGCTGCCTTAAAGAAGACAATGTCATCGACTTTGTGCTTACACCATCAATCGTGATGTCCCCTTCATCCACATCATAAAAACGAGGCAGCAGACTGCAAATGGTTGATTTCCCCGCTCCTGAAGGCCCGACAAACGCAACCGTTTCTCCTTGTTTGATCTTTAAATCGATATCCTTTAGCACATGGCTGTGCTCATCGTAGCCAAATGTCACGTTTCGATATTCAATTTCACCTTTCAGTCCGTATACATCACGTGCTCCCTCTGTATCCTTCACATCCGGCTCTGTTTCTAGCAAATCGACATAGCTTTTAAAGCCCGCAATGCCTTTCGGATACATTTCAATGACCGTGTTGATTTTATCAATCGGTCTAAATAAAACATTTGTGATCAGAACAAACGCGATAAAGCCACCTGCCGTTAATTGACCTTGCAGGACAAACCATGTACCTGCGAGAAGGACAAACAGTGTCACAAGACGTGTGAGAATGTAACTGATCGATCCATTGACCGACATAATTTTATAAGAAAGAAGCTTCGCCTTCCGAAACCGGTTGTTGTTTTCAGCAAAACGTTTTTTCTCGAAATGTTCATTGGCAAAGGCTTGAACAAGACGAATGCCGCCGATATTGTTTTCAACCCTTGCATGAAAGTCTCCAATGTCATTGTTCAGCTGTGTAATCGCATGCGTCATTTTCTTATTAAAATGAAGGGCAAGCCAGATGATGACAGGCATGATCAGGAAGGTTAAAATAGCCAGCTGCCAGTTAATCATCAGCATGACAGCAAAGGCACCAAGAATTGTCATAATCGCTATAAACAAATCTTCAGGACCGTGATGCGCCACTTCTCCAATGTACATGAGGTCGTTTGTCATCCGTGACATGAGCTTACCCGTTTTGTTGTTATCAAAGAATTTAAAGGATAGGCGCTGAAAGTGATCAAACAGCTTCTTCCTCATATCTGTTTCAATATTAATTCCAAGCATATGCCCCCAGTACGACACAATAAATTGCATAACCGAGCTGAGTGCATAAATGACAAACAGCGCAAGTGCGGTCCAGCCAATGACCGCCCAGTTCCCTGTTGGCAATAATGTATCAATGAAGTAGTTCACGATAAGCGGGAAACCCAGTTCCATCAATCCAACGGCGACAGCGCAAAAGAAATCTAAAAAGAACAGACCTCGATAGGGCCTGTAATAGGCGAAAAAGCGTTTTAGCATATGTAAAAGAACCTCATTTCCTCTATAATTGATAATCATTTTCAATTATAGAGGAATCCTCTTTAAAATACTAGATCAGGAAATGATTTCTTTGACTTGAAATCCTCATAACACGCCAGAAAACAACCGGGCAAATGATTCCTTCAATCGCTCTTTTAACCCTCTTTTATAAAAATGAACAGGTCCCATTTGCTCACATTCTTTCATATCTTCCTCATAGTGGGCCATCAGTTGCTCAATTGGCTTTTTCGCGGCTGTAAAGACATTGACCTCAAAATTGAGCTGAAAGCTTCTCATATCCACATTTGCGGTGCCGACAGAGGCAAGTTCTCCATCTGCGATCATCACTTTTTGATGCATGAAGCCCTTTTGATAGTGATACACCTTGATACCTTCTTTTAGAAGCTCAGAAAAATAGGATCGTGTGGCGTATTGTGTGAGAAAGCCGTCATTGATCTCCGGAACCATCACCCGGACATCCACCCCTCTTGTAGCAGCAATTTTTAATGCTGTACGAAGGGATTCATTTGGGACAAAATAAGGTGTTGCAATCCAGACAAATTGTTTCGCATTTGAGATGAGTGCATCATATAAATCACTCATACTTTCTTTCATATCGGGTCCAGTCGGTACAACCTGAATGACATCCTCTCCCGTCACAGAGTGCGGCGTATGATACTTCGGATCATCAATTAATACTTCATCTGATACATACTCCCAGTCGAGCATAAAAACAGAGTGAAGGGTTTGAACAGCCTCACCCTTTAACATGGTATGCGTATCACGCCAAAAACCGATATTTTCATCACGTCCGACATATTCTTTTCCGACATTTAACCCACCGACAAACCCTGTCTTCCCATCAATTATCACGATTTTGCGGTGATTTCGGAAATTGAATTTTTGATTAAAAAAACCATATTTTAAAGGCAGAAAAGGAGCGACTTTTACTCCTTCCTGCTTCAAGCGTTTAATATCTTTTCGGGAGAAGCGAATGCTGCCAGCCGCATCATAGATGAAGCGAACCTCTACCCCTTCTTTCACTTTTTCTATCAGAATCTCCATCATCCGGTGCCCGAGGAAATCTGATTTGAACATGTAGTATTCTATATGGATGAACGATTTTGCCTTTTTTAATTCTTCAAAAATACGGGGAAAAGTCTCCTCCCCATTCTTTAAAATGTCCATATCACTATTTGTGTTCACATGCATGCCTGTTGCTTTTTCTGTGTAATGAAAAAAAGTTCGCTGATTTTCGGTTAGACGCGATTCATCCGGCTTGCTCTCAAGCTCAGATATTCTGCGTAACTTTTCACGGTTGTACATTCTCTTTGATTTGAATAAATGACCTTTCACATAGAGCTGTCCTGAGAACAAATAAAACATATAGCCAATGATCGGGAAAAAGATCAGCACATACATCCATAACAACGTGTGCTGTGATGTACGGTTCTCTAGCATGAGTGAGATGATACTAAATAAAATAATGGCGATATAAACTGCCGCGTACAGCTGAATGCTCCACGCTGGCACCGGCCACCAATACACCACATATGCCCCGAATATCATAAAATATAAAAATAAAAATTCCAGTCTCCTCTTTTTCACATTCTCCGCCCTCATTCGTTTCTGTCTTTTTCTCTTCCATACCCTTTGCACAGCTTGTATGAAACGCACGGCCTATGCCTTTCTCCTAGCTTTTACAGACTTGGACCATTTGATCCGATATAATGGAGAAATATGTGATGGAAAGGAAGATTTGTTTATGCATACACCCTCTCCTTTAAAAAAGGGCGATCATATTCGTGTCATTGCTCCAAGCCGAAGTGCCAGCATTTTATCAGAAGATGGAATCTCTCAATCAAAAAAACGTTTAGAGACCTTAGGTTTCACTGTCTCTTTTGGAAAACACGCGTTTGAATGTGATCTTCATTCCTCGTTATCCATTGAACACCGCTTGTCTGATCTGCATGAGGCGTTCACAGATGACGAAGTCGACGGTATTTTGACAGCCATCGGAGGCTTCAATTGCAATGAACTCTTGCCTTACATTGATTACGACTTGATTCGTCAGCATCCTAAAGTTCTTTGCGGCTACAGTGATATCACCGCACTCGCAAGCGCCATTACCGCCAAATGTGATATGGTGACATACTCTGGACCCCATTTCTCCAGCTTCCAAATGGAGCAGGGGCAAGAGGAGCAGTCCGCTATGTTTCAGGCCTGCTTGATGAACGGCGGTGAGCCATTTGATGTGATCCCTTCGACAAAATGGAGTGATGACGCGTGGTATCTCGATCAAGCGAACAGGCAGTTTCATCCGACGAAATGGAAAATGTATCAGGAAGGAACAGCTGAAGGCACCTTGTTTGGCGGAAACCTTTGTACACTGAACTTACTACAAGGGACATCGTTTATGCCTCAAATCAAGGATGCCATCTTATTTGTAGAGGATGATGAGTTGGTCTTCCCTGAAATGTTCGCCAGAGACCTCACCTCCCTCATGCAGCATGCAGAATCAATCAAAGGGTTGATCATCGGACGCTTCCAAAAGAAATCCGAGATGACAGAGGAACATTTGAGGTTCATTTTAGATAAACATCCAATGCTCAAACACATCCCAGTGATCTACGATGTCGATATCGGACATACGCAGCCGGTCTTCACCTTACCGATTGGCGGAGACGTGAAGCTAGCGTGTAAAGATGGAGCCGTGCAGCTGCGCATTCTATCATAAAACAGAGCCAAAAAAGCACCCAAATAAACGGTGCTTTTTTCTATGCCACGATCTTTTATAAAATTTTTTCAGAAAAAAGTGATCCAACCCTCCATCCCCTTCGTTAAGTAGATGTAAAAAGAAAAGAGAGGAGGGGGCAACATGTTCTCTGATGTACTTAGTCAATTATTCGATTCTATTTCTAACATTATTAATACGCTTGGGTAATGTTCAACACCTGCTGTCCTTAGAAGATAGCGGGTGTTTTCTTATAAAAAAGCCCCACTCCTATAGTAGAGCGGGGCTTTTTTGTATTACATCTTTTCCGGTGCAGATACGCCAATTAGTTTTAATGCATTAGCAAGCGTGATTTGTGTTGCTTTCATGAGTGAAAGACGTGCTGTTGTTTTTGTTTCGTTTTCTACATCAATAACCTTCTCGGCATTGTAGAAGCTGTGAAGGGCTGATGCAAGGTCATAAATATAGTTCGTCACGCGGTGCGGAATGCGCTTTTCAGCTGCTTCTGCTACAACTTCTGGGAAGCTGCCAATGATTTTGAGAAGATCGTATTCTTTTTCCGATTGAATGTGAGAGAAATCTGCTTTTTCAAGGCTCGGCTCGTAGCCTTTTTCTTCACCTTGACGCAGCATGCTGCAAATTCTCGCATGTGCATATTGTGCGTAGTACACAGGGTTTTCGTTAGACGTAGAGATGGCTAAGTCTAGGTCAAAGTCCATGTGTGTCGCCGCACTTCTCATCGCAAAGAAATAACGAGTGGCATCTAAGCCTACTTCTTCAATCAGGTCACGCATGGTGACAGCTTTTCCTGTACGCTTACTCATTTTCATCTTTTCACCGTTTTTGTAAAGGTGAACGAGCTGAATGATTTCTACTTCGAGCTTGCCAGCTGGATATCCAAGTGCTTGAATCGCCGCTTTCATTCGGGGGATATAGCCGTGATGGTCCGCTCCCCAAATGTTAATGAGCTGGTCAAAGCCTCTGTCTAGTTTGTCTTTATGGTATGCGATGTCTGGAAGCAGGTAAGTGAAGCTGCCGTCTTTTTTAATCAGCACACGGTCCTTGTCATCACCAAAATCAGTTGAACGCAGCCATGTTGCACCGTCTTCTTCAAAGACATAGCCTTTTTCACGAAGTGTTTCCAGCGCTGGTTCGATTTTTCCGTTTTCATATAAAGAGGTTTCTGAATACCATACATCAAATGGAACACGGAAATTCTCAAGGTCTACACGCAATTTCTCTAATTCGTATTTTAATCCGTATTCACGGAAGAACTTCATCCGCTCTTCTTCTGGCTCATGCACGAAACGGTCACCAAATTCATACGCAAGCTTTTGCCCGATGCCTTTGATGTCTTCTCCTCTGTAGCCGTCTTCAGGCATCTCTTTTTCAAGACCGAGTGCCTCAAAGTAACGTACTTCTACAGATAAAGCGAGATTATTGATTTGATTCCCTGCATCGTTGATATAGTATTCACGGCTCACATCGAACCCTGCTTTATCAAGGATGTTGCAAAGAGAATCACCTACAGCTGCTCCGCGGGCATGTCCAAGATGAAGGTCACCTGTTGGGTTGGCTGAAACGAATTCGACTTGCACCTTTTGGCCGCCGCCTGTATTTGTTTCGCCATATGCCTCTTTTGCTTCAAGGACAGCTGGGATGAGCTTTGTTAAATACTGATTGTTCATATAAAAGTTAATGAACCCTGGACCTGCGATATCCAGTTTTTCAATAGAAGCTTTCCCTTTATCAAACGCATTGACAATGTCCTCTGCGATTTGGCGAGGTGCTTTTTTCGCAATGCGGGCAAGCTGCATCGCCATGTTGGTGGAGTAATCACCGTGAGTTTTGTCTTTCGGCACTTCTAAAAGGACATCTGGTACCTGGCTTTCATCAGCAAGTCCTGCTTTGACGACTGCCGCAATGATTTCTTCTTTTAACGCATCTTTGACCTGTTCTGCGATATTCATGAACGTAAATCCTCCTTATACGAAATCGATAATGTATGTAAATGCTTTTGATCTTCCCCTGTCAGCATATCGTACGTAATGTGCAGCAGTCCCTTGTCCACATCTAGATCAATGCCATGTGTGTGTACATCAAGCTGTAGTGTACCGAAGGGCATCGTGTAATGTGTGACGGTCGTTTCTCCGATGAGAAAGCGCTGCTTCATTTGAATGGCACCTGATCTCATGACAAAAATTTCTTTTTCACTCATTTTCACAACGGTTTTTACTTGACCCATTTCATGTTCTTCATGGTAAGTGAGATACGTTTTGTCATTCTTCTCTTGATACGTTCCAGTCGTGCGGAATTCGATCGTTTCAGCCGGCTCCGTCTCTGGTTTCATCACTGACTTGACATGAATTGAAATTTGGTTTTGTGTCATTTTGCACTTCCTTTGCTAAGACCCGTTTAACTAAAATAGTATACCATATTCATGATCGCCTATCATACCATCATTTCTCTTCTTCACTGCGATTAAACTTTTTCTAACATAAAAAAAGAGCAGATAAACTGCTCTTTAGAAAAATAGGAAGATAAAACTGACTAACACAACAAGTACTGCCTTTAACCCCAAATCTTTTCTTTTAATTAAATAAAAAAGAGCTTGTATTCCCGAACTCGCCAAAAACACTTGAAAAAAATCAAATGGAACGATTTGTCCCTTTTTAAATACCACCTGCATAAATAACGCAATGGCCGTAAGATAGAAAAAACCTCGATCCTGAAACAAACCAACTAACTCCTCCTTTCCTTCCTTTTTAGAAGCAAAAACTGGTGGATCAGTTGCCAACTCTTTTTTCAGTGTAATAAAACCTGCCGCTAAAACACATAAAGCGAGTAACACCATGAATATAGAAGATAACATTTTATTCCTCCATTTACTTATAATAGAATTTATGTTAAATATTATATATGGAATATACTAATTTAAGAAAGAGGAGTTTTTATGAAAAGAAAATTGTACTCATCAATCCCTATTCTAATCACGTTAGCTCTAATTGGAACGATTATTAACCCTAAAATAACGCATGCAAAGGAAGAAATGAACCCCGCTAGTGATATAGAAAATATTACAGGAATAAACGGGATATTGAAATCAATCAAAAGTAATAATACTTACAAGTATGGAAATACTACAAAAGGATATGAAGTGCCAAAAGATCCTAATTCACCTATTCAACTTGATGTCTCAACTAATATATCTTTGCCTTCCGAAAATATCAAAAAAGGTGTAATTTCTCCAAATGGAACTGTAGTTTATAATAATAATGATAAGGAAAATGTAATTTACGCTGTTCAACCGACAAATGACGGTCTAAAGAGTTTAATACAGATTAATGATCAAAAAGCTCCTAAAGAATATCGATTTAAAATGAATTTGCCTAGGGGTAGTAAATTGGTAACTGCAGCGGAGTATTTGGGTAGTGAATTCGACACAGGAGAAGTTTATGTAGTTAACAAAGAAAATATGATCACTTCTATATTTAGTCCAGCTTGGGCAAAGGATGCCAATAATCAAGATGTCCCTACTTATTATAAAACTGATGGAAATACACTAATACAAGTTGTAGATTTTAATAGCAAAACTGCTTTCCCAATTATTGCTGATCCAGATTGGTCTAAGATCGCTGCGTGTTCAGCAGCAATAGCTTGGTTTATAGGTTCTAACTTGTTTGCTGCAGCTAAAATTATAAAAGTAAAAAAATACGTAAAAGAATTAGGTGGAATAAAAGAGACTGCAAAACTATTAGCTGGTGCTACATCATGGGAGGAAAAGTTGAAAATTGGCGGCGAAGCTTTTAAAGGACTTGCTGCCGAAATTACAGGTGTTGGCGGCCTAGCCGTTTGTATAAATTGGTAGATATTACTTTTGAAAAACCTGTCCAATTAGAAATTGGACAGGTTTTTTTATTTCACAAATCCAAGCAGCATTTCGCGTAAAAGCTTGCTCGCTGTATTCGCTGTTTGGTCGGAATGATCATATACAGGTGCTACCTCTACAAGATCTGCACCGACTACTTGAACCTCAGATCCTGCAATGGCATGAATAGATGCTAGCAGCTCTTTCGATGTAATACCGCCAGCATCCACCGTGCCTGTACCAGGTGCATGAGCCGGGTCTAATACATCAATGTCGATCGTCACATAAACTGGACGCCCCTTCAGCTTTGGCAATACTTGCATCAATGGCTCCAGCACTTCAAATTTAGAAATGTGCATGCCCGCTTCTTTTGCCCATTCAAATTCTTCCTTCATCCCAGAACGAATCCCGAAAGAGAACACATTCTCAGGTCCAATAAGTCCTGCTACTTTACGAATCGGTGTTGAATGAGACAGAGGCTCACCCTCATATTCCTCACGAAGATCCGTATGTGCATCCATATGAATAATCGCCAAATCAGGGTATTTCTTATGCATCGCACGGAAAACCGGCCAAGACACAAGATGCTCACCGCCCATTCCTAATGGAAACTTCCCTTTTTCTAAAATGCTGTCGACATACTCTTCAATTAAGTCTAAGCTTTTCTGTGCATTTCCAAAAGGAAGCGGAATGTCACCGGCATCAAAGAATGGTACCTCGTGCAGTTCACGATCTAAATAAGGGCTGTATTCCTCTAATCCAATCGAAACTTCACGAATACGGTTTGGGCCAAAACGTGAGCCCGGTCTATAACTGACGGTCCAATCCATCGGCATACCGTATAAAATGACTTTTGCATCTTCCCATGTCGGATGACTTCCAATAAACACTTTTCCTGAATAAGCCTCGTCGAATCTCATGCAAGATTCCTCCTTTTACGCTTCAAAAAATGCGCAAACTGTCATTTGCGCATTTCCACTTCGCTTGATTTATTTGATTAAGTCACTCACAAATTTCGGCAGAACGAATGCCGCTTTGTGCAATTCTTTTGTGTAATATTTAGTCTCAATATCAAAGAAACGGCTGTCTTCTACAGCAAGTGGATCATATTTTTTTGAACCGATGGTAAATGTCCAAAGACCACTTGGATACGTTGGAATATTCGCTGTGTAAAGCTTCGTGATTGGGAAAATCTCTTTCACATCGCGCTGTACATTTGTAATTAGCTCAGGTGTGAACCAAGGGTTGTCCGTTTGTGCCACGAAAATACCGTCTTCTTTGAGTGCTTTTGAAATTCCTGCGTAAAATCCTTTAGAGAACAGGTTCACAGCTGGTCCAACTGGTTCAGTTGAGTCCACCATGATGACATCATACTCATTGTCAGCTTCAGCAATGTGCATAAAGCCGTCTCCGACTTTAACATCTACACGAGGATCGTCTAGTTTCCCAGCAATCGAAGGAAGGAATTTCTTCGAGTATTCGATGACTTTGCCATCAATATCAACAAGTGTCGCTTTTTTCACACTTGGATGCTTCAGGATCTCACGAATAACACCGCCGTCTCCTCCGCCTACGACAAGAACATTTTCCGGGTTTGGATGAGTGAAAAGAGGAACATGTGCCACCATTTCGTGGTATACAAACTCATCTTTCTCAGATGTCATCACCATACCGTCTAAAAACAGCATATTGCCAAACTCTTCTGTTTCCACCATTTCTAAATGCTGAAAATCTGTTTGTTCTGTGTGAAGGGTTTTGTTCACCTTCAATGTAATACCAAAATTCTTCGTTTGCTTCTCTGTATACCAAAGTTCGCTCATTGTCCATCTTCCTCTCATCCAATAATAAACAAACATCTATTGTTAGCGCCTTTATCGGCTATGACTATATCGATTGTCCAAGAAAAAAGTATAGTGGATTCATATCAAATTGTAAAGAACCGCATGAGTTCTCTTCAATTTTAATGCACGCTCTTGCAATCATTTGTTTAAAACGGTTTTCTTTGTTCCATACTGATAAAAAACCGTCAAAATGGGGGCTTTGCATGGACACAATCATGAGTAATAAAAAAATCCGCATGACCGTGAAAACGATTCGAGCCTGTTTTTTTATCGGCTTGCTCGCTTTTCTATTTGCAGGCACTGTCTTTTTGACGATTCTTTTACTTGCCAAATGGCAAGGTGCCCCTTCTGTTCAAGTTCCCCAATCCACGACCATTTATGCAGCCGATGGTTCAAAGCTTGGAGAATCCAACTTTGGAGAAAAGAGATATTGGGTGCCATTAAAGGACATGTCCCCTCATATCAGGCAGGCAGCTGTAGCTGTAGAGGATAAAACCTTTTATGAGCATCATGGTTTTGATGTGAAACGGATGGCGGGTGCTGCAGTGGCTGATATTCGTGCCATGGCTAAGGTACAAGGAGCCAGCACGATCACCCAGCAATATGCACGAAACCTGTATTTAGATCATGATAAAACGTGGAAGCGGAAGTGGAATGAAGCCTTTTACACGATCCGCTTAGAGCAAAACTATACAAAAGATGAGATTTTAGAAGGATACTTGAACACCATTTATTATGGTCACGGAGCGTATGGCGTAGAAGCGGCGTCCCGGCTGTATTTCGGGAAAAAAGCGAAGAATTTGACCCTCGCTGAATCTGCCTTACTTGCCGGTATCCCAAAGGGCCCTTCTCTCTACTCCCCTTATGTGAATGAAGAGAAAGCCGGTGCAAGAAAGAATATGATTTTGAGGCACATGCAAGAGGACGGCATGATTACGAAAAAGGCAGCCGCTGAAGCCGCGAAAGAAAAACTGTCCTATCGCCCTTTGCAGCATAAGCAGCTGCAAGCAAAGCAAGCCCCGTATTTTTATGATGATGTAATTCGTGAGTTGAAACAAAGCTTGGGGTTAACTGAGGAGCAGATCGAAACCTATGGCCTTCATATCCAAACGACTTTAAATCCAGAGTTACAGAAAATTGCAGAGAAGACGTTAAAAAGCACAATCTATTCGAAATCAGATATCCAAATCGGTTTTACTGCTATCCATCCCCAAACAGGTCATGTACTCGCCCTCATAGGGGGAAGAGATTATGAGAAAAGTCCATTCAACCGAGTGACACAAGCGAAAAGACAGCCCGGTTCAACAATGAAACCTCTTCTCTATTACATTGCCTTGCAAAATGGGTTTACACCAGCAACCGTCATGCGCAGTGAAGAAACGGTTTTTGAGCTCGATGATCAAGGAAGCGGTGCTGCTTATTCACCAAGCAATTATCATGGCTATTACGCCAATGATGGCATTACCATGCTTCAGGCCTTGGCGCTGTCTGATAATATTTATGCCGTGAAAACCCATCTATTTTTAGGAATGGAGCAGCTTGTACGTGCTGGCAAAACATTTGGCATCAACGAAAAACTAGATCAAGTGCCATCACTTGCCCTAGGCACGTCCCCTGTCAAACCAATTGAAATGACCAATGCTTACGCAATGCTTGTCAATGGCGGAAAACGAGTCAAACCAACCTTTATTACGAAAGTAACGGACGCAAAAGGCAACGTGCTTTTTGAAGAGAAACAAAAACGAGAGCAAGTCCTAGATGAAAAGGCAGCATTTGTTACCACCGATATGATGTCAGGAATGTTCAATGATCAGTTAAACGGCTATACGAGTGTCACTGGCCGCACCATTATGAAGGATCTCACACGAACATACGGAGGGAAATCAGGAACGACAGGAGCGGACAGCTGGATGATCGGCTTCTCTCCCCAGCTCGTCACAGGTGTGTGGACGGGCTATGATAAAGGGCGTACCATTGACTCGGTCGAAGAAACAGCCTATGCAAAAAAGATATGGGCATCCTTTATGGAATCAGCCCTCTCGAAGCAGCCAGCGTCCTCCTTCATGCCGCCAGACGGTGTAAAAGGTGTGTATATCAATCCAAAAACCGGCGATCTTGCGGGTCCAGGGTGTGAATCAAAGGTATTCACCTATTTTATAGAAGGAACGGAGCCGACAGGTGTTTGCTACGGTGCGGAGGATAAATCTTTTGAGGAAGATCCGGTTCAAGATCAAAGGCCAAAGAAATGGTGGGAAAAGTGGCTGAAACGTTAAAAAAAGACATGAAAAACCCCGAGATCTGCATCTCGGGATTCTCCATGTCCTAGCTTTAACACCAGTTTACTCAAAAACCAGCTGGAATTGGTAGCAATTCACCATTCTTCACAAAAATTTCACAATTATTCAGAGACAGACAATCCTTCTTTTAATTCATCTGTGGATGCTTCCCATAGTGCTTCATTATGACTCTTCAAGAAATCAGCCAGCACCTTTTTCGAGACATCATCCATATGACTGACGACGATTTTTCGCTTCATTGATTTATCCATTAAATTCACATGCTCTGGAAGCGACTTATACCCGCGGCGGATTGAACGGTCGACGGTCATTTCGCAAGCCGTGACACCCGCATAATAAGGGCCTTCTTCTCTGCGGTCAATGGTTACCCATACGAGCCAATACGGCTTTCCGTTCGGTACCTCTTCTTTGCTTTTCAAGAATTTAATCCCTTTTTCCACGGCACTTCTCGCATGCATTGCACCAATATCAATGACCGCTTCCTTTTCCTCTACGTCAATGATCACTGGCGAAATGTTATCAAGGCTGAGCGCGCCCGCTCCAAAGCCTCCGTGTCCGTCGGTTGCATCTGTTTTTTTAATGATGTTAAAACCAATTGGTTTCTTTTTTTTACCTTCCATTCATTAGACCTCCTAAAGCAGCGGCTTCAAAATAAGATTAAACCAGTATATGATTTGATCCCGCATTCCGATCAATGGACCAAAAACAAACTGTCCTAGCGGCGTGATCACGAATATGAGAAAAATGATGATCCCATATTGTTCAAATTGCGTCATTTTCGCCCGGATACCAGGGCTGACGACGTCCTCAATAATACGATACCCATCCAGCGGCGGAAGTGGCAATAAGTTAAATAGGAACAAAATGACGTTCAAGTTAATAAAGATTAAGAAGAAATTATCGACTCCCGGCTCAAAGCGCATGAGCGACTCCCCGCCAAATTTCTGAAGAAGCACGTACACGAAAAAGCCTAGAAACGCCAACACCAAGTTACTTAAAGGGCCAGCAATCGAGACGCAGATTCCTGCTAAGCGCGGGTTTTTAAAATGATAACGATTCACCGGCACAGGTCTCGCCCAGCCAAACCCGGCCACAAAGATCAAAATCGTCCCAAATACATCAAGATGCTTCAGTGGATTTAATGTGAGTCTCCCTTGGTTCTTAGCTGTCGGGTCTCCGAAACGATACGCAACATATGCATGCGCCAGCTCGTGCATCGTAAATGCAACAACAAGCGTAATGGCGACATATGGAATAAGTTCTAATGGATACACAAGAAATTGGTCCAAAGGCATGAATCCCTCTTTCTTTCTATACAATGATTTACTTCATTCAGTATACTATAAGAAGTCCCTTAAACTAAAGGGAAGCGTAGCACGAAAAGGAAAAAGGAGGTTTTCGCATTGCCGATTGTCACCGTTCAAATGCTAGAAGGAAGAACAGACGAGCAGAAAAGAGCTCTTGTAGAGAAAGTCACTGATGCTGTTGTTGAAACAACAGGCGCAGGTGCAGAAAAAGTCTCTGTCATTATTGAAGAAATGAAAAAAGAACACTATGCCGTAGCAGGAAAACGAATCAGCGACCTGTAAGCATAAAAAAAGGACAAGCACATAGGGTGTTTGTCCTTTTGTCTCTTATTTTATCTGTACCACGCTTTGTTACGGTTCACTTGATTTTTATGAGCCGCATCAAAGAAATCGACTGTGTAGGAATAATCATAATTCATTAAGCAGACAATGCCGCTGCCTTGAGGGTCATGCGGTAAGCCAAAGTTATGACCGTATTCATGCGTAGCCGCTTTTGCTGTATTCGCTGTTCCTTGATCAAGGTTGACGGCAAATGCACTTCCGCTCGGTGCACTATTGTATACATATGCGATTCCGCCCGCATCAAAGTTTGGATTTGCTGTAAATCCTGTGACAAAATCGTATCCTCTGCCATCAAAGCTGCGCTGAAGGTTTGACAAGATTTGCTCTGCATTTGATCCAGAAGATGTCCAAGATCCTACTGCTTGTACGACAAAGTCTACATCATGGTCACGGTTAAAGGTGACGTCCGCTTGCTCAATAATGCTGACAATCCGCGTCTGCCAGTCACTATATTTCGCACGATACTGCGCATCTGCTACAGCATAGACCGTTACTTTCTGACTGCCTGTACTTGCCTTTGTTGAAATAGAATCTCCTGTATTCGCCTTAAAGGTTCTAGAGCCTACCTGCTTACCAGACTCATCTAATACCTTTGTTTTCACATCTCGTTCAATTGGAGGTGCTTTCGTCAAATCTTTAAAATCGTTTGCCTTTGGCAACCCCTCACTAATATGTGTTTCGAACGGCGCATGACCATGGTCATGCCCATGACCAGCACTCGCGACTGGTGCCGAAGCTGAACTTACTCCCGGTAACAAACTACCTACCAATAAAAATGACAAAAAGACTGAACGCTTTTTCATTCCTATCCCTCCTTTGATTTTTACAAGGTTATATATTCACTGAAAATTCACCATTTTCCTTCTATTCAGTCAAAAACAGGGAATTAGATACACAGAAAAAAGTCGAAATACGTCATATTCACTAATTTTTCGGATATTTCAGCACACATTTCATCGAAAAATAGCACTTTTGGTCTGGGTCTTACAAAACAAAAAAAGCCCTAAATGCTGGGCTTTTGCGAAACTAGTTCAATTCCTTCAATTGATCAATATAAGCAAGCGCATCCTCAAATTCTTCGTCCGTATAGCGCTGCTTGCTTTTAATGGTGAAGACCTTTTCCTTTACCTCATCTTCTGGCAGGTCATCAAAGTATAAAATTGTGGAGACGAGCTCTAGGAAACGAGACGACTGCTCGTTCATCTGCTGCGTCAGTACTTTGAGGTCAGGCATGTCCACTTCACACTGATCGAGAAACTCTTTCCCATTGTCCGTCAGCGAATAGCGATATTGATAGTATCCGCCCTTTTTTTCCTTCATTTCGTCCAAGAATCCAAGGTTGCACAGCTCTTCAATTCTGAGCGTCAACTCCTCTGAATAGGGGCCATAAAAATGAAAATCGTATTTCTCGTAAAAAGGCAAATCTAGCTTTTTTGCTATGTAAATCATCTTTTGCAGCTTCTTCCGTCCAACGATTTCCCCTGATTCAGAGAATACCTTCATCAACTTTGCATGCTCTTTCAACAAATTCCCGACATCTCCTTTTTCAGTACTTCCTTATCCCAATCCAAGCAGCTTCATGATCGCCTTCTTTTCTTCAGCTTTTTCCGACATATCTACAATTAAGTCCATCGGGAAATAAAGTTTATGATCGGTTCTTCGTTTACCGGAAATGGCGTCAACAATATCTGACTGTCTCGACAGCTCTTTAATATGACCACTTTGCGTCAAAAGGTGGATCGGCAGTCTCTCTTCTTCCTCCCCTGGTCTGTAGAAGTCGTAGGGCAAGTCAGAGGAAGAGTCGACGACTAAATAATAGTCAGGATCAATGCCTGCCTCCTTGAACAAGGCGGTCAGCTTGAAATATTTCGTCATTTCTTCATTCGGATTAAACTCTGTATATTGGAACAATCGGCGGTTCATAAAACGGCGGCACAAATCAGCCAGCACGTGATCTTCTTCGTCTTCCCACGCCTGAAAATAAAATAAGACAATGGATTCATCCAGCTTAATATAGTCCTCTGTGGTGACATTCCCCTCAAAGATCGAATAAAAATGAACAGGGGCATGTGTGAAAATATAGCCCGTTTCATGCAGCTCTTTTGCACGATGGAGAATTTTCGTTAAAATGACTTCCGCACTGCGTGTCACTGGGTGGAAATAAACTTGCCAGTACATTTGATAGCGACTCATAATATAATCCTCGACCGCATGCATCCCGCTCTGCTTCATCACAATCTGATCTTCTCTCGGACGCATCACGCGCAAAATACGTTCCATATCAAAATGGCCGTAGCTGACGCCTGTATAGTAGGCATCACGCTGCAAATAGTCCATACGGTCGGCATCAATTTGACTTGAGATCAAACTGACCACCTGTTTGTTTTGATACGTTTTGGCAATCACTTCTGCCACATGCTTCGGGAAATCATCACTAACCCGGCGAAGCACTTCATTGACTTCGGTTTGCCCTAAAATAATATCTCTTGTAAACGATTCATGGTCTAAGTGGAAGACCTTTTCAAAGGAATGAGAAAATGGACCATGTCCGAGGTCATGAAGCAAGGCTGCACTCAGTACAAGCTCGCGTTCTCCCTCATCCCATTCCGGCCGACCTTTGAATACATCATCCACAATCCGTCTCACAATCTCGTATACACCGAGTGAATGATTGAAACGGCTGTGTTCTGCACCATGAAACGTCAAGTAAGTGGTTCCTAGCTGTTTAATTCGTCGCAGGCGCTGAAATTCTCTTGTTCCTATTAAATCCCATATTAATGCGTCCCGTACGTGAACATAACGGTGCACAGGATCTTTAAATACCTTTTCCTCAGATAATTTCCCTTTTGGATACGCCATCGTTTCGTCCCTCTTTTTTTAAGACGTGTTTCTATTATATCGGGTAACTTTCCCCGAAAACATCCTTGAATTTGCTGGTGAATGTGTTCTCAAAGATTGCACGGACGTAAAAAGCCCGACCTGACAGGGACGGACCTCTTTTTAGGTCGACTGAACACATTCAGTGACATTTATTTGACTTTTTTTTGAACCTTTTCGAGTAACTCATCCTCTGTTGGTGCGGATAATGGGCGATTGTTTACAAACGCAAAAGCCTTTTTTCGTCCTGGACCACAATAGGATTGACAGCCAATCTCAATTTTTGCATCAGGGTCAACCGATTTGAGTCGAGGCAGCAACGTCTTTAGGTTCGTCGCATCACAATCGTCACATACGCGAAACTCATTAGCCATGGTCTTACGCTTCCTTTCAATGATGAACTTCATTCTATATGAAACAGTTGGAAAACCAAGAGTCATAATATACCACCCAACATTGTACATCGAAGCGGCTGGACTTGCAAGACGCATTGTAACCGCCGATACGTGCTTACATAAAAGCTAGTATTTTCCACTATCCTTTTAGCAAACTTGTATAAACTTTCTTGAACTTGGCTAATCTAATACCATCAAATCATATGGGGGTTTAAACATGTCAAAACAAAGACAAGATGCTTGGTCAGAGGAAGATGATCTTCTTTTGGCAGAAACCGTCTTACGTCACGTCAGAGAGGGCAGCACACAGCTGAATGCGTTTGAAGAAGTAGGAGACAAGCTGAACCGTACCTCAGCGGCATGCGGTTTTAGATGGAATGCTGTTGTGAGGCATCAATATGAAAAAGCGTTAGCTCTTGCCAAAAAACAGCGAAAACAACGGATGCGTGCACTTGGCAATGGCCAGCCTGCAAAGAAACGATTACTTTATCAGCCGCAAGTAGAAGAAACAGTCACGCAAGAGGAATTCTCACAGGAGCTGGAACCAGCGCAGGAAGAAACGTTTGCACCAGCATCTGAAACAGCCGAGCAGCTCCAGTTTGTGGATCAAAGCTACAATGAAGAGTTAGCTAGTTTATCACATTTATTGTCACAGGCTTCTCATGTCGTAGAGAAAAAGCCAGAAGCCAATCCTTTTAGGCAGCAACAGGATTTAACCATCGAAGATGTCATTGATTTCTTGCGCCGCTATGAAGGTGATGGCCAGCAATCGTCTGCCTTACGCATGGAAAACAGCCGGTTAAAACGAGAAAACAACGAACTTTCACATAAAGTCACACAGCTAGAAGCGGAAGTGAAAAAGCTTGAAAAGGATCAACTCACCATTCAAGAAGATTATGAAACACTCGTCAAAATCATGAACCGTGCAAGAAAACTAGTTTTGTTTGAAGAGGACGACACTGCCGCTCCAACCTTTAAAATGGACCGGAACGGCAACCTCGAAAAAATGGCAGAATAACCAAAAGTGCTCCCCATCTGCGGGAAGCACTTTTTTAAATGCCCAAAAATAGCATCACACTAAAAAGGACATTAATCAAAAAGACGAACATAAAAATATACCTGACTTGTCTCACCTGAAAATCACCAAATATAAAAAGATAAAGGCCTGCGACGCCAAGTGTCAGTACAGGCTGAAGAAACGGCACCAAAAGCGAAATGCCGTAGCCGGCTCCCATGATGACAGGAAGCCATAGTAAATAGAGGTAACCGCCGTTTTTGGATTTCACCAGAACCCTTCCTTTCTTTTTACGAAAACACCTTTTCATTCCGCTCAATCATCCGCGTCATGTTTTTCTCAAATTCCAGCTGTTCTTCTGCGTTCAGTCCTGACGCTGTCAGCTGATCACTGAGCTTTTGAAGCTCTTCTAGCAAAAGACGCATAAGAAGCGCACAATCAATTGGTTCTCCAGTTAATTCTGATAAAGACGCCATCGTATCTGGCTGTATATCAGGAAATACTGCCTTCACTTCTTCTCGTTTGTCTTTTAAGGCGGCGTCATAAAAACGGCGGATCAAGTCGGCACGTTCCCGCCCGCTTCCATCTGCACACAAATAAATTTGCACAGCGACTCCACCGCGTAATCTACGCTGAGAAATGCCTGCAAATTTCTTTCCATTGATGCTTAGATCATAACTGCCCGGACAATAAGAGCCGACAATTTCATAGGCTTCAATGTCCACTTCATACATCGACAGCATCCGGCGGACCAATTCCACCATCGCATCATACCCGCGGTCAATATCAATGCCCTTCTTTTGTTCTGCAAAGATTAATGACACATTCAAGACACCTTCATCCAGCACCACAGCAAGGCCGCCTGAATTGCGTACAATGACGCGATAGCCCTCTTCCTCAAGCAGTTTCACGCCATCTTGCAGAAATGGAAGTCTTGTATCCTGAATCCCAAGCACAATCGTATTGTGATGTACCCAAGAACGCGCTGTCGCTGGTGAGAGACCCTTCCCAACCGACGCACAAAGCGTATCATCCATCGCAAAGGATTGCTTCGGGTCCACATAAAGACCGAGGCTCGATTGATCTATGATTCGCCATTTCGGCTGTGTCAGTAACTCAATAGGTTCATTTTTCATGTCCTGCATATCCTCTCGTTCATAAACTGTGTTTATTATAACATGGGATGAATGGAGGGAGAATGAGAGAGATATCATCAAAATAGCTCCATGACATTTGGCGTCACAGAGCGTTTCAGTTGGATGATTTGGTTTTACTTTTCAGTGATTCATGCATTCAAGCAGTGTGATCATTCAATGATACATCCCTCACTCACCCATTTCAGCAAGTTTCCAGTCATCAACTCAGCATGCTGAGGGTCCATTACACCAGCATCAACAATCCATACCTTTTTCTCATCTTCAACCAGCCGCATGAGAAGTACTTGTCCGCCGCCATCGTCGCCAATCGCTACATAGCTGCTTGCATACTGATAGACTTCCCACGTTGCATTGCGTTCCGCAATGTCCTCAGTGCCGTATAGTAGGACATCGCCTCCAATGGAACATCCATTTGTTTGTTTTAGTAAGGTCTTATAGGCATGAGGCAACACCATGTTTAGTTGGGGTTCTGTCTCTTGGATGTGTAGGTCACTCGCTGGTTCGTTCAAGTGATTGTTTGGGTTTTGTGGGAAATTGATCATGTTTGAGAGCCTCCTATAATTTAAACATAAAACCTAACAGTAGAACTTCAAAAACATGATATGCATTCAGGACTAATCAATAAGAAAGCCTTGATAAACAGCATCCATATTTGGGAGGTAAATTCCTCTCATATATGCTGTCCCAATGACTAGAAGAACACTGATAATTAATAGCCAATTCTATTTTTTTGTGTTTTCTGATCTGTATTCCTTCTATACATATTTAAAAATGATATTATTTTGATTCTACCATTAGAGTGTTTCTGTTCTTAAAAATTCTATGCTAATTCTATCAACTTTTATTTCAACAGTTTTATTCATTAATTCAGGGAAATCGATGAAATACTCATCTTCGTCAGTAAAAATTAAACCCGCATCAATTTTATCCTCTTTTAGCAAACCTCTTAAATAATATTCATATCCCGAATCAATACGTTCAATCTCTTTCTTCTCTATCGGAATTTCATGAATAGTAAGCTCGTCTAATATAGTAAATCCTATTGAAACTGGATAACTTTTTCCTACTTCAATTTCATACGGACAAATATCAGCAAATCCTGTAAATTCTATTCCATTAATCTCAATGGTTGTTTCCTCCTCAATCTGAGGATCGAGTCTTTTAACAAAACAGTCGTATACCATAATAGCCCTCACTCTCTAATCTGATGGATTGATGACTGGAATATTTTCACCATTTATTGTCTTCCATATCTTTTTTCCACTTTGGGTATGGTAAGTCGTAATTTCATTTTTATTATTTGTACCTACAAATTCAAACTTAGCCTTACCACTTTTATTATTACCCATAAATTTGACATACCCTGTCCTTATTTCACCTTTATATTGATACTTAACTTTGATGCCACTATTAATGACCACTTTTGCACCTTCAAGGTACTCGTTAGCATTTCTATATAGTCCTGAGAACTCTTTTCCATGTTTATCAAAATGACCTTCTAATTTAGCACGATCCGCAAAGGCTGAATGCAGGTTTTTTATATCCTTAGCTGCCTTCTCAACCCTTTTCACCGCATTCTTCCCTTGATCCATCTTAAAAACATATTTCCCAACCTTCACTATTTTCGTGATTGGGATAATAGAAGCTGCGGACAGAGCTTTGTCTGTGCTGCTGATGTTTTGGCTGGTTTCGGGGTCTTTGCCTGTGACGGCTCGATAGCCATCGTAGATGCCGCTGTATTCTAGGATGATGTTTTCGGTGGTTGAGACGACTTCACCGTCTAATATGCGTTTGGCGTTTCCGCAGCTGCGGATTTGATTTTTTCTGTATCAGTTCCTTCAAAATATCCAATCACTTTATCGATTTGTATTGTGCCATCATAAATCTAACTTAGATAGAAAAAAGATGAGCGACATCTCTGTAAACTCACCTTTTCTATCACTTATTCTCATTTATTCTCATTTATTTTGAAAAGAATCTGGTCTGTCCAACTCATATTAGAGGTTTATTTAACGATACATTCAGGTGAAAATTTCACAAAAACAGAGTTTGAACCATCATCCATCATTCTTTTCAATTCCTTACCTAATGAATAATTAGAATTTGGTTCTGTTTGCAATATACAAACAATATTTCCACCCTCCCCTTGAGTTAGGCAGGTTAATTGTAAATATTCATTGTTATCATAAATAAAAGAAACGATGTAATCATAGAAATTATCTTCTATGTTGTCCTTATTTATTTCCTCCTTAAAAACTCTGATTATAGTTCCAGCCCAAATTCGAGTATCGTCTTCAATTTCACGAACAGATATCCAATCATTCCCAATCATTTCTATTACATCCTCTCTACTTAATTTTTAAATTATGACCACCAGATGCATCAGCAGGTTTAGTTTGTTTGAAATCAAAATCAACTTCTCCTTGATGCTTCCCCTTGTTATTTGTTTTTTCAAAACGACCATGCTGCGTATCTACTGAATATAAATCTCCAGTTTTAGGGTCTTTATATACATCCCTACTATTAATCTTACTTAATTTTGAATCTTTTATTAAACCATTACTTTTAGCAACTTCTTGTACTTTTATTTTTACAGCTGCAACGCGCTCTGCTGGAGGCAATTTCACTAACGACTTTTCAAAATCTTTAGCCCCATTCCTCGCACTTCCAGCACTCTTCTCAACCCTCTTAGCTACCTTCTCCCCTTTAATAATTTTAAAAACATATTTCCCCACTTTAACAATGTTGGTACTTGGAACCATGTACACCCCGGATACTAAACGATCCATATCAGCGACTTTATCACCTGTTACAGGATCTCTTCCTGTAATCGCTCGAATGGCGTCGTTTATTCCTGTAAATTCAACCGCTGTATTTAAGATGTTTTGGGGTTGATCGCCTGTTTTTACATCTGACATCGGTTTAACGCTCTCAATTGTTACTTTGTTCTTTTCAGATATTCGTAACCGATACAGCATTCCGTCTCGCATGACCTCAACCGTTTTGGCATTTTCGAAGTTGATCTTTTTGTACTCATTTATATGATATACTTTTCCATTTAAGGTCACGGTCGTTTGATTGATTTTACTAGACGGCTTTTCGTGGACAACCGTCTCCACATTCGCCCGTTCTTTCTCACTCAGTTTCTTCAGCATGAGCGTCATTGGATTGTCTTTCGGGTTATCTATTTTGTCATTCAATCCACTGATGGTGCTGCTTATTTTTTCTTCTTTTCCATTTTTGAAAATAGACCCTTTTTGATAGGTGGTGATGTCGATTTTTGGGCCGGTGAACATGGTGCTTAACGTGTTGATATATTGCTTCATTGTTTGAAGGGCGCTTTTGGTTTCATGTAAAGCACTTGTCTGCTCTCTGTCAAATGCATGAAGCAGACCAATGGTTCTTGAGGTCTCGAGCCATGCCTTTTGATAGTTTTGCTGAAAAGCTGATTCGTCTACATTTGGCAAATGAACAATATGACCAATGCTACTGATGGCATGGTTTACATCTGTTACAATCTCGGATATCGTGCGCTCTGCTTTTTTTAGTCCTTGATCTAGTTCGTGTTCAATAAATGATTGTGAGATCAAGCCGTGCTGATTTGATTCAAGAGCATGAAGCGCCTGTTTTGTGTTTTTCAGCGCAGAACTGTATTCCTCAATGACAACCTGAAAGAATTGCAAGAAAGGAATATGGCATTCTGTATAAAATGCTCGAATGGCTTGCCCTGCCTCTCCCTTTAGTGCATCATCAAGTGAGATGATGTGGTCGATTTGTTTTTCTAGTGAGCTGATGTTTTGTGATTGCTGCTTTAACGAATTCAGTGTTTGGTCAATTCCATTGATTAGCGCAAAGGCGTCAAGGGTTTTCATTCCGTTCTCCTTTATTTTCTTTTATGACTAGAAGCAAGCGATTTGTCCGTTTCAATCATGGTGCTCACGGCTTGTTCTGTTTGTACAAGCTGTTTCTGAAGTATCTCTATATAGGATGTACTTAGTTCATTCAATTGCTGGTTGATCTTTTCTATCTGTTCTGTGGTGGAGAGCTCATTTTTCCCTTTGATGGTTTTTGGAAGTGTTGAATGGACATGAGCGCCTGCTTGTTTTACATTTTTTAATGCTTTTTTCGCCTCACTGGCATCTATTTTAATTTCTTTGCTCATTTTATTTTCCTCGTTTTTCTTCCAGTTGTTTTTGCTTCTCTTTTTCTATCTTTCTTTCAACTGTATGAATATCACGTTCTAATGAATGGATACCTGCTGTCAAGTCATTGATTTTTTCATCAATTCGATTCAATAGATTGGTGAGCTGTGCATCCTTTATCTCTTGACTAACCGATTTCATCTCTTCCCTAAGGCTATCAAACGTATCTGCCAAGTGGCCAAACCATGTATGTGAAGTAAGGTCTGGACGCGTGATGTTCTTGCTCGCATCTGACAAGGCCATTTTTGCCTCTTTCACTTCTTTTCGACATATGCTCAGTTCGATGATTTGTTCTTTTTTTATGGATATGTCTGCCTTTAACGAATACAAGGCTGTTGTATAACCGATGATAGCTCCAGACATCGTCAAACACCTCTATTCCTCAAATAGTCCTCCGTTATGTTACCATTTCCTAGCACAAGAGGCATATGATTGAAAACGAATTCAACGAAAAATGAATCGTAGGTATTGGGTTTTTATACCTATTTCACACGCGCAAAAAAAGCTAGCTTCGTGTGAAAACGAAACTAGCTTTTTTGATCGTTACTATTATCGTGCTTGAGCTGCTGTGATGAGCGCAAGGTTGTAAACGTCTTCGGCATTACAGCCTCTTGAAAGATCGTTTACTGGCTGGTTTAAGCCTTGTAAGATTGGACCTACAGCTTCAAAGTTACCTAAGCGCTGTGCAATTTTGTAGCCGATGTTTCCAGCTTCTAGGCTAGGGAAAACAAATACGCTCGCATCGCCTTTGATGACGGAATCTGGCGCTTTTTTCGCTGCTACTGAAGGAACGAAAGCTGCATCGAATTGGAATTCTCCATCAAGTACAAGCTCAGGTGCCTTTTCTTTTGCAATACGAACTGCTTCAGATACTTTTTCTGTTTCGTCTGATTTTGCTGAGCCTTTTGTAGAGAAGCTAAGCATTGCCACACGTGGTTCGATGTCGAACATTTTGGCTGTGTTTGCACTTTCGATCGCAATTTCAGCTAGATCTTGGCTGTCTGGTGCAATGTTGATCGCACAATCAGCAAACACATATTGCTCTTCGCCGCGAGCCATGATGAAGACGCCAGATGTTTTCTTTACGCCTTCTTTTGTTTTAATGATTTGAAGTGCTGGGCGCACTGTGTCAGCAGTTGAGTGTGCTGCACCGCTCACAAGTCCGTCTGCAAGACCTTTATATACAAGCATTGTACCGAAGTAGTTTTCATCTAGTAATGCTTTTCTTGCCTGCTCTTCTGTTGCTTTGCCTTTACGTCTTTCTACGAAAGCTTGTACAAGCTCTTCAAAACCTTCATATGTATGAGGATCATACACGTCGACACCATCAAGTGTAAGACCTAATTCTTTTGCTTTTGCTTCAACTTCTTGTTTTTTACCTACAACAATTGGCTGCAATACTTTGCCATCTGCTAGTTTTTGAACGGCTGTTAGAATGCGTTCGTCCATTCCCTCAGGAAAAACGATCTTTACTCCTTTACCTGCAACCTTTTCCTGAACTGTTGAAAAAATATCTGCCACTTATATACCCTCCTTGATTTTACAAAAAAAGCGTTCTCTTTTAAGCATACTCTTCTTCTACATAAATTCAAACTACCAACTTACATTATAGCGCTTACAAATTAAATTCTTATTTTTCAAACTAATTTAATCAATTTCCATAAAAGCTGTTTTCGTCGTTCAAGTTTTGATCACATCTTCACTTGGACAAACTATGTTATAGTTGGAACAGATGGAAAACTGTAAATAGGAGTGAAATAAATGAGCGAACAACATACAACCAATGAAGCAGCTCAAACACTAGACGGCTGGTATGCACTGCATGATTTTAGAACCTTTGACTGGACAGCTTGGAAGCTGCTGACAAGTGATGAGCGCCAAGCGATTCTTCATGAGTTCACAGGTCTATTAGAAAAATGGAAAACAGCTGAGCACGATAAGGCTGGAAGCCAAACAATCTATAGTATTGTCGGCCAAAAAGCAGATATTATGCTCATGATTTTGCGTCCAACCATGGAAGAACTGGGTGAAATTGAACTTGAATTCAATAAAACACGACTAGCAGAGTTTACAATCCCAGCTTATTCGTACGTTTCAGTTGTGGAACTCAGCAACTACTTAGCTGGAGGCGGAGATGGCGGAGATCCTTACGAGAACCCGCATGTACGTGCGCGTCTATACCCAGAGCTCCCTTCTTCTCAATACGTGTGCTTCTATCCAATGGATAAAAGACGTTCTGGCAATGACAACTGGTACATGCTCTCCATGGATGAGCGTAAATCACTCATGAGAAGCCACGGCTTAATTGGCCGCAGTTATGCTGGGAAAGTAAAGCAGATCATTACAGGCTCCGTCGGTTTTGATGATTATGAGTGGGGCGTCACTCTTTTCGCTGACGATGTGCTTCAATTTAAAAAATTGGTTTATGAAATGCGCTTTGATGAAGTCAGTGCACGCTACGGCGAATTTGGTTCCTTCTTTGTCGGAAACCGATTAGCAAACGAGCAGCTGGCGTCTTATTTCCATGTATGATAAACTCTTAAGGCTTCGGAACTTTCCGAAGCTTTTTTATGTATTTGTTTAGAAAGGTGATCACATCATGAAAAACTTCCCCATCGCTATTTTTGCTTTAACGCTCGGTGCGTTTTCGATTGGCATGACTGAATTTGTCATTATGGGACTTTTGCCAAACGTCGCAAACGACCTTCATGTATCCATCTCTGCTTCAGGGCAGCTGATTACTGGATATGCACTTGGTGTCGCAGTTGGCGGACCTATTTTAACATTATCAACTGGGAAAATGTCGAGGAAACGTCTTCTCATTCTATTAATGATCCTGTTCGTGGCGGGAAATGCTGTTGCCGCTGTATCGACCACTTACGGTCTATTAATGGCCGCACGTATTTTGACGTCATTTGCTCATGGAACCTTCTTTGGCGTCGGAGCCATAATGGCTGCGCGGCTTGTGCCTAAGGAGAAAAGTGCAAGTGCGATCAGCTTCATGTTTACAGGACTGACGGTCGCCAATGTACTGGGTGTGCCGTTTGGTACCTTCATCGGAAATCAATTCGGCTGGCGTATGTCGTTTCTTGTTATTGCCGTCATTGGGCTCATTTCCTTAATCGGTATCATCAGCTTAGTACCCAATCAATCGAAGGATGAAGTACTGGATATTCGAAATGAAGTGTCTGTTTTGAAAAAGCCACAGGTACTCGTTTCTTTTGCAATGACGATCTTTGGTTTTGCAGGTGTGTTTACCGCCTTTACGTATATCAGCCCGATCCTGCTGCAAGTGACTGGTTTTCAGGAAAATGGGGTGACGCTCATCCTTGTTCTCTTCGGGCTTGGGGTGACCATCGGGAATTTAGTTGGCGGAAAGCTTGCCGATTGGAAGCTGATGCCGAGTATTATGGTGACACTGATCCTGCTGATGGCTGTCCTGTTATTGTTTACAATCACTTCCGAATTCAAAGTACCTGCTGTGCTGACCATTTTTGTTTGGGGAATCATTTCATTTATTCTTGTTCCTACCTTGCAATACCGCACGATGAACATGGCACATGAAGCACCGACACTCGCATCGACGCTTAGTCATTCTGCCTTTAATATTGGGAATGCTGGCGGTGCAGCGCTTGGCGGTCTCGCCATCGAACTGACACATTTACAGCTTGTTCCGTTATTTGCTGCAGCTGTAACCTTCATTGGGCTCATCATTACGATTATGAGCTATCAGTCAGATAGACGAACAAAAAGGACCTGAGTCAGGTCCTTTTTTATTTCATCACGGTCATTTCTGGCTCTTCTATTTGTTTCACACGTTCCTGAACTGGATGGGAAAAGGAGTGCTCGGATAAGACGATATGAGATACGGTTTTTGTAAACCCAGACACTGCCTGAATAAAGGCTTCAATTTCTTCAAGAGAAGCGACTGACAGCTTAATGAAAAAGCATGACTGTCCTGCCACTCGATAAGCAAAAAAAGCGCGTGGGTGCTGATTCATAAAAGCCACAAAACGTTGATACTCCCCGTTTAGCACTGTGACTTCCAGCAGGCAGTCAATCATAAGCCCTAATTTTTTATAGTTAACCTGAACCGAATACCCTTCAATAATTCCTGCATCCTCTAATTTACGTACTCTTTCTGCTACCGCAGGTGCGGATAAGTTGACTCGTTTGGACAATTCCCTCATAGACAAGCGGGCATCTTCTTTCAATTCATTTAAAATATGCACATCAACATCGGTGATTTTCATTCGTACCTCTCCTATCCGAAAGTCGTTCCATTTGAAAAGTATTTTATGATAATACTTATGATTCGAAATGTAAAATAAAACTAAATAATGGTAGAATTTATTTTAACGGAATTGAATGAAAAAGCAAGTATGGAGGGATCACCTGATGAAAGAATCTTTAGACAGCA
This sequence comes from Bacillus sp. LNXM12-1, assembly GCF_003004375.1. Lineage (NCBI taxonomy): Bacteria > Bacillati > Bacillota > Bacilli > Caryophanales > Bacillaceae > Bacillus > Bacillus sp. LNXM12-1. The sequence goes on along the minus strand of NZ_PVWX01000002.1, from coordinate 311,790 downwards.
AGGCTTCTAAAACGTTTCCCATCACACTTGCCATCGCGCTCACACTTGGCGTCTTTGCGGCGGGATCGGAAGAACTGGTGATTTCACCACTGCTGCCTGATTTATCAAACTCCTTTCAGCACTCTCTTGATATTCTCGCCCTTTCCATCAGCATTTATGGGTTAGCTGTGCTGGTTGGAGCCCCGCTGCTTGTTCCTTTAGGGGACCGGTATTCAAGGGAACTGTGTTTGATCATCGGGCTTTCTTTCTTTTTGATTGGAACCGTGATGTGTGCGGCTGCCCCGAATTTGGCAGTGTTTTTTGCTGGCCGTGCCATTTCTGGGCTGGCGACCGGTGTATTTGTGCCAACAGCCTATGCTCTTGTAGGCGACCGGGTTCCTTACGAATATCGAGGCAAAGTGATGGGGCTCATTGTGTCGAGCTGGTCTCTTTCTCTTGTCCTTGGTGTACCAATTGGCGCCTTCATCGGGCAGAGTTTAAACTGGCGATGGACCTTTTGGATTTTCGCCATCATGAGTCTCATTGTCCTGCTGCTCGTCATCCTTGAATCTCGTAAACAAACCGCCACAGCGAATACAGGAGCACCTCAAGCTAGGGAGAAAGCTGGCTCTATATGGGGCGCTTTGAAAATTGATCGTGTCCCCGCCTATTTGACCGTGACATTTTGTAATATGCTTGGATTTTATGGCATGTACTCGTTTTTAGGAGCGTATTTGCAAAGTTTGTTTTCTGGAGGGCAATCGACGGCAGGACTTCTGATCATGGCTTACGGCGTCGGTTTTTCCATGAGTGTATTTACAGGGAAATTAGCAGACTGGTTTGGCAAAACTCGTTCTCTTTTCTTTGTGCTGGGCGGCATTACGCTCGTTCTCGCCTTACTTCCTTATGCACCTTTCTCATGGACATTGCTGATTTTTGCCCTATTTATTTGGGGTGCCATGCAAAGTTTATCTGTCACGCTTTTGAGCACTGTCCTAAGCGACTGCTCCCAAACCCACCGAGGCAAAGTGATGGCTTTTTACAGCCTTGCGTCCAATCTTGCCGTTATGCTTGGTTCCGCTCTTATGGGACCTGTCTATGTCCATTTCGGCTATCATACGGTAGGGCTTGTATGTGCACTCATTACGCTTGTTGGTTTTCTTATTAGCTTCGCCAGCTATAAACGTGAACGAACCTTACAGCAGAAACATAAAAACACATTTGAAACGTAAGCTCAATTCACTGCACATCTAGGTATGTGCAGTTTTTTAGATCAATTTTTAATATCATCATAAAATACATTTTTTATAAATTTTGTTGACAATTGCCAATTTTATTTTTTATAATCTAGTAAAAATTTGAAAAAGATTGGATGGTAAACATGATCTTAAAGAATGATGTTTTTCATTTCAAAGAAGAGCCCATCGTTTCACCTAAGATGTTTACAGTCAATACACTAGGCCCTGAGGGGACAAGCAGTGAATATGCAGCAAAACATTTCATCTCTCATTCCACCACTACACTCGGCACTCATACGAAACTATCCCTTTACGACACGTTCGAAACTTGCATTGAACATACTCTCTCTAACGCACTCCAATACACTCTCGTTCCACACGCATACGAAGGAATCAAACACTTCTACATGAGACCTGACCTGCAGCTTTTACAAATTTTCAGATGTGACACACCCATGTATGGTTTGGCTGTCAGACCAGATTTCCCATTTCAAGAACAAATGCTCCACCATTTAAAAATTGTCTCTCACCCTGCACCTGTCAATTTGATTCAATATTTCATTCACCAAAATGCTGAATTTGAGCTAGTCAATTCGACAAGTACTGCCGCAAAAAAAGTAAGAGACGGCGAATTTGATTTCGCTTTAACTAATGAGGTAGCCAGAGCCACATACGGCCTCACCTTCATTCGAACGTTTAAAAGCATCCCAATGAGCTGGTCCATATTCGGAAAAGGAGAGATATAATATGCAAACTGAACAAAAGACGCAAGAACGATATTTTCCTCAAGCCAAAAAAGTAGAATGGGAGAATGGTGTCACACAATATTCCACGGTCAGAGGTGATACGGAAGTGTTAATTTCATACGTCCCTCCTCACACGATCATAGAACCTCACGAGCATCCCGAAGCACAAATCGGCATCGTATTAAAAGGCGAGCTTCAAATGACGGTCGGCCCATCGACCCAATTGCTCACCCCTTTAGAATCAGCCTATATCGCACCACCTTTTGTCCCTCACGGCGCATCTAACCTGACAGATGAGGAAGCGATCGCCATTGATATTAAGAGATTAAAAGAGGGCGAGGAATATACGGCTCCTCCTACTTATTTCTTAGATATTTTCAAAACACGGGATTTACTCCCTGGCATGGAAGTCACCTTTTTTGTTGAGGATTGGATGGAGCTCATGATTGCCAACATTCCTGGAAATGGCGGTGAAATGCCTTTTCATAAACACCGCAATGAACAAATCGGCATTTGCATCAGCGGAGGTTATGATATGACCATTGAAGGCTTTACAGAGAAAATGGCATTTGGCACCACTTATTTCTGTGATCCAAAGGAAGATCATGGTGCGATAAATCCAAAGCCGGAAGCATCAAAGTCTATTAATCTCTTCTTCCCTCCCCGCTATAATCGGTTGAAGCCAAAAGCGTCTAAGGTGAAGAAATGAACCTCGGCGGAAAAGTCGTCCTGATTACAGGAGGTGCATCAGGGATTGGGCTTGCCGCAGTCAAGCTTTTCCTTGAGCATGGAGCAAAAGTAGCAGTGGCTGACATCAATGAACAGAGCGGCAAACAACTCGTCGAATCATTGCCGCACGAGCATCTTGCGTTTTTCAAAACAGATATTACGAATGAGTCTGACTGTCAAAAAACCGTTCAGTTCGTGCTGAACCGTTTTGGAACAATTGATGTTTTGATTAACAATGCAGGCATCGAAATTGTCTCCCCCGTTCACGAGATGACGCTGGAGGATTGGAACCACATTTTACAGGTCAACCTGACGGGTGTATTTCTTATGAGTAAGCATGCATTGCCGCATATGCTTGAAAAAAAAAGCGGAAGTATTATCAATACAGGATCTGTCGGGGGTCTTGTCGGCTGGCCTGACATCCCTGCATATAACGCAACAAAGGGCGGTGTCATCCAGCTAACCAAATCCATGGCGGTCGACTATGCCGCCCATCAAATCAGGGTGAACTGTATCGCCCCGGGCATTATTGATACGCCATTAAATGAAAAATCCTTTTTAGACAATCATTCAGAAAGTCTTGAGGTTGTCAAAAAAGAAAAAGCAAAGGTGAACCCATTACTTCGTCTCGGAAAACCCGAAGAAATTGCGGGCGTCATGCTGTTTCTCGCCTCTGATCTATCCAGTTATATGACTGGAAGTGTTGTCACAGCAGATGGCGGTTACACCGCTAGATAAAAAGGAGTGCTTTCATTGAGTAAAAAAACCGTACTTGTCATTGCTGATCTGGGAGGATGCCCGCCCCATATGTTTTACGAAAGCGTGGCTGCATCGTATCATATCGTTTCTTATATCCCGAGACCCTTTGCTATTACAAAGGGACACGCTGAGCTAATCGAAAAATACTCCATTGCCGTCATCAAAGATCGAGATTATTTTGACACAAACCCTTCTTTTGAACACCCAGATTCTATTTACTGGGCACATGACGATTATCTGAAATCCGAGGAAGAGGTGGTGGACGACCTAGTTCGTGTGGCTTCCTTTTTCAAAGCGGATGCGATCACCACCAATAATGAATTATTCATTGCACCAATGGCAAAAGCAGCTGAGCGTCTTGGACTGCGCGGCGCTGGGGTAAAGGCAGCTGAATTAGCGCGTGATAAAAGTCAAATGAGGGCTGCATTCAACGCGGCTGGGGTCAAAGCAGTAAAAACTCAGCCTGTCACTACTTTAGCTGATTTCCAGCAAGCCATTGAACATATCGGGACACCGCTTATTTTAAAGCCTACATACTTAGCAAGCTCCATTGGCGTGACCCTTTTTCATGACCGAGCCGGCAGTGATGATCTCTTTTTAAACGTACAATCCTATTTGCAAACCATTCCCGTTCCAAACGCTGTGACGTATGAAGCTCCGTTTGTCGCTGAAACATACTTAGAGGGTGCTTACGAGGATTGGTATCAAGAGGACGGCTACGCTGATTATGTCAGTGTTGAAGGGTTAGTCGTTGAGGGTGAATATATCCCTTTTGTCATTCATGATAAGACCCCTCAAATCGGTTTTACAGAAACGGCTCATATTACTCCGTCGATCCTAGACAATAAAGCCCAGCAACTCATCATTGAGGCAGCAAAGAAGGCAAATGAAGGGCTAGGTCTTGAAAACTGTGCCACTCATACAGAAATCAAGCTCATGAAAAATCGAGAAACCGGATTAATCGAATCAGCAGCTAGATTTGCTGGCTGGAATATGATTCCGAATATCAAAAAGGTCTTTGGGGTAGATATGGCCAAGCTGTTGATTGATGTATTAGTCGATGGAAAAAAGGCTGATTTGCCAAAAGAACTGCTTTCTGGACATACGCATTATTTAGCAGACTGTCATTTATACCCTCAGCATTTCAAAGAGAGCGGACACATTCCGCCTGAGGTCACACATATCACCATTGATCATGTTCATATTCCGCAGGACACTTTAATTGGAGATACTGTCATCATCAGTGAATCCGTCCCACCTAAAGGAACCTTTGTGGATCTATCTTTATTCGAAGCATTTAATGGCATCGTGTCTCTTGAATTAAAAGGGTCGTCTTCTCAGGATGTTGCCGCATCCATCCGTAACATTCAGAAGCAGGCAACCATTCAGTTAATGGATGAACTAGTGAAGGGATAGAAAGAGAGGGTAACGTGGTGAAGATCTTACCATCTAACATGATTGAACGGCTGCCAGAACAAAAATTTGGAACCGTATTTGAGAAAATTGCACATAAAACACAAAACGGAGCGAACATTGTGAACCTTGGTCAGGGAAATCCCGATCTTCCTACTCCTGCCCATATTGTGAGTGCCCTTCAAGAGGCAGCAGGCACTTTGCAATTTCAGCAATATGCTCCTTTTAGAGGCTTTGACTTTTTCAAGCAAGCCATTGCAGATTTCTACAGAAAGGAATTCGGCATTGAGGTTGACCCGCAGAAGGAGATTGCCCTTTTCAATGGAGGGAAAACAGGCCTTTATGTGATGAGTCAGTGCCTGCTTGATCCAGGGGACATTGCCCTCGTCCCCGATCCTGGATACCCAGAATATCATTCAGGCATCTTGATGGCGGACGCAAAGCCATACTGCATCCGACTGGAAGAGGAAAATGGTTATTTGCCGAATTTCCCGTCAATTGATCCAGACGTGTTAAAAAAGGCAAAGGTTCTTTTCTTAAATTATCCGAATAACCCTACAGGTGCTGTGGCAAGTGAAGCATTTTTTGAAGAGGCTGCGGAATTTGCCTCAGCTCACGGTCTGCATGTGATTCATGATTTTGCCTATGGTTCATTTCATTATGAGCAAAAACCAGTAAGCTTTCTAAAGGCACCTCTTGGAAAAAAAGTAGGCGTGGAATTATATTCTTTATCCAAAACATTCAATATGGCAGGATGGAGAGTCGCTTTTGCTGTAGGGAATGAGGACATCATTCATGCCATAAACGCCTTCCAAGATCATGTGTTTGTCAGTATGTATGGCGGATTTCAACAAGCCGCCACCATTGCCTTACAAAGTGATGACTGTCATATTCAATCCTTGAAAGAAGTCTACCTTGAACGAATGAATTTCTTCATCCGTCAAGCGGAGAAGCAGCTTGGCTGGACCATTGAACGTCCAGCCGGCGCCTTTTATTTATGGGCTTCGATCCCTGATGATTTCGAGGATTCTCATGCTTTTGCCGACTATTTACTCGAGCATGCAGATGTCGTCGTGACGCCTGGGGGTGTATTTGGAGCACATGGAAGACGTCATGTCCGCATCTCAATGGTGGCGCCAATTGAACAGCTTGCCCTTTTTATCAATCGGCTCCATATACTGCCGATTCGCTTTCATCAAAAAACCCGCATATAGCGGGTTTTTCATATTTATATACTTTTCATCGAACCACCATCGACAGATATTTGCTGTCCTGTGACATAGGAGGCTTCCTCTGATGCGATAAAAGCGGCCAATGAAGCCATTTCACTCGCTGAACCTACTCTTTGCATCGGGATTCCTGACGCAACAGCCTGTACAGCTTCTTCCCGTGATAATCCCTGTTGACGCATCATGTTTCCGATAAATTGTTCATACCGATCTGTAGCAATAAATCCTGGGTTTAAACAATTTACTGTGATTCCTGAGGGCGCAAGCTGTGTGGCTGCATTTTTACTAGCATTGATAATCGCTGCATTCATCATACTGTTCGTAAACATTTGGTCACCAGGTTCCTTCCAGAGGTTCCCGACAATTTGAATGATCCGGCCGTATTCATGTCTTTTCATCATCGCTGCCGCACGTTTCATCGTATCAATGTACGCAATGGCTTTCTGAGAAAATGCTGCGAGCATCTGCTCACTTTCACATGAATCAAAAGTATCTGGCTTCCCTCCTGGAATGTTATTAATCAACACATCCAGTCTGCCAAACTCTTTTTCTATTGCCGCAAAGGCCTCCGCTCGCACTCCTTCATGCGACATATCGCCACAGAAAAGAGACACCGGCTCTTTTGTTTCTGCCATACGCCCAATGTGCTGCTGCGCATCTTCTAGTGAGGATTGATTTCTAGAATTGATGATGACTTTTACATGGTCTTGGGCGGCAAGCTTTATAGCAATTGCCTTTCCAATCCCTGTACTTGCCCCTGTGACAAATGCAATTCTTTTAGACAAACTCATCCACATCCCTTTTCTACTCAACTTAGTAAAAATACATAAAATGACACATATAGAATGTATTTCAACAAAAAAAGACCTTTCTCCTGCGAAAGGCCTCTGTTCTTTATTTAAATGTCGTTTCCCAATCAAATCCGATCGTCTCGTCATTCCAAGCGATTCTCTTTTCATCTGGGTTTTTCGGGTCATAAGATTCTGTCGTGAAATAGACAATTTGCAGCGGCGTCTCGCCTAGTACTCGGTATCCATGTGCGACACCCTTTGGGATGAGGAGCAGCATTGGATTGTCTTCCCCCATATAATACACGTCGGTTTGACCCTTTGTAGGAGAATCCTCACGCAAATCGTATAAAACGACCTGGGCATGACCTGCTGGGAAAAACCAAACATCGTCTTGCTTTTCATGATAATGAAAGGCTTTGATCACTCCTGGAAAGCTTTTCGACCACGATGCCTGCCCAAAGCGTTTCAGCATCGGCTCATCATCTCGAATGAGCTCTGCAAAAAAGCCGCGATCATCACAATGTTTCATGAGTTTTTTCGTTTGTACACCATCAATCATGCTGATGCCATCTCCCTTCTTTCTGCAAATATTCGTGAAGTGCATCCTTCCAATGTCTTGGTTGCCAGCCTGTGGCTTCAATCGCTTGAAGGTCTAACACAGAATAGGCTGGACGAGGCGTTTGGAAGCCGTACTCTTCCGTGGAAATTGGCTCAATGGTCGTAGACAGGCCGCTTTTTGCGACAATTTCTGACGCAAAGTCAAACCAGGAACAGCTGTCTCGGTTACTGACATGGTAAATCCCTGCCTTCTGATCAAACAAATGAATGATTGCCTCTGCGACATCCTTTGTATAAGTAGGTGATCCTACTTGATCGTTCACGATGCGCAAATGATCCTTTGTTTCTGCGAGCCTAAGAATGGTATTCACAAAGTTATGTCCCTCATGTCCGTATAGCCACGATGTACGGATGATTTTCACTTCGTCTGACACGAGATGAATCAATTCCTCACCAAGCTTTTTACTTTTTCCATAAATGGTTTGAGGATCTGCTTGTGCATCGACTTGGTAAGGGCTGTCTGCTTGCCCGTCAAATACATAATCTGTACTGACATGTAACACATCAGCCCCCACGTTCTTTGCCTCCAGCGCTGTATAATAGGCGCCAATGCCATTGACAAGATACGCCTTTTCCGTTTCTGTTTCACATTGATCAACAGATGTATATGCTGCTGCACTGACAACAATATCAGGCTGAAAGTGTCTCATTGCGTGTCTGACTGCTTGCTGGTCTGCGATATTGAGCATACTCCTCGTTAAGGCAATGACGGTGATATCTTTTTCCTTGAGCTGTCTGCTCAATTCTTTCCCTAGTTGCCCGCCTGCACCGGTGATTAAAACTTTCATCCGTCACCCTTCTTCGCTCTGATCAAATTTGGCACAATACCAATTGATCGTTTTTTCAATACCTGCTTCAAATGACGTCTCCTGCGTCCAGCCGAGCTCCCATTTTAGCTTACTGGCATCAATGGCATACCGTCTGTCATGCCCTTTTCGATCTTGAACAAACGCAATACGGTCATGACTGATCCCGAGCTGCGTCAGAATGGTCTTGGTCAAATCGAGATTCGTTTTCTCGTTGCCGCCGCCAATATTGTACACCTGCCCAGCTGTTCCGCTTTCAAGGACCTGCTTTACAGCTCTCGCATGATCCTCTACATACAGCCAATCGCGAATCTGCTGGCCGTCTCCATAAATCGGGATGTTTTCACCATTGATCGCTTTTCTAATAATAGTCGGTATTAATTTTTCTTCATGCTGATACGGTCCGTAGTTGTTGCTGCATCGTGTGATCATCGCGGGTAATTGGTGAGTGTGGATATAAGATTTCACAAGCAGGTCTGAACTCGCCTTGCTTGCTGAATAAGGATTATTCGGTGAAAGTGGTGTTAGTTCTGTGAAAGCAGGATCATCCAGCTCCAAATCTCCATATACTTCGTCTGTTGAAATATGAATGAGTTTTTTCGCCTTTCCTTTTAAGACTGCCTCCAGCATACGATAGGTGCCGAGCACATTGGTTTGAATAAAGGGCTCAGCCGATTCAATACTGCGATCAACATGGGATTCCGCTGCAAAATGAATGATGGCATCATAGACTTCATCAAATGCTTGATCCAACTCATGCTGAAGGGTGATATCCCCTTGAATAAAACGAAAATGAGACAGCTTTAATAATTCATCCATCTCCTCTGGATGACTGGCATATGTTAACTTGTCAAAAACAGTGAGCCGGACATCGGTTTCCTGAAGCAGCAGCTTCACAAAATTTAGTCCAATAAATCCCGCTCCGCCTGTAATTAAATAAGACTTCGTCATTCGTATCCCTCTTTTTTCTTCATCGTTTCAAACATTTTCGTAGATGCTTGGTGGAGAGATTCATGTGTTCCTGCATCAATCCACCACCCTTTTAACATATCATAGGTCAGCTGGCTATTTGAGATATAGAGATTGTTTACATCTGTAATCTCTAATTCGCCTCGATCTGACGGCGAGATTTTCTCTATATATTGAAAGACTTCTTGATCATAAAAATAGATGCCTGTGACGCAGTAAGATGAACGCGGATGCTCCGGTTTTTCCTCAATTGATAATATCCGGTGGTGAGCGGCATCAATTTCTGCAATGCCAAACCGCTTTGGATCTGCCACTTCTTTCAACAGAACCTTCGCTCCGCTTTCTTGCTGCTGAAAGGCTTCAACAAAAGGGCTTAGCGAATCCTCAAATACATTATCACCTAGCATCAGCACAAATTTCTCCTCTTCTACAAAGGGCTTTGCATAGGATAAACCGTCCGAAATTCCAGAAGCTTCAGGCTGTACCTGATAGACAATGTTCATCCCGAATTCCTGATCGCCTTCAAGTAGCTTTTGAAACAGCGGGATTTGTTCTTCTTGTGATATGATCATCACATCTAAAATCCCTGCTTCTTTCAGTTTGAACAAAGACCAATAAATCATTGGATATGGACCAACCGGCAATAAATGTTTATTGAAAATCTTCGTTAAAGGTGCCAGTCGTGATCCCTTTCCTCCTGCTAAAATAACTCCCTTCACATCTACACATCCTTATGTTCTTTTTGGTGATGATTCATGAGGTGTATAAGAATGTTTTTCACTCGTTCGGTTCCTTTTCCATCAATGAGTGACCGTCCATTGAGATGAATGCTCCTGCGGAGAAAGTAACTGGCGGATAGTCTTCGAGCAGCACGCCATATATCCTTTTCATCCACAAGGTCACCTAATCCAAGATGGTGGCAGGCTCCCTTTTGCGCAAAACGAGCGGCTGTCACTGTTTGGTGGTCTACTTGCGAAAGGACAATGCTGGGCACCCCGATACAAACTGCCTCATATAACGTCATCCCGCCAGCAACAATCGCCAGATCGGCTTCTGCAAGACGGGCAGGTAATTGATCCGTATGGCGAATGAATTGAATATGCGCAGCCTCGATTTGTTCTTCGATGCGAGAGGCTTTTCCTGTAACCGCTAGAATGTGTAAATGGCCAGCTTCGAAGAGTGCTGATACAGCCTTTGATAACAATCCGCCTGGATCACTGCCTCCAAGGCTGATAACCACCTTTTTGCATTCTTTTCGAACCTCATATGTGTCTTTTAATCTGCTGATCTCGTGATCTAACAATAAATAAGGTGTTCCATAAAAATAGTCCGTTCCATTTACTTGCAGACGCTTTTCGTCCAGACCACCATAAATGCCGTTCACGACAGCATCAGCAAGCTGGCAGGCTTCTGCTCTTTCTTCTTCAAATAAGACCAGCCTTGCAGAGGCGGAGGACGCTTTGATCGATCGAAGAAACTGGAGGTCACAATCAAGCACATCAATCAGCAGAAGATCAGGATTCAGCTCTTTTATGTCCTGCTCCATTTGAAGGAATACGTTTGGTTCCTGCACTAAATGAACGTGCCAAGCTGGATGCGAGAGCATTTCTACACAAATCTGTTCATTTGTATAGAAATATAAGTCGTTTCCTTCTTGAAACAATTCTTTTGCCAGCCGTCTCATTCTGGCGACATGCCCCATTCCTCTTAAAAAACCACCGTACACAACAATCATGATTTTTTTATTCATTCAGCATCCTTCTGTCTCACAAATTGATTCAACCGAACAATATCAGGATCTTGTTCACAAATGGAGATAAGCTCAGCCGTAGGCATAGCAATAGATCCACCAGCTTTCTCAAGTAAACGGGTGGCAAATACATAATCTTCTTCTGTATCAATCGTGAATCGATAAGCAGGATATGCGAGTTCTTTGGGCGGTGTGAATAATTGCAGTTGAAATCGCTCAGGATGCTTTCGGATATACAGCGTCACATGCTCACGCTCCGGCTGCGTAAGGGGAAAATTGTCGATTTCACGTAAAATTGATGCGTCGATCATTTCCCCGGAAATACCGAGTGGCGTTCCAGTCGTATACGTGTAATCAGCCTTCTTCTGTCTATGTTCTTCAACCATTTTCGACAAAAGCGCTGGATCTATAAATGGATTATCTCCCGTTAAACGGACAATGGTTTGCGGTTCAAAATGACGGACAATCTGCGCAAATCGCTGCAGTACATCTATCTCACTACCGCGAAATACCTTATAGCCCTTTGATAAACAATATTGAGCCAACAGATCATCCTCTGCCTCGACTGTTGTGGCAATCATGAGGTTCTGGGTTTTGTGATTGTAATGATCTGATTGCTTTACCCGTTCAACAATGAAATCGATCAGTGCCATACCGCCGATCGGTTTCATCACCTTTTTTGGCAGTCTTGTTGAGCCCATTCTAGCTTGTATGACAAAGAGCACATCATTGATCATGCTCGGACTCCTGCATGAGCACATCTTTCCACGAAACGCCTGTATGGGCTGGGATGTCTCTCACAGCCTTGGCGCCAAGTAAAATCTCCATGTACCGCGGATGCAGACCTTGGCTTTTTTGTCCTGGACGTAATACGGCTAGGTTTTGTGCTGTCAAAGTCTCGCCCTTTGCAATACCTTTTGTTGTAAAAATCCCTCGATACGCAAATTTACGAATCTGCCCTTCAATGGCTGTTGTCGTTTTATAAGAACTGCCAAGAATCTCCTCTGACAGAGGATGAGCGTCTTCTTCTGATTGATTTCGGTCCTTTTCCGCCGCTCGAATATGCTGAACCATTTCCTTTAATTCCTCTGGATCAAGTGCAAAGGAATGATCGGCCCCAGGCAGCGTCTTATCTACCGTGAAATGCTTTTCAATCATGGCTGCCCCAAGCTTCACAGCGGCAACAGGGGCTTCAGTTGGATGCTCACTATGATCAGAAAAGCCAATGACTGCCTCAGGAAAAGCCGAGGCTAAAGTTTGAAGCACACGTAGATTCGTGTAAGCTCTAGGTGCTGGATACTTTGCTACGCAATGCATAATAGCGACTTGATGGTTTTGCTCGCTTGTAATTGCCTCATATGCTTCATGAACATCTGCAATAGTGGCTCCGGCTGTTGAAAAAATGATGGGCTTTTGAAAAGAAGCCGTGTGACGCAAAAGAGGCAAATGATTGATTTCATAGGATGCCAGTTTGAAAGCCGGCGGATCGGTTTGATTCAATAGATCCGCAGATTCTTCGTCACACACTGTGCTTAAAAACATCAGCCCTTTTTCCTCACAGCGCGTCAATAAAGCTGGCAGCCATTCGGGCGGCAGCTCCATTTGTTCGACTAAAGAAAAAATGGATACCTCTTCTCCCTTGGCTGTTTCGTATAAACCCGGTTCCTTTTGATACATCCGATCAGCTTGAAACATTTGAAACTTCACTGCATCGGCACCTGCTTCTTTTGCCACATCAATTAAAGCAAGCGCCTGATCCAGCTTTCCATCATGGTTAATGCCTGCCTCTGCAATGATAAAAACAGGCGCACCATCCCCCACTTTGCGATCTCCAATATAGAAATGCGCCATCTTATCTCTCTCCTTTTTTCGGCCATACATGGTAATACAAGAAGGCATTTGTTGTTCTAAAGCCCATCTTTTCGTACAGCTGAATGGCGGTTGTGTTATGCAGCTGTGTTCCGGCAGAAATAAAACAATGCCCTCTCTCATAAGAGACCTTCATCATCTCGATAAACAGTTTTTTCCCGATCCCTTTTCCTTGTACATCCGGTCTAATCGCAAACAGCTCAAGCGCCATTTCATCGCCCTTGGTCATCCCTTGTATCAAGCCCACGACTTCATCGTTCACCTTTGCCACGAGATTGATATCTGCACGTCCGAGCAAATTGTTTCTCATCCATTCTTGATAGAAATGCTGGACGACATTCTGGTCTAAAAATGGATCGAGTGCATACCGGCTTTTCACAAAAGCCTGATGACCAAGTGAAACCGCCTCATCGTATTCCTTTTCATCCGGCAGACTTATCACCACATCTTCACCTGTTGATGGCATCTCCATGTGAACAGGCGGCGCCTCAAGCCGAGTGAGACCGCCCACATAGTACACATGTGACAGCCTTTGGACGATCCGGTTTTTTTCAAGTTCAGCCGCTTCAAGACGTAAAAAGAAAAAATCGCATTTTTCTGTTCTCATCCAATTGATGAAGCGCTCCATCAATTCTTGAAAAGCAGATGATGACTCAGCTTCCGCAAACTTCACATGAAAAATATGCTGATCAAATATGCCGCTTTCCCATTTTGACCAGTCGAATAACAGCACCGCTTTGAGCTGGGCGCCACTGACAAGACCAAACTGCTTGAAGCCTTTCATTTGTTCAGCTTGTTGGCCGTATTTCTCCAGCCAAGCGGACAGCACCTGATCGTCTATTGCATGAACGGTCTTCATGAAGATGCCTTCTGTTCTTTTAAAATAGACAGCACCGCGGTGATGACATCCTGCACATCTTCATCTGTCATACTTGGATAAAGAGGCAGTGAGAGAGTCCGCTTGTAGTAAGCGAGTGACTTAGGGAAATCCTCTGGTGAATAGTGATAGGTTTGTTGATAGTATGGATGCAAATGAACAGGGATAAAGTGAACACTCGTGCCGATTTTATACTCCTTTTGCAGCTGATCAATCAGCTCATCGCGTGTGATGAATGCTTCTTTTGGATCCACTTGCAGTACATACAAATGCCATGCATGTCTTCCCTCATGATGGACAGGCGGCAGAATCAGCCCTGCTTCTTTTTGAAAAGCCTGATTGTATGTTTTCGCAATTTGTTCTCTCCGCGCCTGCATATCATCCAGACGGCTTAGCTGGACAAGCCCTAACGATGCCTGCACATCAAACATGTTCATTTTATAGCCAGGTTCCTCGACCTCGTAGTACCATGTTCCTTTTTCTCCATAACGATTCCATGCTCCCTTGCTCATCCCATGGAGTGCTAGTCTTCTGATCCGAGCGGCAAGCGCATCATCGTTTGTCGTCAGCATGCCGCCTTCTCCAGTCGCTATGTTTTTCGTCGCATAAAAACTAAAGGCAGTCGCATCACCAATCGCTCCAATGGGCTGGCCATGGTACGTTGTATACAGAGCATGAGCGGCATCCTCGAGCACAAATAGATCGTACTTTTTGGCAATGGCTAAAATCCGGTCCATATCGCACGACTGACCAGCAAAATGAACAGGGACAATCGCTTTTGTATGTGGTGTAATCGCCGCTTCTAGTTTCTCTGCATCGAGATTGAGAGTCGCTGGGTCAATATCGACAAATACAGGTGCTGCCCCTGTATGAATGATCGTATTGGCTGTTGCGCAGAATGTCAGAGGCGTTGTAATCACCTCATCCCCACTCCCAATCCCTCTAGCCTTTAAGGCTAAAAATAAAGCAGCCGTACATGAATTGACAGCGATCGCATGTTTTGCACCGGTCAGCTGCCGAAACTCTTCTTCAAACTGTCTTACTTTTGGTCCGGTTGACAGCCAGCCGGATTTTAATGTTCCAATGACTTCGTCAATTTCTTCCTGCTCAATCAACGGCAGGGCATAAGGAAGAAATTGCGCTCTCTTTTTTTCCATATCGCTTGCACACCCCTATCTTCATCTCTGAAAATCCACACCTGTTTTTGTTTTAAGCAGAGAAAGCAGAACATCGGTCGATCGCGCATGCGGATAATGTTGTTTAATGAATTGAGCTCCTTGCTGCTTTGCCAGCTTCATCTCTTGATCATCCGACAAAATACGAATGGCTTTCTCAGCCAGTTCAACAGGGTTTTCCATATGATAGCTGCCAAGCGACTCGTAATAAGGGTATCTTCTGCCTTCTGTCATTTTCCCGATCAGCACACTCTTTTCAAAGAGCATTGCTTCAAGACCGACGGTTGATGTGAGCGTAATGACCATATCCATATATGGCAGCAGGTCATATAAGTCGATATCTTTTTTAATCAATCTCACATGATTTCCAGCTCGTTCAATGGACACATACTCATTTAATCGGTTTCGGGCAATTTCCCACGGATGCGGCTTCATGATCAACTGAATGTCTTTCCGTTTTGCAATCGTTTTAAGAACATCACCATAGAAGGCTTCTGAGAACGGCTGCGTTGCCACAAGCACGGTCTTTTTGGCAGGATTGAAGTTCAATTTACGAAAGATGAGTTCCTGTTGAAGCGGCGTTCGATCCTTCACCAAATCAAACCTCGGATGACCTGTGATCTCCACCTGTTCCGGCTGACAGCCTTTGTCTACATACCAGTCCTTTTCATACTTTCCAAACACCCCATGGCACGTCGTGAAAATCGGCAAAAAGGCTTCGTCTCCCATAAGTGCGCCGTGCTGAAGACAGATACTCGTGAGCTGGCGTTTCACTGTTTGCAGTGCCAGTACGCGGCTGTAAGCATCCTCCGTCGTCCCCACAATGACGGCTGCAATTGGCTCCATCTGAAATAGAACTTCTGTCTGGTCAATCACATCAATAAATTGCACAATGTCCTTCCGAAGCTTTTCTCTAAAAAAGACATTGCCAAAGACGGGGTGCTTTGCGTAAGGTTTAAGGAGAGCATTTGCTTTTTCAATATATTCAGCATGGGCTTCTTTATTAACCTCTCCGGCTAATTCCGGCTTGCTGATGACGGGTAAACCGAAATAATCTGCCTTCTTCCAGCGAGCGAGCACCACCGTTTGACTCGTATGGAACCGCGTGTAATTTTGTTCAGTAAAACGCAGATGTTCAAAGTGAAGCAATACCTTTCCATTCGCCGGACGATAAGCAATTCGCTTGATCTGCTGCTTATGCTGATCAAAAAATGGCTGAATCTCTTCCGGCAATGGACAATCGGTTGTCAATTCTTGACCGAATACTTCATCCTCCATGCGTTCCCTTACTTCAGGACTGATATATTGATAGAAATTGCTGATCAACCCAAGAGGAATTTGTTTATAGGACAAATCCTTCATGAGATTCACATACTCAAAGTACACCTGCCAATAATGATGAATATAGTGCGACACTTCAGGTCACCTCCCATGTCTTTGTTTTAATATGTGGCGGAGCTCCCAGCAGGTAGACTGCTCAGGAAGTGCTTGAATAAAGGCACTTTTCTCTTCTTCTGCCAGCTGATAGTGAATCGACTGTTCTGTGATGTAATTTGTATCTAAAACTTCATCAAAGGGATAGAACGGATAAAAATGATTTAATCGAAAAAAGAACCGGGCATCTCCTATTCGATAAAAATGCGGACTCTCGTCCCAGTAAGACCCAAATTCAGCTTGAATCTTTGATAAAATAGATGCACGATGAACGACCGAGCAATGATCTATGGCACAGGGTGCATTCCATTGCACCGTTTGCGCAGGTCGAATCGTTTCCTTTACTGGCTCTTTTTTGCTATTTAAATAGATTACTTTCGATGCAGAATAGACAATATCATCACCTGGTCGTGCATCTAGATAATGAGTGAGCTTCTCTAAACGGTCCGGGGCATAGACATTGTCATCTGTGGCATAGGAAATATACTCGCCCTTTGCCAGTTCTAATGCTTGATTAATCAGGACGGCGTATCGGGTTTTCACTGTTCTCTCCTCCAGCGATTTGACACCGCTTTGGATAAAATGAACACGGGGATCTTTGCGAAAGGGCTCAATCGCAGCAAGGGTTTTTTCGTTTGAACCATCATCCATGATAAATAGTTCAAAGTCTGAAAGCGTCTGCTGCAAGACCGCTTCAATCGATCTGCCGACGTAAGCCGCCTTGTTGTAGCTCGTCATAATGACAGTTACTTTTGTCAAAGTTTTCACCTCGGTCTCTTTCAAACTATGTTTATCATATGTGTCTCCTCTTAAAGAGACTGTAGAGTGACCTATTTTTTATAAAATTGTATTTTTTTATTGATCTATCTTTGAAAAACGCGAACTTTTTGGTAATATAAGTAATCATTTATGTGTATTAAAGGAGTAAAGAACATTGGAAGCTATGAAGAATGATCACTCCCAAGAAGAGGAAGCAAAAGGTTTTTTTCGATTTTTTAAAATTTTCGTCGCAACAAAAACGATTATTCGCTCATATCAACATTCCTCTATTCCAATTTGGCTGATGATGCTCCTTGCAAGTATCGCTGGTACAGGCTGGGTCTACGAAGGTTATTTTAGCGAGTATATGGGCAATCATATTCCGTTCCCTTTTATTCTGTTACAAGGAGCGGGATATGGTATTCTTGCAGGCAATCTGGTTCTATTTTTCGGTGTACTCATCCTAAAGTGGTTAGGGCATCTTTTTTTTGGCAGTCAAACAGCATATCGAGATGTGCTCAAAGCCTGCACGCTGACGATCTTTTTCCCTTCCGCTTTATTTTCACTCAGTTGGATTTTCACTATTGGAATGCTTGGTCCGTATACGTTTGTCAAAATCTCACCTTATTTAGATCAGCATTATGAAGTTTGGTATTATCTCGATCTTTTGACACTGATTGATGCTTATGCAAAGACGTGGATATTTGGAATGACTGTTTTAGGCATTGTCGCTGTGATGAAGCTCAGATTATGGCAAGCCTTTCTCATTGTGATCACACCGCTTGCGGCATGTTTTCTTATCATTACACTTTTATTTGGTGTCCAGCGCGCTGTAAATTGGATGATGTAAGGAAGGTTGAGCATCAGAGAGAATTTGATATTCGTGAGCAACGAAGCGCAGATCTGGCAAAGAATGCGAGGGTTTGCCCACGCCTAAGGAACTGCACCGCAGTTCCTTTTTTTCGTTCAATGTACATATTCCATCCTCCTGTCTCATAGTGTGAAAGAGAGAAAGAATGCTATGGAAACAACAGGTGCTTAAGCGCCTTCTGTTTAGAACACCATGAGGAAAGAGGAGGAACGTTATGAAATTGAAAAATCAATTTGGGCAAGGTTCGGGTTTCGAAGGTCAAGATTTTCGCCAGCAACAATATGGAGCAAATCCGTATCCTGCGCAGCAGATGGGTTATTCAGTCCCTCCCCAAATGCAGGGTCAAATGCAAGGACAAATGCAGCAGGGATTTTCACCACTGCCGTCTACTGGTTCTTCACAAGGGGGGCAGGGCACGCAGAGCGGCGGGCAGCCGTATCAAATTCCTTCTGGACCGATTTATCAGCAGAATGTCACTGGTCAGCTGCCAATCGAGCAGTCCTATATTGAAAATATTTTACGATTGAACCGCGGCAAGGTAGCCACGATTTACATGACGTTTGAGGCAAGTAAGGAATGGAACTCGAAGATTTTCAGAGGCGTCATTGAAGCTGCAGGACGTGACCACATTATCATTAGTGATAATAAGACGGGAACACGATACTTACTATTAACGATCTATCTTGATTACATTACGTTTGATGGGGAAATTCAATACGACTATCCATACTCTATGTCCACGTATTCTCCGAGATAGATAACGCCACATATAGCAAAAGCAAGGAGCAGGCGCCCTTGCTTTTTTCTTTTGACTAGGTTTTTGTCACACCTCTAAGGCGCTGGTCATAAGATGCCTAGTAGTTTTTATCAAACGCCTAGAGGTGACATCAATGACTGTTGAGCTGGATTATACATCACCGAATGTTAAATATTCATACGATCTGAGTCAAAGCCCCCTTGTGAAGTACGATCAGCATAATCTGATTAATGTTTTAGGAAAAAAACAATTAAACTCGTTGGATCAAGTATCCCTGCTGGATATATATTTGAGTAAAAGCAAAGTCGTAGAGCCTCATTATCATCAAAATGCCGCAGAGCTTGTTTATTGTATAGCCGGTTCTGCTGCTGTCTCGATGCTGAATCCATTCACAAAAAAACTGCACACCTATACCATCACCCCTGGACAGGTGGCAAACGTACCTCAAGGCTGGTGGCACTATGAAGTTGCCCTCCAAGACAGAACTCATTTGTTAGCCGTTTTTAACGCATCTACGCCAGAAGTGATCCTAGGCTCAGACCTTCTCACCCTCACCCCTGCTCACATCATGGCACATACGTATTGCATGAACGAAACACAGTGGAAGCAGGCGACACAGCCTGTGAAGCCAAGTGTGTTTATCGGACCATTTTGCCACAGAGAAGAGGAGGCACAAACGCATCCTGTCCCTCCGTCTCACTACATCCCTTATTATCAAGCACCGCCAAATTATGCCCCTTACTGGAATTAAGAAAAAAACCGATGCCCCTCTCAGAGCATCGGTTTTTTGACTTATAAATTTTTTGCTGCTGCAATGACAAGCATGATCCAAGAAGCGATAAACGCCACTCCGCCAATTGGGGTAATGGCACCTAGAATCTTCACCTGTGTCAATGCCAGCACGTAAAGGCTTCCTGAGAAGAAAAGGATGCCTGCAAGCATCACCCAGCCAGCGGTGGGAACTAGAGAAACACCTGACAGCTTATCTGCAAGAAAGGCGACAATAAATAATCCAATCGCATGGAACATCTGATATTGAACCCCTTTGTTCCATATGTCTATATACTTTTCAGGGATTTTCCCTTCCAGACCGTGCGCACCGAAGGCTCCGAGTCCAACAGCTAGCATGGCATTAATCGCACCTAAAATGAAAAATAGTTTCATTCGTCATTCTCCTTATCTCGTCAATTATGTTTATCATAGCGCGGGTGACAGACGACATTCAACTTTCCCTTTACGTTGACACGAGATTGTCGGATTTCTTTTTCTTTCGTAACAGGACTTGATCGACCGCAATCGCAATGAGTGTACCTAGAACAAGACCATTGCTTAATAATGAAATGAGCACAGGATGCATGCCTTTCAAGGCTCCCTGCGGTACAAACATCGCCCCTACACCTGCTAAAACGGCAATCCCTAGGACAAAGCGAATCCGCGGAATTTCTTCTTTCTCATACTGATCAAACTCTGACATCGCAATCCCAATCATCGAGGAGAACACCACAAAGTTTACAGCAAGCCCCACAGGTGATGGCAATGCGGAGAAAAAGCTCATGAGCAGCGGGAACAAACTAATGAGTACAATGAGCAGACTTCCTATGAAAAATGGCTTTCTCGATGGAATTTTCGTTGTCTGTATAAATCCTGCTGCTCCGGAAATAGGTACAGGCGCAATGGCACCGATCAATCCGCTCAGTAAGTGACCAAATGCTGCGACAAAACCAGCCGGCCGAGCTCTCTTCCGCTCACGCAGTTCACCAAATGCCTTCACTGAACTTTCCACAATTCGAATACTTGCCAGCATGTTCACAATGAGTAAGATCGTAATAAAAAAGGACGTGACAAGTAGTCCACTGTCAAAGACCGGCATGCCGAATGGGAACAGCTTCGGAAACTCGATGATTTTTTCTGGAATTCGAACCGGCTTTGCCAACCCGAGTAGAGCGAATAACAGCCAGCCTCCTGCAAGGGCAAATAACACAGAAAACTGCCTTAAGTAATGCCATTTTGAGCGGCTGATCATGAAGGTAAGGATAATAATCAAGATCGATAAGCAAAAGACAAGCCCGTCCACCTGATTTCCTCGATAGCCGATGCCCATCAGCCCTTGCATGATCGGCTGACTTAACTGCACAACTAGCAGCAGCAAGTAAATGCCTGTGACGACTGGCGTAAATAAAGAAGCGAGCCAATTAATGATTTTAAATAAACTAAAAATAAAAAAGAATGCGGCACTAAAAATTAAAGCTCCTTGTAAGGCTTGCAGGGTTTCAGGATACGTCGCAAAAATTGTTCCTGTCATGCCTGCATAAAGGGTATACACACCCCACCAAAGCCCTGCTGGACTTTCATTGATCGGCAGCATATGGCCGCATAAACACTGCACCATCGCCACAAGACCAAGTGAAAAGAATGTACTTTGAATCAGCTCCGCTGACTGCACTTGGTTCAATTCAAACGCTTGTGCAATCGCAATAGGTACGGCAATAGAAGCTGCGATAAAAAATGCCATCCACTGAATGGCGCCCAAAAATAGTTTCAAACCGATCACCTTCCCTTTGTCGTGACAAGACCATTAAAAATCAAAAATAGAGTCGCCGTTCCCATCCTTCTCTTTTTGCCCCTCTTCTTGATGCTGAAATTTCTTCGCACCACTCGCACCCATCAGTTTCTCAAGCATGGCTTGATCTGAGGATACGGGCGGCGCGGACGGTGTCTGTATCGAAGAAGGTGGCGAGATAACCGGCGACTGCGGCATTTGCACCTGTGATGGTGCATCGAGAATGACCTCACATAGTGAAGAAATCGCTGCCACATGACGTTTCACCTCTTCATCATTTCCACTTTGTTTCGCCTTTTGAACCGCTTCCTCCATTTTTTGAAGCAGACTTGATATATGAATATTCAAGGGTAGACCCTCCAATCTAAAAAATTCGTTTTCCAACATTATTTTACCAAATGAACAAACGAAATGGGTTCATTTTTTCAAAGCAGTGCGCTCATGTTGCTCTTATTTGACCCGGCATGGTCGTTCACACATAATAAAAGGAACAAAATCGTCTATGAAAGGATTGAATAATGGACAAACTCACTGCTCTTTTTCAGAAACAAAAAGTCTTTCAAAAGCCGCCGGTTCAAGAACGCATCCGTCTCCTTAAAGACTTAAAAGCAGAAATCAAACAGCATGAAAAGGATATTTTACAAGCCTTAGCCCATGATTTACATAAATCCGAACAAGAAGCCTATACAACAGAGATTGGGATGGTATATGAAGAAATCAATCATACCATCAAGCATCTTCACAAATGGGCAAAGCCAACACGCGCGCGAACACCTCTGACTCATATCGGATCGAAAAGTATGATCATCAAAGAACCTTACGGCAGTGTGCTCATCATTGCCCCTTGGAACTATCCTTTCCAATTGGCTCTTTCTCCATTAGTCGGAGCTATTGCTGCGGGTAATGCCGTCATCTTAAAACCGTCTGAGCTGACGCCGCAAGTCTCACAAATAATCAGCGCAATGGTGGAACGTGTATTTCAAGAAGACCATGCAGCTGTCGTAGAAGGCGGTGTAGATGTGAGTACAGAGCTGCTGAAACTGCCCTTTGATTATATCTTCTTTACAGGAAGTGTGGCAGTCGGCAAAGTCGTCATGGAAGCCGCCGCAAAGCATTTGACTCCTGTCACACTCGAACTTGGCGGAAAAAGCCCTTGCATCGTCATGCCTGATGCAGACATCAAACTAGCGGCGAAGCGAATCACTTTCGGCAAATTCACCAATGCAGGGCAAACATGCATTGCGCCAGACTATTTGCTCGTTCATGAGTCCATTAAAGAGGACCTTTTGCGGGAAATGACAGCTTGTATCCGGGACTTTTATGGTGAACACCCTGAAACACATCCGCACTTTGGGAAAAATGTCAGCCAGCGTCATTTTGACAGACTCTCACAATTCCTCTCAAATGGAACGATTGTCACGGGTGGACAGCGCAATGAACACGAGCTCAAAATCGCTCCGACCATTTTAGACCACATCACATGGGAAGATCCCGTCATGCAGGAGGAAATTTTCGGACCGATTCTGCCTGTCATGACCTTTGATTCTCTGCATGAGGCAGCGCATATGATCAAAACAAGGCCGAAGCCGCTTGCTCTTTACTTATTTACAACAAGTAAAGAAACAGAATCCTATATTCTAGACCATCTTTCATTTGGCGGAGGATGTATCAATGACACGCTCATGCATGTCGCTACTCCTTACCTGCCATTCGGAGGCGTGGGTGAAAGCGGCATGGGACGATATCATGGGAAAGAAAGCTTCTTTACCTTTACGCATGAAAAAAGCGTCCTGCGCCAAACCAATCGCTTCGATTTTTCCTTCCGTTATCCAAATGCGAAAAACGGACTCGACTTGGTTCGTAAATTTTTAAAATAAACAGGACGAAGGGGCTCTTCCCTCGTCCTCTTTTCACTCAATACCTTGGATACACCAGTTGATTTCTTCGATCCCCATTTGTTTTAAATACGCGTTTACCTTTGAAAACGGACGACTGCCAAAAAAGCCGTTTCTTGCAGAAAAAGGACTTGGATGAGGTGACTCAATGATGTAATGCTTGTTTTGATCAATGCGTTCTTTCTTATTTTGAGCATGTCTTCCCCATAACACAAAAACGACGGGCTGATCACGTTCATTCAGCACATCAATGACACGGTCTGTCACACGTTCCCAGCCCTTGCCTTTATGCGAGTTCGCCTCGCCCTTTCTCACGGTCAGCACAGTGTTTAAGAGCAGCACACCCTGCTCTGCCCAGCTCACAAGTGAGCCATGATTTGGAACAGGACAGCCAAGATCATCCTTTAGCTCCTGAAAAATATTTCTCAATGAGGGCGGATGCTTCACGCCAGGCTGAACAGAAAAGCTTAATCCATGTGCCTGACCTGGGCCATGATAAGGGTCTTGTCCCAAAATCACCACTTTGACCTCTTCATAAGACGTCAAATGAAGCGCACGATAAACGTCATCCGGTTTCGGAAAAACGGTCTGCGTGCGATATTCTTCCTTCATCCATTCACGTAATTCCTGATAATATGGCTGTTCAAATTCACTTTTCATCACAGCCCACCAGCTATCATTTAAAAATGGCTTCATTGGGGTTCTCCTCCTTCTATTTGCTGCGTTAGTCTGGAGATCATCGGTTTTCCGTCCCACACAATATCACTCTCTGATTCTCGTTTTTTCATCGCTGGTTCTTCTAATAAGACAGCAAAGTTAGCTGTCGGCAGGTCACCCAGCCCATGCTTTTCACTTAGATCATCTAAGTAGTTCTTCCTTGTTTCACCAAGATCACTAGACTGATTCCCACCGCCGTCAAAAAACGCATAGATCACGCTGGCAGCTGGCACTCGTTTGACACGGGCATGCTGTGATACACGCAAAAAGAAGTCCCAGTCCCAATAATGATGCATCGCTGGATCAAAGTAGCCAATCTCATCGTGTATACAGCGTTTGTACATACTGCCGGAAGGAACATAGGTAGAAAAAACACGCATATCCTCAATAGCTGCTGTATAAGCAAATAAACGTCTCGACACCGGGAAACGGGTCGCGCCTTTTTCTTCAAATGACACAATTTCTGCATCAGAAAAGACAAAATCGGCGTCCTCCAGCGCCTTACTCATACGTTCAATATGACAAGGTGTAAAGTAATCATCGTCGTCACTCAGCATGATGACATCGCCTGTCAGCTCCCGCACCCCCACGTTTCTAGCATTCACATGCTGGACATTCTCATCTAAATGGATCAAGCGGATCGGAAGTTCAGAGTAGAGTTCCTGGATGATGTCGACTCGCTCTCCTGCATCATTCACGACCACAATTTCAAAAGGCTGTACAGTTTGTCTCGTAATGGATTCAAGCAGCTCACACAGTGCGCTGAGCCGGTTATGTGTCACAATTAATAAGGAAATCTTCATATTCAGCTTACTCCTTTAATAGATTCGTCTTTTTCCATTAAAACATAAAATGACGTTCTTCTCATGATATAAAAGGCGGTTTGATGTGACGGGAAAATGGGAATTTTTGATGAAAAGGAGTGATCACGATGGAATACTTCACAGTAGAAAATAGCAAAGAAGCCAAACAGACCATTGAACAAATACATTCAGCAAAGGATGATATTTTCGTTTTTGCGTACGATCCAGAACGCTCTGATACCGTCACAGAGCATACAAATGCCAAAAGCATGACAGCGGTCGATCAAGGGATTTTAGATCAAATCGCCAATGTCATCCGCACCCGGGATGACGAGCTCATGGCCAAAATGATGTCGGTTGGCGCGGATCAGGAATTAACCTTAACACTTTTAGACGAACTGAAAAAAGGAAAATTGGTGATTTGTAAAAGGTAAGGAGAAAGGCGTTCCTCCTAGGGTGGAACGCTTTTTTATGTCGTTTCATTGTGATAAACGGAAAAGCTGATTATAATAAGGGATAGAACAGTAACTGTTACACATCACATTGGAGGTTCAGCAACTATGTCTATGAATAAAGCACTCACCATCGCAGGGTCGGATTCAAGCGGCGGTGCAGGTATCCAAGCAGATTTAAAAACGTTTCAAGAAAAAAACGTCTACGGGATGACAGCTTTAACCGTTGTCGTTGCAATGGACCCTCATAACCATTGGGATCATCAGGTGTTTCCAATTGATACGGCGACGATTCGTGCGCAGCTCTCTACCATTGTAGAAGGCATTGGGGTAGATGCACTGAAAACGGGTATGCTCCCAACAGTCGACGTGATCGAACTTGCAGCTGACACTATCAAAACATACGACCTAAAAAATGTCGTCATTGATCCTGTTATGGTTTGTAAGGGTGCGAACGAAGTGCTATATCCGGAGCACGCTGAAGCACTACGCGAAAAGCTTACGCCACTGGCAACCGTCATCACGCCTAACCTTTTCGAAGCAGGTCAATTAAGCGGAATCGGTGAGATCAAAACGATCGAACAAATGGAAGAAGCAGCAAAACGCATTCACGAACTTGGTGCCAAGTATGTGGTCATCACGGGAGGCGGTAAGCTAAGCCAAGATAAAGCGATCGATTTGCTTTATGATGGACAAACCTTCGAACGCCTTGAAACAGATAAGATCGACACAGAATACACACACGGCGCAGGCTGCACATTCTCAGCAGCAGTCACAGCTGAACTAGCAAACGGCTCAGACGTGAAAGAAGCCATTTATGCAGCAAAAGAATTCATCACAGCTGCCATCAAAGGCTCTTTCCAGCTAAATGAATACATCGGACCAACAAAGCATTCTGCTCATCGTGTTGACAAATAGAACAGAAAAACCCGATTCGCCTTGTTAATGGGCGAATCGGGTTTTGTTTGTACTTACAAGCTCTTGTATACCTTCTCTATTCTCTCAAATTCATCACGTAAATCACTATCATCAGGTCTTCCCGTAATCACTTTTAAAAACTCGATAAATTGACGACCTGATTCAATGAGTTGATATACAAACTCTTTAAAGTCAGCCACCAATATCTGATTTTCAAGTGATAACATAATTTCTCGATCGGATTTTCTCTCCAACTGTATTTCTAGGGGTAAACTTGGATAATAAATCTTTCCGTACCCTTCTTCCATGTAATCTACTAATACATTTTTATAATAATGCCACAACTCTTCAATAGAATCTGGATTTTCGAAATCCTCTATTTTCCCCTTTTTCCCATGATCGAACGTAATTGTTCCTTCAAGGTTTGTAAACCCTTGTTCCATAAAATCTTCTTTTGTAGCAACGAAGGTTTTGATCTTTTCAATATCATCAATGGTTACAAACTTCTTCTTGTCCTCCAAATAAATATACGTTTCTATCTTCAATTGACGTCACCCTTTCATTTCATGAAAAAAAGCATACCCGCGTCTGGGTACACTCTTTTATCCATACAGGAATACCTACTTTTGCTGATCAGATTCTTTCGCCATTTTTCGAATAAAGGCTTCAATGGATTCAACAAATAAGGCATATTCTTTCATTTGTTTATACGTATCTGACAGCTTCTCTTTTAATTCTTCCTGCTCTAGAGAAGGTTCACCGAGAATAGATTGGACTTGAATGAGCAATTCTTTATATTCTTCACGTTTATCTTCAACATGATCTGCCATTGTCTCCAAGCGTTTTCTAGTCGTCGGCTGCTGTTTTGAATTCAAGTAAACAACCCCTTTTTGTCCTACCGCATTTGGATAAACGTCAGCCTCAGCTGTATATATTTTAAAATGATACCATAATTCCACTTGTTATCATATATGTAAAACGTCATCAAACCGCTTCAGGCCACCCTTGTATATACATGTTATAGGTTCTAAGATACAGGCGGATTTCACTAGAAAAAGCAGATTATTGATCTGCTTTTCTTTGTAAATGCCATGTTTTTAGTTTAAGCTTTGTTTCATTTCTGCCACTGATCGAGATTGATTTATTTCCCGGGGAAGGAAAGTAACGAGCAGTAAATACTTCTCGGCCTCCGTTTACAAAAATCTCGATCGACGATGCATCGATAAAGATGTGAAGGTCGTGTAATTCCTCTATTGCTACTTCTCGAATTTCTTTTGATCGATCTTCAAATCGATCTCGCTCTAATGTTAATTTGCCTTCATCTTTATCATAAATGATACGGGCTGCCGCTCGAATACAGCATTCAAACCCTTTTTGTGTGTCAATTTGATCAATGAATACCTCTGCGCTTGTAATATCATCTACAGGAATCGATTGGACGGAGCGTTTGATATGAAAAACATTCTCTTGTTCATTGGTTCTCATCGCCTGGAGCTCAGTGACTGGTTTTTGAATCAGATGTCCGTTATCATCTAATCGCAGCTCTCTCGGGATCGTGAGGCAGTGTATCCATTGATACGAAATCGTTGGATGATGCTCTTCTCCTTGATCAGGCACCCCCATCCATCCGATTAAAAGACGTCTGCCTGATTCGTCTAGAAAGGTTTGCTGCGCATAGAAGTCAAAGCCGCGGTCCAGCTCCTCAAACGCTCCGTGCGTATATTGATAGGTATGATCATCCAATCTCCCAACAAAATAGCCTGATTGATGTGTATTATGATATTTTAAGCCATCCGGCTTGAGCCCCTGCGGGGACACAATCAATACATCCCGGCCATCTAATTCAAATAGATCTGGACATTCCCACATATAACCGAAATCCTCTAATCTATTTTTCCCACTGCCAGCAATCATGCCTTGAAACGTCCAATTGTCTAAAGTATCAGAGGTAAACAAGACGAGATTCCCTTTCAGGTCCAGGCTTTGTGCACCAAGAACCATGTACCACTGGCCATTTCGCTTCCATACTTTCGGATCACGAAAATGGGCGGTGAATCCTTCTGGCAGCGTCGCCACGACACCTTTTTTCTGAAAATGAATGCCATCTTCTGAAACAGCTAAACATTGATATGTCTCACGGTTTCCTTGTTCATCGCGAACGTTTCCAGTGTACATCACATACATCTGTCCATCGTCAATGACTGCACTGCCAGAATAACAGCCGTTTTGATCAAACCAATCACTTGGGGCAAGGGCGGCTTCCTCGTGCTGCCAATTCACTAGATCTGTCGATGTGTAATGGCCCCAAAATTTTGCGCCGTGTCCCGTTTTGAATGGCTGCCACTGATAAAAAACGTGGTAAACCCCTTTCCACTGAATCAACCCATTCGGGTCATTTAAAAGACCAACTGGCGGCATTAAATGAAAATGCTGACGGTACACATCTTTTTTCACCAAATGCTCATAGTTTCGAATACGGTCTGCTACCTTTTGACGAAGTGCTGCGTCAGTTGTTGTCATAACTGTGACCACTCCTTGATTATTTTTCTACTTCTTTTACTTTAAAGATGATGGTGAGAGTAAATGAAACAGCAACAGCGATTAACATACCAATCACATAATTCACCACATTCTGCACACCGTATGGCGCGGCAATCGCAATCATCGGAATACCCGTTAAACCATAGGCGTTGGCTGCAACCTTCGTGAAGACAACAAATGCCCCGCCTAATGAGCCTCCGATCATCGCGGCAATAAACGGCTTACGATAGCGGAGGTTGACACCAAATATGACAGGCTCGGTAATACCTAGGAAAGCTGAGAAAGCTGCAGGAAGTGCGATTTCTTTTATTTTCGCGCGTTTCGTTAAGAAAAAGACAGCCAATCCCGCCCCGCCTTGAGCTACGTTGGACATGGCCCAAATTGGCAGCAAATAGTTACGCCCAATATCATTCAGCAGTCCTGCTTCAATCGCATGGAAGCTATGATGAACCCCTGTAAGAACAATGAGAGAGTAGGCACCTCCGAAAATGAGTCCTGCTAAGAAGCCTGCATGATCATAAATAAATGTCAATGCATTCGAAATTCCAGTACCGAGCATTCTTCCAAGCGGTCCAACTGCAATAAACGTCACAAATCCAGTCACAATCACCGTCACAAACGGGGTCACAAGTAAATCAATACTGTTCGGAACCACTTTTCTTAAATTCTTTTGAACAAGACACATGATGTACACAGTCAATAAGACTGGAATGACTGTTCCTTGGTAACCAAGAAGAGCAATATCAAAATTGAATAAATGCATATACTCTGGTTTCGCATCCGTCAGCCCCCACGGGTTGAGCAGGTTCGGGTGAATCATAATCCCCCCAATAACGGCTCCTAAATACGGATTTCCACCAAACTCTTTCGCTGCACTGACCCCAATTAAAATCGGCAAAATGATAAAGGCTGCACTTGAGAACATATCAAGCATTTGGAAGATCGCAGAGCTTGGGTCAGCCCATTTGAAGGCTTTCATCATGCCTAATAGGCCCATTAATAAACCGCTTGCAACAATTGCTGGAATGATCGGTACAAAAATATTTGATAACGTCTTTGCAAAACGTGCAAGTGGATTCATTTTTTGTTTCACTGCTTCATCATGGCTGACAGGCTTTTGTTTCTCGTCTCCTGTCTCAAGACCAGTCTCACGAGCAAATGGTTCATATACTTTGTTGACTGCCCCCGTTCCAAAAATGATTTGGAATTGTCCCGAGCTTGAGAAAGCCCCCTTCACCCCTTCAAGTTCCTCAATGGCTTCTTTGTCAATCAGTTCCTCATCTTTTATCACCAATCTGAGTCTTGTTGCACAATGCGTGGCACTGATGACATTTTCTTTGCCGCCTAATCGTTTTGTTAATTCTTTGGCTGTTTTTTGATAATCCATGTTGTCTCCTCCTTTTTTAAAGCAAAAAAGACCTAAAATTCACCAACGATAAAAGGACATACACGTCCCCTCGTTACGCAAATTTTAGGTCTTGCCTGCCTGGCAGTCACAATCCCACGATATCAAATTTTGATTACGCTTTCATCATAGTATAAGAGTGAGACGTGCGTCAACCTCTTTTTTCGAATCAATTGACCCATATACACTAATAAGAGTAGTGTGCATAAAAAAAAGCCTGCATGCAGGCACAACCACTAAACCAATTCGGCATCCTGCAGACGCTGGACATGCAGCGTGATGTAGCCGATCTCCGATTCAGGGAGATGAAGTTCATATTCATTTTTCAACAAATCAGCGAGTCCACGTGCACACCGGTAAGCCAAATCATACTTTGTTTGGATAAAACTCAGCATGTCATCGTCCATGATTTGAAATGCCTCATTTGATTCCAACCTGCCTAATGCATACCTCAAATGTGTCACAAGCCGCTGATAGGAAATACTATCCTCATCAATTGAATGTTGAAAATAGCTTTCTATATGCTCGATCATTTCTTTGATCATCGTTGTATATTTCACGGTCTTTTTCATAGACTCCGTATTCATTTTGGCCGTATGAATATGGAGTGCCACATATCCTGCCTCATCGTCCGGCAGTTCAACCCCAAGCCGATCCTTTACATAACGAATGGCATACTTTCCAATATCATATTCCTGCTTATATAAGACTTTGATCTCACCAAGCAATTTATTATATAGCACAATGCCCTTTTGAATGCGCTCAATGGCAAAGGATAAATGGTCAGTCAGTGATATATGAATATGATCACTAAGCGGCATCATCAGTTCACCCTCTGCATAACTGATAATATGCTCTGCCACCTCAATATGCGCTTCGGGCAATGTCGCAAGAATTTGTTTGAATTTCTCATTTTCTTCACGCACAACAAAGATTTTCTCTATTTTTTGAACGGGAACGACGTCATTTTTCCCCTTCTGAAAAGCAATTCCAGGCCCCATCACAATTTTCTCCTGATCACCTTCCTTTACAATCACCGCATTGTTATTCAATATCTTATATATCTTCAAGGGGTATCCTCTCCCACCAGATAACGTTTCTTATGAGGGATTTTACCCTGTTTCATCTCTCATGTAAAGGTAAGAGCGGACCAGCACGCGCCTCTCTCGCCGTCTTCTCATCAAGCATCATCAGACTTTGCTTAAACGGTTTCTCTGACCTGCGCTTCTTCTTCTTTTCTTCTGCCAGCTTCTCTAGCTCTCTCTCTTTCACGACTTGAAAGAACCTATCATCCACCGCGGCCGCCTGAAAACGTTGCTGCTTCATCATCACACCAGGATTCACAAGCACATTCATCATGAAACCAAACCATACACTCAACCAGTTTTTGAATTTCCTCACTGAACATCCCTCCGCTTTTCTTAGAATCTAGCAGTTCTAGCAAAACAACTGCTCCTATCATATCCCGAGAAAAAAGAGAGGTTTGTCACAATCTGGGTGAAAAAACAAACTAGTTTTCAGAAGTTTTGTTGAAAAGTGCAGAAGATCATCAAGTACGAGGATGTTTGAATAAAAATTTTATACACACTCTATCCAAAAGATAAGCACACCTTATCAACAGGGTTTATCCACATATCAACATCCCATTACTAGATTTTGTGTATGCGATTTTTTTATTTTCCATATATATATCTAAATAATTGAGTTATCAACAGGAGTTTGTGCATAAGTGAGACTTTATAAACAAAATAGTTCTTTATAACTATGTAAAATAAGACCATTTTAGTAAAGGAATTGTTTTCATCGTATTGAATACTTAATAACGGGCAGTGAATCTTTCCTATTTATCCACAAAAAGAAAGGCTATCTCCCTAAAACACAGCTAGAAAGGGGAAAATTAATGAAAAAGGTCATCTCTCGTTCTTCTGTTCTATTGTTCTCCACTATTTTTATTTTATCCACATTCTTTACAGGTCAACAGGCTGCTGCCGCTCCATCGAACAAACAGGTGGAATTGGAAAAAGCAGAAATCTTCGGTGAAATCAATGTCAACTCTAGAAAACATACCACTGTTATTGTTGAATTAAAGGAAAAATCCTTAGTTGAAGCCAAGCAAGAAGGCAAAGCTCAAACAAAGGCCTCCCTCAAAAAATCTCGAACAAAAGTAAAAAATGCAGCACTCAAAGAAATTGATAAAGCGAGTGTTCGTCAGGAATATGAAAAAGTCTTCTCTGGTTTCTCTATGAAACTTCCTGCAAACGAAATTCCGAAGCTGCTCGCAGTTGACGGAGTAAAAGCCGTTTATCCGGATGTTACATATAAAACAGATGAAGTGAAAAAGGAAAGCATTCAGCTTCCAAATGAAGATGTCTCCCCTCTTATGGATAAAAGCGCTCCATTTATCGGTGCACCAAAAGCTTGGGATGCCGGCTACTCTGGAAAAGGGGTAAAAGTCGCTGTCATTGATACTGGAGTAGACTATACCCACCCTGATTTAAAAGGAAACTTTGGTTTATACAAAGGCTATGATTTTGTTGATAACGATTATTCTCCGCAAGAGACGCCTAAAGGAGACCCTAGAGGTGAATCGACAGACCATGGCACACACGTCGCAGGAACAATTGCTGCCAATGGACAAATTAAAGGTGTCGCAAAGGATGCCACACTTCTTGCGTACCGTGTACTTGGACCAGGCGGGTCTGGGACAACTGAGAACGTTCTTGCAGGCATCGACCGCGCTGTTACTGATGGAGCAGATGTCATGAACCTCTCTCTCGGAAACAGTGTGAATAACCCTGATTATGCCACAAGCATCGCACTCGATTGGGCCATGTCTGAAGGCGTTGTCGCTGTCACATCGAATGGAAACAGCGGACCGAACAGCTGGACAGTCGGTTCTCCCGGCACGTCAAGAGATGCCATTTCTGTCGGAGCAACTCAACTTCCGTACAGCCTTTATAGTGTGAAATTCCCGAACTATTCTACTGCAAAAGTGATGGGCTACTACCAAGAGAGTGATTTAAAAGCACTTGACCAAAAACAAGTCACACTCGTCCATGCAGGTATCGGTGACGAAAAAGCATTTGAAGACATCGATGTGAAAGGAAAGGTTGCCGTGATCGAACGAGGAGCCATTGCCTTTGTTGATAAAGTCGACAATGCAAAAGCTGCTGGTGCAATCGGCGTTGTGATGTATAACAACACCGATGGAGAAATTCCAGTCGATGTACCGGGTCTCGCTCTTCCTACGATTAAGCTTTCAAAAGCTGAAGGAACGGCGCTTGTCAAAGCCATTGAGGCTGGAAACAATACAACGACTTTCTCCATTCAATTTGTCAAAGAACTTAGTGAGCAAGTCGCTGACTTCTCATCTCGCGGACCAGTTGTGGATACGTGGATGATTAAGCCTGATTTATCAGCACCTGGCGTCAGCATTGTGAGTACGATTCCAACGCATAACCCTTCTCAGCCTTACGGATATGGCTCAAAGCAAGGAACAAGCATGGCTTCACCGCATGTGGCAGGGGTCGCAGCGATCATCAAGCAAGCAAAACCATCTTACTCAACTGAACAGATCAAAGCACTGATGATGAATACAGCAGAAAAACTATTTGACGCAAATGGCAGCCCATTCCCTCATAACACACAAGGGACAGGCAGTGTTCGAATCATCGAATCACTCCAAGCGTCATCTATCGTTTCTGATGCCAGCTATTCTTACGGCACTTTCTTGAAAGAAAAAGGCGTTCAAATCAAAACGAAGAAATTCAAGGTAGAAAACCTTTCAAAAGCACCGAAAACGTATACCATTGATTACAAATTCAATGGCAGCGGCATCAGCACAAACGGAACGAAAAAAATCACTGTCAAAGGGAATTCCACTGGGTCCTTTACTTCCGCGGTACAAGTGAAATACGGTAAAACCAAAAAAGGAACGTACCAAGGCAGCATTACCCTTCGTGAAAATGGCAGAAAGGTCACAGAGATTCCTACTTTATTGATTGTAAAAGAGCCTGATTATCCGCGCGTCACTTCGGTTTCCGTCGAGCCGGATAACCGTGCTGGAAGCTATGTCATTAGCAGCTATCTGCCTGGTGGCGCTGAGAACCTTGCATTTCTCGTCTACTCGACAGATGGAGAGTATTTAGGTGAAGCAGGTGTTTATCAACATGTAGATAAAGGAGAACACCGCGTAAAATGGAATGGCACGATCAATCAAGGTCAAAAGCTGGAACCTGGTGAGTATACAATGCTTGCGTATGCAAGTTTGAAAGGGAAATCAGACACTGTTCAAACGAAGGAACCCTTCGATATTTATCCTGAATAAACGTGAATCACAAGAAAAGCCTTGTATGAGCGGATTAGCTCATCAAGGCTTTTTGATTATATATGGAGGAAAGAGAGTTTGATGTTGATATTGCTATGGATCGTTTCTTTTTTGACTGCTTTTTTTCTAACGATCACTTTGGTGTATTTTTTCGAAACATCCTCGTCCTTTTCATCAACCATGCGAGCTGACGGTCTATGTGTCCTTCATTACCCGCTTAGTTTGCTGGTGACAGCCGCGTTTATTTTCATCATGATGCTCCTTTTCCCCCTCTATTGGCTGCGTGGACGGTAAACAGACATACATACGTTATGCATCAAAGGCTTCTTTTAATAAACGATACGATGTGAGCCGGTCTTGCATGTGGTGAGTGATCGTCACAGCGATTACTTCATTTGTACGATACGCTTTCGCTAGTGCCGTCAGCTGCTTTTTCACAGAAGATGGCGTTCCAACCACCATCCTTTGACGATTGGCAGCCACTCGTTTTTGTTCATATGGACTGTAGGAATAAGCTTGTGCCTTTTCATATGAAGGAAAGCCCCCGAGGTTTTGCCCCTGTTCATTGGCGAGTAAGGATAAATCTAAGCTGACTGCCAGTTTTTCTGCCTGTTCCTCTGTTTCAGCACATAAAACGAAGACCGCAAGACTGACGCGCGGCTCATCACCGAATGCTGAAGGTTCGAACCGGTTGATGTATTGCTCCACAGAATCTTCTCCGCCTTCGCCATTGATAAATAGAGCAAACGTATAGCCTGCACCTGCTTTCGCCGCAAGTCTTGCACTCCCTCCGGAGGAACCAAGAATCCATACCTCTGGTGCAGTCTCTACCTTCGGAGAAGCGGTTAAATGGGGCAGCGGGTAAAATTCATCCGCTAGGTCGTGTAAATAGACCTTCAATTCTTCTACCTGCTCAGGATATTGATCACCTAGTCGTTTTCGTTCACCATGATGAAGGGCAATGGAGGAAATGGGCATACCACCAGGAGCACGTCCAATCCCAAGATCAATTCTGCCAGGAGCCAGTGCTTCGAGAACCCTGAAGTTCTCTGCTACTTTATAGGCACTATAGTGAGGCAGCATCACACCGCCTGAGCCAATACGTATATGTGACGTAACGGCTGATAAATGACCGAGTAGCACCTCTGGACTCGACCCTGCAAGCCGGTTTGAAAAGTGATGCTCTGATACCCAAAAACGGTGATAGCCCCACTTCTCTGCCTGCTTTGCCAATTCAACCGTTTGCTTCAATGCTTCAGCAGGTGTTGCATCTCCGATCAAAGGAGATTGATCCAGTATACTTAATTTCATCATGCTGCACCTCTTACAGAAATCCCCCTCTCTCAATCGAAAGGGGGGATGTCTTATTTATTTTCGATTAAAGCCCTTCTCTTTAACAAATTCTCCAAGGAAGGCACGCTTTGGCTGACTAAAGCCGCGAAGCATCTGCTTAGACCAAGTATCTTTTCTCTCTCCGTTTGTTCGTTCTTCATAATATGATGAAATACGATCATCGTATTCTTTTAAATAACGATCCACATGCGCTTCATCTTGCTGATATGCATTTTCATGATAAATGAGTTCAACTGGCAGCCGTTCCTTTTGTGACGATTGACTCGCTGGATGTCCGACAGCCAGACCAAATAACGGCAGCACATAAGATGGCGTTTCAAGTAATTCAGACACTTCTTTCAGTTGATTACGCAGACCGCCAATATAGCAGATCCCAAGTCCCATTGATTCTGCGGCTACACTCATATTTTGCGCAGCGAGCGCCGTATCAATGACGCTAATGAGAAAGGCTTCCGTATTCTCAAGCGCCTCCTGATGATTTTCCCCTGCTTTTTTTGCAATATCATCATGGCGTTTCAAGTCTGCACAGAAGACAAAGAAATGCCCATTCTTCTCAACGTATGGCTGATTCCCAGCCAGTTCAGCAAGCTTGGCCTTCTTCTCTTGATCTGTCACTCCAATAATACTATACGCCTGTACATAGCTTGATGTCGAAGCAGCCTGTGCACTTTTAATGAGTGTCAGCACCTCTTCTTCGGACAAACGCTCGTCTGTAAACGAACGGATGGACCGATGATTTAATATCGTTTCTATCGTTTTGTTCAATTCGAAGACCTCCTTCACTTGTACTATCATATGACAAAGACATATGGCTTTTCAAAAATTAAAACTCGCATGAAAAAAGACAGTCTATACTTAGACTGCCCTTACCCGTTTTATTTAAATAAATAACTTTGATATTTCGTTAATTGAACACTTGCGTTATAAGCAATCCCGAATCCAATAAGGACAGATAAGACAGAGCTTCCTCCGAAGCTGATAAATAGGAGCGGAATCCCTGTTACAGGCATCACGCCTATATTCATCCCAATGTTCTGGAACGTATGGATCACAATCAGTGCTGTATATCCTACACAGAAGAATGACGCAAACCGGCTATAAGGATGGATACGGTCGATCAGCACGACAAGCCGGTAGATCAAGAAGAAGAACATGATCACAACAAAAGCACAGCCGATAAAGCCAAAGGCTTCTCCTATAATGGAGAAAATCATATCTGTTTGTGCCTCTGGGACATAGACTTTTAAGTTTTTAACCCCATTCCCAAAAATCTGTCCAGCACCAATAGCCATAATGGCCTGGTCTACTTGATATTTATCAGACCCAGACGCATCCTGAGTCTGCGCTTGGTTGGCTGACGTAGAGCTATCAGGCAGCCAAGCGGTAATCCGGTTAATCTGATACTGCTGAATGCCAATTGTTTTCGCAACATCAGGGAAGAGAATGATCACGGCTAACACAGCGGCAACTAAAAGCACAACCACAGAACCGATGAGAGAAATCAGCTTCCAATTAACCCCTGATAAAAACACCATCACAACGACAATAAACATACAGACAGCTGCCGTACCTGCGTCCTGTAAGAAAATCAGTCCAACTGGAACGGCTGCTACACCGGCAATTTTTAATAGTAGGAAGATATCATCTTCTAATGTCCGTTTTCCTCTAGGGCTTGACTTACCGATGACAGATGCAAGCATCATAATCAAACCAATTTTCATAAACTCTGAAGGCTGAAGTGTCCCAATCCCTGGTATCACAAACCAGCTTTTTGCACCATTTTTAATTGGAGCAAAATCATGACCTCCGATTTGTGCAGGAGCGACTTTCAGAAAAAGTAACAACAGTATGCCACCTATAAAAATATAGAGGCTTAGCTTCTCTAATTGCTCCAAATCAAAGTAATTTATAGCTACAATACATATAACTCCGACCATGTAGTAAATAATCTGCCTCGTCCATGCATTAGATCCATACTGTCCAAATTGACCCGCAGCATAAATCGCAATGACACTGATGGCAAAGAAGGCTAAAAATATAAAAATTAAATCCCCTTGATAGTACGGAGATGTATTCTGCTTGTTCATGAACTAACCACCCTTATTACAAAACATAAAAGCCCTTATTTATATTAGATTGAATTTTTCACAAAAGCAACTCACCTTAAATATGACGGAAGATACATCCGAAAGGTTCCAATCATTTTTCAAAAAATGAAATACTTTTCATTCTAACAATAGGAAAAAATTCCTCTATACTCTTTCCATTCATCCGATCATGAGTCCTTTAAAAAGATTATTTTACAGATATTAAGGGGAAAATTCAATGACCTATGTGGCGATATGACAAGCAATTATCAAGCCAGCATAAGCTGTACGGAGAGAAAAGGAAAAAGCCACTTTCTACGGAATAAGGCCCATTTTCCAATTATTGAGTTTACTTCAAAGTCAATTGTGGTATAATACTTGTAACAAAATGTTCACAATATCTCCTAAAAACAGACACAATTGCATCCTGACCTCTCATTTGATTTGGATATCAACTTACAAAGGAGTTGGATACGATGGATATGTTCTTTGCGTACCTATGTATTGCAACGGCTACACCCCTGTTTTTATGGCTTGAAAACAGAAAAATTGCACTAGCTTCTATTCCACCCATTATGATTATGTGGATTTTCTTCGGTCTTTACATGACGAGCAGTTTATCTCCAGCAGGACATACCTTCATGATCGCATTCTTTGCCATTAACGTCATTTTGGCACACATTGCAGCGTTTCTCATTTATGGACTTCCATTCATTCGCAAAAGATTCAGCAGCACCAGATAAATCACGCACCACCTATTGGAGGCGTAATCAACATCATGATAAAAACCACTCACCTTTGAGGGATGAGTGGTTTTTTTATTATTTCTCTGAATGCTCAGACTGCTTTGGCGCAGAAGGTGAATAACCGTCTTTGCTGTTCTCTCCGTGGCTGTA
This sequence comes from Bacillus sp. LNXM12-1, assembly GCF_003004375.1. Lineage (NCBI taxonomy): Bacteria > Bacillati > Bacillota > Bacilli > Caryophanales > Bacillaceae > Bacillus > Bacillus sp. LNXM12-1. The sequence goes on along the minus strand of NZ_PVWX01000002.1, from coordinate 273,067 downwards.
GTGAGCCGCAAAGATCCAAACAGATCCGATAACGAAGATAATCGCACAAAACAGACCAAACAATGTATTTCCGACTTGAACAGTTCCGTTCTCGCTTTCTGTCATGTGCATAAACATGAATAGCTGCAAGAACGCTTGAATGAAAGCAAAACCAAAGATAATCCATAGTTTTGCAGAACTGCCAATTTCAGCTCCAATGGCAATCCAGAATGCTAAGATTGTTAGCACAATGGATAAGATGAAGCCAACTACGTGTTTCCAAGGGAAGTGTTCGTGCTCTGCTGAGGAATTTGTTTTTCCAGCCATATCACAAAAGCCCCCCTAATCCGATCAAGTAAACAGCTGTGAAGATGAAAATCCATACAACATCAAGGAAATGCCAGTATAGACTTGAGATAAAAATCTTCGCTGCTGTTTGTGGAGTTAATCCACGTTTTTTAATTTGGAACAAGACCCCGGTAATCCAGAAGATACCGATGGATACGTGTAGTCCGTGAGTTCCTAAGAGTACAAAGAATGCAGACCAATACGCACTTGTATGGATGCTCGCACCCTCATGTACATAATGGAAGAACTCGAAAATCTCAAAGCCAACGAAGCCTGCACCTAGAAGCAGTGTCAGAATCGTCCAAATGACAACCCCTTTTGTACTTCCACGGCGCATTTCATGAACAGCAATCCCGCATGTAAATGAACTAACCAATAGCAGGAATGTCATGATCAATACAAGCTTCATATCGAACAGCTCAGCTGGTAAAACGCCGCCAGCTGTTCTGCCATGAAGAACAAAGTAGGTCGCAAAAAGTGTTGAGAATAACACGATTTCCGCGCCAAGGAATATCCAGAAACCAAGGATGTTTAAACGTCCTGTTTCAGACTGATATTCAAGCGGTGCATTTGCATAGCTGCTATCATTATGTCCCATTACTTCTGCGCCTCCTTATTCTTTTTCTCTGTTTCAATCACTTCTTCAACAGGAATATAGTAGCCATCGTCATATTCAAATGAGCGTAAAATCATTGTTGCGAATACACCGATTAAGCCAATAATGCCAATCCAGTACCATTCAAATACAAGACCGAATGCACCAAGTCCGAAGAATGCAGACATGATGAGTGGTCTGCCTGAATTGTGCGGCATGTGAATTTTCTTGAATTCTTTTTCAGGATGAACGTCTACGTTGTTTTGCTTCCAATGATGGAATGCATCTGGTGTTGTCACTTCTGGAAGTGCTGCAAAGTTATAATGCGGCGGAATTGCAGAAGATGTCGCCCAGTCAAGAGTACGTCCATCTCCCCAGCTGTCTCCAGACACTTCACGTTTCGCGTGTCTCCAGCTGTAGTAGATGTTGTAGCAAAGGATGATGAATCCGATACCCATCATAAATGCACCAATTGTTGAAATAAAGTTTAGTGCAGTCCAGCCATCTTCTGGTCCATACGTATAAATACGTCTTGGCATTCCTTGCAGTCCTAAGAAGTACTGCGGGAAGAAACAGATGTTAAATCCGATCATGAATACCCAGAAGAACCATTTGCCGATTCTTTCGTTTAGCTTGTAACCAAACATTTTTGGATACCAGAAAACAAGACCAGCAAAACAAGCAAAGACAGTACCTGCGATTAATACATAGTGGAAGTGGGATACAAGGAAGTACGTGTTATGGTACTGGTAATCCGCAGCTGCCATCGCAAGCATAACCCCAGTGACACCACCGATAACGAAGTTCGGGATGAAACCAAGTGCCCAAAGCATTGGTGAAGTAAAGCTGATACGGCCTCGATACATCGTAAAGAGCCAGTTAAAGATTTTCACACCTGTTGGTACAGAAATCGCCATTGTTGTAATCGAGAAGAATGAGTTAACCGCTGCACTGTTCCCCATTGTAAAGAAGTGGTGAACCCACACAAGGAAACTAAGAACAGAGATTGCCACAATCGATACAACCATCGCTTTGTAACCAAACAGCTGTTTTCTTGAGAACGTCGCAAAGATTTCTGAGAAAATACCGAAAGCCGGCAGGATGACGATATATACCTCAGGATGTCCCCAAATCCAGAAAAGGTTCGCCCAAAGCATTGGCATACCGCCTGCTTCGAGTGTAAAGAATGCAGAACCGAATAAACGATCAAATGTCATAAGTGCTAAAGCAACTGTTAATACAGGGAATGCGAATACGATGATGACAGACGTAATCAATGTTGTCCATGTAAACATTGGCATACGCATAAGCGTCATACCTTTTGTACGCATTTTTAAGATGGTCACCATGAAGTTAATACCAGTCATAAGTGTACCAATACCTGCAATTTGGAGCCCGAGCAAGTAATAGTTCTGTCCAGGACCTGGTGAGAAATCATTTCCGGCTAGCGGCATGTAACTCGTCCAGCCTGCACTTGGTGATCCTCCAATGACGAAGGAAATGTTGAACAACATCGCTCCAACCATGAATGTCCAGAAGCTAAGGTTGTTCAAATAAGGGAATGCAACGTCACGTGCACCAATTTGAAGAGGAACAACGACGTTGATTAAACCAATTAAAAATGGCATCGCCATGAATAGAATCATGATCGTACCATGCGTTGTGAAAATTTCATTATAGTGGTTGGAATCTAAAAACGTATTATTAGGAAGCGCCAGCTGCGCGCGCATCATCAGTCCGTCTACCCCACCGCGGAAGAACATAATCACAGCAGCAAGGATATACATGATCCCAAGCTTTTTATGATCAACTGATGTTAGCCATTCTTTCCAGAGCCATTTCCACTTTTTAAAGTAGGTTAAAACAAACACGATAGCAATGGAAGTAAGAGCGATAGAAATTTGCGCACCAAGAATTAATGGGTCTCCAGTTACAAAAAACTCATCCCATTTCAAATGCATAACGGCCTCCTCCTTTCCTTAGTCAGTTTATTCATTATCTAGTTTTCTTTTATAGTTCTTCACATTCTCGAAAGGATCTGTTTTGGAATGCGGAGAAACTGATTGGTAACCTAAACGTTTGCGTGCTTGGAGTGCGTATTCAGAATCCTCTCCATGCTTCGCAAAGGATAAATGTGTTGATGAGAATGTCTGCACATCTGCAGCATCCGGAAGCATCAAGTAGTCATACGTTTTCTTCGTTAACTTTGGTGCTTCTTTCTTCGTTTTGCTTACCCATTTATCATAGTCAGACTGCGTCATCGCATTGACTTTGAATTTTTGCTGAGCAAAGCCCTCGCCTGTGAAGTTGGCGTTTCTTCCTTCATAAGTGCCAACTTGATCAGCTTGAAGATATTGTTCCATCTCCATTCCAGCCATCGCATACTTCTCCCCGCCTAGCTGAGGAATCCATAGTGATGCCATTGTATCAGCGGAAGTGATTTTGAATAAAACCGGCTGATCTTTTGGAATGTTTAAGTAGTTCACTGTCTCAATATTTTCCTCTGGATAGCTAAAGATCCATTTCCAATCAACAGCTGTAGCATAAACGACAAGTGGATCTTTATGACTTGTTGCTTGAGGTGCCTCTTCCAAAGAGTAAATTGTTTTTACAGTTGGAACCGAAAGGGCAGCAACGATTAATATTGGGATCACTGTCCAGATAACTTCTAGAAGCGTATTCCCGTGTAGTTCTGGGTTATAAGAGGCGTTTCCAACGTCCTTACGCTCACGGTATTTAACCAAAATGATGGTAAACAGTACAAATACCGCACCAACGATAAAGAGCATGAATCCAATGGATAAAAGGATTAAGTCTTTTTGTTGTGCTGCGACAGGTCCTTTAGGATCTAAAACAGCGATATTGCTGCAACCTCCTAATAAAAAAACACTCACGAGCATCGCTAATAAAAGCATAGGTTTAATGGCTCTGAACAAGAAGATCACCATCCTTCCTTAGATAATGTATAAATTGCTGAATAATTGTGAAAAGCCATCTGCCTTCGAAAACTTTTCTTCCCTTTGTAATGCTATCAAAATCTGTTAGAGTTAGCTTCCCTTTTTTCAAAAGTTCATTTATTTTTCAACAGATTTCTATTAAAATGTCATAAATTCGACATAAATTTATATTATTGCACACACAATAAATTTCTAGGATTTTGAAAAGTTGAGAGTTGAAGGCAAAGGACAAACAATCAAGAACTTTGTCAAATTTAGGTTTACCACAATAAAAAAGTTTGGTCGAATTTCAATTTAACTTAATGAAATTTTATCTAGGTAAACAATTTTGAAATAGGTATCCCCACATTTAACAAAAACCTTACTCATTTTAACGCAAGTTCACAAGAAAAGAAAGTATCGATTCTCTGCGATACGCTGTAAGAATTGGTAATGATGCTGAATTAGTGGAATCTCGCTAAAGACTTCCAGCAAAAAACCGGCTCAGCGCCGGCACTCTGCATTTATTCATCTCTCACTAAGATGTCAGGTCGTCTATAGATCTCCCCTTCATGTTCAATGTCCATGTACGTCCACTTGCCTGTATAGGTTAAAAAGCGGTTGCCCTCTTTTTCTACTACTATCGTATCCTCTGATTTCAGTCCAGGCAATGAAGGATTCCACGTAAACACTTGATGCAGCTGAATTTCTTCCTTCGATGAGGGAACAGCAATGATTTCCCTAGATACAAATCCCGTCTTTCCCCCTTGATGAAGCTTTTTCCAGCTATCAGGGAAGCCCTCTTTTTCATACTGAGCAATACCTGCTTTCAGTACATCTCCTAATGTTTTACCAGGACGTGTGGCGGCATTCATGACTGTATCAATTCGTGCAAGCCGCTCTTTGTTCTCTTCAAGCTCCTTTGGAAGCTGACCAAAGTAAACAGACCTTGTGACATTCGCTACGAGCCCGTGCCGTTCTGCACAGAGGACAACAAGCGCGTGCTTTTGAAGTGCTTTCTCTGTTGGAATCGGGTGACGGTATTGATGGATCCGGTCATCCGTTGCCACAAGCAGGACTTCTATCGTCATCCCTTGTGCAATGGCTCTTTGAGCAATAAGCGAAGCAATTTCGTGTTCGGTCTGCCCTGGCACGATTTCTTGACAGACACTTTCTACAATGACCGCTGTTTCATGACAAAGGATTTCATATTGACTGAGCAGCGAGGCAGTAAGGATCGATCGAACATGTGACAAATCCGGCTCGATCCATTCGAATCCATCCATTTGAATGTCCGCCCCAATTCGTTTACCTTTTGTGAGTTCTTGAATGTAGGGGGTCTCATCCTCATACCAATCCATTGTGACCACCTGAAAGGGATGATCGACATACGCCATTTCCTCTTCAATGATCCGCTTTTCTTCCATTTGATTCACAATGAGGACGAGGTCGTCTTTTAAGACGAGCAGCTGGCACACGCCCTCTGGCGTATTTAACACAATGTGATTCCTTCTTCCGCCTGTCAGCCAGGAGAAGTTATTTCGCTTTTGAATCAAGACACCATCAAGCTGCTTTTCTTCCATTAGTTCTCTTACTTGTTCAATCATCTAATCACCTGCCTGTATGAAGTGTTTGAATGAAACGGTTAAAAGCTGTTTTCCCTTGCTCAGTTCTTTTAAACACACCCGCCTGCGAGAGAATTCGAGAAAAAATAGAGCCAATTTCTTGTTGTAAAATGGTTTCGGTATTGTCCTCTGTAAAGGTGTTCTCTTCAAGCAGTCGCTTTGCCCATGTTTCGTGTTTCATGATAGCAGGACGGGCTTTGATTTCTTCAAGAGGACTTTCGGATAGCAATGCCTCTTTTAATTGGCTTAACTCCTCTGCTAATCTGCCAGGAAGGACAGCAAGGCCCATGACTTCAATTAATCCGATATTCTCTTTTTTAATATGGTGGACTTCTTCGTGCGGATGGAAAATGCCGTCTGGGTGCCGCTTGTCTGTACGGTTATTACGCAGCACTAAATCTAATTCATAGTCATCCCCGTGGCGTCGCGCAATAGGTGTAATGGTATTGTGCGGAGTCTCTCCTGTATGAGCGATCAGCCCCACCTCTTCATCTGAATACAATTTCCACTCATGTAAGATAAAGTCTGCAGCGTCCGCGAGCGACTGCCGCTCGCTGCTTCGAAGGCGGATCACAGACATCGGCCATTTCACAATGCCAGCTCGCACATCCGGAAAGGCTTTGAGAGAAAAGACTTCTTCCATCTCTGCTTTCGCCATCGGAAATTCATGTGCACCGCCCTGAAAATGGTCATGACTTAATATACTGCCTCCGACAATCGGAAGGTCGGCGTTCGACCCGATGAAATAGTGCGGGTATATAGATATGAAGGAAAGCAGTCGTTCAAAGGTTTTTTTGGTGATGCTCATTGGCTCATGTTTACCTTTGAACACTATGCAGTGCTCGTTGTAATACACATAAGGTGAAAATTGCAGAAACCACGATTCACCTGAGAGTGTCACAGGAATAATCCGGTGATTCTGTCTCGCTGGATGGTTGATCCGCCCCTCGAAGCCAACGTTTTCTTTACAAAGGAGACAAAGAGGGTATTGCTTTTGACTGAGCTTCTTAGCTTCAGCGATGGCTTTGGGGTCCTTTTCCGGTTTTGATAGATTAATGGTGATCTCCAGCACACCATCGTCTGTTGGTGTAAACCACTGTACATTTTTGGCGATCCTGCCTGTATGAATATAGTGGGCATGCTGCTGCATCGCATAGAACCAGCTTGTAGCTGCCTCTGGTCCCTCATGTTGGCGTTTTTCTTCAAACTTCGCATAGATGACACTTGGAGGTGCCACCAAGCAGCCCATGATTTTCGCATCTAGTAAATCACGATACGTATCCGTCCCCTCAGGAATAAGGCCTGTTTCAACTGCCCAATCCAGCATCGGCATTAAAATGTCTTCAAGGTCTCCTTCTCCTGAGACTGTTCTTGCTTCAGCGTCATCGAGCCCGAGCACCTCAAGCAGCCGATTTCTTGTATAATCGATATCTAGTGATGTCATCAGCTCTTTATTGATCCCGTATTGAATCAGCTGTTCCAATTTTTCAAAAATATCAATCGCCATTCCCTCTGTCCCCTCTCTTGCCTGCCTGTTACGCTTTATTCACTTTGGTAGCCATCTGGATGCTTCTGAAACCAATCCCACGCGCTCTGAATGATCGTGTGAAGGTCAGCATATTGAGGTGTCCATCCCAATTCTTGCAGCGCTTTTTCAGAAGAAGCAATCAGCTTTGCTGGATCTCCCGCGCGTCTTTTTGCCACTTGTGCCGGGATGGCATGCCCCGTGACTTTTCTGACAGCTTCTACGACCTGCTTCACGGAGAAACCTGTTCCATTCCCTAAGTTGTAGGTAGCACTACCTTTTCCAGCACGCAGCCGATCAACGGCTAAGATGTGTGCCTCTACTAAGTCCATCACATGAATGTAATCTCTAATACACGTGCCGTCCTCTGTCTCATAATCATCACCGTAAATCTTGATCTGATCCCGTTTTCCTAAAGCAACTTGCAGAATAATTGGAATGAGATGTGTTTCAGGCTGATGATCCTCTCCGACAAGTCCTTCTGTATGGGCACCAGCTACATTAAAGTACCGAAGCACCACGTATTCTATTCCATACGCTTGCTCAGACCACTTCAGCATTTTTTCAATCGCTAATTTTGTTTCTCCATAAGGATTCGTTGGGTTCGTTTCATCCGTTTCAACGATCGGCACGCACTTCGGTTCACCGTATGCAGCAGCAGTTGAAGAAAAGACGATGTGTTTCACATCAAATTCATTCATTATTTGTAGTAAAGCGGTTGCTCCGCCGACGTTGTTGTCATAGTACTTAAGCGGGTCTGTCACACTCTCCCCGACAAGTGAATCTGCCGCAAAGTGCATGACCGCTTCTATTTGATGCGTTTTGAAAACCTGTCTTAAAAAGACGTGATCCCGTAAATCTCCCTCTTCTAAGACAGCTCCTTCCAAAACAGCTTCTTTGTGGCCTGTCTGCAAATTATCCACTACCACTACTCGTTCGCCTTTCGCTAGAAGAGCCGCCACCGCATGACTGCCTATGTACCCTGCTCCTCCACAAACTAAAATTGTCATCACACTTCCTCCTTTGTGAGTTCTCTTGCGCCGCCTCCAATTCCAGCTGTGTAAAAAGAGGCTTGAATGCCTGTTTTCTCTTGATATATCGCACCAGTTTCTTCTATAAATGAACCCAGCAGTTCTTCTTTCACAATGCTGATCGTGCATCCGCCAAAGCCTGCACCTGTCATACGGGAGCCAATCGTCCCCGGGTGCCGCCAAGCTGCTTCAGCCAGTGCATCTAGTTCAAGTCCTGTTACTTCATAATCATTCTTTAAAGAAAGATGAGAAGCCTTCATGAGCCCACCTAGTTCTTCCATTTTATCATCTTTCAGAAAATTTACTGCTTTCATCGTCCGCTCGTTTTCCGTCACGACATGTCTTGCCCGTTTGCGGCATATGTCATCTTCAATCAAGTGGGCATGTGCTGCAAATTCATCCGCAGTGAGCTCACATAAGTGGGTGATGTCGATTTTTTTCCGAAGATCATTTAAAGCTGATTGACACTCTGCCCGGCGCTCATTGTATTTGGAATCAGCCAGTGTCCGCTTTTTGTTTGTATTGGCGATGACAAGCGCCAGTCCCTCTTGCCGAAAAGGACTGTATTCAAAGGCAAGGGTGTCACAATTGAGCAAAATGGCGTGATCTTCTTTTCCAAGGGAAATCGAAAACTGATCCATGATCCCGCAATTGACGCCAATAAATTCATTTTCTGCACGCTGTGAGAGGAGGGCAAGACGGGCATTTGAAACGCTGAATGAATGCCATTCGTTGATGAGAACAGCGGTGACAAGCTCAATGGAGGCAGAGGAAGACAGACCTGCGCCATTTGGAATATTGCCGCTGTACACAATGTCAAAGCCTTCTTCTATCTTCATCCCTGCTTCTATAAACTGATTGAACACACCCTTCGGATAATTCGCCCAGCCGTCCGATTCCACGTAAGCGATTTCATAAAGGTTGAATTCTTTCACACCATCGCTATCAAAGTTCAAGGAATACATTCTCACGCGGCCATCTGAACGCTTCGCACAAGCAGCATACGTTCCGAGAGTAAGTGCGCATGGAAACACATGGCCTCCATTGTAATCTGTATGTTCACCAATCAAGTTCACCCTTCCTGGGGCAAAAAAATAGCGAAGTTCTTCTCCATCTCCAAATTGCTGGTGAAATGCCGCGCGTAACGTCTCGATCATATCCATTCCCCTTTTCTCTTCTGATACTTTTATTTTAGTTGTCCCAGCAGCATCAGTTCAATGGTAAAAAAACCGTTAAAAAATACCCTTTTTTTGCTGTGAATGGTACGATGTGATATGAGGTGTAACATGATTCTAAATAGAAAAAGGTTGTTTTTTGCTGCGAAGGAGGATTTCCAATTTGAAGAAGGAAGCATTTGCATTTCGTTTTCACCATTCTGATGTGACATTGCCGGCGCAAATATGGTCTGTTGGCTGGGAAGTACAATCATCTTCGTTATATAGCTGGAATAGCGTGGAGCGGAAAGATCAAGGCAAGTGCATCTTTCAGCTCACACTGTCTGGACATGGCATGATTGAAATCGGAGAGAAACGTTTCAAAGTGTTGCCGGGTCAGGCCTTTCTCGTGAAAAGCCCAAGTGCCTATCAATATTATTTTCCAGAGGACAGTGAGCATTGGGAATTCCTTTATTTAACGCTTTACGGGGAAGCCTGCGATCTTTGCTTTGACCAATTTATTGACCAAGGAAAGCAGGTCATGCGTTTTCATCCAAATTCCAGACCGATCCGCCTGCTCAAGAACATTTATGATGAAGCCAGTGAAAGACGGATTACCAATCCATTTGAGGGGTCTAGCCTTGCTTATCAATTTGTCATGGAACTATATTCATATTTGCCAAAGCTTGAGGGACAAATGGAGAAATGGCCCGAGCCCATCGTTCAAGCTGCCTTGTTTGCCAGCCATCATTTTCACGAGGAAATTGGCCCGGACGATATGGCAGCTGCGGCACGTTTATCCAAAAGTCATTTTACGAGGGAATTCAAAAAAGCCACTGGCTTCACACCTATTCACTATCTAACCAATATCCGGTTAGAAAAGGCGGAAACGTTACTGAAAACAACAAAATACTCGATTGAAGAAATCGCCATACAGTGCGGCTACCGAAATGCGAATTACTTGAATAAAGTCTTTCGAAAGAAAATCGGCATGTCTCCAAAGCAACTGCGGGAAACAAGCGATGCATAATAAAAAGCAGCCGCTTTCACAATTGGCTGCTTCTTTTACGCTTTCGTCAGGTCAACATGAATTCTCCCTTGTCTTAAAACAATGGTCATTTGCGTGTCAGGTGTCATTAAGTTTTCTAAAATGTCCGTTGCCGTTTGAAGCGCAATGTCCATTCGGTTGATCTTTTCCTTTTCTTGTTCCGAAAACGCTTCTGGATGTGCGGTCATTTCTTTGACTAGCCTCAGCACTTGTTCATGCTGCTTTTCTGTTTGCTGATATATGACATCATATAATTCGTCTGGCCTGCTGCTCATTTCACATCACCTATCTTTTTTCATGTGTTAAATCGCATCTTCTTTTGTTTTCTTGAAGACGAACCATTTACTGGCGACATAATTCACAACCACAATCACAAAGTTGACAAGAATTTTTGCGACGGTTTCATTGAGCGCCATTTGGCTCACAAATAAAATCATCAGCCCCAGATCTACACCTAGAGACATGAGACGAACACTAAAAAATGAAGAAAGCTCACGCATAAGGCTTTTCGTATCACGAGCCTTTTGCTTGAAGACATACTTCTTATTGGTGATATAAGCAAAGAGAACAGCAAATACCCATGAAACAACTGTAGCTGTTTTATAATCCATGGAAAACATCTCAACGAATAAGTAGAAGCTGACTATGTTGACAATGGTTGTACACACACCCATCACAAGATACATGACAACTTCTTGATACTTTTGAAAAAGGCTATACATGTCTTTCTTCATTCCTTCTTGGTGGTTTCTGTTTCTTTTAGAATACCATCTTGAGAAGAACTTCCCAAACGAACAATATGTACGTCCTGCACAGATGAAATTTGTTCTACTTGATGGCAAATGTCAACCTAATTGGTTTATATAAGCCAAATGATTTAGGTCTTTTTCATTATTTTAATTTATAATCTTTTAACTGACTTTACAATTGTTTATTATTAGAAGTAAGAAATCAATATTTATGGGTTTTTTAGTCATTTTTTTAGGAACGTGGTAGGTGATAGATTTTACAAAATAGGTTAAATGTCATCATTTTTCGACAAAATCTATTTTGCGCTGTTTTCATCCACACGTACAGTTACTAGACGGTTTGTTCAAGTCATTGGTTGCAGATGAATATGTCTTATTGAACTGGAGGATATTATGGATACGCAAGTGAAAAGAAGAGTTGACGAAGAGTGGGTTTATTTGATTCAGGAAGCGAAAAAAATTGGACTAGGCATCGAAGAAATACAAGCTTTTTTAACATCCAACGGTGATCAGAAGATGATAAACAAACCGTAAATCAACGCCGTTATCCTTTGTCTTTCAGACTGCTTTGGCTAAAAGTTCTGACTTGTCAATTGACCTTTTGAAAATCCTTTCATGACGATACGCTACAGTAATTGAACACCCCTTCATACCAATCCCTTCCACTCATGGGGTTCTGTCTTTCTATATTAGGAGGACAGTCCGTTTCCCGTTCTTTATATGATCCCTTTATAGCCGCTATTCATGAAAATTGTCATTCTCACGTTATAAAACCAAGCTCCCCACCCATATATTAAGCATGAAAACAATGAGAAAGCAGAAAGGTGGGTAGAGCGTGAGTTCAGATTCCCTTTCCTATTATCACCAAAAAAAGGATCAGTATTATCATGGCGTGAACCCGGTCATTGTCAGCCGTATTCGTGAGGAATGGACGTCTTTATTGGATATCGGATGCGGCACAGGCAAACTTGGAAAAGTCCTGAAACAAAAGGGCCGGACCATTTATGGAATTGAATCGTTTGAGGATGCAGCAAAAGAGGCTGAGCAAGAGCTAGATCATGTGCTATGCGGAAATATTGAACAGATGACTCTCCCTTACGAACATGAACACTTTGACTGCATCATTTTCGGAGATGTCCTTGAACATTTATTGGATCCGTGGGCCGTTTTAAAGAAGGTCAAACCCTTCCTTAAAAAAGAAGGAGTCATCCTGTCATCCATTCCGAATATCGGTCACATATCAACAGTTTTAGAATTACTAGCCGGCAGATTCACTTATACAGATGCAGGATTAATGGATCAAACACATTTACGTTTCTTCACCCTTCACGAAATTCATGCACTCTTTCATTCAGCAGGCTTTCGTATTCGCGAACTCGAAACCATTCGCGTAAAGCATCCTTCCTATGCAAGCGTGATGAGTGATTTACATGAATTACTCATGAAGCATGGCATTCGTTCAGATTTTCACGAGGCCGCTACCGCCTATCAGTATGTGGTTGAGGCGGTTCAGTTTCATGAGTAACCCCACCATCCTGTTTGTTTTATGTGTAAATGATGAATCGATGTTTCAGGCTTGCTTTCGGCAGCTCGCTTCACTTCCTGCTCCCCATGGATATCATGTGGAGGTTTTGCCGATTAGACATGCATCCAGTATGACCTCTGCTTATAATGAAGCGATCACCCATCCAGCTCAGTTTAAAATTTATCTTCATCAAGATACCTTGATTGTCAAACAGCATATGCTGCTTGAGCTGATCCCGCTTTTTTTACAGCATCCATCACTTGGGATGATTGGGGTCATAGGAGCTGAAAGCGTGCCTGACAATGGGATTTGGTGGGAGAGTTCTCATTGCAGGGGGAAAGTCATTGAATATCGTCACGACACCTATCAGCTGCTTTCGTTTGAAAGAGGTCGTCAACAACAGGCGGAAACGCAAGATTATATCAATGCTTCGGCGATTGATGGTCTTTTCATGGCGACGCAGTATGATGTGAAGTGGCGTGAGGATCTCTTTGATGGCTTTCATTTTTATGATGTTTCGCAGTCCTTTGAATTCGTCCAGCAGGGCTATGAGGTTGGAATTGCGAGACAAGAAGAGCCTTGGTGTATCCACAAATGCGGAGATCATTTTGACGCAGAAACATATGAAAAAGCGAGACAAACATTTCTTGCGAATTATCGGTAGAAAGCACCCTTTTCGGGTGCCTTTTTTATGATATACTGTCATAAACAACCAGATCGTCTCATATGCATTGGAGTACCTTGTCCCTAATTCGTACAAAGGAGGAAACAATGGCAGACAAAAAAGTTCATTATAAGAAGGTTGCCGCTTCAGAGGATTTTCGAAAACTTCTCGAGGAAAAACGCAGATTTATCGTACCGATGACGATTTTCTTTTTTCTCTTTTACTTTTCACTTCCGGTTGCTACATCCTACTTCACCTTTTTGAACACGCCGGCAATTGGCGCGATCTCATGGGCTTGGTTATTCGCCCTCACACAATTTGTCATGACCTGGGTATTATGTGGACTTTATGCGAGAAAAGCAGCTCAGTTTGACAAATATGTAAGCGCTTTAAAAACTAAATCAAGAGGTGATGACGAATGAGCATGACCGCTTTTATTTTATTCATAGCGATCGTAGGGCTCACATTGGTCATCACATATTTTGCTGCGAAAAAAACGAGCAATGCGAGCGATTTTTACACGGCAGGCGGAGGTTTGACTGGGTTTCAGAACGGCCTTGCCATCGCCGGGGACTATATGTCTGCCGCATCATTTTTAGGGATCGCTGGAATGATCGCGTTAAATGGATTTGACGGCTTTTTCTATAGCATTGGCTTTCTAGTGGCGTATCTTGTCGTTCTTTACGTTGTGGCCGAACCGCTTCGAAATCTAGGGAAATATACGATGGCCGATATGATTGCTGCACGATTTAAGCGTCCTGCCATTCGAGGGGTTGCCGCGTTTAACACAATCACAGTCTCTACTTTTTATATGATTGCACAGCTTGTTGGGGCAGGTGCATTAATCAAACTGCTTCTTGGCATTGATTACTGGATTGCTGTGCTGGTCGTAGGTGTCTTGATGACCATTTATGTCGTGTTTGGCGGCATGATCGCTACCAGCTGGGTACAGATCACAAAGGCTGTGCTTCTCATGCTTGGGACCCTGATTATTTCACTGCTTGTATTTGCAAAGTTTGATTTTAGTCTGCTGAAGATGTTTGAGGAGATGAAAACAGCGACCCCGCTCGGTGGGGCATTTCTTCACCCGGGAAATAAATATGATGTGCCTTTAGAGACGCTGTCTTTGAACCTTGCTTTAGTGCTTGGGACAGCAGGTTTGCCGCACATTTTGATCCGGTTTTATACGGTAAAGGATGCCATTTCTGCGCGTAAATCTGTTTTATCCGCTACGTGGATCATCGGCATTTTTTATTTAATGACGGTTTTCCTTGGCTTCGGTGCTGCTGCCTTTGTTGGAACAGAAGCGATCACAGCAGCAGATGCAGCAGGAAATATGGCCGCTCCTCTGCTCGCCCAAGCCCTTGGAGGTGATTTATTATTTGCCTTTGTTTCCGCTATTGCCTTTGCGACCATTTTGGCAGTGGTAACTGGTCTCGTCTTATCCGCAGCGTCTGCCTTTGCCCATGACTTTTATAGTCAGATCATCCGCAAAGGGAAAGCGAGTGAACGGGAACAGGTGAAGGCGGCACGCTTTGCTTCCATAGGCGTGGCCATTCTTTCCATCATTCTTGCATTATTTGCCCAATCCTTAAACGTCGCTTTTCTTGTGTCACTTGCCTTCGCCGTGGCAGCAAGTGCAAATTTACCATTGATTATCTTCACTGTCTTTTGGAAACGATTTAATTCTACGGGTGCCATTGCAGGGAGCTTAGTAGGACTGTTGAGCGCACTGATCATCGTCTCGCTCAGTCCAAGCGTCTGGGACCCATCGGGAACAGCCATCTTTACAGGAGATCCGCTCATCCCGCTGTCGAACCCTGGAATTATCTCGATCCCACTCGGATTCCTTGCCGCTTACTTAGGCACGATATTCTCCTCTGAAAAAGCAGATGATGACACCTTTACGGAAATTCAAGTAAAGGCACATACAGGCATGCATATGGATACTGATTCATAAGGAAAAGCCGGCAGCGAGCCGGCTTTTTAATAGCGCTGAAATAACTCTGGATTTTTCGGAACGTTTTCTAAATAAACGATCTTTCCTTTGTCGTCCAGTTCTGCAATGTCAATTCCTTCTGCTGTATAGACACGGCCATCCGAAAGTTTCCCGCAAACAGCCCAGTTCGTTTCATATTTTCCGTCTTCTCTTTTTTTCCATCCATCCCACATATGCTTGATGTCTTCATGCACGTGGAAAAACGTGTTTAAAAACTGTGTAAACGCTTGGATGCCAGGCTTCTCGGCACCATTTAAGACAATCATGACATCGTCAGAAAACAATGCTAGCAATTCATCCATTTGCTCCTGTCCTTTTCCTGCTTCATCGTAGCGGCGAAAATACGTATCGAGCACTTCCATTGTTCATTCTCCTTTATTTACCTGTCATTTCGAAAATAATCGAACAATTTAATTGTACACAATTGTTTCTCACCTGTCTATTTTCCCTGAAATCAGAAAAGACATGAATTGAGTCAATCCATGTCTCCTACAGGTTAAAGAGATGCTTTTTCTAATGCAACAAGTGCTTTCAATTTTTCTGCTGCTTTTTTTGGATCAGCGCTCTGGCTAATGGCGCTAATGATGCTAATACCATCTGCCCCTGCTTGGATGACTGGTGCAGCATTGTCGTATGTGATACCCCCGATGCCAACAATTGGAATATGAAGACCATGACGACGTACTTCAGTGATCAAAGATACTCCTTGGACACTGCGTGTATCCTTTTTCGTTTCTGTTGGATAAACTGGGCCCATGCCGACATAATCTGCGCCGTCCTTCATGGCTTGTTTCACTTCATCTAGGTTATGCGTAGACACACCTAATATTTTATTTCCGATCCGTTGTCTGACGTCTTCTGCATTTGTGTCTTCCTGTCCAACATGAACGCCATCTGCATTAAGGTCTATCGCTAGCTGTACATCATCATTCACAATAAAAGGAACATTTGCTTCTTGGCAAAGCACTTGAAGTTGACGAGCCAATTGTTTCTTCTCTCCTCCTTGCAAGGCTCCCTCGCCCTTTTCTCGAAATTGAAACATGGTGATTCCGCCTTGAATGGCTTCTTTTACGACATCAAGCGGCGGTCTGCTTGTATTCGCTGTTCCCATAATAAAATAAACCGATAATTGCTGTTTGATTTGCTGTTGATCAGCCTTTGTCATGTGAAATTCCCCCTATTCTCCCCATAGTCACCACATCATCGCCAGTTGTGTGTGTGAGTGAATTTAACAATTCCATTTGAAACGTCCCTGGCCCTTTATCCTGAGTGTAATGAGCTGCCCTTTCAGCTGCGACACCATAAAACAGTAATGCAGCTGCTGACGCATGAATAGGCCGTTCACCCACTGCACAAAATGCCCCGATGACAGACGTCAGTAAACAGCCGGTTCCCGTCACCTTGGTGAGCCATTCATGTCCATTATGAATAGACAACACGTCCTCTCCATCTGACACCACATCGACTTTTCCTGTGATCACCACAACGGTCTGAAGTGTCCTTGCCGCTTGTTTGGCTAGTGCCGATACATCTCCGTTCGCTGCTTTCGCATCAACGCCTTTTGACTCCCAGCCATCCACTCCAAGTAAATGAGCCATTTCTGCAGCATTTCCTCTGACAACGGTCATGTTCACTTGCTCTAACAGCTGTTTTGCCGCTTTCGTTCGAAACGTTGTCGCACCGACGCCGACAGGATCTAATAGAACAGGTACACCATTTTCATTGGCAGCTTGTCCAGCCAGAACCATGGCCTCCACCGTGTCCTTTGTCAATGTGCCGATATTGAGCACAAGTGCATCCGCCAACTGCGCCATTTCAGCCACTTCTTCTTTGGCATTTGCCATGACTGGCGAAGCGCCTAAAGCAAGCAGACCATTCGCTGTAAAATTCGTCACGACTTGATTGGTGATATTATGAACGAGTGGATTTTCCGCTCGAACCCTCTCCAATAAATGAGACACGCAGCTTGTTTTCATCCGTATCGTCCTCCCTTTTACTCTGCTCCCCACACATAGGATTTAGTATGCTTTAACCATTCTCTTGCCGCAAACGACAAATAGCGATCCTTTCGCCAAATGACTCCTAAATGCCACGGGATCGACGTGTTTAAGGAAATGACTTTCACCTTTTCAGGATCAAGATCACGGCAGATCCGCTCAGGCAGAAGACCAATTCCCAAGTTCTCGGCTACCATCTCACTAATGAAATCCCATTGAGACGTTTCATAAATGACATTGGGCCGGAATCCCGCATTCATACATTCATTCAATATCCGGCTATGCAGAACAAAATCTTCTCGAAAGAAAATAAAAGACTCTTCCTTTAAATCAGCTAAATCAACCTTATCACGACCTGCCATCGGATGTGATGGATGCGTCACGAGCTTCATGTCTTCTTTAATAATGGTGTACGTATGAAAAATTTTATCATTTGCAGGCAGAACAATGACACCAATATCTAACGAACCATCTTCGACCCCTTCCTCTACTTTAATAGAGCCGTGCTCCACCAATTGAAATGTGACATCTGGATACTGCTGGCGGAATTCTCCCATGACATTCGGGAAAAAACTCGATCCAATCATCGGCGGCAGCCCGATGCGAATATGTCCTTTTTTGACATTCATTAAATCATTTAGCTCGCTCGTTAAATTCTGAAATGATTGTGTGATTTCACTCGCCTGTGTATACATCGTTTGTCCAGCATCTGTCATTTCAACCTGCCGGCCATTTCGATAAAACAACTGCACCCCCAGCTCATCCTCGAGATTTTTGACCATCTTGGAAATGGTAGGCTGCGACACATAAAGAGATTGTGATGCTTTTGTGAAGCTTTTTAACCTCGCCACTTCTAAGAAATATGTTAAATGTCTAATGTCCACATGACTCACCCTTCCTATAGACAAAAGGAATACTAACTATTCGATATATGTATTTTACCTATAACTGAACGTGCTGTACACTTTAAAGTAAGCTAATCAATTGGAACGTTGTCATGTTTTTGTGAAACAGTGAACAATTTATATAGAAAAAGGAGTGAACAGAAAGTGAAATTGCTCAAAACGCCGCTGATTGCTGTCCTTCAGATTATGGCTTTGTTTGTTTTTGCGAAATTGATGAATGTGCTCGCGGCCTTTTTGCATTTAAGAATTCCGGGCACGATTTTAGGCATTCTGGTCATTTTCTTATTACTTCATTTTAAAATTATTCAATTAAAATGGATTGAACTTGGCGCCGTATGGCTGCTTGGAGAACTGCTGCTATTCTTTATCCCGTCAGCAGTTGGTGTCATTGATTATGGAACATTGCTTTCTCAATCTGGCACAAGTATTGTCCTTGTCGTCTTACTTAGTACCTTTGTCGTCATGCTCTCGACTGGTATCATGACGCAAATGATTGCGAAAAGAAAGGAGCGAAAAAAGCTATGTTAGTTGGCGCACTATTTCTGATCTTAACGGTTCTTTTATATCTCGGATCAAAAGCGGTGTATAAACGGCATCCGAAGGTCTATGTCTCCCCATTACTTGTGACGCCGCTTGTCCTTGTCGTCTTGCTATTAATCGTCAACATTCCTTACGATGCATACAATCAAGGCGGTAAATGGCTCACGAATATGCTTCAGCCTGCGACTGTTGCTTTTGCCATTCCTTTATATAAGTATTTTCACATTCTGAAGAAGCATGCAGTGGAAATTATTTTGAATGTGGCTTGTGGTTCTGTCATTGCGATCCTATCAACAGCATTTATCGCCAAGTTGTTTCATTTGGATACAGGCCTTATTGAAAGTCTTGTCCCAAGGTCGGTCACAACACCAGTGGCGATGAGTGTGTCAGAAATGATTGGCGGCATGCCGTCCGTTACGGCTGTATTCGTCATTTTAACCGCACTGTTTGGGTCAATCATCGGTCCAATGGTCATTCGTTATTTCCGTATTGATAATGACATTGCCATGGGCGTCCTGCTTGGAACAGGTGCACACGGGGCAGGAACATCGAAGGCATTTGAAATGAGCTCCGTCTCAGGGACGATCTCAAGTGTGTCGATGATTCTTTCAGCTATTATTACATTATGTGCAGCGCCTCTCCTCATGTCGTTTGCCTTATAAAAAAGCCATTTCCTTTATCGGAAAATGGCTTTTTCTTATGCTTGGATAAAGACAACCTTTAAATAATTTCCTTCAGGATAATTCTTCGTTGTACGGAAATCCTCAGGAAGTGTATATTCTTCAAGGATACGATAGGTTTGCCCTGATTCTTTAAAGGCCTGCGCAATAAATCCTTTGAATTTCTTCATACCAAATGCACTGCTATTCGTTGATGCCACAATGACGCCGTTCTCAGCTGTGATTTGGATGGCTTCTTTTAATAGCTTCTTATAATCCTTCGCCGCACTGAATGTGTGCTTTTTCGTGCGTGCAAAGGATGGCGGGTCTAAGATGACAAGATCATAAGTCCATCCTTTTTTCGCAGCAAACGGAAAATATTTAAAGACATCCATGACTTTCATATCCTGCCCGTCCACATCTATATCGTTGACTTCAAACTGTTCAGATGTTTTTTTCAAACTGCGATTTGCGACATCTACACTTGTCGTCCGGCTCGCTCCGCCAAGCGCTGCTGCCACGGAGAAAGCGCCTGTGTAAGAAAATGTATTAAGCACGGTCTTTCCTTTTGCATAACGATCTCGAATCGCTTTTCTCACATGACGTTGATCAAGAAAAATGCCTGTCATCGCACCATCATTTAAGTAAACCGCTACGTTCATGCCATTTTCTTTCACGATGAGAGGAAATTCACCTTTCTCTCCCTTCACAAAATCATCATCTTCTATATACTGTCCAGACGTATCAAATCGTTTCTTTTCATAAATGCCTTTATAGCCTGGATATACGTGCTCAAGTGCAGCCAATACTTCCGCCTTGAATGTATAAACTCCTTCGCTATACCATTGGATGAGATAGAAACCGTCATAATGATCAATCGTGAAGCCGCCAATGCCATCTCCCTCTCCGTTGAACACACGGAAAGCAGTCGTCTGCGCATCACGAAATAAATGCGTTCTGCTTTTCGCTGCCTGCTCAAGCTTGGAGACAAAAAAGGCTTGGTCTATTTTTTCGTTGGCATCAAATGTGAGTACCCAGCCGATTCCTTTATTTTGTACACCATAATATCCTTTTCCTAAAAAGGCGCCTCGCTCATCCACCCATTCAATCAGCTCGCCTTCTTTCACACCGCTTACATGAGATACAGCATCTTTGGAAATGAGCGGATATCCCTTTTTCACTTGTTCTGCAAATGTTTGTTTTAATGAGATTTTTTTCATTTGTGTCATCCTTATCCTAAATTGACTCTCTCTATCCTATCATATGAATGTATACGTTACTCCTATTATGATAAGATGAGGAGAAAAATATCAACACACCATAGAGGAGGCTCTTTTTTTGACGACATTACGATTAGATCATACAGGTATTATGGTCACAAATATTGATCAGTCCATTGATTTTTATGAAAAGGTCGTGGGCATGAAATTAAAGGATCGCATCACTCATACAAACGGAGTCATTGAGCTTGCATTTCTCGGTTTTAAAGATGAGACAGAAACGGAAATTGAGCTCATCCAAGGGTACAGCAGCGACCTGCCATCTGAAGGAAAGGTCCATCATCTTGCCTTTACAACAGACAATATTCATGCTGAATTCAATCGTATTCAAAAGCTGCAAATTGAATTAATTGATGAAGAAATTACGACGTTACCAAATGGATACTGCTACTTCTTTTTCAGAGGCCCAGACCAAGAATGGATCGAATTCTTCCAGCGCTAATATTTCCTAGGAAATGAGGCCAGTTACCTTTATCATCATATAAACTGCGATATTTCTTAGGCTCCATAAAAGAAAAAGAGTAAGAGCATCCATATGCCCTTACTCTTTTTTTATAACACCTTACTAAGAAATGATTTTGTCCGCTCATGCTGCGGGTTTCCAAAGAGAGCCTCCGGTTTGTCTTCTTCGACAATATATCCGCCATCCATAAAGATCACGCGGTCTCCTACCTCTCTCGCAAAGCCCATTTCATGTGTGACCACAATCATTGTCATGCCTTCGACGGCTAATTGTTTCATTACTGCTAATACATCCCCGACGACTTCAGGGTCAAGAGCAGATGTCGGTTCATCGAATAATAACACTTTCGGGTCCATTGCCAAGGCTCTTGCAATGGCGACACGCTGTTTTTGTCCACCAGATAATTGGTTAGGGTAGCTTTTGGCTTTGTCTTTTAAGCCGACCTTTTCAAGCAGGTCTATTGCTTTATCGACTGCCGCCTTCTTGTCGGCGCCTTTTACCTTCATCGGTGCGATCGTGATGTTTTCTAAAACGGTTTTATGAGGAAATAAATTAAAGTGCTGAAACACCATCCCCACTTCTTGTCGTACTTTATTGATATTCACCTTTGGATCTGTAATCGTATGTCCGTGGACAACGACTTCGCCAGCCGTAATATCTTCTAATTTATTGAGACATCTTAGAAACGTGCTTTTGCCTGATCCAGAAGGACCAATCACACACACTACTTCCTTTTCCTCGATGACTGCATTAATGTCCTTTAACACTTCGTGATCGCCAAAGGATTTCTTTAAATTTTTCACCGTAATCATACTCATTTGATATCAAATCTCCTTTCTGCGTAGCTAGCCAGTAGAGAAAGTAAATAAATGATCACGAAATAAATGATACCGACAATGAGCCAGACATTCAAAGGATCAAATGTTGCCGATGCTTGTACTTGTCCCCGCTGCATAATATCGGCGATTCCAATAATCGATAAGAGAGACGTGTCCTTCAAGCTGATGATGGCTTGGTTTGTAATCGCTGGAAGCATGCGGCGGAATGCCTGCGGAAGGACGATAAAGCGCATGTTTTGTCCCCCTGTAAAACCTAAGGAACGTGCAGCTTCTGTTTGTCCTTTATCAATGGACTGAATTCCTGCACGAATAATTTCTGAGAAATAAGCCCCTGCATTAATCGCTACTGTAATAATCCCTGCCGGCACTCGATCAAGCGATATGAATTCAAGTGTATTCAAACCAAAGTAAATGAAGAATAGCTGTACGATAAATGGTGTGCCTCGAATGGCATTGACAAAGACAAGTGCGATGAAGTTTAAGATTTTAAAAGGTGACAGACGGAATAATGCCACAATCAAACCGATGATAAATCCTAAAATGATGGCAACAACAAAGATATATAAAGTGGTTTGCAAACCATCCATTAAATATGGAAATGCATTAATAATCGTGTCCATGTTTCTCCCTCCCTAATTCACATACGGTGCCACATAAAGAAAGCGCGCTCGGAGCGCGCCTCGCTTGTGTTATGACTTCAAATATTTATCAATAATTTTGTCATATTCACCGTTTTTCTTTAGGTTCTCTAGACCTTTATTGATCTTTTTCAATAGGTCTTGGTTTTTCCCCTTCATCACAGAAATACCATACTGGTCTCCATTCAATCGGTCTCCAACTGTTTTCAATTTTAAATCTTGTTGTGCGATTGCATACGTAATGACAGGATAATCCTCTATTAAGGCATCTGCATTTCCGTTTGAAACTTCTTGGAACATCGATGGGCTGTCATTAAATTGAACCACTTCATACCCATATTTATCTGCGTTATCTGATGCAAATTTTGCACCTGTCGTCCCATTTTTAACAGCTAGCTTTTTCCCCTTTAAATCATCAATTGATTTGATGCTGCTGTCCTTTTTCACAACAACTGTCAGTCCAGCGTCGAAGTATGGATCTGAGAAATCCACCTTCTTCTTACGCTCATCTGTAATACTCATCCCGCCCATTCCTACATCAAGCTGGCCTGCCTGCATTGCTGGAATAATGCCTGAGAAGTCCATAGCTTCAAGTTTCACTTTGAAGTCTTGGTCTTTCGCGATTGCGTTAATCAGATCAACGTCTATTCCTTCATATTTACCGCCCTTTTCAAATTCAAACGGCGGATATGTTGTATCTATCCCTATTTTATATGTGCCTTTGCCTTCTCCCGAACCGCTGTCCGATTTTGATCCACAGGCTGCCATGACGAGCACAACAATGAGTCCCATGATCAGTAACATCGATTTTTTCATAAAACACGACCCCCTATTGTCAGTTTTGTCTAAATATTCGCAATACCAATAATACTATACCACGCTAAATCTATAGCGTGTGATATTTTTTATCAATACCAAAGATCCATACAATACTAGATCAATAGTCTCTTTAAATTTTACTTTTTTGCGAATAACTCATTTTATTCTAAAAGAAGAGTGATTCACAATCATGATGTGAGATAATCTTACGAAAAAACGAGACATCACCTTGAAAATCTCCGTTTTTTCTAACATACGAAAACAGACTCTTGAATTACCTTCTTCTCTCTATTGATATCGTAATATATTTTTTCCAAAACCCTCTTTTTACCTAAAAATATGTAAACGCATACAAAAAGATGGATGATCCCTATTTCTTTCACAACTGGTTGAATTTACATCAAAAAACATGTTTTACAAATTGCAAGAGAGCGCTTAAAATATAAGAAGATACTGAATATGGAAAGTGAATTCAGATGAATGGACATCGAACTAGATGGATAGATGAAGAAAGGAGGATATAAATTGGCCGAAACAGGTGTTTTGTCGTCCGTTGATGTAGCGAATATGTTAAATGACTGGTATGTCATGATGAAAAAAAGAGAAATACAAGGTGCGATCCAGCTAAAAGAAGAGATTCTTCAAGCGTTTGATCGAATGGAAGAGAATCAAGACGTCTTACTTTACTATCAATTGCTAGAGTACCGTTTTAAGGATCTCATCGAAGATACAGCTTCGTTGGATCATAGTCTTTTTGTTGATGAAAATGCGATCCGTACAGATGACATGCTCAGTTACTATTTCTATTTCTTTAAAGGGATGTATGAAATGCGCAGAGGCAATCAGGATACGGCATTTCACCTTTTAAAATTGGCCGAGGATAAATTAGATCTCGTGCACGATGACATTGAAAAAGCAGAATTTCATTATAAAACAGGGTGTCTTTACTATAATATAAGGTCCACGCTTCTCTCCATACACCACTTAAAGATGGCTTCATCTATTTATGACGCAGATCCATGTTATGTGAAAAAATCAATCAGCTGTCAAATGATGCTCGCTTTGAATTATGCTGATCAATCGAAATATGATGAGGCAGAGTCATTATTTGAAGAAGTAATTCATTCACTAGAACAAATGGAAGACCCAGATTTACTTGGTCACGCGTATTGCAATGCAGCTTTTATTAAAAGTCTTAGAAATGAATACAGTGAAGCTGTGCCGCTCCTAGAAAAAGCTTTATTGATCGAGACATTTGAAACGTCTTCTCCAGGCGGCTACTTACTTGCCATGTATGCTTATACAAAAGCACTGTTCAAGCTGAAAAAGCCTGGTTTGTTCCACTATTATGTACAGCTTTCACTACAAAAAGCAGAAAATTTAAAACAACGAAACATTTCACTTAAATTATCCATTTTAGAAACACTTATGCTTCAGCCAGACAACATGATGGAGCAAATCAAATCTTATTGTGATCAATTAGAATCTATGAATTTCCTTGTCGATCTTGAAGCCATCTGTCAGGATGCAGCTGCTTACTTAACGGATCTTGGACTTCATGAAGAATCCACTTATTTCTGGAACAAGGCGTTGTCCTTAAAAACTTGTTAAAAATATGGAGTGATGTATGATGAAAAAATGGTTTATCACAACTGCGATTTTGACACTCTTGATAACAGGTGTTTCCATTGGCGCTTCTATCCAAAAAGACAGCCAATCTGCACAATCTCAAGATATCATTCAAAAGAGAGACCGCGGCACCAATCCTTAAAAATGAAAAAGAGCAGCTGTGAATATAACAGCTGCTCTTTTCTATGCGCTAATCAATTTCTCGTTTAATATTTTGCATTTTTTCATCTAAGTAATGGGCGATATCTGCCGCTTCCTTCAATTCATCGGTCAGCTGATGAGGGACATCGTTTTGCAGTTTATAATAGATTTTATGTTCAAGGCTCGCCCAAAAATCCATCGCTATGGTCCGCACCTGAATCTCAACCTTCACATGCTCCACACGATTCGTTAAGTACACAGGGATTTCCACAATTAAATGAAGACTTCTGTAGCCATTTGGTTTTGGATGTTGAATGTAATCCTTCACTTCAAGGATTTTTAGATCCTCTCTTTGCCTCAATACATCCATAATATTATAGATATCTTGAATAAAAGAGCAGATGATACGGACACCTGCGATATCATGGATATACTCCTTGGCACATTGTGTTGTGATGTCGCATCCTTTTCTTGCTAATTTATTTACAATGCTTTCAAAGGATTTGATTCGTGATTTTGTATGCTCTATTGGATTGTGTCCATGGATTAAATTATATTCCTGGCTGATAATTGAAAACTTTGTATCCATTTCATCTAATGCAAATTTATATACTAATAATTCATTTTTCCAGTCTTCCATGACGTTTTTCAAATCTTCTACATGAGTTGCTGACATATTCATTTCTTTTTGTCATCTCCTTTTGGGAAACGGCGGCTGCACCGCTTTCCGTTTACTAGACGGAGAAAGGACTCAAAAGGTTTTAAAAAATACGTCGTCAGCCTCGCTGTTTGTAATACGTTAACGCCAGCGCAAGCGCGAGTACAGAGCCTTTCACAATATCCATCGCGTAATAAGGGACAGACATCATCACAAGTCCATTTTGCAAAATACCGATGAGCACAGCCCCAATAAACGTACCAAATGCATTTGGCTTTCCTGCTCCCATGACGGAAAAACCGATAAAAGCTGCCGCTACGCCATCCATTAAATAAGGTGCGCCAGCATTTATTTCCGCTGTCATCACCCTTGATGCCAGCACAATACCACCGATTGCTGCAAATAAAGCCGAGAGCAGATATGCTGCGATTTTATATTTGTTTACATGAATACCGGACAATCGAGCCGCTTCCTTATTCCCTCCAATAATGTACATAAATCGGCCGTGCTTTGTGTAGGTCATGAAAACATGTGCAAATAGCACAATGGCTGCCATTAAGAGAATGATATATGGCACCTGGCCGATTTTGCTGAAAAAGGCGGGGATTGTGCCCGTTGAGAATGTACCGTCAGGCAGCACCATGTTTTCAGAAATGGTCGCCCCTTTCGTATACGTTTGAGCCAGTCCTTGAATGATAAACATCATAGCTAATGTCATGAGCATATCTGGAATTTTCATTTTGACAATCATCAAGGCATTGAGTAATCCAACAATAAGGGCAGCCGCTAGCGCAGAGAGGATCGCAATCAGCGGGTTTTGCGAAAACCACACGAACATAGAAATCACAATTGCATTCGATAACGTTGCGACTGATCCGACTGATAAATCAAAGCCGTTTACTGCCAATGAGATGGTAAGGCCCACCGCAATAATGGTCACAATGGAGATAGACCGTAATATATTGATGATATTCCCTGATTGCAAAAACGCTGGATTCGCTGCCGCAAATACCACAATCAATACGACAATGGTTAAGATCGTGCCATATCGATAAAAGAAATCAAATAGATGAAAGGATGGCCGCTGTTTTTTCATTTGCTGCACAGGGGCTGGAATTTGTCGTTCACTCATGATTGTCCTCCTGTTGAATGATATAAAAGCTCTTCCTCAGTCGTTGGCGCAGTCATTTCCCGGGCAATGCTGCCATCATACAGCACGTAGACTCGGTCTGCGATACCTGCAATCTCCGACAGCTCACTTGACGCATAAATCACAGATTTCCCGCGGGCGGCAAGCTCTGCAATCAGGGTGAAAATATCTTTTTTCGCTCCAACGTCAACGCCTTTTGTTGGTTCATCAAAGAGATAGATATCCGCTTCAGCCAGCAGCCATTTTCCTATGGAAATCTTCTGTTGATTTCCACCGGATAGATGCTTCACCTTTGCTTCAAGAGATGGGGTTTTGACACCAAGCCGTTTGACGATTACGTCTGCTTCCCGCTTTTCCTTCGAACGATGTAAGAAGCTGAACACTCTTGAGAATGAACGAAGACTTGCAGCCGTTAAGTTCCATCCCACGCTCTCTTCTGTTAGAACCCCTTCCTTTCTACGTTCTTCCGGCACAAGGGCCATTCCAGCTCTCACGGCTTGATGAGGCGATGTGATGCGAACGGTTTGACCATGAAGCTGCACAGTTCCCGTCTTTTTTTCTGAGGCGCCGAAAAGGGCTTTACACAATTCCGTTTTTCCAGCACCGACAAGGCCTGCAATTCCGAGAATTTCTCCCTTTTTCACGTGAAGATGAATGTTGCGTAATTTATGCTGGTCGTTTAGCTGCTTCACTTCAAGCACAATAGGTGCATCCTTCAAAGGTGTACGGAGCGGGAATTGCTCCTCTAATGGCGCACCTAGCATTTCTTCAATAATCTGCTGCGGATTTGTATCTTGAACGAGGTGTTTTGCGACATCGGTTCCATTTCGCATCACTGTCAGTTCATCACAGATGGTGAAAATTTCAGGCATGCGATGGGAGATAAACACAATGCCCGTTCCATTCTGTTTCAGCCGATCAATCATTGAGAATAACTTGCTTGTTTCTGTATGACTAAGAGGGGCCGTTGGTTCATCTAAGATTAAAATGCTGCATTTAATCGAAACGGCCTTGGCAATGAGCACCATCTGTTTTTCTGCAAGGGTCAGATCACTCACAAGGCGTTTTGTGGAGATGTCGATGTCCATTTCTTTTAATAGTTGAGCTGCCTTACGGTGCAGCTCTTTCCAGCCGACAAATGTTTTTTTCTCAATCTGATGCATCATCATATTCTCACCAACACTTAAGTAGGGAACTAGCGCCGTATCCACTTCTTGATGGACCGTCTGCACACCATATGAGGCCGCATTCTTTGGGGTTTGAATGGATGCCGCCTGACCATTGATATGGATGCTTCCTTCATAGTGCGAATGAGCGCCAGAAAGAACTTTCATTAACGTGGACTTCCCAGCACCATTCGCTCCAATCAGCGCATGAACCGTCCCTTTTTTTAATGTAAAATTCACTTGATCTAACGCTTTTACTCCTGGGAATTCAATCGAAATATGTTTCATACAAACAAGCGGCGAAGTCATAGGTGTCCTCCTTCTCATGATCATCATCTGAAAAACGAAACACTCTCTATGGAAGAGAGTGCACGTCGTTTATTTTGTATAATGCTTCTTCAAGGTCTTCATCCAATCTTCTTCAAAAGCAGTCGATGAGCCGAACCCCTTCACTTCGTCTGCAAGATTGACCATATTGATGGCTTTTCCTGCTTGTTGAAGCTGATTTTGCGAGATGAGAGAGGCCTCAAGGTCATAGGAAGATGGCGTTTTCTCACCCGCTATTTTCTTCGCAAGAATTCTCACGTCAACAGCGCCGATGAGCTTCGGATCAACCGCTGCTGTGTACTTCCATGGACTTTCTTTCGCTGTCATTTCTTGAAGATCAGCATTTGACACATCAATCCCGTAAATCTTCACTTCTGTTCTTCCTGCTTCCTTTAGCGCTCTTGCTGCGCCAATGGCAAAGGCATCCCACGTGGCAAAAATAGCGTCAAGTTTACCCTTTGGATATTTATTCAGCATGGCTGCTACTGCATTTTGCGTTTGAACAGACGTATCAGAGGAAGCAATGCCAAAGCGGTCAAGTTCCTTGATCCCTTTGTGTTGGTTGAGCGTTTCTTGATAGACCTTGTTTCGTCTCACCATTGGCGGGAACCCATCTACCCAGAGGTATGCAATATTTGCTTTTCCTTTAAAATCAGATACGAGTGCGTCTAATGATTTTTTCGCTAATTGTTCGTCATCTTGAGACGTCACTGTGACCCCTTTGATGTCCTTCAGCTTAGGATTCGAATCAAACGCTACGACTGGAATGCCCTTCGCTGTAATCTTTTTCACGTCAGCGACGGTCGCCTCGTCGTCCCCATGAGAGATGATAAAGCCATCATAATTTTCTTCCAGCGCCTGAGAGATCGCATCATGGAATTTCGCTGTATCTCCATTTGCGGTGTAGACATCTACCGTAAAGCCAAGCGCTTCACCTTCTGCCTTCGTCCCAGCTAAAAACTGCGCTGTATGATCATCTCCTCCGATTTTACGGATGACTTTAATTTTTGCTCCCTGTCCCTTTGCAAATCGCTTCGGTACATTGTCAAAGGAGACCTTTTCGTTCGCATTTGCCTTTGAGCCTGCACTTGATCCAGTGCCGCAGCCCGTTAATAGGATCGTCAATACCATTAATAATATAAGACATGATGTAAAATGCTTACGCTTCATTGCTGTTCCTCCTCAAGTTGTTTTTATTTTTCACATCGGAAAACTAGGTAAAACAGTGGGAAAACGCCAGTAAACTGTTCTTTCATTTGAAAAAGAGACAAAAAAAAGCCTCTCCTGGAAAGAGAGGCTTGATCACCGTTGCATGAAACATGTATCGGGAAATCTTCCTCTCTTATCTGTCAAAGCTGTAACAGCTTTGCAGGAATTAGCACCAATTTCTATAGTAGAAACGGTTGCCGGGCGTCATAGGGCCAGTCCCTCTGCCTCTCTTGATAAGAGATCCGTTATGAAATTTTGTTTTAGTTAAAATGTCTTCTTTACTTTAATGTGATGTCACATCAATGTCAATGATTTTTTTGAAAATTTAAAACAATGCGTTTGTGGTTCAGACATGCTTAACTTCCGATGATTTTCTTAGCAGGTGATGATTTCTTCAGGCGAAAGTCATATTTTTTCTCATTCACAAATTGTGGATTGAGGTGTGCTGATCCTTTATCTTGGCCGCTTTTCAAGAGATACGTTTTGTAGCCTTCCATCCATTTCCCGCGCCATACCCACTGTGATGTCTTTGCACCTTTTCGGTCGTCATACACGTTCTTCTGGAAGGTATTCTTTTGATTCACTCCATAAAGATTCACGACTAAGTAATGCGACGCACTCGCTGTCATAATATTATTCGTGATTCGATTGTTCACGGCTTGATATTGCATCAACAATTGACCGCCTTCTAAGCCGGCTGTGTCATTTTTGTACAAAATATTATGTGAGATCGTCGTATTTGTTGTTCCGCCTCGCTTTTTATCATAGCCGCCAATTGAAATGCCTGTATAACGGTTCAAATACACTTGATTGTGTTCGATGCGAATGCGATCTGCCATTTTTCCTTTATGTTCACTTGTGACTTCAATCCCCAGGTCATTGTGATGTGTGATGTTATGATCAATCACAATGTCCTTCCCGCCATCAACATAAATTCCGCCAGCGGAGATGTCTTTGCCATAGGCTGGATTTCCTGCACTCGTAATCTCATATACTTTGTTTTTAGATACGACACCATTTCTGACTTGATCGTACTTTTTAGAAGGTGCTACGTTCTCAAAACCAATTAAATCAATGCCTATATTATCTGTGTGGCGAACCGTGTTATGTGTCACACGGAACTTGTTGACGTTCCCATTTAGCACAAGCGCTTCACTGAAGCCAAGCTTTAATTTTTCAACAGTGTTTCCTTTGATTTCAATGTCTTCAATGGCCGCAGGAGCTTTTGTTCCATAGACCGCAATACCGTGCGCATTCCCATTTTTGTGTTTCGTCTGAATGTCATACACTCGGTTGTTGAGCAGTTTGACGCCTTTTCCGCTTCCTTTGATGAAAATACCGACTGGTGTCACATCTTCCTTATTCGTCTTGAGATGTCCCACCGTCAGACCTTTGAGGGTGATGTAGCTTTTTTGATCGATCGTGACAAGACCGCCATCTGCTTGATTTCCTTTAAGAGAAGCCCCGCTAATGACAGGTTTTTCTTTTCCGTAAGCTTGAAAGATAACGGGTGCTTTCTTTGTACCTGAATGGCGGACAATCAATTTCTCTTTGTATGTGCCGCCTCTCATGTAAATGGTTGCCCCGGCTTTCGCCATACTTGCCGCTTTTTTCAGCGTGCGAAAAGGTTTTTGCTTCGTTCCCGGGTTTTTGTCGTTTCCGTTTGGCGCCACGTAATAGGCTGTGCTTTGCTTAGCGCCAGCCTCCTCTGTCATCGCTTGACAGCCGAAGCTGATCACGGTCATGAATAAAATAAGTAAAATGCCTAGTATCGCTCGTTTCATCTTGTTGTTTGCTCCTTTCACTTCTCTTCTTCCTTTATCGGTTAAAAAAAAGAGGATTAAAATATGAGAATGCCCCTTGCAATGTACTAGTCAAAAGGTGTATGGTTGAAAGAATATCTTACAGGAAAATCATCCGCTTTTAAATTGTCAGATTAATCAGTTAATAATGCATTTGGATTTTATTTCTTTATTAAAAAGGGGTGACATGAGGCAGACTGATGGCAGAGAGAAGGAAAGCGCTTTAACAGATTTTTCTTATCTGAATTCCAGAAAAGCTATTGCTTATATTTTGTGAAGGTATAGAATAGAATCATAATTATTTCATATTATTAGAATTTTCAAATAATCAAACAGCAAGGAGATTTACGATGCCAAAACAACCCATCCGCGTTGAACTTAGTTCAACAAAAAAACCAAAACCTCAATCTGATCAACTTGAATTCGGAAAAATCTTCACAGATCACATGTTTGTGATGGATTATTCCATTGATCAAGGCTGGTACGATCCCAGAATTATACCTTATCAGGCCATTCCAATGGACCCAGCTTCGATGGTCTACCATTATGGGCAATCTGTTTTTGAAGGCTTAAAAGCTTATGTTTCTGAGGATCAGAAAATTCTCTTATTCCGTCCGGAAAAGAACATGGAACGCTTAAACAGATCCAATGACCGCCTGTGTATCCCGCAAATTGATACAGAAACGGTTTTAGAGGGCTTAAATGAACTCATTCGCATTGATAAGGATTGGGTACCTGATGCAGAGGGCACTTCCTTGTATATCCGTCCATTCATTATTTCCACTGAGCCGTATTTAGGCGTTGCGCCGTCAAGCACGTATAAGCTGCTGATTATCTTATCTCCAGTGGGATCTTACTATAAAGAAGGCATCCACCCGGTCAAAATTGCAGTTGAAAACGAATTTGTCCGTGCCGTTAAGGGCGGGACAGGAAATGCCAAAACAGCTGGAAACTACGCCTCAAGCCTCAAGGCACAGCAAGTCGCTGAAACCAAAGGCTTTTCACAGGTTCTTTGGCTTGATGGAGTCGAGAAAAAGTACATTGAAGAAGTCGGGAGTATGAATATCTTCTTTAAAATCAAAGGAGAAATCGTGACGCCTGAATTGAACGGCAGCATTTTAGAAGGCATCACCCGTAACTCTGTACTTGAGCTGTTAAAACATTGGGGTATTCCAGTGACAGAGCGTAAAATTTCGATTGATGAGTTAATTGAAGCACATCAATCAGGTGAGCTTGAAGAAATCTTTGGAACTGGAACGGCGGCCGTCATCTCTCCTGTCGGGGAATTAATTTATCACGATCAGCCATATGTAATTCAAGATGGTCAAACAGGTGAAGTATCGAAGAAATTGTACGAAGCCATTACTGGTATTCAAAAAGGAACACAGCCAGATATCTTCGGCTGGACAGTAGAAGTCGACTCGGTCGTCAAACAGACTTAAGCATGTAAAAGAACCTTTCAGTCATGAAGGGTTCTTTTTTTGTTTATTTACCCCTCCAATATACCTTATAATGGTAATCATACGTATAAGGAGTGATGGTATGTTTTTTACTTATCTACTAGCGTTCTTAGGTATTTGCATCGGATCGATGATCATAGCTACAGGTTTCGACGATTCACCGTTCCTCACCCGGTTTCTATTTAAGGTTCTCGGGATTTTTATCCTTGTTCTTTCCATTACTTTTGTAAAGGTTAGACGAAAGAGGCTACACAACAAAAAGGCGAAATAGACTCAGATGTCCAGTCAGCCGCCCATCAAATCGTGCACCAAAACAAGACCGATACCCCCACAATCGCCCCTGCATATATCCACTGTTTCCTTTTTATGCTCCGCTTTCTTTCGATCAGTAAAAAGATCTCTGGTAAAAAGACGATGATGATTTCTAGGATAAAGACAAGATAATAAACAAGCGGCATGGGCTGGAAATCAAAGTCTCTTTCATCTCCACCAATCGTTGCGAAATACATCAACAGGTTGGTCACTGGAATGGTAAAACAAACGAGCAGGCGGAGAACATAAATCCACACATACTGTCTATGACGAATAAGACCAATAAATGAAGCAATGATGCCATACAAAAACAAGACCACTGTGCCGTAACTCATCAGTGGTTGAACGATAAAGCCGTAAAGCATTAAACCAATTGCAACCATATTCAAACAGTCCTTTCTTTGAAGCCATACATGCTGTTTTTTCTATCATACACTTCTTTCTTGAATTCCCATATGGGGCAATGATAAAAAACGACCCCATAAAGGGGCCATTTTGTTTTACGCTTTGACTGATTTGAAGAATTGCGGTAAATATTCACGATGCGCTTCGAGCATTTCATCTAAAATTTGCTTTGCAATTTCATCAGATGGGACAAGCGGATTAATCGTCATCGCCACAAGAGCCGTCTCGTAATCTCCTGTTACAGCCGCTTCTGCTGCCACACGCTCGAATGATTTGATTTGTTGAACGAGCCCTCTCACAGCTACAGGCAGATCGCCCGTCGCAATTGGTTTTGGTCCGTCCTTCGTAATGATACAGTTCACTTCAACCGCTGATTCAGCCGGAATGCTGGCAATCGCCCCTCTGTTCACTGTATTGACAGGTTGGATGTCATGCTTATCATTATAGATGGAGCTGATTAAGTTACATGCCGCATCACTGTAATACGCCCCGCCTCTTTTTTCGAGCTGCGGTGGTTTAATCGATAAATCAGGATTTTTATAGAGCTCAAATAATTCTTGCTCGACCTGCTGTACAACCTCTGCTCTTGTTCCTTTTTCTTGGGCCGCTTTTTGCTCTTCTTCCAGCATATCTTTCGTTTTATAGTAATAGCGATGATACGGACATGGGATCACCCCTAAGCCTTTCACAAAAGAAGGTTCCCAGTTTTTCGCTTCAATGTTCTTCATAGACCACTGACTATTCGGATTTCCCAATTCATCGAGCACTTGATCCATAATGCTGACCCCGTCTAAATACACATCTAACCCATAGACCATGTGATTGAGGCCCGCAAACTGTACCTCGATCCGCTCAACATCCACATCAAGCGCCTTGGCAATCCCCATTTTCATCCCAATTGGTACATTGCATAGACCGACTACTTTTTTTAGATTTGTGTAGCGTAATACAGCTTCTGTGACCATGCCTGCCGGATTTGTAAAGTTCACAAGCCATGCATCTGGACAAAGTTCTTCCATATCCTTCACGATATCTAGAATGACTGGGATGGTTCGAAGTCCTTTAAATAAACCGCCTGGTCCGTTCGTTTCCTGACCGATGACGCCGTATTTGAGCGGGATTCTCTCATCTTTTGCCCGTGCTTCCAGCAGTCCTACACGAAATTGTGTCGTCACGAAATCTGCGTCCTTCAGGGCTTCCCGGCGGTCAAGCGTCAGGTGTACCTCAATCGGCAGACCCGCTTTTTCAACCATGCGTTTCGCGAGAGCGCCCACGATGTTTAACTTTTCCTGACCCGCTTCAATATCCACTAGCCATAATTCCTTTACAGGCAATTCATGATATCGTTTGATAAACCCTTCGACAAGCTCAGGCGTATAGCTCGATCCCCCGCCTATTGTGACAATTTTGATTCCATCTTTCATGAATTGACACCTCCGAGTTGCTTCATTTTTTCATGGAGCTCGATGATTTCCGCCGCGAGTTCCTTGACGGTCATTGCGTTCATGAGATGATCCTGGGCATGGATCATTAAGAGACTGATGTCGGTCTTTTCTCCTCTAATTTCTCCTTGGATCAGCTCTGTTTGTGCGTGATGCGCCTCATTTAACGCGTCTTGTGCTTCCTGCAATTTTTGCTTCGCCTCATCAAAATTTCCTTGCTTTGCACATGTAATGGCCTCCATCGCGGAGCTTCTGCCATTCCCGCCGTGTAAGATGAGTTGAAACACAATTTGTTCCATTTCCATCGGCCGCATCCCCCTTGTTTCCTCTATTACATGCTGACGACATTTTCATCAGTTGATGCTTTTGTTTCTAGCTCACTTTCTTCTTTTAATTTCTGCTTATCCCACATTCTAAAGAATGGGTAGTATAAAGCGAATGACAACGCCAGGTTAATCAGCTGCATGACAGCACCAGAGATTTTGCCTCCTGTGGCGAGATAGCCTGAAATGATGGGCGGCATAGTCCATGGGACAGCAATCCCCGCCGGTTTTGCTACAAGTCCTGTGCTCATTCCGATATATGTGGTGATGATCATCATGATTGGCGTAAGGATAAACGGAATGAGAAGCATTGGGTTCATGACAATCGGCATTCCAAAAATGATCGGTTCGTTGATGTTAAAGATGGCTGGCCCAATGGCAAGTCGGCCAAGCTGTTTCATTTGTTTACTTCTGGCACGTAAGATCATCGTCAGCACCAAGGCAAGCGTTGCACCGCTTCCGCCGACATTGATGAAGATTTCAAAGAACTGCGCTGTGAAGATATTTGGCAGCACTTCTCCTGCTTGGAATGCGAGACGGTTCTCATCCATCGCACCGAGCCAAATTGGGCCCATGACGCCGCCGACAATGGTTGCTCCGTGAATACCACATGCCCAGAGGAGCATTTGCACACCAATGGCGACAATACTTCCGCCTAAGCTTCCACCAAGAATGGAAAGCGGTGTGCCAATTAAGACCGTGATGATATTATGAATACTCTCAAATGGTGTCATCTCAATCACAAGTCTAACGACCCAGATCAGCGTGATGACCACAAAACCTGGAATAAGTGCGATAAACGATTTACTCACTGCTGGCGGTACACCATCAGGCATCCTAATGACGATATTCCGCTGGACAATGAATCGGTAAATTTCAGTTGAAAGCATGGCAATAATCATGGCAACGAATAACCCTTTACTGCCCATCAATGTGACTGGAATTCCCCCACCTACTAGGATGGCTTCTGTTGAGCCTTCAGGTGTGAAAGGAACTTGATATGGTGTCGCCAAAAGGAAAGCTGCAACAGCGATCGCACCAGATGATAGGGCATCCACTGCATACTTTTCAGCAAGCCTGTAGGCAATCCCGAAGGTGGCAACAAGTGCCATAATGTCAAAGGTTGCATTAACAGGATAGGATAGTTTCGTGGCCCATTCAGCTCCAAAGATACTTGCCATAAAATCGCTGTATCCTGGGATCGGAAGGTTGGCTAAAATGAGAAACAGTGAACCGACAATAATGAGAGGCATGGTTAAAACAATTCCGTCACGCAATGCTTGTAAATGTCTTTGAGCGGCAATCTTCCCTGCAAACGGCATGACCTTCTCTTCTAGAAATCGGTTGAATCCATTCATCCCTTCCGCCCCCTTTATCCGTTCACTAACTGTTCAGCAGATTTTAAAACCTCAGCCCCATTACATACGCCATAATGCACGGTATTAATGACGTCGACTGGAATTCCTTTTTCTTCTCCGAGCTTTTTCATTTGTGGTAATAAATATCGAACCTGTGGTCCTAATAAAAGCACATCGGCTTGATCAATATGACTTTTTGCTGAATCTCCTGATACTGCCCAAATACGATAGTCTTTTCCTTGTTCTTGTGCGCTTTTCTCCATTTTTGTGACTAGTAAGCTTGTTGACATACCTGCTGCACAAACCAATAAGATGTTCATGTGTAAACGCCCCCTTTTGAAAGTGTGAAGCTTTTCTTTACACATTCATCATATTATGAAACCGCTTTCATAAACACCTATACTTTTTCCTTTAGGAAGCGGAAAAAGTTAAGATCACACTGTTAGTTCTTGTACGAAGGGACCTTTTTATACATGATATCCAGCATGTCTTCAAATGTATCACAGGCGATGAGATGCTGAATGAATTTCACATTATGCACAAGCTCGCCCAGCAGACGGTACATCCCTTTTAAATCTTTGGCATTCTCTTTTTCGACACAAAGCAAGCAGACAAATTGAACTTTTTTCTCTCCCCATATGATCGGTTTTTCTAATGTACATATCGCCCAAAACGTCTCTTCTGTCAGCGGCGTCATAGGGTGCGGAATGGCTGTATAATGCCCGAAGGATGTCGGTGCAGCTTCTTCTCTTTCCATCACAGAAGGTGTAAGCTCTGCTGGTGCTAAACCCATATCGATGATTTTTTCCGTGAGAAAGGTGATGACCTCTTCCTTTGTTTGAAAGGCGCATTTTGTAAAGACCAATTCCTTTTTCATATATTGAGAGGCCAATGTCACCCTTGTTTCACTCGTCAGGGCTTCTTCAATTTTTAAAAAGTCGCCGCCTCCCAAAATGGTGTTTACTTGTATGACTGGAATCGGTAAATCCATCTGAATCGGGACCGTTGTAATAATCAAATCCAGGGCATGTAAAGACACATGCGGAAGCGAATAAAGCTCTGCTGTTCCTAAAATGGTCAGTTTTGACCCAAATTGTGACCGCAAACGATCCTGAAGCAGCCTTGCACTCCCTGCACCAGATGCACAGACAATGAGACATCGCTTCGGCGGAATCTCCATTTTCCTCCTCTCTAAAGCCGCACCAAAATGAAGCGCCATATATCCGATTTCATTCTCATGAATACTCAGCCCCTCCTCTTCTTCTAGGACCCTGCTGGCGATAATACCTGCTTCAAAAGCAAGTGGATACCCCGCCTTTATTTCATCAAGCATCGGATTTCTTAAGTTCATTCCATATTTACACCGGGTCATAGCTGGCTTTAAATGCAGACTCAGTCCAATCATTAATTCCGCATCGCCGGCTAAATCAAGCTGCAGTTTTTGATCAATGGCTTGGAGCATAAGCTGAACAAGACGGCTCGTGTCATCATCCACAATTTGTTTTTGACCACTCGATGAAAAGGACTGTACCATTTTGGCTGTTCCTAATAAATGAATGGCGATATAGACGATCTCCTCTTGTGGAAAAGAGACGTCCAGCAGTCCTTCAAGGCGTTCCACCATTTTTTTAGCGACCTTATATTCCTTTGCCTGTGGTATCTCATTGATTTCCTCTGGCAAAACAGATACATAGTTTCCGTGTCTAATCCGTTTGCAGGCAATCGCAACATGAACGATTAAATTATTCATGCAAATGTCTGATAGATTCATTCTTTCTTCATTGATATAATCAATCATTGTTTTCTGAATCAATTCCAATTCATGTTTTGGCAAAATGGTGACTGCTGTGTTCAGCATCGTTTGGCAGGAACGGCGTTCATTGAATAAATATTCTGACATACAATAACGAATTTTCATCTCCGATCCTTTGATCCGGCAGCCTTTATTCGGCTTCGCTTCCAGCTTCAGATCAAAGGGCTCAAGCTTGCGTTTGACCCATTTCATATCGTTACTCATCGTCGATTTACTAATAAACAGCTGATCCTGTAAGTCTTCCAGTTTCACATAAGACTCTGCGAGAAGCAGCTTCTTTAAAATAAACCGAACGCGCTCCTCCGGCAGAACAGCCAGTGGCTCTTCCTGTTCGACCTCCTCTTTCATAAAACGGCGAAAGGCATTCTCATCGTTGATCAACAGCTCATAGCCAGCTCCTCGAACAGCTGATACAGCCGCTTGATAAGGAGCGAGACGGTCGTTCAGTTCCTTGATGTCTGTACGAATGGTGCGGCTTGTCACTTGTAAGCTGACAGAAAGCGCAGCGCTTGTGAGCGGGGTCTCCGCTGCCATGAGCTGACTTAAGATGTGCGCCAGTCTTTTACTCAGCATCAGATCGGCCTCCTTATGTAAGGGTGGAGAATCTGCCTTGTCTGGACAAGGTGTATACGCTTGCAGTTCTCTTCATTACTCATATTCTACTGAAAAGAAATAAAAATTGCCAACTCATTTATATGACAAACGCCCCTATTTATACAACAAACCATATCTAATGACCTATGAATCTTTTTGTAGGACTCTGGCAGAAACCATAAAAAAAGGCGCTACACCTCCGTGTAATCGCCTTTTTTATGAAGGGATCAGCTGGGTAAAGACAACCAGTCTCTTTTCATGAGTCCCTGCTGCATGATCAAATGTCCCTGTACACGTAATGAAATTGAGATTCCGTGTAAAAGCGTACCCGAAAAACGCATTCGGCTTTTCTTCACGCGGATAGCTTTGCACTTTGATCACTTCAAAAGTTCGCTTTTTTCCTGACGAGGACGTCACGATTACCTTGTTTCCCTTTTTTAGCTCCTTTAATCGATAAAAAACAGAAGGTCCCCATTTATTATCAACATGGCCATTCATGACGGCATTTCCTTTATCTCCTGGCTTTGGACCATCTTTAAACCAAGCTGTGTTGTCCGTATTTTTTGGGACGCCCATACTGCCATCCTTTGATAAAGTTGTTTTCTCCACTTTTGCTTTGACATCAATCGCCGGAATCGCAATTTCAGCCGGGACAATACCAGACGGTTCGTCTTTTAACATGTCTTGTGAATGAGACTGTTTTGCGGCTTGGTTTGTTGTCATTTTTTCAGGAGATGAGGTTGTTTTAGAGGATGACGAATCAACCATAGATTGTGATGCGCAGCCCGTGATGATGAGAAGCATCAGAAGACCAAACAACCACCTTTTCAAGTCAGTCTGCCTCCTTTTAACGAAAGGAACGGCACGATTGTGCACGTTCCCCTTTCCTTTTTATACGAGCTTAATTTGATGTCTTACGGCGAGTAAGGAAGAACGCACCCGCTGCACCGCCGGCTAGGATCAAACTTGCGATCATTCCCGCAAATGCTTCATATGACATACCTAAAGGACCGGCTGTGCCTCCCATACCTGTTTTCGGCATTTCATTAGGCATGTTGGATTTGAACAGTTCAGGATGCTGATCAACAATCGCTGCTGCGACATCTTGACCGACCATGAACATATGACCGTACGCTTCTCTCACTGTTGGATAAAGCTGATCATATTCGCCATTATGGTAAGACGTATATGTTTTGATCAGCTCATCAATATGCATTTTCAAGCCAGCTTCTAAATCCGCCGCCTTCAAACGTCCATCTGTCGCTTGATCTAGAAATTTCGCTTGCTTCATCCGATACGCATCTAAGTTTTTCACAGCTTTTTCTTTCGCTTCTTTGTCTCCTGATGCATCCGCTTTGACATAATCAACTAAGTAACCGATATGGCTTGACCAAATGGCTTTAAATTGTTTCCCTGCTTTTTTTCCGTACACAGAGGCGATGGCATCTGATAAGTCATTCGTGTTGTCATTTAACGCTGCCGCTGCTTGATCAAAATCTTTACTGCCGTCAATTCCCTTTTGCATCGTGATCACTGCTAAATAAGCATGCTCCGAAAACAGCTGGTCTAGTGCTGCTCGAAGATCGGTTGCTTTGTTTGACACTTCTTGTGACGAAGACGTCTTCTTTTCCTCTCCATGCATATGTCCTTCGCGTGCACTTGCGATATGAGCTGCCGGAAATATAGTAATGCTGCGCTAAGCGGGATAGTTAAAATCGCTTTTTTCATGTTCATCTGTTATTGCCTCCTCTTTCCGTTTGTTATGTACTTAACGGAGAGAAGCATGAAATGGATCATTCAAATCTATTATTTTTTCGTTCAGGGCTCAATCGGTAATGCTTGCATAAAAAAAGCCGGATTATCCGGCTGATACGTTACGACGTTTAGATGCTTTTCGCTCTTTATATATTTTCCTCACCACTGGATAAATCACTGGTGCCCATTTGACAATTTGTTTCAGCCATTTTTTCATTTCTCCCGCGCCTCCTTATTGTCATTCTTACAAGGACGATTCCCCATCTTGTCATGAAATAAACAGGTGCGGGAGAGCAGGAGTTAAATCACGCCTTGTGCGATCATCGCATCTGCCACTTTGCGAAATCCTGCAATATTTGCTCCTACGATTAAGTTTCCAGAGTGTCCATATTCGTCTGCTGTCTCTGTACACTGACGATAAATCGTCTGCATCATTTGTTTCAGCTGATCATCTACTTCTTCAAATGTCCAAGACATTCTTGCACTATTTTGTGCCATTTCCAGTGCTGAGACTCCTACCCCGCCAGCATTCGCCGCTTTTGCCGGCGCAAATAGAATATCATTCTGTTCAAACACTTTGACTGCCTGAAGAGTAGAGGGCATATTAGCTCCTTCTCCTACCGCAATGACACCATTTTCCACGAGCTGCTGCGCTTGCATCTCAGATATTTCATTTTGCGT
This sequence comes from Bacillus sp. LNXM12-1, assembly GCF_003004375.1. Classification (NCBI taxonomy): domain Bacteria; kingdom Bacillati; phylum Bacillota; class Bacilli; order Caryophanales; family Bacillaceae; genus Bacillus; species Bacillus sp. LNXM12-1. Next base: position 231,524 of record NZ_PVWX01000002.1, on the reverse strand, counting down.
TGCACATGGAAGCGCAATATCACAAGGAACAGACCAAATTTGTTCACAATCTTCAATCAATTCGGCATGCGGGTGAATGTCTATGTATGCCCCAATCCGTTGATTGCTCACTTCCTTTAGCTGCTTCACAGTCTCAAGTGAAATGCCTTGAGGATCATAAATCGCTCCGCTTGAATCACTGCAAGCAACGACCTTACCGCCTAGCTCCATGACCTTTTCCATCGCATAAATAGACACATTCCCTGATCCAGACACAACAACTGAATGCCCTTCAAATTGCAGTCCATGCGCTTTTAACATTTCTTCCATAAAGTACACCAGTCCATAGCCTGTCGCTTCTTTTCTCGCTAAGCTGCCTCCAAATCCAGGACTTTTCCCTGTGAGCACACCCGCCTCATAAGCACCGCGCATTTTCTTGTACTGTCCGAACATATAGCCAATTTCGCGTGCCCCTACGCCAATATCACCTGCTGGTACATCTTGATCAGGTCCAATATATCGGCTGAGTTCACTCATAAAGCTTTGGACGAAACGCATGATTTCTCCATCAGATTTCCCTTTAGGGTCAAAATCTGATCCACCTTTTCCCCCGCCGATCGGCATACCAGTCAGTGCGTTTTTAAAGATTTGTTCAAATCCTAAAAACTTAATAATGCTTGCATTGACAGATGGGTGGAATCGAATGCCTCCTTTATAAGGACCGATGGCACTATTGAATTGAACCCTGAAACCCCGATTGACTTGTACTTTCCCCTCATCATCTACCCAAGGTACACGAAATACCACAAGCCGCTCAGGCTCAATGAGTCGTTCTAAAATGCCCTGTTTTTCATACTCTGGGTGTTTTGCAAAAACAGGAACGAGTGATTCTAGAATTTCTTTTACGGCTTGCTGAAATTCCTCCTCACCAGGATTTCGTTTTTCCACCTCCTCTAACACACGGTCGATGTAGCTTTGTGCTGTTTGTGCTGCTCGATCTAAGGTCAACATGTCTCATCTGCCTCCTTGTAGATATCTTCACACATTTATCTGTTAGATTTTCTAACGCATATTGAGATTAATTTAACACCATTTGTAAAATCTGATCAATACTGATAACAGATGAAAATGATGCCGATTTGAGATGGATCAAGCAGCCGCAGCAATCGTTTTTAGAAAGTATCTCTTGCAGAATGACTATTGTGCTAGAAATGATGATTTAGACGTTATATATCCCGCACTCTTTGACAAATAGATGAATCATGAATGATTTCTAGTTGATCTTCAACCCGAAAAAAAGGCCTAAAGTTTTATAGGCCGTCCGCTCAATCTTTTCGGATCTTCTCATCTTTCTTTCGATCAGGGTACACGACACAAAGCCAATATAAAATAGAAGACGATGGGAAATTAATTAAACCGACAATGCCCCAAAACCACTTATAGCGCCCTCTTTTCTTTGCATCCATAAATAAAAGAAGCCCCTGCGCAAACAATAACGGCAATGCGCACAATAAGATGATCATCTCCGTCTGACTCATAAGGAAGACCCTCCTTTAATGTGTTGATATTCCTTGATGCCGACAACGACGCAGAGCGGCACACTCACTACTTGAAGAAGAATGAAGATGATAGGCAAATGGGTGATGGCAGCGACAAATAGTGCCAGAATGGTCAGACTGATGAGAACGTACGCCAGTACTTCTTGTTTAAAACGCCTTTTCTCTTGTTCCTTTGCCTGCTTCAGCATCATCATGACAGCCTGCTCACTTGGCTCTTTCACTTCAATTTGTTCATCTAGCTGCTGTAACTCTTCCTTTAAACGTTCGGTGAACTGATCTTCCTTCATTGAGACCACTCCTTTCGAATTTTCTTTAATCCATGATGAACCCTCGACTTCACAGTGCCTTCTCTCGTACCGAGCATTGAAGCAATCTCTGGATAAGTAAAGCCATAATAATAGTGCAAAATAATCGGTGCTCTCTCCTGTGCCTTCAATTCGTTTAGAGCATCCCACATCTCATGCCATGTGTGGCCCTTTTGCTGAATGTCCCATTTGAAGCGGCGTATGGTCTCTTGATTCGCCTTCCCTTCTCTTAATTGTTCACGTTTTCTTTTCCTCTGGTGATCTAAAAATTGTCTAGATGCAATGGAAATGAGCCATGTTGAAAATAAGGAATCTCCTCTAAATGAAGAAAGTTTCATGTACGCTTTCAGCATCGTTTCTTGCATGATTTCTTCTGCCAGCTCTTGTTGAAGGGTGAGCTTCATTATATAACGGTAAAGAAAGGAATAATGATGACGATAAAGGGCTGTAAATGCAGCATCATCTCCCTGTTTTGCCCGCTGAATCAATAATGTCTCTTCTGTCTGCTCCAAACACACCCCTCCTTCCTTTTCTTCTCTTATTCATGTGACGACACGGATGACGACATCGTTCAAAATAGACTTAATTTTTTTAACTTGGCTCCTTTTCTCCCTGTTGATCCAGTATTTGATTCATTTTATATCCAATTTTTTCTTATGTAATGATTATGACATTCTTTCGTCCCTAACAAAATGGTGCGTTCGTAATCATCTTGATTTTCTATCAAGCGAAGAGCCTCTCCCTCATAATCACTAGGTCATCCCAATACCTATCGTCAATGATCCTTGTCTCATTTAGATGAAAATAAAATAATCATGGCCTTAGTTTCCTAGAAAATCATGGAATACACAGCGCCAATTCTTAGCCGATGATACCTTTTTGCGTGCTATGCTCTTCCTACATTCCGAAAAAGGCGATACTGGCGAAGAAAGGGGGGGCAGTTGAATTGCAGCTTATTTTTGGAAACGTTTACATTAAAACAAAATAGAATGGAGATGTTGACTTTGAAGAAAAAAGTTCCAATGTTAGCTGGTGTGTTAGCGGTTGGTCTCGTGACTTCATTATTTGCACCTAATGGGGAGGCAAAAGCGGCAGCCAAGTATCCAGAAAGCCCTTCTATTATGGCCAATTTTAATCAACAAGGATTCTCCACATTAAATGGCGGTACAACAGGCGGTGAAGGCGGTAAAACCGTCACAGTCAAAACTGGAAATGAACTATTGGCTGCCCTCAAAAGTAAAGGAACAAACGAAAAATTAAAAATTGTTGTCGACGGGACGATTAACCCTTCTAATACATCTGCCAATAAAATCGATGTGAAAGATACAAACAATGTCTCGATCGTCGGCAAAGGCACGAAAGGTGAATTTAATGGAATTGGTATCAAAGTATGGCGTTCCAATAACGTCATTATCCGCAACCTGAAAATCCATCACAGTAACATCGGTGACAAGGATGCCATCGGAATCGAAGGCGCTTCTAAAAACGTATGGGTCGATCATAATGAGCTGTACAACACATTAAACTCTGGGAAAGATGATTATGATGGATTATTTGATGTGAAAAAAGACTCCGACTATATTACCTTCTCATGGAACTATGTACATGACAGCTGGAAAACGATGCTCATGGGCAGCTCTGATAACGACAACTACAACCGAAAAATTACGTTCCATAACAACCGTTTTGAAAACCTGAATTCTCGTGTACCGTCTATGCGCTACGGGGAAGGTCATGTGTATAACAACTACTATAAAGGCATTCATACCACAGCGATCAACTCTCGTATGGGCGCGAAGATGAGAATTGAGCACAACGTATTTGAAAATACAAATAATGCGATCGGCAGCTGGGACAGCCGTCAAGTCGGTACATGGCATGTCATCAACAACTCATTTATTAACAGCACAGGCAGTCTGCCAACGTCTTCAACAGGTACGTACAACCCTCCTTATCACTACTCTTTGCTTAACGTGAACAATGTCAAATCAGAAGTGGTATCAAATGCTGGTGTTGGAAAGGTAAACCCTTAAAACCACAAAACGTTCGGGCAGAGATCTCTGTCCGAACGTTCTTGTTATTTCGTTTATTTATATTGTAGAAAATGGACGATCCATCTCATACAATTTTTGATAGCGCAGGTTTTCTCTCAGTAAATCCTGATGCTCCCCCTGCATCTCAATTTGTCCATCTTCAATAAACATAATGCGGTCACATGCCTCACAGCCAGTGAGATGATGGGTAATCCAAATGACCGTTTTTCCTTTTAACACACGAAAGATGGTTTCAAGCAGCTCACGCTCTGTGCGCGGATCAAGTCCGACGGTGGGCTCATCTAATACAACAATCGGGGTGTTTTGCAGCAAAATCCGGGCTAATGCCATCCGTTGTCTTTCTCCACCTGAGAAACGAACCCCTGTCTCCTGCACACCGGTGTGATAACCTTCTGGCAAGGATTCGATGGTATCGTGCAGCTGCACTTGCCTCGCTGCTTCTTTTACTTGCTCTTCTGTCGCATCTGGAGAGCCTAAGCGAATATTGTTTAAAACAGAGGTATCGAATAAATACGGCTGTTGATTGAGCACTGACACATAGGTGGACACGGTTTCTCGAATGCTTTCTACCGGTTTCCCCTGGATACTGACAGCTCCTTGATTTGGCACGACAGCTCCTTCTAACAATTTCAAAATAGTCGATTTTCCTGCACCACTTTTTCCTAAGAGAGCAAGTGATTCACCTTGCTTCAGTGAAAATGAGAGATGCTTTAGCACGTGTTGGTGCGAATCATACCCAAAGGACACTTGATCAAAACAGACAGCTTGATCGTGAGAAATGGTTGACTGATCCACTGTCTTGCGCTCAGATTCTCCTTCATACGAAAGCTTTTCATAATGATTTAATCTGCTGACAGCATGCTGATAGACGGGAATATCACCTGCTGCATCTGAGAGTGGAAGAAAGGCTTCTGTTAACGGAAATAGCACAAGCACAAAGGCTGCAATCAGTGTGTGTGACATCGAGCCTGACTGAACGACCGAACCGCTCCAATACACGACAAGCACGACAGCTCCTCCAATCATAAGCTGGGCAAAAAACTGGCGCAGACGGATAAACCGGTGCTTGGCTGCTTCAAGCGCTAACAGTTTCGCTTCTTTTTGTTCATATTCATCAACAAAATCTTTCTGCCTGCCGCTAAACAGCCAGTCACTAACGCCCATGACTGCATCTGTTAAATGGCTGTACAGTTCATTTCTGCCTTTTTTCATTTGAATTTGTCTCGCCCGGTTCACTAGCACTGTGACGTATGGGAAAACAAATACGAGAAGTGCCATATAAAGCAGCATCAGTCCAGCAAAAGGCCACGAGAATAGACCAAGTGCCCCAATGGATGCGGCATATAAAAGCAGCGCCCCGATGGATGGAAAGATGGTTTTTAAATAGGCGTCCTGCAGTCTCTCGACATCATCTGACAGGAGCCCAAGCATTTCACCTGTACCCAGCTTTGTCTGTTTCGCACTTCGTTCAGCCATGTCATACAGACGGACACGCATTTTTTCAATCATGGTCAAAATGAGCTGGTGGCTCGCCAGTCTTTCTGCATAGCGGGCAGCTGAGCGTGAAATACCAAAGGTCCGTACAGCTACAATTGGAACGTATACCATAAGTATATTCTCAGGTCTTGTGGCAGCTTTTGAAATGAGAAATCCTGATGTATACATCAGCATAGAAGCAGACAATACTGCAATTGCCCCTAGAAATAAAACCAGCGCAAACAGCTTTTGATTCTCCTTGATATAAGGTATAAACCAGCCTTTACTGACCATGTGTGACCGCCCCCATTTGCTCCTGTACCAATTGATAATACACGCCTTTTCTTTGCATTAATGATTCATGTGTACCCATTTCTGCAATCGTTCCTTGATCCATGACAATGATCTCATCCATGTCTGGCATCCAATGGAGCCTATGTGTCGCTAAGAACACAAGTTTATCTTCAAACAGCGGAAGCATTGTTTTCTTCAATTCATACTCTGTCTCAATATCGAGATGCGCCGTTGGTTCATCTAACAGCATAATTGAACGCTGGCCCAGCACCGTTCGCGCAAGCGCGATTCTTTGTGCCTGTCCGCCGCTCAGTCCTCTTCCCTGTTCTCCAATGACCTCATCGAGACCATTTGGCAGCTGCGCTACGAGCTGAGATAAGCCAGCTTCACAGACAGCTCTTTCCACTTCTTCATCTGTGGCATGCGGTTCATAAAAACGAATGTTTTCTCTCAATGTCATGTGAAATAAATAAGGGTGCTGCGGCATATAGACGACTTCCTTTTGCCATTCCTTCATCTGTAAATGAACAAGCGGCTGGCCGTTTAACGTGATTTGACCTGAGGTCGGTTCAACAAAGCCGCCGAGCACATCGGTTAACGTCGATTTCCCTGAACCACTGGCACCAATGATTCCGATTTTTTTCTTCCCTTTGACAGTGAGGTCTACATCCTGAATCGAATAAGGGGCATGTTCATCATGCTGGACACTAACATCTTGCAGCGTGAGCACAGCTTGTTCACCCCACTTGTCTAGCTGCACGGATTGTTTCTCCTGCGCGCGGAAGCCCTTTTCTTCTAAAATGACCTGCATCGCTTCATTCGCTTCTTTCCCATTTAGCGTCGCATGATAATCATTTCCCACTTCACGTACTGGCAGGAAATATTCCGGCGCCAGCATGAGCGCCGTCAGAGCCGGCAATAACAGAAGCTCTCCTTCAATTAATCGCAAGCCAAGAAAGACAGCGACGGTTGCAATCGACAGCATGGAAAAGAAATCAAGCGCAAATGATGAAAGAAATGCAACCTGCAGCGTGCTCATGGTCGCCTTTCGATATCGCTTTGACACTTCCCCGATATTGCGGGAATGTTTTTTGCTAATGCCTAAGTAACGAAGCGTTTCAAGGCCGCGGAGAGAATCAGTAAAATGATTGGATAATTTCTCATACGATCTCCATTGTTTGGCCGCTTTACGCTGAGCGACAAGGCCTAGCAAAATCATAAAGATAATTAAAATCGGCAGCGTCACGATTAAAATGACGGCAGATGTTTCGTCTAATGTCCAAACATAGATGAGAACCATAGCCGGTATCACTGCCATGTTCACCATTTTCGGTAAAAATAGCTGTAAATACTGACGATATTGAGCAATCCCCTCCATCGCTAATGTGACAAGCTTTCCTGTACCTTTTTTCTTTGTAAAAGCTGGACCTAAACGAAAGAGTTGGTCTAACAGCTGTTTTCTGACGTCTGCTCCAATTCGGGAAGAGTAGGTAAACATGACCTTCTCCCGAATCAAGGTGAGACCGTGCCGCACCAGAAAGGCAGCAAGAAACAGCAGGACATAAGGCGTTGCCTGCGAAAGGCTTTTCCCGTCAAACAGCGTAGTAATGGCATGTGCCAGCCACTGTGCTTGGAAAATAATACTTGCTCCTTGGATGAGTGACACAATACCCAAGAGGGCAAGAAGCCCCCTCATTCCTTTTAATTGAAGCAAACGTTTATCCATTAGTAGGTCATTGGCTCCTTACCGCTTACACGTTTACGGAAGACGTAATAGCTCCAAATTTGATACCCAAGCACAAAGGGCAGCAAAGAAATGGCAACAATCGTCATCACCGTCAGTGAATATGATCCGGATGCAGCGTTTTGAATGGTAAGATCAAACGCATGGTTGATTGAACTAATCATGACGCGCGGGAACAATGCAGTGAAAAGCATCGTCACTGTCACCATGATGCCTGCACCTGTGAATAAGAATGTCCAGCCATCACGTTCTTTTCTCATAAAGAATAGAGCCGCGACGTAACAAACCACAATCAGGACAGTTAACGGAATGGTGATGATCGGGCGTACCGTATAAATGTCTGTTTCCATGATAGATACACCCACAAATAGGACAAGAACTGGCAGCGCAATAAGCAGGACACGCTTGCCAAGCTTTCTTGCACGATCTCTTAAATCACCCTCTGTACGTAGTGTGACGAAAATCAATCCGTGCAGAAGGCAAAGAACCGTCACAGCTAACCCGCCAATCACTGAATAAAGGTTCACAAAATCCGTAAAACCAGCATACATATTCATGTCTTGATCAATTGGCATCCCGCGTAAAATACTCGTGAATAGCACACCGAGTAAAAACGGCGGCAGCAGACTGCCAAAGAAGATGACCCAGTCCCATGCTTTGATCCAAGAGGCTTTCTCCACCTTCCCTCGGAATTCAAAGGCGACTCCGCGCCCAATGAGCGCTAAGAGGAGAACCGCAAATGGTATATAGTATCCACTGAACATCGTGGCATACCAGTGAGGGAATGCAGCGAAAATAGCGCCCCCAGCTGTAATCAGCCAGACCTCATTCGCATCCCAGAAAGGACCAATCGTATTAATTAAAATGCGGCGTTCGTGCGCATCCTTTCCAAGCAGCTGCATGGACATCCCAACACCAAAATCAAATCCCTCTAAGAAGAAAAATCCAACAAACAATACTGCGACAAGAATAAACCAAATCTCGTTAAGATATGCCATGATATGCGCCTCCATCAAATGGATCTGTAGACAGGTCCGTTTCATCCTTTTGATCTGTATCCTCTTCCGAATGTGCACCTTTTTTAATTTCTCGAATGAATAGGTAGGCAAGCAAGATGGCAAGAATCAGATAAATCGTCGTAAAGCTAATGACTGAGAATAACAGCATGCCATACGATACGTTTGGCGAAATCGATTGAGCCGTCGTCATCATACCAAAGACAGTCCACGGCTGACGCCCAATTTCAGTCATGATCCAGCCAGCTGAGTTCGCAATAAACGGGAACGCAATCATCCCTACCATGAAGCGTAAAAACCATTTGTTCGTTTCGAGTTTCTTTCTAAAGCTCAAGTACAAGCCAATCATACTGGCAAAAATCATCAGCATTCCGGCACCAACCATGATTCTAAAGCTCCAGAAGGTTGTTTTCACTGGCGGAATGTAGTCTCCAGGGCCAAACTTTGCTTCATATTCTTTTTGAAGTGTCAGCATGCCTGGCACATCTCCACTGAACTTCTGATAAGCCAAGTAACTTAAAGCAAACGGAATATTGATCTCCGCAGAGTTTTCTTTTTTATCTGTGTCAATATTGGCAAATAGTGTCCAAGCCGCTGGATCTCCACTATCCTTCCAAAGGGCTTCACTTGCTGCCATCTTCATCGGCTGTGATTTCATTAAGTGCTTCGCTTGATCATGTCCAGAGAACGCCACACCTAAGCCAGAAATTAAAGCGAGGACCATGGCAATCTGGAATGATTTTTTGAAAAAGGCGATTTCTTGTTTTTTGATCATTTTATAGGCACTAACTCCTGCAATAAAGAATGCACCTGTAGCCAGCGCACCAAACAGAACGTGCGGGAATTCAACCCAAAGCTGCGGGTTCGTTACAAGAGCGCCAAAATCATTCATTTCTGCGCGGCCATTTTTAATGACAAATCCAACTGGCTCTTGCATAAATGAGTTGGCGAGTAGAATCCAAAACGCCGAAAAGATCGTACCAAGAGAAACAAGCCAAATACACAATAAATGAATCTTCTTCGGCAGACGATCCCAGCCGAATATCCAAAGTCCAATAAATGTAGATTCAAGGAAAAAGGCGAGCAGTGCTTCAATGGCAAGCGGTGCACCAAACACATCACCGACAAACCTTGAATAATCTGACCAGTTCATCCCAAACTGGAATTCCTGCAAAATCCCTGTCACCACACCTACTGCAAAATTGAGTAAGAATAGATGACCCCAAAACTTCGCCATTTTTTTATAAATCTCTTTTTTCTTGACGACATAAAGGGTCTGCATCAAGGCGACGATAAACACCAAACCTATTGACATAGGAACAAAAATAAAATGAAATAATGTCGTTGAAGCAAATTGAAATCTTGCTAAAAACAGCTCACTCACAGCCTTACATCCTCCCTTACTTTCACATGCCGAATGATTCGAAACAACTATGCTCACCACTTCACAAAATATTCACTATTTGTTCAATGATTCACAAATAATAGCCTGTTTGAAATGGTTTACTCGGTGAAATTTTACTCTTGCTTTTCATTCGGTTAGTTATTTATACCTGTACTTTACACCCATGCGCTTCAAAAATAAAGTAAATTTTACCTAAAAATTGGATGGTATTGTGTCAGTTGTTTGAATACTTTGTCAAAGATATGTGACAGAAAGTAAAAAAACGCAAAAAAATAGCGCTGCACATGAACCGCAGCGCTATGTTTCTTTTTTAGGCTTTTTTCTGTAAAGCTGGTCTAGTGACTTGCACTTCGTAGTACGTAATTTTGTTTTTTAATAGTCCTTCAGGTTTCGCTTTCCCATGAGCGTGCGCATCACCAAACGCCTGAGATTTTGTCCAGTTCACAAAGTCTTCTTTTCGATTCCAGCGGGTATGAATGGTCACTTCATCGTAATCGGTTGTCTGCTGCGTGACCCATACTTCCATGCCTAAAAATCCTTCCATGAATTCTACTTGTCCCTGCTTGTTAAAACGCTTGACGAGGTGGTCAGCACTGCCTTTTTCTACTCTTACCTGGTTGTTGACAATGATCATTTTCTGTTCATCTCCCTTTGGTTGTTGGATCGAAGCGATTGGGATAATGAGCGGATGCTCACCGTCTAAGTGAACCTCAGCCTGAATCCCAAAGACTTCTTTGAAAAAGTTTTCTGTTAATACTTCGTTTGGTGTCCCTATTTGATAAACCTGACCACCCTTCATCGCAATGAGGCGGTCACAATATTTTGCTGCCTGCTGCAGGTCGTGAAGAACCATTAAAATGGTGATTCCATGCGTCTTATTCAGCTGTTTGAGCAGCTCTAGTAAATCAAGCTGATGTGCAATATCTAGGTAAGTCGTCGGCTCATCCAGAATCAAAGTCTCTGTCTTCTGAGCGAGCGCCATCGCAATATACGCCTTTTGTCTTTCTCCGCCTGACAATGTATGCAGCATTCTGTTTTCATTGATGCGGCTATTGGTCACATCAAGCGCCCACTCAATCGCTTCTTGATCTGTCTTCGAGCTCTTTTTCCAGATCGAACGATGCGGACTGCGTCCAAGTGCGACCAGCTCCCGTACGGTCATAGATGGAATGGCTGTTCTCGTCTGCATGAGAACGGCGATTTCCTTTGCAATCTCCTGAGCTGTCATCTCTTTTTGCGGTATATCGTGAATGTATATCATGCCGCTTTCGATCGATGTAAGACGTGCGGCTGCTTTAATAAAAGTCGACTTCCCTGATCCATTTGGTCCAATAATTCCTGTCACACTTCCTTTAGGAACAGCTGCTGAAATAGACGACAGCCGAAAGCCTCCTTGACTGAGACTCACGTCATCCATAGCTATCACATTCAACTTAACCCCTCCCTTTCTTTTTTAATAAATAGAGGAAGAAAGGTGCACCGATGCAGGCAAGCAGGATACCGACAGGCAGTTCAACCGGTGTAAACCATACCCGTGCCGCTGTATCTGCAAAAACCACAAGTACGCCTCCGCCCAGCATTGAGATAGGCAGCAGGTACCGGTAGTCATCTCCAATTAAAAGACGGATAAAATGAGGAACGACCAGCCCGACAAATCCAATTAAGCCGCTCACACTTACAGCTGCACCAGCTAAAAGCGCCGCCAGCGCAATTAAGAAAAACCGGGTGCGCTCTACTCTAAGGCCGAGTAACTGCGCCGATTCATCACCAAGCAAAAGAAGGTTTGCCGGCTTGATGGCAAAAAAACAAAGGCACAACCCAGCAAGCGCATATGGCGACACGAAGCTTAGATGATGCCAGCTCCGTCCATTTAATCCTCCGGATAAAAAAGGCAGAACAGCCTGCACACGCTCACTATAAAGCACCATAAACCCATTCATAACCGCCCCAAGGAGGGCATTGACTGCCACTCCCGCCAAAATCAATTTCAGCGGGGAAACCCCTTGATCAAATGACAGCATATACACCACGAGTGCCGCTAATAAAGCGCCAAGGAAAGCAGCAGCTGGCAGCAAATACGTAAATTGCGGAAACACAATCATGCTGAGCACAGCAGCCAATCCGCCGCCAGCAGTCACACCGATGATGCCAGGGTCAGCGAGTGGATTCCGGACGACTCCTTGTAAAATCGCCCCTGATGCTGCGAGACAGGCTCCGACAATAAAACCGATCAAAACACGCGGCAGGCGTAAATCCATCACAATTTTCTCATGAACAGGCTGGCCTGATCCCGTCAAAGCGGCGAGTAGGTCTTGCAGCGATAATTGAACGGAACCTAATGCAAGCCCTAAGCATGCGCCTACAACTAACGAGATGAATAGTCCGGGTATCAGCCATTTTCGTCTCGACTGTCTTTTTTGAAAATCTAATTCTGTATTCATTTTCATGATGACAATCGCTTCAATCTTTTCTCTAGCTCATCAATCGCTCTCATCACTTCCGCGCCTGGGTTCGTCCCAAATAGATCACTCGGCAGAATCTCGACGTGTCCATTTTTGACAGCTGACACATCGTGCCAAGCGGCATTCTGTTTCATTTCACTCATAAAGCCCGCTTTCACATCTTCAGGATTGCTGTGAGTCATAAGCAGAATAAGATCAGGATCGGCTTCGATGACCTTTTCTGCATTGATTTGAGCGTATTGAGGGAATTTCTCGAGTGCCGGTTCATTTTCAGCGATGTTCGTCCCTCCTGCGATGTGCAGTAAATCTCCGCTTAAGGATTGAGGAAGTGCCGCCATATATGTGCCAGGTGCCCCGTATACAACGAGTGTCTTCACTTTTTTCTGAGGCTGCTTGACCTGCTTTTTCCTCTGATCGATTTGCTCATTGAGGGCTTTGGCCTTTTGCTGCTTTCCGAGCAAATCCCCGAATAACGTTATTTGACGCTGAATATCCTTCACTGAATTGGCACTTGTCAAAAGAAGCTGTGAACCAATTCCTTCTATTGTAGAGATGTCCTTACTGTTTAATTGTTCATTCCCAAGCACAACATCGGGCGTTAAGCTTGTGATGAGCTCTACATCAAATTGATGCGTTGTGCCAATCGTTTGTACAGACTTTGCCTTTTGTAAGCTGTCTGGTAATTCGGCGGCCGGACGGCCAACTACCTCACCGCCTAAGGCATACAGGATGCTCATGTCTCCAGTCGATAATGCGACGATACGCTGAGGGGATTCTTCAAACGACAGCGTTCTGCCAGTAAAATCCTTTATCTTCAGCGCACCTTGCCCGCTTCCTTTCTCTACAGGTGCTGCCTGACTGCATCCGCCGAGGAGAAGCATCAAGACGAGTCCAGCGAAGATCACATGTGAAAATTTCAACCGTCTGTCTCTCCTTTTCTAGTAAACTTTCTTTAGCTTTGCCTGTACGACAAGACGCCCATTTTTAGGTGCAAGCACATGATCACAAGTCGATAAGGTGAGGATGAGGTCATCTGTGGACACGTCTGTCTTCGTTTGATAGATTGATTTTTTCCGCACAGCTTGTAAGTAGTGCGCATATTCGCCAAGATCTTGAAAATCGGTTTGAATATAATCGAAATCCACCGTTGTTTCATACACGGCAAAAATCTCCGCCTCATAGCTTTGATACAGCGTATCGTACTGAAATGTCCGATGATCATGGAAGAAATCCTTTTTTAAATAGTTTGTGAGTCCAGCGAACATGGATCCATCCCTCATCCGATGCCCGTACACCACAGTATTCGGGCTTTCATGCAAGACGTCATTGCGATAATCCATAAAGATACTGCCTGCCCGGGTGTCGTTTTTTAAGTAATTACGGGTTAAGTAGTATGCATTATCACGAGATTGAACGATTGGGTACTGAATCATCGTGTCCTTCATATTGATCCAGCCGACAATGTCGTTGTTCACCTTCCGCAGCTCATCAAATGACGTACGGGTGGTTCCCGGTTCCCGGCTTTCAGTCATTCCTTGCTCTTGACCATACATCGTCTGAGCCTTTGCAAGCACCTGACGATTTTGATAATAGCCGAACAGTTCTAAACCAATGGCTGTACCGCTATAAATGAATACACCTAAACAGACGATCGTCAGCATACGCTGCCAGACCCGTTTTCCTCTTTTCACACTGTTTCACCTGCTTTTATATGCCAACAGGCACGATGTACATTCCTGTTTCTGCATCCTGTCTAATCGTGACGGACACATCATAAATGTGCCGCACATTCTCTTCTGTTAACACATCGTTTGGCTGTCCTTCACTGATAATTCGTCCATCCTTCATCGCAATGATGACGTCACTGTAGCGGACAGCCTGATTCATGTCGTGCAGCACCATGACAATCGTGAGTCCATGCACGACATTGAGCTCACGGATCAGCTCAAGAATGTCAAATTGATAGTAGATATCCAAATAGGTTGTCGGTTCATCTAAGAAAAGGATCGGTGTTTTTTGCGCAAGTGCCATCGCAATCCATACACGCTGACGCTCACCACCTGACAGTGAGGCGAGCGGCACCTTTCGTTTTTCCGTTAGTTTTGTACTGGACAGTGCCCACTCTATCGCTCTCTCATCCTCTTCCTTGTCACCCCCGCGCATCGTCTGGTACGGCGTTCTACCGAATGCCACGACCCGTTCGATCGTTAAATCAAGCGGTGCTTCATTTTGCTGATGGACGACAGCCAGCTTTTTTGCCAGCTCCTTTGGCTTAAATGCATTCAGCGCTTGTCCGTCTAAGTGAATCTGCCCTTTGTTTGGACAATGATTATTCGCCATCAAGGAAAGCAGTGTGGATTTCCCCGAGCCATTTGGACCGATAATGGTTGTGATTTTCCCCTTTTCGATCTGTGTTGTGACCGATTGAACGATGTCCTTCTGCTGGTCATATGAGAATGACACCTCACGAATGTCCATGGAGACGGTCCCCCCTTCTTAACAAAAAGATCAGAAACGGCCCGCCAATCACGGCCATGATCGTAGAAGCAGGAATCTCATTTGGCGCTACAAGCGTCCTGCCGAGCGTATCAGCCGTCAAAATCAGCAAAGCCCCGCTTAACGTAGAAAAAGGAATGAGTACCCGATGATCCGAGCCAACAAGCCTTCTTGAAATGTGCGGAATGAGCAAACCGACAAAGGCAATCACGCCCGCTACCGCAGCTGTCACCGCCGCGAGTAATACCGCTGTGATGGAAATCAAAAGGCGCATTCTGGTCACACGCAATCCTAAATTTTTCGCTGTCTTGTCCTGAAGAGCCAAGAGGTTACACCATCTGCTGAAGAAAAGTGCTACGACAAGGCCGACGACGCCATAGACTCCGATTAAACGGACATCTCCCCACGTTTTCATCGTGAGATTTGACTGTCCTGACTGATTGATCGTGATATTGAAATAGCTGCAAATGGTCACAAATGCTTCAGCCATTCCAGTAAACATGGCATTGATGGCGATCCCAACCAAAATCATGCGGATTGGGCTTAAACCGCCCTTCCAAGACAGAACGTACACGAGGAAACATGCAATGGCTCCGCCTAATACCGAAAATAAAGGAGAGTAGAAATAAAATTGAGGAAGCGCTGTAATCGCCATTAAAGAAAAGAAGCTGGCTCCTGATGAAATTCCAATGACGCCGGCATCAGCTAATGGATTTCTCATGACCGACTGCAGCAGTACACCGGAGACAGATAAGGCGGCCCCTGTAAACATTGCGATGAGCATGCGGGGAATTCTCAAATCTTTAATGATGTCTACCTGTGCATGTTGACCGGTGATGAGCCCTTCCAATAATTCAATCGGGGTGACATGAATACTCCCAGTAATGGCGGAATAAATAAACACGCACACCAGTAAGAGACTAACTATCAGAAATAAAATCCCTGTTTTTTTCATCTTGAACGTCCTTTTATCATTAAGATTCGCCGCTTATGACGGGTAGAGCATACGCGTTAGTTCATCTAATGCTTCTGCTGCCTTTAAATTGCCCGTTGTCCCAAATAAGCTTTCTTCGAGGTCGTACACCCGGTCTTGCTTGACCGCATGAAAATGCTTCCAGATGTCATTTGTTTTAAATTCTTGATCAAACATGCGGACAACTTCATCTGGCATCCCATGTGCGGCCCGGAGTATGATATCTGGATTGGCTTTTTGTAAATACTCCGTATTAGATGCCAAATACTCCATTTTCTCACCTTTGACAATGTTCTTTCCGCCTGCGATACGTACAAGATCACCAATATATGAATTCTCTGTTGCCACCAAATAACTGCCCGGTACACCAAGCAAAATCAGAACGGACGGCTTGCGCTTTCCCTTCGTCTTCTCTTGTATGTCTTTCTTTTTTTGTTCAAAGTCAGACACGATGCGCTCGGCTTGTTTCTTTCTGTCATACTGAGCTCCAAGCTTCGTGATCGCCTTCTCCATGCTACCAAGGCTCTCGAGATTTAAGTATGTGGCAGGGACACCTGCTTGCTGAAAGGGTGTCTCTAAATCATATTGAAGGGTTGTGACAGACAGGACATCTGTCGGTTTAAGTGATTGGATGATTTCCATGTCCGGGCTCATTGGATTACCGACTTCCGGCAGTCCTTTATAACGAGCTGGCAAGGATTTTTGACTTGTTGGCACCCCGACAAGATCCACCTCTAAAGCATCCATAATCTCCACAGCAGCTACAGTCGTTGCCACAATGCGCGCACTTGATTCTGCGCTTTTTTTGCCTTTCGCTGAACTTTCGGCTGACTGTGAGCAGCCCGATAAGATCACGCACACACTAAGAGCAGCGATCAGGGTACATAACATTCGATGCTTCAAAAACAGAAGCCTCCTTTCGAAAAAAGAGAGTGGATGCGCCGAGAGAAATTGCGCATCTCACTTAAACTAATCCATCTATCTTGTTCTTGTTTGATACTTTCTTACGAGTACGAATAATGACCCGCCGAATAAAAGAATATACACCCAAAAAAGAGAGGTATCTCCTGTTTTCGGATTCAACTGTCCAGTCTCAGACTTGGTTTGGTCATCTGATGGAGTAAATGTCATCTGCTCTGCGCCTGTTTCCTCTGGCGCTAGATTTTCAAGCTGATTTGTTTGAGAATCGCGATCATTTGGATTTTTGACAAAGCCGATACTCTCATCGTCTCCGATTACCATAGCAATGCCGCTTCCTTCACCAAGAGTGATTCCTTTTGTGTCATAGACAAGTTTGACATCGTACTGCTCATGATAATTCGCAGCCGGAATATCAATTTTTACGCGTGCTGCTTGAGCAGTGCTTAAACTTTTGGCTTCATATTGAATCACTCGTGTGTCTGCTTTTTGATCTGTTTTTGCGACAAGAGTCTCTTCATATTTCCCGCCTGTCCCTACTTGGAAGGATGTGATGGCTGAGCTGTTCTTCACTGTATATGAAACGAAATGGCGGCCATTTTTTACGACCAATGTCGCAGGGCTCACGACGTAATCGTTCATACGAGAAGGCTCATCCTTGTCTGCTTTCTTCATTGAGAAAGGCAGCTTGTATACACCATCTTTAAGCTTAGCCGTCTCTTGAGCAGCTCCGCCGTTATTTGTTTCTGGTGATGGTGTGTTTGGTTTTGGTGTTTCTGGTGCAGCCGGTGTTTCTTCCTCTACCTGCCCGTCCTTAAGTGGAGCGATACTCTTTGCATCGAATTGAAAACGAATATCGTAGGTTTGGTCATAGTGAGCAGCTGCTACCACGATGTGTACTTTTCCTTTGACCGCTTTTTTCAGATCAGCGACATCAAATGACACCACTCTTGTGTTCTTTGCTTTATCTGTGCTGACCGTCTTCACTTCTTGATAAGATCCGTTTTTCTCTGTTTTCAAGGAAGCGACAGACGTATGATCCTTCACCGTAAAGGAAATGGTTTGTTTTCCATTTTTGATGGTTAAGGATGCAGGATGTGAGAAGTATTGGTTCATCCGAGATGCCTCGTCCTGATCCCCTTTCAGCACACTGTAATTGATGCGGTATTCGCCATCTTTTAATTGATTTTGCGCAGAATCATCTGGTTTTGTGCCATTGTTATTGCCAGGTGTTGCCTGATGATCGTCTGGCTTTGTCCCATTTTGATCATCCGGCTTTGTTTCGTTATCGTCTGGCTTTGACCCGTTTTGATCATCCGGCTTTGTTTCATTATCGTCTGGCTTTGACCCGTTTTGGTCATCCGGTTTTGTTTCGTTATCGTCTGGCTTTGCAGGTGTAACGAGTGTTAGGCTGCTTTGATCGAATGCAAGCTGTACGTCATACGCTTCGTCATAAATAAAGCCGCCTAAATCCCAGTAAATTTTCACCCAGCCGTTTAATTTGGCTGATAAGTCAGCAACATCAAATTTGATCACACGTGTATTGGCTGTTTCATCCTCACTGACGGTTTCAGTGGTGACAAGAGCACCATTTTGTTCAACTTTGAAATCTGTAATCTCTTTGCTTTGCTTCAGCGTGACATAGGCTGTTGTCTTGCCATTCTCCACAATCAGCTTAGCTGGCTTTTCTGTATACGTATCCATCATGGACGCTTCTGTGCTGCCATTCTTTAAAATGGTGAATCCGGCCGTGTATTCACCATCAACAAATGATGCCGCTTGAGCCGTTCCTTGAGGAATCTGAAACGCAGTCAATAAACTGAATAAAACGAGCAGAATAGCTGCCTTTAGATGAAAAAGACGTTTCAAATGGTGACACTTCCTTTCTTAATGCTTGATGATCCACTTTCTTGCTAAAAACCCGCCTGAGCATAGAGCAAGCACAAGGAGCCACCCTGTCTGGTTTGTATCACCAGTTTGAGGATTCTCTTCTTGTTTTGTCGTGGATGAATCAGATGTTTTCGTTGATTCTTTTGATGGCTGCTGATCTTCTGCTGCACCCGCTGATTTGTTTGTGCTGTTAGACGAAAGCGATTTCATGCTGCTCTCATCGAATTTCAGCTGAATGGTATAATCATGATCATAATCAGCAGATTTAACAGTGACATGAATTTTTGACTTGATTGGCTTAGACAAGCTCTGAGCTTGGAACTGAACAAGCCTTGTGTTGGCTTTTTTATTAGTTGAGAGAACCGTTGTGTCGACATAGCCGCCATTTCCCGGCACTTTAAATTCCGTCACCCAGCTGCTATTTTTAATGGTCATTTGTACAGTCAGCTTCCCATTTTTTGCAATCACTTTTGCTGGCTTCAGCCAGTAATCATTTGCCATGGAAACCGCATTTCCTTCAGCCTTCAGCACAGTATAGTTGACGGAGTATGTACCATCCTTTAACGTGGCAGCCTGTGCGTTTGAAAAAGGCAGCATAAGTGCCAATAATAAAGCGGTCATGAAGACTGATAGCCTCATCATTTTTTTCATCAAGCGAATTTCCTCCCTTTCTATTGAACAGATGCTGCATCAAACTTGAGGCGGATGTCGTAATTGCCTGTATATCCGATGACCGGTACAGTCACGCTCACTTTTGCTGGTACGACTTCTGTCAGGCTGTTCACGTTGAATTCAACCGTTCTCTTATTTGCAGCTGTATTTGTACTGATCACCTTCGCATCTTTGTACACACCTTGATCAAGTGTTTTAAAGCTTGTGATCCAAGAGCTATTCGTTAACGTGACTTGTGCTTTGATTTTTCCATTCTTCACGACAAGCTTGGCTGGTTTTTCAAAATACGTATTCGCTGTTGAAGTCGAATCGCTATCTGCCTTCCATACCACATATTGTGCTGAATGTTGACCATCTGCTAAGCCTGCTGCTGAGGCTGAGCTAACCGGGGCTAGGGCAAATAATAGAACAAAACTAAAGAACAATAATACGTGTGATGTTGAACGAATGGCTTTCATGTGAACCCTCCTAAATGATATTGATAATTATTCTCAATAGACAATAAAAAAAATAACCTTCATAAGCGCTGGATCACACTTATAGATGATTATGATAATCATTATCAATTGAGTTGAAAAAATAAATCTTTGCTTCCTAAAAGCCAAAGATGTCTGTTTCTAAATGATGGTTTGAAACGTGTTTTAGGTAATCTGTCCCATTCATGATACCATGGCATAACCTCCATTCCATTACAGGGAAAAGAACCCTCTTCTCCTTGATATTATATGATGAATGAATTTATTGTCAACATCATTTTTCATACTATTGACTTAGATTTCTGGAAAATCGCACAAAAAAATTTCGACCAGACAGACTGATCGAAATCGATTAGGAAGGGACATGTTCCCCTTTTTTGCTGTTTTTACGTTCTAAAGACCAAGCATACATTTCACGAATAATCGGCTCAATTTTCTTCCCTTGCGCTGTTAATTCGTATTCAATCCGTACTGGAATGTCAGGGTATACGTTTTTCTCAACGAGTCCTTCAGCCTCTAAATCCTTCAGCCTTTCTGATAATAATCGTCCGCTGATGTCCATTTCATTTTCAAGCTGACAGAAACGCTTAGGGCCTGTCAGAAGCTGATTGATGATGAGAATGACCCACTTCTTGCCTAGAATCTCCATGGCATCTGTGATTGGACAGCCATCTACTTGAGCCATACCTTACTCCCTCCCGCTTTTCTCTCTTTTTTTTCATTATAGCACAATTAATTACTTGAAATAAGTCACTAACTATTATATAGTTTAGTTACTTTAAGTAACAAGGTATTCATTTTTATAGATTTTCAAAAACATTTGAACATGCCGATGCATATATCATGAAGGAGCTGACCGAGCTTGAAGACAATTGAGGAGCTAAGATTGGGTGTAACAGAGTTACATGTGTCCAGCTTTGAGCGTTCTTTACCTTTTTATACAGACATTTTAGGATTTACAATAGTAGAACAGACGGAATCCACCGTCACTCTTGGAAGCAATGCAAAGGAACCCATTCTTTTGTTAAAAGAGGATGCACAGCTCAAGGAGAAGCCTGATCATGAGCCAGGACTTTATCATTTTGCTGTTTTATTACCTACCAGAAAAAACCTGGGCACATGGCTGGCACATGTGATCAAAAAAGGCTATCCTTTAATTGGAGCAAGCGATCACTTTTTCAGTGAAGCCATTTATTTAAGTGACCCTGACGGCATTGGCGTAGAAATATATGCTGATCGCCCTGAGGACGTTTGGGTAGGTGAGCATGGAGAACTGAAAGGTGGCGGAAATGCACCTCTTGATGGAGATGGTCTCCTGCAAGAAGCCGCTGATACAACTTGGGAAGGACTTCCCGCTGGTACAGTTATGGGACACTTACATTTCCATCTTAACCCAGAAGAAGCTGATTCCTTTTATGTCAATACGCTCGGTTTTCACATCAGAATGGCTCCACCAGCAAGCCTGTTTATCGCCGCTGGTGTGTACCACCATCACCTTGCCTTTAATGCATGGGGACGGGGACGAAAAGGAGCCATTGATCCACGTTTTTCAGGAATTAGAAGCTATACACTGGTATTCCCACAAGAAGCAGACAGACAGTCCGTCGTCGAGTGTCTGACAAAAGCAGGCACTCAAGTGAAAACAACAGGGAAAAGTAACGAATTTGTTGATCCATTTGGCGTTCTCGTTCGTTTACAGATTGAAGAAACAGACAAAAAAGAAGGTGCAGAATATGGACAAACACACAGATCTTAAAACAGCCATTTTAAAAGATAAAATCAAACGAGTACAGCAAGAAGACGGGTATATATATATCACTGGACCCATTAAATTGCCAGTGAATTTAGACGGCAGAACCGTGATGTTCAACTGGTATTCATGGTTAAAAGACGATGGAAAAGAGCCATTGTCAGATGACGCTTTAATTGAAAGCCTCTCGTCCCGCCAGCTTGCCGATCATCAGCAGTCAAGCGTTCTAGTGTATGGGGAGTTCGAGCACGCTGACGAAGCCCTTATCCGCATGCATTCCATTTGCCACACTGGTGATATTTTCGGAAGCAAGCGCTGCGACTGCGGGTTCCAATTGAAGCAGTCCATGCGGATGATTGAAGACAATGGTGCAGGTGCACTGTTCTATTTAGCCAATCATGAAGGCCGCGGTATTGGACTTTTCAGTAAAGCCATGGCTTATATTCTTCAAGAAAACGGCTACGATACAGTAGAAGCGAACGAAGCACTCGGCTTTGAAGATGACACGCGTCAATATGAAGAAGCCATCGCGGTTCTTCAAACACTTCGTACAAAGCCAGTCAGACTCATTACCAATAATCCGAAAAAGACAGATGCCATCAGCCATGCAGGTCTATCTCTTTCTGGACGCATTCCGCTTTGGGGTGATGTCTCGGAGTTTAATGAAAAATACTTACAGACAAAAATCAACCGCTCAGGTCACATGAAGGCGGAGCAAGAGGTGCGTACGATTGCCACATCATGAGCGATATATGAATCTAGCCCTTGAAAATGCACAGGCAATGAAAGGTCAGACCTCTCCAAACCCGCTCGTCGGGGCTGTGATTGTGCGAGAGAATGAAATTGTTGGTGTCGGTGCTCACATGAAAGCCGGTGAACCGCATGCTGAAATTCATGCACTTAAAATGGCTGGAGACAAGGCAAAAGGAGCCACCATTTATGTGACCCTCGAGCCTTGTTCCCATCACGGCCGCACAGGCCCTTGCGCGGAAGCACTTGTGAAAGCAGGCGTCGAAACCGTTGTCGTGGCAGCGCTTGACCCGAACCCGCTTGTCGCAGGCCGCGGGATTGCCATCTTACAAGATGCTGGCATCCAAGTGATTACAGGCGTACTGGAACAGGAATCCATTCTCATGAATGAAGTATTTAATCATTTTATTACGAAAAAAACACCTTTCGTGACGCTCAAGGCAGGTATTACCTTAGACGGAAAAATTGCGTCTGCTACGTCTGACAGTAAATGGATTACATCTGAAACATCTCGTTATGATGCTCATCATATCCGCAGTATCAATGATGCGATTTTGGTCGGTGCTCAAACCGTTATTCATGACGATCCTTCACTAACTGCACGGATTCCAAATGGGCATCATCCGATTCGAATTGTCTTAGACTCTAAGCTGTCAACACCGCTGACAGCAAAGATCGTCACTGATCAGACGGCACCTACATGGATCTTTACGACAAAGCAAGCCAATGAGGGAAAACGAGCCGCTTTAGAAGCAGCTGGCGTCAGTGTCT
Organism: Bacillus sp. LNXM12-1; assembly: GCF_003004375.1. Lineage (NCBI taxonomy): Bacteria > Bacillati > Bacillota > Bacilli > Caryophanales > Bacillaceae > Bacillus > Bacillus sp. LNXM12-1. The sequence continues at coordinate 208,534 of NZ_PVWX01000002.1, read as the reverse complement.
TTATAACAGATAGCGACACGCGGGTGCCCCTGCAAGAAGTGCTTCAAGTGCTGGGAGAAAGAAATGTCTCCGCCCTCATGATTGAAGGCGGCGGCCAGGTCAATGCCTCATTTTTAGAACAGCAGCTTGTAGATAAATTGGTCATCTATATGGCACCTAAACTCATTGGCGGTCGGCTGTCCCCTTCCTTTTTTGGAGGCGAAGGCATACGCCTCATGAGTGATGCCATCGAATTGGATCAACTCTCAGTAGAACCACTAGGGAAAGATATCAAAATAACGGGCTATCCTGTTTATCAATAAACAAGCTTGTAGACCCCATCTACAGGCTTTTTTTCAAATATGTTTTGAGGTGAATGTGATGTCGATAAAAGGAATCAATCATTTGTTATTTTCTGTTTCTGATTTAGAAACCTCTATTGATTTTTACACAAACGTATTTGACGCCACTTTATTAGTAAAAGGAAAAAAGACAGCTTACTTTGATTTGAACGGGCTATGGCTTGCACTGAATGTGGAAAAAGACATTCCTCGTCAAGACATTCAGCACGCTTACACGCACATCGCTTTTTCAATTGATGAAGAGGATGTAGATCACATGTACAACAAGCTAAAACATTTGAACGTCAACATCTTGCCAGGCCGTCCGAGAGATGAAAAAGATCATCAGTCGATCTACTTTACGGACCCTGATGGACATAAATTTGAGTTTCATACCGGGACCATGAAAGATCGAATCGATTATTACAAGCAAGAAAAAGCTCATATGGAATTTTTTGATGAATGATAAAAAAACAGAACTTCCATCTTCATGAAAGTTCTGTTTCGCCTTTGAACCACCCAAATGTCGATTCACCAATCATCACCGTGAAACTTGTCGTAAAATGTTTCATGTGAAACATTTGTGATTTGATCTCTATCGATTCCCCTCTACCAATCTGCCAAAGCTTTCGGGTGAAAGTCCCGGTGACACGCGAACACGGTGCAAGGACATCATGCCCTGTTCCTTCTTCGCATGTCCTGGTTCAGTGGTGACAGCCATTTGATAACCGGCTTCCTTCGCTAGCTTCAGCGTGTCTTCGTTATAGCGCCCAACAGGATAACTGACCATTCTCGTATGCTGAGAAAATCGTTGATCAAAGAATGCCTTTGATCCTTTTAATTCCTCTTTCTGCTGCTCCTTTGATAAACGATTGAGCTCTAAATGATGAATTGTATGACTCTCAATCGAAAGCCCATTTGCTATCATTTCATCCATTTGATCATCCGTTAAGTGGTTCGGGCGCCCAATGGATTGCGCAATCATGAAAATCGTTGCCTTCATTCTATACTGCTTTAAAATCGGGAATGCCTTTGTATAGTTATCGGTATATCCATCATCGAATGTAATGAGGACACACTTTTCACTTGGCTTCGTATTTGTTGTGAAGACGCGGTAAGCTTCTTCTGGCGACAGCGTGACATAGTCGTTGTCCTTCAGCCATTTCATATGAGCCGCAAACTCGCTCTTTGGTACACGAAGCGAGTTGCCGCTGGAGATGCTGTGATACATCAAAATCGGAAGCTCTACCGGCTCCTTTTGCTCAATCCAACTTTGTGTATCAATCTCTGCTGCTTCTGTCTGCTGAATCTCTTCTGTTTCTTTTAATCGTAATGGACCCTTTTCCTCTTTGACTACTTGCTGGTTTCCTATCGTTTGCTCCTTCGTTCCCATACAGCCCGAAATGAGCAGCACCAAAAGACCAACCGCAATCAACATACATGTTTTTTTCATTCACCAATCCTGCTTTCTCTCTATCTACCGAATGATTATAACAGAAATTGGTTAATAGCTGATATCTATTTTGACAGGGCGTTCATTTTTTTACACATTTCGATCATTTCGATGGCGAGCAGATGAATGGTCTCTGTTGTGAGCATTTGATCTTCTGCGTGTATCAGCAGTAAAGAAAAGGGAAGCTGCTCACCTGCCGCCTCTTTTTGGATCAGCGGCAAGTGCAGATTGTGGATGCTTCGAAACGCTTCCTCCCCTTTTTCAATCAACTGCTGTGCTTTTTCAAAATCATCTGCTCTTGCTAGACGAATCGCTTCGACATAATGACTTCTTGCCTCGCCTGCATGAGCAATGATTTGAAAGGCTGCTCCCTGCATTTCCTCTAATACCGTCATCTGCTTCTCCTCCAATTACTTAAGATTCATTTGCTAGTTTCAGAGCATGCTCTAGTATTTTTTCCCCGTTCGCTGTTCCGTATAATCTCACATTGATGACATCGACAGGTATTTGATAAGGTGCAGCGGTTTTTTCTGCTGCCTTTTTCATAAAGCTTACTTGCGGTCCAAGTAAAATCACCTGAACATCTCCTCCATGCTCTTCTAATTCATCCGCAATGGCCCCTTCAGGTATGGCGTAGATATCATAATCCAGCTCTTTAGCTTCTGCAGCAGCCTTCATTTTGGACACTACAATGGACGTCGACATTCCTGCGGCACAAGCGAGAATGATTCGTTTCATATTCCATCACTCCTATCGATAGATGACTTCTGTTTCAACCTTCAGTTCCCTTGTTTTGATTAATGTCTGGTACCAATACGCTGATGCTTTCAACTGGCGATTCCGTTCATTTTCCAGCTGGATTTCGACTAATCCGTAGCGGTTTTTAAAGGCATTCATCGGTGAGACATTATCCGTAAAAGCCCACAGCATATAGCCCGTGCAATTTGATCCTTCTGCTTTCGCTTGAAGTGCCCGCTTCAAATGCTGGCTGATAAATGAAATGCGATACTGATCATCAATGATACCGTCTTCATTTTTAAACCGTTCTTCCTTTTCTACACCCATCCCGTTTTCGGCTACAAACCACTCGATATTTCCGTATTCTTCTTTTATTCTCATCCCCATATCATAGACAATGTTTGGGTAGATTTCCCAGCCTCTGAATGGATTCATTTTTCTCCCTGGAAGCTCAAACATATCGTAATAATAAGACGGATGAAATGGCGTCCCTTCGTTCCACGCCTTACTCGGCGCCTTGACACGATGCGGATAGTATAAGTTGAGCCCGACGACATCGACCGTATGATTCTTGATGACCTGAAGCTCTTCCTCTGTCGCATCAAAAAGAATATCATGCTTTTTCAACACATCGAGCAATTCCTCTGGATACTCCCCTTTGATGGAGGGATCTAAGAACATTCGATTGAAAAACAAATCATACATCCGTGCCGCTTCTTGATCATGCGGGGCAGAGGATCTTGCATACGTCACTTCTGGATTGAGAATCACCCCGATTTTTGCACCTGTCGATTCCTTCAATCCCATCTCCCGAAACAGCTTCACCACTTTTGCTGTTGCCAGCGCTTTATGATAGTTCCACTGCATCCATTTTTTCGTATTTTGCTCAAAGGGATAACGGATGGCATCTAGATAAACACGTGTTTGGACAACAATTGGTTCATTAAAGCTAAACCAATGTTTGACCCTGTCCCCGTAGCGCTCAAACACTTTTTCCGCATAGAGAACAAACAGCTCGACGACATGCTTTGATGACCATCCGCCATACTTCTCAAGCAAAACGGCAGGAAGCTCATAATGCTCTAAGCAAAACATTGGCTCTACACCTGCTGCAATTAATCCATTGATCAAGTCATCAATGTAACGGGCATAGGTCTCATCCACAATCCCCTTCTCGTAATCTATGAGAAACCTCGACCAATTGATCGATGTCCTATAATGTGTCAGTCCAATCTCTCTCATTAAGGCCACATCTTCAGGATAGCGCTCGTAAAAGTTCGTCGCACCAGCCGGACCATATCCTTCGTGCCACACGTGATAACCTTCCTTATACCATGAATCAATGTACGAATCCTGATGCACCTGCTTTCCCTTCCATCCCTCTGTTTGCCAAGCAGAAGCCGCTGCACCTAGGATAAAATCACTTGGAATCTCGATTCTGTTCATATCGCTACCTTCCCTTTCCTCGTTTGAACGTGAAGCCCCTCCCAAATTCCTTGCAAATACACAGCCCCAAGTGCTCGATCATATAAACCGTAGCCAGGTCTGCCTGTCTCGCCAAAGATCATACGTCCATGATCCGACCGGACATAGCCATTAGAGCCCTCTTCAAACAAAGCCTTCACAATTGCCCCCATATCAAGACTTCCTGCTGACGAAAGGTGCGCTGACTCTTCAAAATCACCATTTTCATGAACGATGGCATTTCGTCAATGAGCAAAGTGGATGCGTCATTTTTCGCATATTTACGCGCAAGTGAAACAGGATCATCCTCTCCATACCACTTACATTGCATGTTCATTCATGCCCCTCCTTTTATTCTGAATCTGGTGCCGCTTCTGGTTTGCGGTTAGACAAGAGAACAAATGGCAAATAGATGAAGACTGCTACTACAATACAGATGAGCTGTGTGATGACAGCTCCCATGCTGCCAGCGGTTGACAGCCATGCATTCACAATCGGCGGTGTCGTCCACGGCACCATCACGACTGCTTTTCCAGCAAATCCTGTAGCTGTCGCAATGTAACCAATCGTCCCTGTCACAAGCGGTGTGACGATAAATGGGATTGCCATCACAGGGTTTAACATAACGGGTAATCCAAAAATAACGGGTTCATTGATGTTGAAGAGGCCCGGTCCAGATGAGAGCTTGGCAATGCTTCGCATCTCTTCCCTTCTTCCAGCAATAAAAATCGCAATCAAAAGCCCAATGGTCACACCTGAACCACCAATACTCATATACACATCCCAAAATGGCATCGTGATGATATTCGGAATCTCTTTTCCCTCTTGAAATGCTGTCATATTCACTGCAATCGACCCTAATAAGAGCGGCTCCCGGATCGGTTTGATCATCTGGTTGCCATGGATGCCGATCACCCAGAAAAATTGCGCCACAAACATCAACGTTAAAATCCCCGGCAGACCCTGTACAACACTTTCTAGCGGGCGCTGCACCACGTTATACACTGCTTCATGCAAATAAATGCCTGTCAAACGGTGAAATGCAAAGCCGAATGAACTAATGATCGTAATCGTAATGATCGAAGGAAAAAGTGACGAAAAAGATGTCGCAACATTCGATGGAACAGAATCTGGCATCTTGATTTGAAGCCATTTCACCTCGGTCAGCTTACAAAAGATTTCCACAGATATGATCGCAATGATCATCCCTAAAAATAAGCTTTTTGGATCAGAAAATTGCCTTGCCAGTACATCTACAACCTCACGCATCGATCCATCCACTTCAAGAAGAAGTGTCGTTGGAATAACAGATATAAATGAAATCAATGCCATCAGCCCTGGGAACAGGGACTTGTGCCCGTTGATTTTCCCAAGCTCTATCCCGATGAGGAACACAGCCCCAATCGTTAAAAAGTTCAGCGTGGCATAATTGATTGCCTTCATAATTGGCTGAAGCTCCGCTAAAAATCTGAATATCTCAAAATGAGCAAGCCCTGTTTCCGGGCTCATGATCATATTTGCCACCAATACAGCAAAAGCCCCTGTAATGATGATTGGCATCAATGTGACAAATGCCTGTTTAATCGCCATAATATATTTCTGATTCGTGATGCGATAAGCCACATTCCCCATGACGTCTGCCGCTTTCTCCTTGAAGCTCATGATCCGTCTCCCCCTTTGCAAAAACTCGTGATCATCCTCCTTTTTGATGTTATTTTAAAAGCGCTTTCATTAACATCTAATCTTTTTCCTCACAGATGCGGAAATGGGTGTCCCGTTTTTTCATTCGGATGCTCCAATACTTGAAGCGCCGCCGTCAGTTCCTCAAATGAAGCGGCCTTGATGAGTTGTTCCACCACTTCCTTCCGCTCTGTCAGCCGCACAAGAAATTGATAAAGCGACTGTAATTCTTTTTGATACGTCTTCTGGATACTCAACAAACAAACGACTTGTACTCGATCTTCACCCCACAGCACCGGTTTTTTCAACGTGCAGATCGCACAAAACGTGTCATCTGTTGCCGGCTTCATCGGATGAGGAATCGCGACCAAATGACCGAACGATGTCGGGGACACTTGCTCTCTTTCCAGCAATAATTGTTCAAACTCGTCCGGGATGCGATGTTGTTCCTTTAGCACGTTCACGAAAAATTGAAGAACCTCTTCTCTTGATTGAAGGTCTTGCTGAAAAAATGCCAGCGCCGGACTGACATACCGCAAAACCCCTGTATCCTGTGGATCCTGCACAAAACGTTTCAGCCGTACAATATCATCGTCACTTAAAATCGTATGTACATCAATCACTGGCACCGGCAATGTGTTCTGAAGCGGAATGGTACTAATAATAAAATCAATGCTTCTCAAATCATACGAAGGAAGATCCCCAATACTTGCAGTTCCAGCGATCTCCAGCCTTCCGCTAAAAGCCGCCGTCAGCTTATGAAGAAGGAGCTGACTGCTGGCGACACCCGTTGCACACACAATAAGGCATCTCTTTCTCACATGCTGTGATTTTGTCCGCTCGATTGCAGCACCGATATGGAGCGCCAAATACCCAATCTCATCCTCATGGATCTCGACCCCCTCTTTTTCCTTCAGCCATCTGCCCATATAGACACCCGCTTCAAATGCAATGGGATAATGCCTTTTAATGTCCGGTAAATAGGGGTTACGAATGTTCATATCGTACTTAAAACGATGAATGGCGGAACGCAAATGAAGACTTAATCCAACGATCAACTCCTTATCAAATTGAATATCAAGTGACATGTGCTCCTCTACATAAGCAAGTAATTGGTGAGTGAAGCGAAAGTGATCTTCGTCTAGAAGGTGAAATAGCGTATGGCCGTCATCTCCATATGCCATCATCTTGGCACCCATCAAGTGAATCGCAATGTACGCCATTTCAGATAACGGAAAATCAATAGCTAATACATGCCGAATATCTTCTGCCATTTGTTGAGCCACTTGAAAAACAGGCTGCACTTGAATGTCTTTCAATTCCGCTTCTGGCATCATGACTAGTTTTTTCTCTTCAATTCGTTTGCATGCAATGGCGATGTGGGTGACTAAATTACTTAAACCGATCTCTGACAGATGAAGTCCGCTTGCTTTTGTACGTGAACGCACAATGTCCTGAACCAATTGATACGTTTCTTCAGGTAACAGCGCAGAGTTCGCATGCTCTTGCTGAAACACATGCTCAGCCATACAATATCTTAATTTCATTTCATCCCCTGTCAGCCGCAATCCATATTTAGGGCGATGTGCTACAGAAAGTCCATGTAATGAAAACAAATGTCTGACCGCTTTCAAATCATTCTTCACTGTCGATTCACTCACAAATAGTTCCTCTGCCAACCCATCTAATTTGATATAGTCTTCAGACAGAAGCAGCCTTTTCAATAGATACGCCACACGGTCTTTAGGCTGATTGGGAATGACCTGTTCCTTTTTTTCGTTTCTTTCTCTCAGCGACTTTTTCAAAAATGTACGAAATGCCCCATAATCCTCGACGGTCAATGTATACCCTGCCCCGCGTTTGATATGTAGTGCGGCTCCTTGTTCATCTATTATAGATTTAAGCGCTTTCATATCTGTTCGGATGGTTCGTGATGTGACGCCAATCACGCGGGCAATTTCTTCACTTGTCAGTTCCTGCTCCGCTTGCATCAAGCGTTTCAGGAGCTCCTCCTGACGTAAAGATAGCATGGGCTCTCCTCCCTTGGCATTTACTTTTGCCTATCATCATAAACGAAAATAGAACTCTTTGCCCAGTTTTTCTTACAAATCGGGAACCTCAATATGGCTCAATCGTATGATGATGAAACAAGAGGAGGGATGCATCATGGGTTCTTTTATGTTTGTTGTTATGATCATATTGGCTTCTTTAGGAGCAATCATTGCCCACCTGTTCACATCAAAGGATAAACGTACATCTGCTAAGCGTTCTTCACATCACAGTTCAACGACAAGTACCTATACTGATTCATATACTCATCACGCTTCTGATGCCTCCTGCGGGGGAGATTCAGGCGATAGCGGTGGTGGATGTGACTAAACAAAAAAACAGCCGCTCGCTTATGAGACGGCTGTTTTATATTTTATTTTAAAGAGCTTTCCAGCCCCGTTCAATCAAATGTTTAACATCCTTTGCAAAATCCTCGCCCTTTTCCATCACGTCCTGGGCTCTTCCGGCAAAATTACTGGCAACAGCCAGCTCCATTTTTTTTAATTCAAAGTGCAAGATTTTTTGATCAATCTCGGTTATATATTTTTCATACTCATTGTTCACGATGTCGTGCATTACATGGTAGGCGTCTTTTCGGTGGCGATGAAAGTCGGTTCCTCTCTCACCTTTCCATGACGAATCTAGAGCAGGCTTCTTAATTTCCTTTATGTCTGACTGCGCAAGATCTTGTTCTGTTCGAATATTGCTTTTGGCTGTCTTTAACCGAGAGATCATTTCATCAAATTCTGCACGTCTGTTTTCAATTCCCATATGCAGATGGTGTAGCATCTCGGATAAACTCATGTCATCCACCTCTATCGGACCTCATACGAAAGCACAGCGTCAGAGCCTTGGAAGCTATCGACTCACTTGATTTTTCCAATCCTGACATTTCTATCGTTTCGCTTTCATTAAGTATAGTATAAGGTGAAAAGCCTCAGTCTTAAATAGGGAAAAGGTGTCCTTTTAGTGACGTGTTTGGAAGAAAAACGGAATAATACAAGGTCGTACATCCTGAATTTTATATGATTCCATTGAACTATATTTCTTATCATGCAAATGTAATCCATAAATAAAAGCGATTGTGCTGATTATTTTGCAGCAATCGCTTCGTCCTGTTCTTTTAAGGTTTTCACATTCGAGCGCGTGTCCTGGACATTTTTGATTAAGGCTTCTTTAAAGTTTGAGACCATTTCGTTCACCTCTGCCTCACGTGCCGTCCATTTGGTCACAAATTCAAGGCTGTTTTCACCCGCTTTATCTGCTGCTTTTTTCATCATTAAAGCTTCGACTGCTTGGGAGACTTCATCTAGTTGATTCATAACTGTTTGGTAGTTTAACTTAATTTGTCCCATCGTGATATCCTCCAGATTTGTTCAGCATGAAAGCAGCTTTAAAAACTGTTCCATGCTTTTGAGATCAAGCGTTTGGCGTCCTCTACTGCGTCTTCTCCTTTTTCAGCAAGACGTGCGGCGTCTCCAGCTAAGGAACTGGCAAAGGATAACGCAGTTTGTTCAGCTTCTAATGTACTGATTTTGAATTCGATGCGGCTCACGTAGCGTGGGTATTTGTCGTTCACAATCGTTTGCAGCGCATCATGTGCTTCATTCCGCTCTGATTTGAAATCCTTGCTTCGCTCACCTTTCCAAGAGGCCCCAAGCTTTGGCTGCTTGATTTGCTTCAGGTCTGTTTCTGCCGCATCTTGTTCTCGTTCGACCTTACTTTTCGCCTTTTTAAGTCGAGCGATTTTCTCTTCAATTTCTGCTTTTTTACTTGTAATGCCACCGTTTAGGGCAGACAGCATATCCGACAAGCTCATTATGGGTTCCTCCTCCTGTCAAAAAATAAAAACGCTGCTTAGAGTTCCTCTAAACGAGCGTAAGGTGAATAGCACTTTTTCCAATATTGTTATTATAAGGTTCAAAGACTCATGTTTGAATAGGGATTTGTACCCTTTTTATGGGATAAATATGCTTTCGTTCTGCTTCACATTACCCCTTTAGACCTCTTTTATAAAGGGTCTAAACTCCCGATCATCTTCTTTATATCATATGTAGTCTCTCGGTCCTAGGACAAGCAAAAGCCGCCTAATTGAGGCGGCTTTTGTAAACGGCTTATGAAGCCGATTCTTCTGAGTCTTGTTGATTTTTGACGTACCAAATGAATTTCCCTGTATATCCGTAGATAATGGCAAGAGCAATGGCAACAAAGCTCAACCACATAAATGGTAAATATGAGAATGTCGAGACGCCTAGAATTCCAGCCATGTAAATTCCGTTATCTGACCACGGAACCATACCAGACGTCATTGTTCCACCGACCTCAGCGTTTCTAGATAGAACGCGTCTGTCTATTTTCAATTTATCGTAGCTTTTTTCCATAATTTTCGGTGTAAGAATTAATGAAACGTACATTGCACAGCCAAAAATATTTGCGAAGAATGCAACAACAAGTGTAGATAAGGTTACATTTCCTGCATTATATAATTTCTTCTCGAAAGTAGCGACAATCACTTTTAAGACGCCGAGATATTCAAGTACGCCACCAAAACCAAGCCCGAGAATAATGACAACTAAAGATCCAAGCATATTCACAATACCGCCACGATTTAACAGCGTATTTAAGAAATCTACATCTGAATTAATAGAGAAGCCATTGTATGCTGAACCAATCGCATCTGCTGGATTCATTCCTTGGAAAGCCATCGCCCAAATAGATCCTAAAAGAGCACCAATGGCAATAACAGGCATTGAAGGTTTCTTAAATACGAGCAGTAATACAACCACTACTGCTGGGATGACCATCCAAATGTTGATGGTGAATGTATCATGAAGGGCATTTTTCAAAAATTCTACCTTATCTTGATCAATGTTGCGTCCGCCATACATAAAGCCTGTAACCGTAAACATAATGGCCGTAATGACAAAGGCTGGTACGGATAAAACCATCATCGCTCGAACATGCGCCAGCACGTCCACTTTTGAAAGAGAGGAAGCGAGCACTGTACTATCTGATAATGGGGATAATTTATCTCCAAAATAAGCACCAGATAAGACGGCACCTGCCACGATCGGAAGTGGGATACCTAGCCCTTCACCAATTGCGATCATCGCAATCCCTGCCGTTCCAACCGTCCCCCAAGAGGTTCCTGTTGCAATGGACATGAGTGCACAGATGACAAGTGTAGCTAATAAGAAGATATTAGGATGAATAAACTCTAGACCGTAGTAAATTAACGTAGGTACAACTCCACCTGCAATCCATGTACCAACAAGTGCACCTACTGCAATTAAAATTAAAATGGCTTCTAGACCATTCGATATCCCTTTTGTGATCGCATTTTGAAGATCCTTATATGAATGCCCCAATCGAATACCTAATGCGATAACTATAAACCATGAGATAAACAATGCTAGTTGGATATCTAATTTGAAATAAAGAGTAAAAGATAAAACAATTGCTAAAAATAAGCCAAGTACAGACACGACTTCTAACATAGACGGCAGACGTGGTGATTTCATTGTGTTTCCTCCCTTTGTGAGTGCGTTAAGCGTTTTCAAAATATTGTGAAAAAAGTGTGTCAATTCGAAAGAAAGTGAATTGCCTGTTTTTCTCTATTTCACAGGCAATTCGACATATTAATAAAATAAAATTTTTGATATTATTCCCGTTCTAGCAGTTCTTGTCCTGCAATACCAGGCTTTGTCATCTCGTATGGATTCAAAATAATATCAAGTTCTTCTTCTGTTAACACATCATTTTGCAAGCAAAGATCTCTAATGGATTCTCCACTTAAAATAGCTTCCCTTGCGATTCTAGCCGCGGCTTCATAGCCTAAGTGAGGGTTTACCGCAGTAATGACGCCTGCACTTTTTTCTACATATTCTTTCAAACGTTTTTCATTTGCTTCAATGTCCACTAAACAATGATCTGTGAATGAGCGGAATCCGTTATTCATTATACTAATAGATTGAAGCAAGTTAAAGACCAAAACAGGCTCCATCACATTTAACTCAAGCTGGCCTGCTTCAGAAGCAAGACAGATGGTATGGTCGTTCCCAATGACCTGGAATGCAATTTGGTTAATGAGCTCTGCCATAACTGGATTGACTTTCCCAGGCATAATGGATGATCCAGGCTGACGAGCGGGCAATGCAATTTCAGCAAGTCCTGCACGTGGACCAGATGCCATTAGGCGAAGGTCGTTGGCAATCTTAGACATGTTCATCATGCATACTTTTAATGCGGCGGACACTTCTGTGTAAGCATCTGTATTTTGCGTAGCATCAACGAGATGCTCTGCGCCTACAAGCGGAAGACCAGAAATATCTGCTAGCTTCTTCACCACGATTTCAATATAACGAGGATCTGCGTTTAGGCCTGTCCCAACAGCTGTTGCACCCATATTCACTTCATATAAATGCTGCTTTGATTGGTTGATCCGTTTAATGTCACGGCTGAGCACGCGGCTGTATGCCTCAAATTCCTGTCCTAAACGAATTGGAACAGCATCCTGCAGGTGTGTACGTCCCATTTTGATCACATGATCAAATTCTTTTGCTTTCTTTTTGAATACGTCCTGCATCGTTTGCATTGTTTCAAGCAGAATGTCTAACTGCTTCAATACAGCGATGTGGATCGCTGTTGGAAACGAGTCATTCGTCGATTGTGACATGTTTACATGTGTGTTTGGGCTTAAATGGATGTATTCACCCTTTTGATGTCCCATGATTTCTAGCGCTCTGTTTCCAATCACTTCATTGGCATTCATATTCATCGACGTTCCTGCGCCGCCTTGGATTGGGTCTACAATAAAGTACTCATGCAGCTTGCCTTCAATAACTTCATCAGAGGCTTGTACGATGGCATTTCCAATTCCTTCATATAAACGTCCAACTTCCATATTGGCTTGAGCTGCTGCTTTTTTCACGATGGCAAAGGCTCTGATCAGTTCCTCGTGCATGCGATATCCTGTAATCGGGAAATTTTCTTTTGCACGAAGGGTTTGAACCCCATAATACACGTCTGCCGGAATTTCTTTTTCACCAAGAAAATCCTTCTCATAGCGATAAGTTGCTTGAACCATCTGATATGACCTGCTTTCTATAGAATAGTTAAATCACTAAATCTTCTGCGATTGGCGTTTCCATAATCTTTTTCACTTCTCTTGGGTCTGTTGTTTTACCTAGTGCCCACATAAGTTTCGGCACGATAGCCTCTGTGTTCATGTTTCGTGAACGTGCCACCAGTTCTTGATTGATTTTGCGTCCTACTTCATACACGCTCATGTCTTCTCCTTCTTCAAGACACTGAGTTGTGATGACAACAGAAATGCCTTCTTCGAGCAATTCGTTGATTTTCTCTAAAAGGTTTCTTCCTTCGAAAGGAATACCGCCGCTGCCGTAGCTTTCGATCACGACTCCTTTGTAGACGCCTTTGATTGCATCTAAGAACTCAGGCTTTAGACCTGGGTGCAATTTCAAGAGACAAACGTCGGTGTTTAAAGATGCGTCTAATTTAAGCGGTTTCATTGACGATCTTTTTACTTTGCTATTGTATTCAATTTGATGGTTTTCAATCGATGCAATATATGGGTAGTTAATACTTTCAAATGCATCATAGCTTTTCGTTCTTAGTTTGATTGCGCGTGTTCCTTGAATGACTCTGCCATCAAAGACAACATACACGCCGCCTACGCCGTCACATGCAAAGCGAATCGCATCGGTGATGTTTTTCTTCGCATCTGTTTTCTTAAACGTAATCGGGATTTGTGAGCCTGTAATGACAATTGGCTTATCCGGATTTTGCAGCATATAAGAAAGAGCTGCTGATGTATAGGCCATCGTGTCTGTACCATGCGTGACAACAAAACCGTCATATTGATCATAATTTTCATAAATGGCTGTTGCAATATCCACCCAGTATTCAGGCTGCATATTTGTACTATCTATACTCATTAGGGACTTTGTGTCCATTGTATACTCTGCATTAATTTCGTTTAAATAGCTTAAAAGGTCCTCAGCTTTAACACCTGGAGCCAAACCGTTTTCACTCTCTACAGATGCAATCGTCCCACCAGTGGTTAAAAGCAATAATTTCTTCAACAGGTCCACCTCTTTCAATAAAATTACTTCGTTTGTCACACATATTATAAGCTAGCTTGTGCTATTCTATAATATACGCTTTACGCGTACCTTCATTGCCATTATAGTCACATAACGCGAATTAATCAAGAAATTATTACGCATAACGCGTACATTCCATGTCAAAATATGATATACTGTTGTTGTATATAAAGGAGCGTTCATGTAATGATACTCGATCGTTTAACCACCCTTAGAAAAAAGAAAAAATGGTCTCTCCAGCATACGGCAGATCGCCTAGGTATCGCCAAAAGCACCTATGCCGGTTACGAATCTGGGTACCGACGACCTTCGCTTGAAGCAGTGAAGCGGCTGGCTGATTTGTATGATACGTCCATTGATTTTTTACTTGGTAGAACGGACGAGCCAGAGATACAACGCAAAATCTCTGATATCAAAATTGAACTGACGGAAGCAAAAGAAGGAACCATCCTTGTCGACGGCGTTCCCCTAAATGATGAAGAAATCAAACAGCTTGTTGCCTTTATTCGGGCGAAAAACACTCTAAAAGTATAAACACAGAAAAGAGAGGTCCCTATCAATCGGGTGCCTCTCTTTCCTTTTTCCTATCAGCTGCTTATGAATAAGGAGAAGACAGCTGACTTAATTCCTCTAACCGCCGCTTCGCTTCATCTTTATTAAACGAACTATAATAGCGATAATTCTCATCATCTAAGATGCGGTAATGCTGACTAAGCACATTTTGCTGAAGACGAAATGTGCCTTTTTTGATAGACGTCCGCCACCAAACCTTTCCGCCAATCGTACGTTCCACCGATAGATGCAATTCATCATGTGCCACGACTTCCAGAATCTCAAGCGGATCATCCCCAAGTGTCCCTTTTAAAATGTCACTATCCCTGAATAATGCACATACGGCCGCAGTTTGCGTCCAGTTGAGGCGCAGCCTATTTTTTTCAACCTGCTGCAAATGCCGTTTCGATAGACCAAGTACCTCAGCCATGCGGTCCTGCGTATAATTCTTTTCTTTTCGAATCCGTGCCATTTGTTCTGTGACGAGGTCGATTACCATCTCTTTATCCATCTCTCATCACCTCTCCGAGTGTTCAGTCTTTACTGACATCATACACGATTTCTTCGAAAAAGTGGCACCTCATCCTTCGGAATCATGGAAAATACATCCTAGTCGATCTGCTCTTCGACCTGACCATGCTGCTGTCTCCAGTTCTCTTGGGCTGACTGATTTAAATATGGGTAGATCTCTTGTTTGACGGCTTGCTCGAATACTTCTTCATCTAAAATACTGTACGCTGGAATCTTGATCAATTTCCCGTTTATTTTCCGAATCAACACATCCATGAAGAGAAAACCCCGTACACTGTACCGATGCCTGCGCATATCGATGGATTGAATGTCTTGAAAAGGGATCGCTTGCCCGCGATGTAAAACCGCGCCATTCTTCCCGCGCTGAATGCGAAAAATCACATTTCCTCTCTTCGTAAAAGCCGGTAAAATCATCAAGAAAGAGATCCAGCCATAAACAATGCCTAGTAGTCCGCCTAAAAATAAAAACAATGTATAATTCGATTCAAATGTAAGAGCTTCTGAAAACAACCAAATACCGATGATACCGAAGCCGCCTGTTGCTAAGAATGCCCATACCCTTAAAAAGGTCCTGCTCCTCACTTCTATTACTTCACTTGGATTCAAGCGTCATTCTCCTTTTCTCCATTAGAATATAGAACGTAATCCGTCTCTATGAGCCGTCTCAATGCGAAATTCATTTTCTTTTATTCCCGACACAAGCCACGACTGTTCCTCACCTGGAATGACAAATAACATGGACTCCACATCAGGAGTATTGTTTTTGTCGTAGACGACCTTCATCAGGGAGTCCATCTTTCCTTTTCTCGCCTTTACATCAGAAACAAATGCCTGCACGAGTTCTTCGTTCTCTGCTCGATGAAGGAAGGAGGGCCACTCATTCTTCGCCTCACTTGCTTGCTCTAATAGCTTTTCAAATTCCTCTGCTTGTAGGGTGACGACAGGTGCAGGGTGTTCACTCATCTGTATGTTGAAAAAGTCAGTCACTTGCTCCTCTGCCAGCTGGTCGTCTTTCAGTTTTTGAATCTGATGGACTTGTTGATCATACAGCGTATGGTGCGCATATACGCCCATTTGTGTCGTGTGAAAGGAGGTACTGACTTCTTCATCTTTATCCCCAAATCGAGACGCCTTGACGGTGTGAGATGCATCATTCATCGCCTGAATGAAATGACGGTATTCCGCTTTATAACGATATTGTCTGTTTTGAAATTCAAGTACACCTTTTGCGAGCAAAGAGCGGCACGCAATTTCAAATAAAAACCCTAGGCGCTCGTCCTCTACATCAGGATAATACGCTTCCTTTAAGGACATGCCCTGTTCAAAATAGCCTTCACTGTAAAAACTAAAGATGAGTTCCTCAATACTTAGACTTAGCTGATCCAACTTGATCTCTCCTTATCCAAAAGAAAATGCACCCTTAAAGAAATCGCCTGCACCTTTAATGAGCGAATCTGCGGTTTCTTTTGTTTTTTCTATCCCTTTATGTATCACCTGATTTGCCTGATCAATGGTGTCATTGACTGCTTTCACACCTTGACCCGCCAGCTCGAATGCTTGTTTCCCTTTATCCACGACCGCATGAATTGGGTCCTTTAATTTCACTGCAACCTGCTCAGCAAAGCCTGATGTCAGCTTGGCGACTTTTTCTCCTATAAATCCACCGACTGCTGAACCAATGGCTCCTCCGACAACGGTTCCAATCGGTCCTGCAAAACTTCCTAGAACTCCTCCGACAACGGCACCTGCGACAGATCCGCCAGCGATAAAGACCGTATTGTTCACTGCATTTCCAACAGCCTTCGCATTTTCACGCTTAAGGACTTCTGGCTGATCACCGAATTCTGCATAGTTCTCGGCAATTTTCAATCCACAGCCGACCGTTTCCGTTGCACCAGTGACAACCGTTGCAATGATGGCATTTCCTTTGGCGAATCTTGATCCATTTTTCAAAACAGACTTGATCGCAGCCGTGTCCTTCCAATTGATACTTCCTTTTGTAAAGTCACGGACACTATTCGTGAATGCAACTGTATCGTCAGGATAAAATTTTGTGAATTTCTTATGGACCAAATCAGCCATCGACCAGTTTGATCGCTTTAATAATTCTTTTTTACTCAGCCAAATCCTTGCTAACCGGTCAAATCTCGTTCCTTCTACCCGGCTGGTCAGATCAAGCAGCAGCTTTGAATGCTGCGCTGCATACCGGCCATTGTCTTTAATGAAGGTCGTCATCCCAAGCCCGTAGTATTTCGCCTGCATCATCACAATACCAGCTAAGCTCGTGAGTGTACCATATTGATCATAGATGCTGTACATTTTCCGTAAAATATCGTCTGCTTCGACCATTTTATCTTTTGCATGACGAATCGCAATATCATCACTGCTCAATTTACTGATCAATGCTTGTCCTGCTCCCCATGCATCCCCGACACCTGAAAAACAGCTTCTATACCGAGGATCACAGCCTAAAATGAGACCATCCAGTTCACTATGTAAATCGCGGTGCTTCGTTTCAATGACAGACAATTCGCCTACAACATCATTCGCCAGTCCTGTCAGCTGATCTGGATCAACCACAATGTCACGTGCCATCACATCATCTCCCTTCTCGATTTCTTTCTCTCCGTTCTTCTCTTCTCTTTCGCTCAAGCTCTTCCATTCTGGCAATTTCAGCTTTCCGTTCCTCGATTTTGACCGCTGCGTCGCGCAGTTCCTGACTTGTTTCAAGCAAGTCCTTTTCAAATTGATCATAGCGTGACGTTGTTTCCTCAAAGCTTTGATCAAATTTATTCCTTGCTTCTCCCTGCCAGCCTGATCCTACTGCCTTCAGCCGATTCTCCAGCAGCTGCTTTGACTGCCGAATCTCATCAGCTGCTTCCTGAAACTTTTGAGCGAGTGCCAGCGTTTGACTAGAATCCAACTTTCGCACCCCTTTCTCCCAATTTAACGTACAAATGGATGATTTTATATGTCCTCATTATAAATAAAAAGACACCCAAAAAAATCACCCTAAAGAACCATTCAACACACCACCTAATGAAAGTAGGTCTTTTTACTCTCTAATTGCCAGAGAAAACCTTTCTTGTTATGAAGCGCATTCAAGACGTGATAAAATGGACGTATTCTACAAAAGGAGTGACGTATAGATGAAAAAGGAAATGATTCAGCGTTTCACAAATTATGTGAAGGTAGATACGCAGTCAGATGCAGAAAAGGAAAGCTGCCCATCTACTGAAGGACAGTTGAACCTAGCGAGACAGCTAGTTGAAGAGATGAAGTCCATCGGGATTCAAGAAGTGACAATGGATGAAAACGGCTATGTCATGGGAACGATCCCGTCTAACACTGACAAAGACGTGCCGACCATTGGCTTCCTGGCTCATATCGACACAGCCACTGACTTCACCGGCAAGAATGTGAAACCGCAGCTTCATGAAAACTATCAAGGCGGCGACATCACCTTAAATGAAAATCTACATATCGTTTTATCTCCAGCACAGTTTCCAAATTTACAAAAATATCAAGGACATACGCTGATCACAACAGATGGCACGACCCTGCTTGGTGCAGATAACAAAGCAGGTATCGCAGAAATTATGACCGCTATGCATTACTTGATTGAGCATCCAGAAATCAAGCATGGAAAAATTCGCGTCGCCTTTACACCAGATGAAGAAATTGGCAGAGGGCCGCACAAATTTGATGTTGATGCCTTTGGCGCTTCCTATGCTTATACAATTGACGGAGGACCGCTCGGGGAGCTGCAATATGAAAGCTTCAACGCAGCAGGTGCGAAAGTATCAATTAAAGGAAACAACGTCCACCCAGGGACAGCAAAAGACAAAATGGTCAGCGCTGCGAAGATTGGGATGCTCTTCCACAATAAGCTCCCTTCTGATGAATCTCCGGAATACACAGAAGGCTACGAAGGATTTTTCCATCTCACGAAGTTTGTAGGAGAAGTCGAAGAAGCAGAGCTGCAATATATTATTCGTGATTTTGATAAAGACAAATTTAACGATCGCAAAGCACTGTTTGAAAAAATAGCAAATGACTTAAAAGCCATCTACGGAGAAAACAGCATAAACCTCAGCATTCAAGATCAATATTATAATATGAGAGAAAAAATTGAGCCGGTGAAACATATTGTGGATATTGCCCATGAAGCAATGGAAAACCGCTCAGTGACACCTGTGATCGAACCGATCCGCGGCGGTACAGATGGCTCTCAGCTTTCATATAAAGGTCTTCCAACGCCAAACATCTTTACTGGCGGGGAAAACTTCCACGGTAAATATGAATTTATTTCTGTCGAGAACATGGTGAAAGCAACAGAAGTCATCGTTGAAATCGCACGTTTATTTGAAGAAAAAGCATAGATATGTTTACAACCGTTCCTGTTCGGGAACGGTTTTTTAATAAAAGTTTACAATTTTCTGAAACTTTTATGACACTTTTTCGTACTAATAGAGACAACACCAGAAAAATTCTTCTTGACGAGTGTAATAACTGGAAATATAATAGTTAAAAACAACCAGTATTTTAGACCTAAATTAGCAGATCGACTAAACCTTAAGAACTAAACCGATTCTGCTGCTTATTTTCAGTTATAAACATCACTCACCCTGTCTACACTAAAGAATAGGATGAATTGGAGGAATGTCATATGATGATTTTATTGATTATCGCTTCACTTTGCTGCTACTTACTATTCTCTTTCAAAAAAGATAACCGCACACCAAAACGAAAAAGCGCAGAGCTTTCGGAGTTTGAAATCTTTCGTATGCGCCGCCACTACAACGGAAAACGCCGTCATCCACTAAATGATGCACCTAAACAAGTATAAATCTAAAGAGAGAGCCTCATGAGGGGCTCTTTTTGTTTGAGTAAATAACAAAAAACGACCAGATTCATTGGCCGTTTTTCTTTTTATTTATATACCTTCGCAGGAACTTGAATCATAGGAATTCCTACATAATAAGGTGAAATTTCATATGGCTGGAAGACAACAGCAATTCCCTTTTTCGTGAAGTAATACTGCGTGTTGTAGTTGATTTCAATGTCACTTTTTTTCAGGTTCGCATAGAATTTGCTTTTATGTTTCTTTGTATAGTTATAGACATAATCTCTAACTTTCGTACGCTTTTTCTTCGTTTTCACAACATCTGTAAAAAACAGCTGTTTTGTCTTTTTCTTTGTTAACACATAGTTCATGCTGGAAACCATCGTATCCCCATGCATTCCACCATCATTCATGTAGTCATAGTTTAAGATACTGAGCTTCTTCCCATTGTTAAATTTCGTTTTAAACGATCTTTCGTACGTGATCTTCCCAAAGCCTTCCTTTTTCGCTTCGTCCTTTAAGAACAAGTACGTAGAATAAGAGAATGCGATATCTTCTTTTAAATCACGATTGATGGTTTTCATATGCGACTTGCTTAGGTTTTTCACCTGTGCATATTTGAATGTTTTTTTCTTTTTATAATAGTGTGTGCTTACTTTTGCTTTTTTTGCTTGTTTGGCATCCGCAGATCCAACTGGCGCAAACAACGAAACAATCAGCGAAAAAATGAGCAGGCTGATTATTAGGCCTTTTTTCATTGTCATAGTAAAAACCCCCATTTTTGTCTATTACCAATTGAGTATACCATGACAAAAGAACCAAAAGAAGCACTTTTTCCATATTATTCTTCCTTTTTCCACTTCGGGTTTGTTTACCATTATTTGTTTATGTAGAAAATTAAACAGTAAAAACCATTGACTTTCTCTCGAAAAAGTTGAATAATTATGTTTATTAAGAAAATTGAATCAAAAGGTAACCTTATTAAGAGTGGTGGAGGGACTGGCCCTGTGAAACCCGGCAACCGCTGTTCCTCGGAACAGAATGGTGCTAATTCCTTAAACAAGCAGATGCTTGTTTGAAGATAAGGCAGAGTTCTCTCAGTATATGATGCTCTTCCTTATCCAAGGAAGAGCTTTTTTATTTGATTTTTAACCTGTAGAAAGAAGGGATTCAGCATGACACAAGTACAAACCATTGGAAAGAAAACAACGAAACCGCCATTTCGCGCAGATCAAGTAGGCAGCTTACTTCGTTCAGAACGTATCAAGGAAGCACGCAAGCAAAAGGCAGACGGTACGCTGACAGCAGAGCAGCTCCGACAAATTGAAAATGAAGAAATTACACGCATTGTGGAGAAACAAAAAGAAATTGGATTAGAGGTTGTCACAGATGGAGAATTCAGACGTGCATGGTGGCATTTTGACTTTCTTGAGGGATTAGATGGGGTCGAAGGATTTGAAGCGGATCAAGGTATTCAATTCCACAATACGACAACAAAAGCGCGTGGCATCAAGGTAACGGACAAGATTGACTTTACAGATCATCCAATGCTGGAGGATTACCGTTTCCTTCAAAGCATCGCTGGTGATCATACGGCTAAAATGACGATTCCAAGTCCGAATATGCTCTTTTTCCGTGGAAAACTTGAAGAAGGAGTATACGACAGCCTAGAGGCATTCCACCATGATGTGGCACAGGCGTATAAGAAAGCCATCCGTGCTTTTTATGATGCAGGCTGCCGCTACTTACAGCTCGATGATACAGCATGGGCGGTGTTCTTTTCTGAAAAAGGTCATGAACAAATCGAAGCCTTTGGCCGAGAAGAAGATGAACTGCGTGAGTCATTTGCGAAAACAATCAATGAAGCGGTTGCCGATCGTCCAGAGGATTTGGTGATCACTATGCACATTTGTCGTGGTAACTTTAAATCGACGTGGGCAGCTGAAGGCGGTTATGAAGCAGCGGCAGAAACAATTTTCGCCGGCTTAGATCTGGATGGTCTCTTTTTAGAATTCGACGACGATCGTTCTGGCGGTTTTGAACCCCTACGCTATGTGAAGAACCCAAACCTCCAAATCGTACTAGGGCTTGTCACTTCAAAATATGGTGAGCTTGAGCCGGCTGAACAGATTAAAAAACGGATCGAGGAAGCGGCTCAATATGTCGACATTAACCAGATTTGCTTGAGTCCGCAATGCGGGTTCGCCTCAACGGAGGAAGGCAATCTGTTAACAGAAGAGCAGCAATGGGAGAAGCTGCGTCATGTGATTGAGATTGCAGATCAAGTGTGGACTTCATAGTCCCCTTGACGAAAAAAAGACAAACCGCAGTATGAACGGTTTGTCTTTTTCTTTTATGCATCTAAATGATCACCATTTGTCGCAATCACTTGTTTATACCAATCAAAGCTTTTCTTTTTCTTTCTATCTAATGTACCTTTTCCTTCGTTATCACGGTCAACATATATGAAGCCGTAGCGCTTTTTCATTTCAGCTGTTGATGCGCTGACAAGGTCAATTGGGCCCCAGCTTGTATAACCCATCAAGTCTACTCCATCTGCAATGGCTTCTCTCGCCTCTAGCAAATGACTTCTGAGGTAATCAATTCGGTAATCGTCTTGAATGGATCCGTCTTCTTCTACTTGATCGACAGCTCCCAATCCATTTTCTACAATAAACAATGGTTTTTGGTAGCGGTCATATAGCTGGTTTAGTGTTGTACGAAGTCCTTTTGGATCAATTTGCCAGCCCCAATCACTTGCTTCTAGATAAGGGTTTTTCACGCCTTCAAATAGGTTACCACCAGTAACTTGTCCAAGAACCTCTGGATCTGTACTTGTCACAAAACTCATATAATAGCTGAAGCCAATATAGTCCACTGTATGGTTTCTTAGGATGTCTTCATCACCATCTTGGAACTCAATATGAATTCCATTTTCGCGGAAGTATCGTTTCATGTAACCTGGGTAGTAGCCTCTTGCCTGTACATCTGAGAAGAACAATGTTTTACGATCCTGATCCATTGCAGCAAACATATCTTCTGGTCTTGAGCTGTACGGATAAGTCGTCATCGCTGCAATCATACAGCCGATTTTCGCATCAGGAATGATTTCGTGTCCTGCTTTGACAGCTAAAGCACTTGCAACAAATTGGTGATGCGCTGCTTGATATTGAATGCTTTTCTCGTCATCATCCTCTTCAAATACAAGTCCGCCGCCAGTGAAAGGCGCATGTAACACGACGTTGATTTCATTAAAGGTCATCCAATATTTCACTTTGTCTTTATAGCGAGTAAACAACGTTTTCGCGTATGTTTCATAAAGATCGACAAGCTTACGGTTTCTCCAACCGCCGTAGTTTTTCACAAGTGCAAGCGGCATTTCATAATGAGAAATCGTGACAACTGGTTCAATTCCATGTTTATGCAGTTCATCAAATACTCTGTCATAAAAAGCAAGGCCTGCTTCATTTGGTTCAGCATCGTCGCCATTTGGGAAAATACGCGGCCAAGAAATGGATAGTCTGAAGCATTTGAATCCCATTTCTGCAAAGAGTGCAATATCTTCTTTATAGCGATGGTAGAAGTCAATCGCATCATGATATAAGTTCAAGTCTTTCATTGATTCATCGAATGGATGCATAATCCCGTGTGGTGATACATCAGCTGTCGATAAGCCTTTTCCATCTTTATTATAAGCACCTTCAATTTGGTTGCCCGCAACAGCGCCGCCCCATAAAAAACCTTTAGGAAATGTTTTTTCTAACTTGTTCATGTTGAATGCCCTCCTCATTTTCTTCTACACTGACTGTGAGCAGTGTCTCTTGTACTGAAATCGTGCCTTCTGTTTTCGCATCAACTTGTGCAAAATCGTTTGTGTTGGTCACAATAATTGGTGTGGTGACATCATAGCCTTCTTGCTGAATGCCCTCGATATCAAATTCAACGAGCACATCTCCTGCTTGAACAAGATCACCTGACTCTACATGACTTGTGAAATGTTTTCCGCCGAGCTTCACCGTATCAATTCCAACATGGATGAGAAGCTCTGTGCCTTGGTCACTCTTTAAGCCAATGGCATGTTTCGTTTGAAAAATGGTTTCAACCTTACCGTTGAACGGTGCTACAACACGTCCAACTGTTGGGACAATGGCTGCACCTTTACCCATGATTTCATTAGAGAATGTTGCATCATTGACTTGATTTAGCGGCTTTAGTTGACCTTCAAGCGGGCTTTGTACCACTTCATTTTGAAGCGTTGCTGTATCTTTCTTCTCTTCTGGTTTGTCTGCCTTTGTATCATCTTTCACTGGTACATCTTTGAACCCTAGAACAAGTGTCATGATGGTTGCTACAACAAAACCGATGACCAATCCAATGATAGAGTAGACAAATGTTGGGCCAACGAATGTTGGGATACCTGGAATACCTGCTGATCCCGACACCACATATGATTTTACTTTAAAGATCGACATGAACACGCCGCCTGCTGCTGCACCAATGAGGGCTGCAAAGAACGGTTTTTTCAATCGCATGTTCACACCATACATAGCAGGTTCAGTAATACCCATTAATGCTGTGATACTTGTAGACATCGCCAATGATTTGAAAGTTTTGTTTTTTGATCTCAAGAAGACACCGAATGCTGCGCCTGCTTGGGCCATATTCGCTACAAACATCATTGGGAGAATGTAGTCAAAACCGTTTAACGTAATGTTGTTGATCATGATTGGAAGTAGTGCATAGTGCATACCCGTAATGATCAATGGTGACATGAAGCCGCCGATCAAGAGTCCGGCCAAAATACCTGCATGTTTAAACAATAAATCAATTCCACCTGAAAGACCATTTCCGATAATCCCACCAAGCGGTCCAACAGCGATGAGCATAATTGGTACAACGACAAGAAGTGTGACCGTTGGAACAAGGATGATCTTTAATGATTTCGGACTATATTTTTCTGCAAATCTTTCAACATATGAACCGAGCCAGATGGTGAGTAGAATTGGAATCACCGATGAAGAGTACACAACAGAAACCACTGGCAAGCCTAGAAATTCTGTATTTCCCGCGCCCAGTAAAGCAGTTAACTGCGGGTGCAGTGCGGCTGCTGCAATGGCAGCGGCAATATACTGATTTGTGCCAAGTTTTTTGGCTACGCTTACAGCTAGTAGAATCGGTAAGAAGTAAAAGGCTCCGTCTCCGATGGCTGTTAAAATTGCATACGTACTGCTTTTATCTGATATCCACTGGAACGTAAGCATGAGTGCCAATATCCCTTTGATCATACCGGCTCCAGCGATGGCTGGAAGAATCGGCGTGAAGACACCAGAGATAAAATCGAAAAGTTTTGATATCACATTTTGTTTTGATGCTTCTTCTGTACCGCCTGACTTTACATCTGTTGACAGTCCTGAGTCAGCAATCATCGCTTGATAGACATTTGAAACATCATTGCCGATAATGACATGATATTGGCCTCCGCTTTGATTCACACCCATGACGCCGTCTGTTGATTGCAGCTTCTCTTTATCCGCTTTGCCTTCATCGTATAAGTTGAAGCGAAGTCTTGTCATACAATGCGTGACGTGCTTGACGTTCTTTTCACCGCCGACAAGCTCTAGAACTTCTTTTGCTGTTTGTTTGTGGTTCATTGTATTACCCTCCAATCGTTGATTAAATCATGATATAGAAAAAACCTAAACATCCATTAATGTCCGAGAAATAGCAATTCAGACATTAATCGATATTTAGGTTTTGCCTGCTTAACCAGTAACAATCCTTCATAGCGATTGATCGTTATTTAATTTTTATAAGTCTTTAGATATAAAAAAACCTAAATCACGCCTTATCAAAGATAGGGACAATGATTTAGGTTTTGCCTGCTTGACCAGTAACAATCCTAAAAGATTGTGGGTTATTTCGTTTATAGTTATAAATTATCATGTTAATTTTATGATGTCAACGCTTTCTTTTTGAATTTATTTTCTTTTTACCACTCTGTCGATATGCAAAGTTAAATATAGCATCTCATCTTCTATGAGACTTCGGTTGTATTCTTTTTGAACATAATCGTTAATTTTTTCAGCGCATTGAAAAGCTGCGGTGTTTTTTTCTTTTACTACTTCATACAGGAATTCATTTTGATTTTCCATTTGTGTTTCGTTAAACAGACGCTGTCCAAAAAACTTCAAATGCGTGACAAAACGGAAATAATTTAATGATTCCTCGTCTAAATCAATTTGAAAGTGATACTTGACGATATTTAAAATATCTTGAATGAGTTTGGTAATTTGAATCACGTTTGGCATTTCTTCATTGAGCTCTGCATTGACAATATGCATGGCAATAAAACCGGCTTCATCCTCAGGAAGATGAATGTTAAGCTTGTCCTGAATAATCCGGATCGCTTCTACACCACACATGAACTCTTCTTTGTACAACCGCTTGATTTCCCAGAGCAAAGCATTTTTGATGTCCATTCCTTTTTGATGACGTTCAATAGCAAAGGTGATATGATCCGTGAGCGTCACATAGATGCTGTCATTCAAATTTTTATTAAGGGTTGTTCTCGCATGATCAATAATCGCCTCACACACTTGCATATACTCGATTGGAATATCATAAAGCAGGGTTTTGAATTTTTCTGATATATCTTTATTTTGAATGGAAAATACTTTTTCAATACGTTCTTCGTCAATCGGATCTCCACTTTTCTTTTGAAAAGCGATCCCTCTGCCCATAATGACCAGCTCATGCTGCTCGTCATCATACGCACTGACCACATTATTATTGATTACTTTCGAAATGATCAATTGATACCCCCCAGTACATTCCACTTTTTCGAGCATCTCATTGTAGATTGATATGTCATTTTATTATTATCTTCAAAAAAGAGGACTTTAAGATGATTTTACATTTTTTTTTGATACGGTCAACTAGAAAGAATGACATATTACCTCTCAAAAATGACAAAATAGGGGCAAAAAAGTCTAAAAACATACACAAAAACACTCTAAAAAGAGTGCTTAAAGAGTGTTTTTTACAAAATTAGGAGCAATCCCAATTATAGACGACATTCTCGAAATTTTTTCGTTTGAGGTCTTCTGGTTTGATAAAAAAGTTGGCGATTCCGCAATCTCCCCACAACAGATCTACTTCATCATCTGAATCGATTTGTAATAACAGAACGGTATGTTCCTGGTCTTCATAGGTACGCGGGTCCTCTTGTGTAAAGCCTGGATATCCGCCCAATTTGTGACCAAAGCCACTCGCTGCATCATGAAATTCATCTAGCAAGGCATCCGCTTCATCTCCATCAATGCCTTTTACATCTTCGAATAGGTCCCAGCTGCGCTTACCTGTGATTTTCTCAAAGCGGAAATCTTCTACACTAATCGTTTCACTTGATCGTTCACCTGTAATGACGCCTTCCTTTGTCACAGGAAAATAAAAATCATCAGGAATTTTCACAAAAGAAAAATCAGTCAACAACTCTTCTTCTGCCAAGAAAGGTTCCTCAATAAATTTGATCCGAAAATTTTTTTGCTCTGTTTTATGGTCAATATTCATCCCATAAAGATCATCATGCACAGAAATAAAAATTTGCAGAAGCCCTGTTTCTGGATAATCCTTCAGCTTCGGCAGCTGTCCAAAATTTATTTGTG
Organism: Bacillus sp. LNXM12-1; assembly: GCF_003004375.1. Classification (NCBI taxonomy): domain Bacteria; kingdom Bacillati; phylum Bacillota; class Bacilli; order Caryophanales; family Bacillaceae; genus Bacillus; species Bacillus sp. LNXM12-1. The sequence goes on along the minus strand of NZ_PVWX01000002.1, from coordinate 181,112 downwards.
CCAAAAGCTTCATAGGGTGCCCTTCACCATCAACTGGATATTCGTCGTTTTTTGGGAAGTAAGGATCGCCTGCAATTTTGCTGTCGTATGGTCCTGTTTTTCCTTGTTTCATCTGTAATTGAATCATTGGTTGTTCAGTTTGATCTAACATTGTACGGTAAGGTGCTATTATTTCTTGCAGCTTCGCTGATTGTGTCACGATGGTCTTCCTCCTTATGAATAGGTCTACTGACCAGACTAGTATCTCTTTTTCTATCATACAGAAGTGTACCCTGCCTGTCAGCGATAAATCGGTCATTATCCGAACAACTTGCCCACCTTAAAACGTAAAAAAACCTCCGATTCATCTGGAGGTTTTGGTCGGTATTTTTTATTTCACTTGATAGTTCACTAAGTCTTCTGCCAGTGATTTCATCGTTTCATTTGTTTCATGAAGACCTTCAATAATTTTTGTGAACGTGCCTACAAGCTCTGCTTGATGCTCAGAGGAAGCGACAATTTGTGCTATTTCTTCTTCCATTCCTTTAATCGATCCCTGCACATCTTTTAGCGCTGTTTCAATATCCGTCGTCGCTTGTTTGGCGTGAGTTGACAGCTTTCTCACTTCCGTTGCGACCACTCCGAAGCCTGCTCCTGCTTCACCTACTCTTGCAGCTTCAATTGATGCGTTGAGTCCAAGTAAGTTCGTTTGATCAGAGATACCTTTTATAAGATTGGACACTTGATTGATTTTAGAGGAATTTTCTACAGTGGTTTTCGTGTTTTGTAGAATTTGTTCACTTGTCGCTTGTAGTTCCTCTGAATGTGCGGCAACTTGCTGAACCATTGCGACTAGTTTTTCGGAAGCTTGGTTGCTCTCCGTCATGATGTGATCTAATCGTTGTTGATTGGTCTGGTCATAGGCCACGCAGAAAGCAGCGACTACTTGACCCGTCTCATCTTTAATTGGAACGGCTACAATATCCATTGGAATCCCGTATACCTCTTTCGGAATTTGGATAAACGATGGCTCTCTCCCATTTTTCAACATAGAAAAGTTTTCGAACCCTGGAGCTACTATGTCCCCAGCTTTAAACCCTAAGTCAATGTTCCCATGTTGCTGATAATAAAGAACCTTCTCTTTCCCTAAAACAGAAAAGGTTAGTTGCTCTCTCATAGCTAGTCCAATGATTGGTAAAGCGTCTATTATGTTATCAATTCTCTGTGACATTCGCTCACGTTCATCCTCTCTTTTTCTCAGTACATCCTCTTTATCGGTTCGTTATAAGGTCTATTACAGCCTGTAATGTGCACTAATATCAATCAAATGACCTAAGACATATAAAAAGCCCACATTCTATCAATAGAATGTGGGTATTTTTAAAAAAAGGACATGCACATCAAGACACTGATACCGATGAGCAAAAGATACATATAGTCGATCCACGAAGTGCTGATGACATGATAATACGTCCGCTCCCTCGCCCCCGTGAAACCTCGTGCTTCCATCGCAATCGCTAAGCGCTCTGATTTTCGTACGCCCTGCGTAAAAAGAGGAAGTGCATAACGCATAAAGGCTTTCCAGCTGTTTTTTTGCTTATAGCCTCTGATTTTATGTGCTGCCTTCATTTGCTTTAATTCACTTTGAAATAACGGGATAAACCGGAAGCCGGCAAGCATCCCATATGCCCATTTTGGGGACATTCGGCATTGATGTATTAAGCTCATCATAAAGGCCGTCAAATCTGTTGTGGACGTAAAAAGGAGACCGAATGTCACAAAGCCAAGCATTCTGAAAGAAATGGTAAGGCCATTTTTCAAACTCTCCTCTGTAATATGAAACCATGCCCACTTCCAAACAGTATGATCCCCCTTGCCAAAGGCCGCCATCATCCAAAATACGAGAATAAAAAAGAGCAGATAAGGGACAAGTCTTGTGAAAAGATACTTCATATTCCATCCGCCTAAGACAAGTCCAATACCAAGTGCAAACAGCCAGATGATGAAGGTTGTTTTAGGGTCAGATATCGCCATGAGACAACACATCGCAAGCAGATGAGCGAGTAATTTGATGACTGGATTCACATTGGAAAGAAAGGAGTGATTACTTTGCAATCGTCAGCACGTCCTTTCTTTCAGCCACATAGCGATAATGCAAAGGGGCTCTCAGCTGATAAGCATCGACAAGTTCCTGATTTGAAAATAAATCATAAGGCGTGCCATCATACACATGCTTTCCTTGGTGAAAAAGAAGCACTTGATCGGCACACTTATCGACGAGGTCCATATCATGTGTGACCATCAAAATGGTGGTGCCTTGGCATTGACGCTCTTTCAAACGCCTCATTAATTCCTTCGCCGTTCTTTCATCCTGCCCGAAAGTCGGTTCGTCTAACAATAGTACATCCTGATCAAAAAGGAGCATTGTGGCCACACTCAATCTTCTTTTTTGACCTAAGCTTAAGGTGAAAGGATGCGCTTTTGCATGCTTCTCTAAACCGAACTCTTCCAATAGCTGAACTGTTTTTTCTTGCACAACGGATTCTGGCCAATTTCGTTGTCTTCCACCAAATGCGATTTCATCGTAGACTGTGTCTTGTATGAATTGAAGCTCCGGATTTTGAAACACAAAGCCTGTTTTTTCATATAGTCGTCGGTCAGACCACTTTTTGAGGGGTGTCTCTTTTAAGAAAATGCTGCCTTTTTTCATTGGCTCTAAACGGACTAAATGTTTGAGACATGTGCTTTTCCCACTTCCATTTTCCCCAATTATCGCCACCCAATCCCCTGCTTTGATATCCAGCTGAAGGTCACTCATAATCCTTTTTTTTCCATAGCTTAATTGAAGATCTTCTGTGCGAATGATGGTCTCTCGCTCAGTCGACGGCACTTTTTTACGCTGCTCTTTTCTTGCTTCAAAGGTTTGCATAAGCGTTTGACTCATTGGATGAAATGGGTCTTGAATAATTGTGGACCATTTCTCGGGAAATAATTTCGGCCGCCAAATCCCTGCCTCTTTCATTTCTTCTTCATATGTCGCGAACACATCTTTTGGAGGCCCCTCTGCTAAAATGCTGCCTTGATCGTCTAATAAAATCACCCGGTCCATCCATTCGATGACACCATCTAGCACATGCTCTACAAAAATCATGGTTTGTCGCTGATCACCTGCAAGCTGCTGTAGAAGCTGAAATATCTCCATTCTGCCTGCTGGATCAAGCTGTGCGGTCGGTTCATCAAAGAACAGCACATCTGGCTCTAACGCTAGTAAACAAGCAAGTGCCAATCGCTGCTTCATGCCCCCAGATAATGTATGAATGTCTGTATTCGGATCGACATCGAGTTGGACTTTTTGCATGAGCTGCTGAATGATGTCATCCATCTCTTCACGAGGGACGGAACGGTTCTCTAAGCTAAAGGCAATTTCTTCATTGACGCGGTGCATACAAAACTGGGAATCAGGATCTTGAAACATGACGCCTGTATGTCTTTGCAATATCACTTCGCCCTGCATGTCAGCTTCCATATGTTCTGGAATAATCCCAGCCAGAACTGAAATGAGTGTGGATTTACCGCTCCCGCTTGGTCCTAAAATAAGCACCTTTTCTCCTTTTTGAATGGAAAGAGAGATTTGATGCAAAACAGGCTGAGGCTGTTCATAAAAACGGACAGTGAGATTATTGCACGCGAGAAATGAATCCATGCTGTTCACCTTTGTTTCGTTTTTCTTTCATGATGGCATATTGATTCAGTACACCGGTTTTGGATAATGCGTCCACCACAACTTTCGCTAAGCATCCGCCCAGTATCATCCCGCTGATGATTTGAGTCATCAGTGTGATGAGTAAAACTTGAGGCGTGTAATAACCAAAGCCATTTGCAACGAGGCTATATGCCATTGCTCCAACAGCTGCAAAGGCACCTGACAGCATCAGTGTCCACATGCGATATCGTTTATAACCAAAAAGAGCAAAGGCGATTTCTGCCCCAAGCCCTTGGCATACACCAATCAGCAGGGCTGAAAGACCAAAGTGGCTGCCTGTCAGTAATTCCACAGCGGCAGCGGCTGTTTCTGCAATCAGGGCAGCTCCCGGCTTTTGGATGATATACGCGACGATTGGACTGGCAATCACCCAAATGCCAAACATGATGTTGCCTCCTGCTGGGCCAACTAGTGCTGTAATTGGTAAGTAAAGTGTGGACCATCCTAAATAGATGACACCGCACGCAACGGATAAAATGACAGCAAGGACGACTTCTTTCATCTTCCATGTCATGATGAATGCACCTGCAATGGAACTGGCCACTCTTCCACCGTAAACGCCATTTCCCAAAACTTGTACTCAAGCTGACAGCTTAAGATAAAGTGCTGTTTCATTTTTTCCTTTTCCTTCTCACTTGCTCCTTCCGCCAGCTGATCGAGCCGCTTGCAAAGCTCCACTGTAATAGAGTCGGTTAACCCTCCATAAAACGTGATCCACTCATAAAACGGATGTGACGGGTCAGGCTGCACGTCTGAGAGCATTCGTTTTCCAATTTCCCAATATGTCCAAGGACATGGAAGCAGGACAGCAATGATTTCCCCAAGCGTGCCTTCCTGGGCGACTTGCAGCATGTGATGAATATAGTGATGAGCACTCGGAGCCAATGAAGCTCCTTGGAGCTCATCATACGATACACCTGCCACTCGGCAAAGATTTTGATGAGGGTGCGTCTCACTATCTAGTACAAACGCAATCTGCTGATGGAAAAAGGCAATATCTTCTTTGTCTGTACATCTGCTTAGAGCCGCTGCATAAATTTTAATAAATGCATGTAAGTATTCTGCATCTTGTTTGACGTAATGAATGATCTGTTCCTTTTCCAGCTTTCCTGCTGCCAGGCCTCTGACAAACGGATGCTGATAAATGGCTTCAAATAATGGTTCTGCTTCTTTTCTTAATTGCGCTGAAAACGTCATAAAAAAAGCCTCCTCTTCTTCAGTTGAATAAATGAAAAAGCCACCCCAAATGGAGCGGCCTTCTTATCGATTCAATCATGAATAAGACAAGGTCCAGCTCCACTTCCCTCCGCTAGTACGAACTAGATCAGGTTCAAAGGGTCCAAGATTTCTTCTTGTCTCAGTCATACATGACTCCCCTAGTGGACTTTTGTCATTTAATTATCTTCACTCTACACATGTGGTGATTTGATGTCAACCACCTTTCTTAATTCAATGTTTTGATCGTTGGCAGCTTCTCGATCCCTGCGGCATAGTAAAAATTAAGGACACTGAAGAAATCAATTGGCTTTCCTGTTTTCAAATCAACAGCTAAAATATGATCGCCGTAATTTGTCATATCATCAATATCTAAATACCTTGGCGTTTTCTTGCCAAGTGTATCTACAAAGGTATCGTGGTAATATTGACCGCTTGCATATGAAGATTGATGGTACATAAACAATGTCTCCACATCTAAGTAGACGAGAATGGCCTCTGAGGAGCTTGCATAAGGCGCTGAGTACGACACTGGAGCGGAAATGCTTTTCACTTTTACACTTGAAATCGAATGGGTTCTTTGTTCGTATTTACCATCATAAGAGAAATAAAATACACGCTCCCATTCATAATCTGCTGTCTTCGATTGCTTGTTGTATACTTTTGCGCCATTGGCAAATACATCCCCATTTGCATACTCAGCTACAAAGTATTGTAAGGTTGACGATAGGGATACAGCCCCTGTGAAATTGGGCGGGTTTTTTGCATTCACCTGTAACGTGTAAGAGTCTCCGAAATCTCCACCGCTTGTGATACCGAATGCGTAGTCACCTGCTGGTAAATTGGTCAAACCAAGGAGACTGCCTGCCGGCTGAATCAGGTCTGTCGGGTACGCTTGTCCTGTTTCATAATCAACAACAAATAATTGAACGAAATAATCGGGATTTGAAGAGGTAATCCGGCTGATGAGTGCCTGAGGTGAAGATGTGCTTAAAAACCATAAATCAACTGGGTCGTCCTCTGATAAGACAACCGATTGGTTGATTGCTAGTCCATCAATGGAGCGAATGGCAGATGTACGCATCTTGCCATCTTTAGCGGCTTTTCGTTTGATACTGATTCCATTTTTCTTATCTACTTTAAAAGATTTTTTCAGTTGCTTCTGTTGGATAGCGGTTCCTTGATCCTGCTTCAAAAACGACTCTTGCACTTGCTGAATGGCTTTTTCCGTCAGTGTTGACAATTTCCCATCTGATTTCGGTGTTTCTTCTGCTTTTAATGCCGGTGAAAATAAACCTGTTGTGACGAGTAAAATAGACAATAAAGCTGCAGTGATTTTCACATAAAATGCTCTCACAGGAACATCCCCTTTTTCCTTAATTGGGTTTTTTGCCCTGTTAATATTTTACCATTATTCTATTCATTGTTTTGGTCTTTTTTAGGACATCTTTATGACAAAAAAACCAGCCGCATATATTACGACTGGTTTTTGATCATTTTATGAAATGGTTTTAACAAACTGGCGTGCTGTTTCTGCGCTGGAACCTGGGTTTTGTCCAGTAATGATTTGCCCGTCAACTACAGCGAATGGTGCAAAGGCATCTCCTTTTTCAAACGCTGCCCCTTGCTCACGAAGTTTTGTTTCCAATAAAAATGGAACCTTTGATGTCAGCTGAACAGCTTCCTCTTCTTCGTTTGTGAAGCCTGTGATTTTTTTGCCTTCGATAAATGATTTGCCATCTTGATCCTTCACATCAACGAATGCTGAAACACCGTGACAAACAGCTCCGACTGCACCATTTTTGTCTGAAATGGCTAAGATTGCATCGGCTACCAATTGATTAGATGCAAAGTCGATCATTGGGCCGTGTCCTCCCGCAAAGAAGATGCCATCATAATCAGCTGGGTTCACATCTGTAAGCGCCTTTGTGTCTTGAAGTAATTCATATACATCTTGATATTGCGCTGGAACACCTTCTGGAATGGAATTTTTATCAATAGGGACAGTGCCTCCTTGAATAGAGACAATTTGGACATCTAGTTCATTTTCTTTAAAAATATGAAATGGCTCTGCCAATTCTTCTAGCCATAAGCCTGTTGGATGTCCGTTCATTTCCGAACTGCTTGTCGATACTAATAACACTTTCTTACTCATCTTGATCATCCTTTCGATATATCATATGGTTATTTTATATTTTGCACAATTAAATATCAAGCAATTAAACTTCAATGCAGCTCTTTATGGTATACCCGATTTTCTAAAAAATATGGCATGACATCAAATCTAATCAATATGTCACATTCTATTGGTAGGGAATTTCATGTAAAATTGTCATTGAGTGATATCATATGAGGTAAGATGGATAGACCTCTCGGATGTGAGGGGACTTTAAAAGGAGTGGAAAAGAGATGAAAACCTATTCGATTGTGATGATCATCATCACGCTCTGTATCATATTGGCCGTCTTTTTGATGAACCTAACAGGGGTCATGTATGGAAAAATTATTTTGGCTGTTGCCGTTGCTCTTTGTCTGACATCCATTATTCGTCTGATGGGTCTTCGAAAAAGATAAAAGCCGCCCTCACTAGGGCGGCTTTATTTATGGTTAAATTGCCAGGATAAGCGCAATTAATGCAAGCAGCGCTGGTACTCCTTGCTTGATGATGATTGATTTATTAGAGGTCACACCGCCAAATACCGCAGCGATGATCACACAAAGAATGAAAAATAGCTGAATCATATATCCAACAGTATTCGATCCGAGAATGAGCCCCCAAATGAGTCCTGCAGCTAAAAACCCGTTATAAAGCCCCTGATTGGCAAACATCACTTTTACATTTGGATCCTTTTGCAAGTGTTCTGGCAGCTTAAAGGATCTCTTTGCCATCTTTGATTCCATAAAAAACATTTCTAATAACATAATGACAATGTGTTCTAATGCGACAATTCCTACTAATATCATTGCTAAAATATTCAATTTAGTTAATTCCTTTCTGATAGACGATCACGAATCTCTATTTTATCCGTGTATAAATCAAAGTCTTGTATTAATTCAAGCGCTTCAGTAAACCGGCTTTGTGGAATGTCTTTCATTTTTCTCACACCGAATTCCTTTTTAATAAAAGCCATGATGGTATTGATATGAAGCTTACCGTGACCATCATACTCCAAATGGCTGCAAAAAGTCTGCATCGTCCCTCTAATCACCTTCAATTGCTTAGCAGTGACACAACTCATTGGTAACGCTCATCCTTTCCTTTGTTTTAACAGCTAAAAAAGAACCATGTATGAAAGAAAAACCTTCCAGTCTCTATTATATAATGATTTCATTCGGATATCAAAATAAAAAAGAACAGACATTCGACCAAAAAGCCGCCCTTTTCATCAAAAACATTTTATTACCATATCAAAAAGCCGGATTCAATGGTAGAATCCGGCTTTCTGTTTAGTTACTTTTAGAAATTAATACCTTTCCAACAGAACGATCCTTACTTTGTCCAACGACTTTAAAGGATAGACCGTATGTTGGTACATCACGCCCTGCATCTGGATTATTTGGATTCACATAATTCTTTTTATCACTAAATGTACGAGTCGGACGAATATAGCGATCTGCCAACGTTAAGCCCGTTGTCGCTGTATAATCAATATTCAGCTTCGTACTTGGATTCAAAGAAAATGCTGCATCATGTACTTGGAAGCCTGTGGCAGCAATGGAGCCGTCACTCCACTTCAATACTTGCTGATCAGCATCTACTACCCCAAGGAAACCGTTCCCTGGGTGATTTCCTACCCAGTTATCACTATAGGATTGATCGACATACCACACGACCAAACCGTTATTATAGCTCATGAGGCTTGCCCCACGTTTGATATGCTTTAAGCCTTTATCAACGTCAGCATAAGAGCGCCACTCTAACAAATAATATTGGGGTGCATATTGTTTTCCATTAGATTTTGAGAATCCGTTAAAGGTGAAAGTAGACGTGCCCTCGGCATCATCTGACCACACTTTCGTCCCATCTGCTGTGATGTTTAAATCATCTACAAATAACCCTGGCAGTGAATAGCCTGCATCGGTTGTATAGCGGAATTGCAGGTCGATTTTCTTCCCTGCATAAGCAGAAAGATCAAAGGCTGCATCTACCCATCCGTCCGATTTTCCGTCAATTCCATTGCCTTCGTTCGCACCTGCTTCATTTCGATCATTCGTGATGTTACCAGCAATGGTCTTCCACTGATCAGTTCCTGTTTCACGTACTTCTACATACGCATAATCATAATCTTCTTCGATATCGTACCATGCTTTAAATGTAAGCTTTGCTTTGCTCCCCTTCGACAAATCGATACCTGTTGTTGTCATGGTCGCATTCAAATTGTCACCCGTTCCGCTGAAGTACGAATATTGTCCTTGAGCAGGTTTTGTGACCACAATCTCTTTATCTGGTAAATCCACTCGAACCGCATCATGATTCGTTCCTTTTGTTGCTGCTTCATCAATCAGCACTGTTTTGCTTTTCTTTAATGTTTTACCATCAATGGTTTGTCCAGTAAGCCAGTTACCACCATGCAAGTTTTGAAGCATTTCTTTCGCATATGGACTAAAGCCTGTTGGTTCCGTTCCAGGGACTTTACCTGCCCAGCTTCCGCTTGACATGATCGACCAGTATGAAACAGGCTCGCCTCCGCCTGTGTACTGTGTATCGTACTCATCAGGAAGACCAAGATCATGTCCAAATTCATGTGTGAACACGCCTGCCGCGCCATCTTCAGGCTCGATAGTGTAATCTAACGCACCTAATTTTCCGCCTTGCCCGACTTCAGATTCAGTGTTTGGAATTTCAAATACATCACCAAGTGACCAGCGGTGCGACCAAATCGCATTAGAGCCAAGTTGTCCGCCGCCAGCTTCTTCACCTACGCCAGCATGAACGACCATCAGATGGTCAATGATGCCGTCTGGTTCGTTATAAACGCCGTCTCCATCCATATCATAGCGGTCCCATTGATCATATTCACCGAGATCAATGTTCGGGTCTTTTGCTGCTGCTTCGAGTACTTCTTTCACCAATTCACGCGGTTTGCCGTCACTGCCTGATTCGTCTGGTACGTTTCCACCGTAATAGGCTGCTTCATGCTTAGCTGTATACCATCCTGCAACTGTTCCACTGATTGTGTAACTACCGCCGGACTGCTTTTCATAATATTGCTTCATGGATACTTTGCGTTTACCATCTGGACCGATGTAGCCATTTTTTCCGAAAAGCATATCTTGATAGTGCTGTTGATTGTACTTGTCATAGTACATATCAGTCTCTTCTTTTTTAATACTATTATGCTTATAATCTTTAAAATCTACTAATAAAACCAATACCTTATCATTGCGAACATCGCCTTTATACTTTTCCTTTTTGACCGGTTTTACATGATTCCCTTCTTTTCCTTTATGCTTCTTTAACTTTTTCTTTTTGGCTAATTTGTTATGTACCTCTTGTTTGTATTCTTTCAGAAATTCAGGCTCTTCTGTTAAGGTGCTTGCACTTTGTTTCATGGCAGATTCTTCTTTTTTCTTTAGATATTTCTTTAATGCTTTTTGGGTTTCTGCCTCATTGGCATTTTTTTTGATCTTTCCTTGTTTTTTCAAGGCTTTGATGAGACGGTCTTCATTCACGACACTTGCGTCAAATGGAATACCTGAATAATGACCGCCATCTGAGGATGTTGATTTCTCTGTGGTGTGGGCAGATAGAGGGGTGCTGAAAGCTGCCAATGTGCCTAAACTGAGGACAGCTGTTAGTGCAATGCTCGTCCATTTCCCTTTTTTCATATTAGTTCCTCCCTAATTTGGTAATAAATAATATCTCATTCTAGCATATTCCAATATACTTAAGTCGAAAAACATTTTATTTTCAGAAACTTTGTGGAAAATGCACAATACGGGATTGAAATGGGTGGAACAAGGTGTCGAAAATAAAAGAACCCTAGACGATACCCGCCTAGGGTGTTTGTTGTTTTACTATGAAAGCTGCTGGCCTTGAAATGCAACAACGTCAAGTGGAGCGGCTAAGAATTCTTTTGCCTTCGCTACGAAAGCTTGGAAATGTGCACTTGCATTATGGCTCTGAACCGCAGCGTCATCTTTCCACACTTCTACCATTAAAAAGGTATTTTCCTTTTCTGTATCCTTGAACAGCTTGTAGGATACATTGCCTTCTTCAGCTTGTGAAGCTTTCATTAATGCATTGATTTCTTCTAGAAATACGTTTTCTTTTTCTGAATGAATGGTCATCCCTGCATGAATAATAATCATATGATCGTCTCCTTTTTAAAAGATATTATTTCCACTCTGTAATGCGTTCAATCGGTAAGCGGTAAGATGCATAACCTTCGTCAGCAGCTTTCCCAATTGATAACAGCATCACTGGTACATAACGTTCTTTATCCCAGCCAAATGTTTCAGCGATGACTTCTTTATCAAATCCGCCAATTGGATTTGTATCATAGCCGTGTGCACGTGCTGCAAGCATAAGCTGCATAGACACAATTCCACCGTCAATTAAGATTGTTTCGCGATTGACTTGCTCTGGAAGAACCTCAAAGTGTGCAGTTAGTGCAGCAATTTGTCTTTCTTTCACTTCTTGCGGCATGTAGCCATGCTCTACTGCTTTTGAATAAATTTCATCTAAGTATTCATTGCTTTTCATATCTGCAAATACTGCAATGACAGCTGCTGATGTTGACACTTGAGTTTGGTTGAATTTTGCAAGTGGTGCAAGCTTTTCTTTTCCTTCTGGGCTGTCAATGACCATAAAGCGCCAAGGCTGTGCATTCACTGATGATGGTGCCGTTGTTGCTTCTTCTAAAATCTCTGCCATTTCTTCTTTGCTGATTTTCACAGCTGGGTCATAGTTACGAATAGAGCGGCGCCCTTTCATAATTTCCATAAAATCGTTTGTTTTTAATGTTGTAGCCATGTTGCAACACTCCTTTAGGTTGTTTGAATCTTTTCGATGTTTTGTTGTATACGGATGAGCACATCAGTGAGAAGCTTTCGTTCTTCGTCACTTACGTTTTCAAGCATTTCTGAGATAAATCGTTCTTTTTCTTTTTTAGAAGCTTCGATTCTCGTTCTGCCTTCTTCTGTCAGACGAACAAGTGTGACTCGATTATCTTCTGGCTTTCTTCTGCGCGTAACCATTCCTTTTGTTTCTAACTGTTTTAAGTGACGCGTCACAGCCGCACTGTCAATATTTACTTTTTTCTGCAAATCTGACTGGCTGATTTCGTCGGCTTGGAATAACAGTGATAGCAACTCTAGTCTTGATTGGCTGATGCCCGTGCATGCTTCGAACTTCACACCCATCATACGGTTCACGCACTGCAAACGGTATAATACCTCTGCTTCTTCAGAGCAAAATGCAGTCAATGCCATCCCCTCTTTTCTATTCAGATCAATTAGTTGATATATCAATCATTGACTCGTCAACTAATATACACCCATTATTTGATGATTGCAAGAGGTTTGTTTCATAAAGTGAAATTTTTTATCTCAATAGAAAAAGAAATGAACAAAAAAGGACAAAAGCGACGAAGCACTTTTGTCCTTTTTCCTTTATTCTGTGATCACAGTGTGAATGAGAGTTGGTGCATCAGCATGATCTGCGATGCGGATGTTGTTATAAATTTTTTCCATGACATTCGCAACATCTTCACGATTTGCATGAAGTGTCACGAGTGAATCTCCTTTTTCAACACGATCGCCGACTTTTTTGTTCAGCATGATGCCGACAGATAGGTCGATCTCGTCCTCTTTTGTTGCACGTCCTGCTCCAAGAATCATCGCTGCAACACCGATTTCGTCTGCGACGATTTCAGCAACCACACCTGATTCCTTTGCAGGAACGTCGATTTGGTAAGGGGCTTGCGGCAGTTTTTCCGGCTGATCTACAATCGAGCCGTCTCCACCTTGATTTTCTAAGAATTCCTTGAATTTCTCAAGTGCTTTGCCGTTTTTCATGACTTCAATTAGCTTTTCTCTTGCTTCATCAAGTGTCTCTGCTTTTTTCGCAAGAACAACCATTTGACTTCCTAATGTGAGCACAAGCTCGTTTAAGTCTTCAGGGCCTTCGCCTCTAAGCGTGTCAATCGCTTCTTTCACTTCAAGGGAATTTCCAATCGCTAATCCTAGCGGCTGAGACATATCAGAGATGACAGCCATCGTTTGTCTGCCTACGTTGTTTCCAATGCGAACCATTGCTTTTGCAAGCTTCTCAGAGTCTTCAGGTGTTTTCATGAAAGCACCTGCGCCCGTTTTCACATCTAGTACGATTGCATCTGCACCAGCAGCAATCTTCTTACTCATAATAGAGCTTGCAATAAGCGGGATGGAGTTAACGGTTCCTGTCACATCACGAAGGGCATAAAGCTTTTTATCCGCTGGTGTCAGGTTGCCTGATTGACCAATGACCGCTACTTTATGACGGTTTACAAGCTCGATGAATTCGTCTTTTGTAATTTCTACGTGGAAGCCTTTTACCGCTTCAAGCTTGTCCACTGTACCGCCTGTATGTCCAAGGCCGCGGCCAGACATTTTCGCAACAGGTACATCAAGTGCAGCCACAAGAGGAGCAAGTACAAGCGTTGTTGTATCGCCTACACCGCCTGTTGAGTGCTTGTCTACTTTAATGCCCTCAATGGCAGACAGGTCAATCGTGTCTCCTGAGTTCGCCATAGCGAGCGTTAAGTCTGCACGTTCTTGATCCGTCATATCTTGGAAGAAAATCGCCATAGCCAAGGCACTTGCTTGGTAGTCGGGAATTGTTCCGTCTGTATATTCTTTGACAAAGAAAGAAATTTCCTCTGAAGATAATTCTTTTCCGTCACGTTTTTTCGCAATGATATCTACCATTCTCATTGTTTTCACCATTCCTTTTTTTAAATTAGTAAATCAAACCGACAACGCCTGCTGTTAAGAAGCTGACAAGTGTTGCACCGAATAACAGCTTTAATCCAAAGCGTGCGACAACGTTCCCTTGTTTTTCGTTTAAGCCTTTGACTGCTCCAGCAATGATACCGATAGAAGAGAAGTTCGCAAATGACACAAGGAATACAGAAATGATCGCTTCTGTACGAGCACTGAAATGCACACTATCTCCATTTAGAGCAAGCATTGCCACAAATTCGTTAGATACCATTTTCGTTGCCATAATGCTTCCTGCTTGTACGGCTTCGCTCCAAGGTACACCGATAAGGAAAGCAAATGGAGCAAACACATATCCAAGTACATCTTGGAAAGAAACACCGATGAAAGCTGTAAAGATTCCATTAATCATCGCAATTAATGCAACGAATCCAATCAACATCGCAGCGACAACAATCGCTACTTTGAAACCATCCATAATATATTCGCCAAGCATTTCAAAGAAGGATTGCTTTTCTTCTTCAACGACTTCGAGCATGTCTTCGTCCTTAGCTACTTCATATGGATTGATAATAGACGCGATAATAAATCCACCAAATAGGTTCAGCACAAGTGCTGTGACCACGTACTCTGGTTTAATCATTTGCATGTACGCACCGACAATAGACATCGAAACTGTCGACATCGCAGATGCACATAATGTATAAAGACGCTGCTGAGGTAACAATCCAAGCTGCTTCTTAATAGAAATAAACACTTCTGATTGTCCTAAAATCGCAGACGCTACTGCGTTGTAAGATTCTAGTTTTCCCATACCGTTTACTTTGCTAAGCAAATAACCGATTCCGCGTACGATAAGCGGAAGGATACGCCAATGCTGCAAAATACCGATCAATGCCGAAATAAAGACGATCGGCAGTAAGACGTTGATGAAGAAAGTTGACGCATTATCATTCATTAACCCGCCAAATACGAAGTTGATTCCTTCGCCGGCATAGCCTAGAAGCATTTGGAATCCTTTTGCAAAGCCGCCGACTAGGAAGTTTCCAACACCTGTATTGAGCAGAATATAACCTAAAATAAATTGCAGTACAATCATGACAAATACTGGACGGAATTTTACTCGTTTTTTCCCGTTACTAGCCAGCCATGCAATGGCGAGAATCACCAGCAAACCGATGATACCAATCAAGTATTTCATGTTTTTCCTCCTCGAATGAATTCGTTTACATTAATGCGCTTGTATGGAACAAACCCTATTTAGTAAACAAAGTGCGGAAGAAATTCCCAGAAGTGAGATCCTTCCGCATATGACTTTTTCATCATTTATGAGTCACGAATGTTATCCTACCATAGGATCGTATGAATTAATAGTCTTTCGAAGGAGCTGATTGGTCCCCTTTGATAATAGAAACGCCTGCACTCGCACCAATGCGGGTAGCGCCTGCAGCTGTCATCGCTTCAACGTCCTCTTTTGTTCTCACGCCGCCTGATGCTTTCACACCAATGTCAGGTCCAACTGTTTTACGCATTAATGCGATATCCTCAGCTGTTGCACCGCCTGTACTAAATCCAGTCGATGTTTTCACAAAATCAGCGCCAGCTTTTACTGAAAGCTCACAAGCTTTGACTTTTTCTTCATCTGTTAATAAACAAGTTTCAATGATGACTTTCACTAAGGCTTTGCCTTTTGCTGCGTCTACAACTGCACGAATATCTTGTTCAACTGCATCATATTCGCCGTCTTTCAATGCCGCGATATTGATGACCATGTCCACTTCAGTTGCACCGTTTTCAATTGCATCATTTGTTTCGAATGCTTTCACTGCTGTTGTGTTTGCACCTAACGGGAAACCGATGACTGTACATACATCAACGCCTGTTCCTGCTAGTTCCTTCGCTGCAAGAGATACCCAAGTTGGATTCACACAAACGGATGCAAATTGATGAGTTTTTGCTTCTTCAAGTAACTGCATAATGGCAGCTCTAGATGTATCTGGTTTTAGTGCTGTATGATCAATGAGCTTTGCTATCGTCATGCTTACACTTCCTTTTATTATGATACTTTCATCATATATGACCGATGAACATTTGTAAACATAGTTATGAAATTTTGTTCATCTATTTTGTGACATTTAAAAGAGCCTTTGCTGTATGCTGATCAATAATCAATACGTTCGCATATTTTCCTCTTAGTGCCCCGTGGATAGAAGCAACCTTGCGATGTCCGCCAGCCACAAGAATGGAGCGTTCTTTTGTCCTTAAATCATCAAGCTCCACACCAATAGTGCGGTTGTTAATCGCTTCACTGCAAATGCGCCCTTCCTGATCATAAAAGCGCGAACAGATGTCTCCGACGCTGGATGCTTTGAGCAGCGCTTTTTCTTCTTCACGGAAATAACCAAGTCTAAACAAAAGTGCTTCATCTCTTACCGTTCCAACAGTAAACACAGCAATATTCGCCTGTTTCCCCATTTCAATGATGCGCTGAATATGTCTGTCCTGCTCAACCATCTCCTTGACGGCAGCACTATCAAATACAACAGGAAGCGGTAAATAGCGCGGTGCTGTTTGAAAGGCCTCAGCAAACAGCTGGATGGTTTCCGCAGAATATGTATTCACATGGGAGTGGCTGATCCCACCCTTCAGCTGGACAACCTCCACACCTTTGACCTGTTTAGGTTGCATCTTTTGGGCAATTTGATACATGGTGGTTCCCCAGCTCACACCAACGATATCACCGTCTTTCACTGTGTCTTGCAAGTACTCGGCACCAAATTGGCTCAAGTATTCGGTAATCGTTGGATAATCATCTTTGGGCGAAAACACCACATGAGCTTCGAGCAGGTCATATTTTTCCTTGAGCAATGAAGATAGCTCATTTAAGTCTTCAAATGGGTCCATTACCGTTATCTGGACGTACCCCTTCTCCTTCGCATATTGAAGCAGCCGAGACACAGTTGGTCTCGACAGGTCGAGTTGTTTGGCAATTTCCTGCTGGCTGTAATCCGATAAATAATAAAGCCTTGCCGCTTCAATACTCAGTTGTTGTTTCTCCCGATCCATTCGTACGCCTCCTTTTTTCTTCTATCATAACAAAATGTTCATCTTATCATGCACAAATGTTCATTTGAAGAAAATCGTATAGGCGGCTTGGAAGGTTTCATTCTTCTCTAAAGTTTGAATACCGAACTTTTCCTTGTACTGCCCATTCGCCCCTTCAACATCGGCAATACCGTACCAAGGCTCAATACATACAAATGGAGCCATTGTGCCTTTTTCTTTATTATAAGGTGACCAAATACCAACAAACGGAAAACCAGTGAGATCAACCTCAACCCCGTGACCTGCCTGAGAAATCAATGACACTCGATTGATATGACTATAGATCATCGCATCATGCTGAAAAAGCTCTGGTCGAAGCTGAATCGGTTCAAGTTGAATGCCTTTTTCTTTCTCCCTGACAAGTGAATTTTTTAGTTCATATTGGACAGGAAGATACTCAGTGGAAGGGGTCAATGTCAGGTAGTAATCTGCTGTGCGCTCACCTTCAACAAGCGGGACATGAAATGCGGGGTGCCCTCCAATGGAGAAATACATCGTGTCATCTCCGTCATGATCAATTTCCCAGGAAATCGTCAGACCATTTTCCGACAGCTCGTATCGAATACGGGCGGTAAATTCATAAGGATACTGCTCGATGTGGCGGCCTTTTGATTCATATTGAAAGGTCACCGTATGTTTCGTTTCTTCATATAAATCAAAATCAACATCCCGCAAGAATCCATGCTGCGCAAGCTCATAGGTTTGATCACCTATCTTGTATTGGTCATTCTTTAATCGTCCGACAATTGGAAATAAGACTGGCGACACCCTGCCCCAATAAGCAGGATCGCCAGACCACATATAGTGACGTCCACTTTCCTTGTGAAGCACCTCTCTGACCTCAGCACCTCTCCCATTGACCTGAATCAATAACTGATCATTTTCAATCGTTCTCATTCCACACATCCCCTTTCCTTCTTCTTTTATTATGACAGGGATTTTGGTTTTGAGTATAAAAATAAGGCAGCCTTCCAGGCCATCAATTCTTTCTTTATATAAAAATTTTAAAAAAAGACAGAAATTCGCCAACAAAATGTGATGCTGATCCGTCTAATCTTATATAAAATAAAAGAATCGTTGTTCTTTTGGAATGACAACAAAAAAGAAGCGTTTTGACATAAATGGGGGATTCATTTTCATGAACAGCAAGGAAAATCGTTTACGTTATATATTAGGATTAGATGGGCTGAGGGCTGTTGCTGTATTGGCAGTCATTGCTTATCACTTACATATCGGACCTGCAAGCGGCGGGTTTCTTGGCGTTGATTTGTTTTTTGTGATTTCTGGATACTTGATTACGACGATCTTGTTACATAAGCAGGATCTGGGCTATCAAGAGCTTTTACCATTTTGGATGGGCCGGATCAGAAGGCTTCTTCCAGCTGCTTACGTGATGATTTTTTTAACCGTCAGCTGGTGTGCGATTGCGGGTTCGAATGCACTATTGTCCATTCGTGGCGATGCCTTATCGTCCTTTTTTTATGTCAGTAACTGGTGGTACATCTTCCATCAGCTGTCTTATTTTGATAGCTTCAACGCTGTATCTCCACTGAAAAATTTGTGGTCTTTGGCGATAGAAGAGCAATTTTATATCATTTGGCCGATTCTATTGATTGCAGGGCTAAAATGGGTGAAAAATAGATCCCATCTGCCAATGATCACCTTTGGCCATGCACTTGTCTCCGCCTTATGGATGGCGATTCTTTATTCACCAGATACGGATCCAAGCAGAGTTTATTACGGAACAGATACTCGTGCATTTGCGCTCCTGATTGGGTGCAGCCTGGCATTTGTATGGCCCATGCAAAGACTGTCCAGCAAAAAGTTACTTCCTGTTGGCAGACGTATTTTACATATCGCTGGTTTTGGTTCGTTTGCGGTTTTTCTTTTGTGTGTTTATGCAGTGGACGAATTTGACGGCTTTCTCTATCAAGGAGGCATGCTTTTATTCTGTCTAAATGCAGCAATTTTAATTGCGTGCATCTGCCACCCTGCAAGTCTTTTAGGGAAATGGCTCTCCTATCAGCCGCTCGTCTGGCTCGGAAAGCGTTCTTATGGTATTTACCTGTGGCATTATCCCATCATCGTGCTGACCACCCCTGTCATTGAAATTGGACAGCCTTCTATGGGGCGTGTCGCATTGCAGCTCATGGCCATTTTACTCATTGCAGAGGCCTCTTACCGCTTCATCGAACAGCCGATTCGCCGGCTTGGCTTCAGACAATATTTTGCCTCTTGGTCTATTTGGAAAAAGGGATTCAAACAATGGTCTACGTCTCATAAAGTGTTCCTTGGAATCGCAGCAGCTCTTTTGATCTTATTTACCATTGGCATGTCCAGTTCGTCCCATACGTCCCCACATGCCAAGGAAGTGACACAAATTAAGACGGCACCGAAAAAAGCAGGAGACTCTGCGGAACCAAAAGCTAAGAAAAAGAAAGAAAAACACGAGAAGAAAGCAGCAGATCAGAAACAGTTTCACCAAATTCTTGCTATTGGTGATTCCGTCATGCTGGACATTGCGCCGAATCTTGAAAAAGCATATGCACAAATCACCATCGATGCAAAGGTTGGCAGACAAATGAACGAAGCCGTCAGCATCGCTCCTCAATATGCTTCATTTAATCAATCTGATGCCGCTGTTATTATTGAGCTTGGCACGAATGGCTATTTTACTGAGGGCACATTGACAGCATTCATTCAACAATTTTCAAAGGCGCACATTTTCCTTGTGAACACGAGAGTCCCAAGGTCTTGGGAAAATGATGTGAATGCAGTCATTCAGCGAGTGGCCGATCAACATTCCAATGTGACCCTTGTCGATTGGCATTCAGCCGCCACCGGACAGCCATCTTATTTTCAGCCTGATGGTGTTCACCTTTCAACAAAAGGCTCTGACACATTGACACAGCTCATTACAGCGAGCATCAAAAAAAAAGGAGATGTGTCATCTTCATCATAAAAAGACTAGCATCCTGCTAGTCTTCTTTTATTCCGTCAAAAGGCTGGCTCTAACCGCTAACACCCGCTTTTCCTTCGTTGTTTGATCCACCAAAGCAAAATCACCGTTCTCATACGCTAGAGAAAATACTTCTTCGATATGAAAAACACCTGTCTGAAACCGCCTGCTCAATAAATGCAATGCCGCAGCAGAGGCGACTTGAGCTGTTGCTTGAGACTCATCGCGTCCTTTTATTCCAAGCGCTGCTTGATGAATCTTGTTCCCATCCATTCCTGTAGCCTCCACTTTCACTGCATATTGATCTGTTCCCATTTGAGCAGATTGAATCATGGAAATGGCTCGTTTCTTGATTTTCGGCACAGTGAGAAGGGACGTCATTCCGAGACTCCTTGTGAAGGCAAATGCACGCGTCGCCGCGCGGGAATCAAAACAAAGCCTTGTCGTCACAGAAGGCACGTGAAGCGTTGAAGGCAATGTCTGCTGATCAGAGAAGGGGAACTGATAGGCATGCCGCTTTCCAAGACTTCCACCAAAGTCTATCCGTTTACCTCCAGTAAAGCTTTTGACTCTTTTACGCTGATGATGCTTAGTAAGCACATAGTCAGTATGGACATGATCAAGCGTCCATTCAATAGCGGCTTTTCCATGCTGATCACCCAACCCAAGCATAATCCCTATATCTATTTGATTCACTGATGAGAGCATAGATGCTGCTTTCGCTGCCAATAAATTCGTAAGGCCAGGCGCAAGCCCGACACTGAGCAAAGCCGTTGCACCGATGTGCCGCTGATCCAGCTTTGCCACCTGCTCCATGTACGCCCCTTTCGCGGAGATATCAATATAATCAATGCCTGACCGCAGAACTGCTTCAGCAAATGACGGATCTTCTTGATCAAGACACATGATCACCAGCTTTGTTTTATCCATCCAGTCCAAATATAGCGGCTCACTGACATCTAGTTGATAAGGACGAACTTTCCCTTTTGACTGGCGTGAAAATTTCTCTGCCTTCTCATAGCTTCTGCCTGCCGCAACAATTTGTCCCGGATACACTTCACTTAACTGCAGACATATTTGCTGTCCAACATGTCCATAGCCGCCAATCACCATCACCTGTGATCTCATTTCTCATCCGCCTCTCTACGACCTCGCTTGCAAACAAGCCCTTTGATCATTCCTGCCTGAAAATAAGATCTGATGTCTTCAAATCCCGCTTTGATTAAATGCTCTCTTATCTCTTCCTCAGGAACAGGGTGTGTCGCGTGTCCCAGCCTGTTTTTAAAGGATGTAAACACTTCTTTTTCTAGACCCTGCCGCTGCATGAAAAGAGAAAGCATGTAAAGCTCCTGTTGAAATGTATGGGACTTCATCTCTCCCTGTATAAATGCCAACACAAGCGGTGCATCTGGTTGAAGCCTGCGGGCAATCTCCTCCAAAAAGGACTGGCGCCTTTCTATAAAATGAATCACAAGCAAACTCATCGCTGCATCGTAAACAGGTTCAGCAGAAACCTTATCTAATACGGTCTCATGCCATGTGACACGCGCCTCCATCTGAAGCTGTCCAACTCGCCTTTTCGCCATATCCAGCATAGAAGGCGACGGATCGACCCCTGTGATCAGCCAGTCTTCTTTTCTTTGTAGCATGTTGATGATCTCTTCGCCCCCGCCCGCTCCAACAGTCAGAATGCGAGAAGCCGCTCCCTTTAATTCAGTTTCTAATACGTCTAATGTCAACTCATGCAATAGCTGATAGCCGGGTACTTTATGGGCAATCGTAGCTGCGTATGACTCAGCAACGGGATCGTGCCAATACTGGTTTCCTTTCATGTCCTTCCCCTCCAGTTCCTTTCCGCTTTACATCGTTTCCTGTACACTAACGGTATGACATCTTTATTGTAAAAAGAGACATCAGAAAACACGATCCCTAAAAGTGGGGATTTTTTGAGGAGGAGATCATGTGACCAATCCAGCCACTCATTTTCAGCAGCTGAGACAACACATTCGGGACGAGCTTGCTGCCGTCCTTGATTTTGATGCCGCCTGTATCACGACCATTGATCCAGCCACTCTCCTCTCGACGGGTTCCTTCACAGATGAACCGATTGAAGAAATTCATGACCAGCTGTTTCAAAATGAATTCTTAAAAAAGGACGTGCATCTACATGAGTATCTAGCCAAAGGCCCTATTCATGCTGCGAGCTTAGTCCAAAGCGGGGAATATCTCAACAGTGATCGCTACAGAGACATTTTGTTGCCTAAAGGATGGTCTGATGAATTGCGGGCAGCCCTTGTGATTCAAGGAGAATGCTGGGGTATTGCCAGCCTATATCGTCTAAAGGACAAGGAACCTTTTCAAGAACAAGATATCCGAGCGGTCATCGAACAAACGCCCAGACTCGCAGCCAAGCTAAGAGATGAACTTTTCAAGAAAAGAGATACTGAAGAGGATGACGCAGCGGAGCAGCAAGGTTTCCTCATTCTCTCACACGATTACAATCTTCTTTATGGAAATGAGACAGGGCTTCATTGGCTTCATACATTTCAAGCCTTTGAACAAATCCATGACAAGGCGACCATGCCGCGCCCGTTCAGAGCATTAGGGGCTAAACTTTTATACGGCGGTATCGACCAAACAGCGGCAATCATGACGAGAATGCCAACGGGGCTGTTCCTCTCTCTTCAAGCATTTCGATTAGCACAGGCAGCCGGACAGGAAGAGGCTGTCATGATTCATATCAAGAGAGCCCAAACAAATGATATTCTTCCTTATGCGGCAAAAACGTACCGGCTGACAGAAAGAGAGATGAACGTCCTCGACTGCTTATTAAAGGGACAGTCTACAAAGGAAATCGCCAGTACCTTATTTATTTCAACCCATACCGTCCATGATCATGTGAAGGCGATGCTGCAAAAAACAAATTTGAGCAGCAGACGGATGCTTGTTTACTTTTTCTCTCACATATAAAAAAGCGGCTACCTCACTGGTAGACCGCTTTTTTGTTTATTTTCCTAAAACTAACTCATGCAGGACATGTGCTACTCCGGCTTCATTATTGGATTTTGTCACAACATCCGCTACTGCTTTGACATCATCAATGGCATT
The DNA here is from genome assembly GCF_003004375.1 of Bacillus sp. LNXM12-1. Classification (NCBI taxonomy): domain Bacteria; kingdom Bacillati; phylum Bacillota; class Bacilli; order Caryophanales; family Bacillaceae; genus Bacillus; species Bacillus sp. LNXM12-1. Next base: position 158,061 of record NZ_PVWX01000002.1, on the reverse strand, counting down.
TCCCATGGCAACGCCGCAGCCCGCAAATTCCAGCATCGATACGTCGTTCCCATTGTCACCAATGGCCATGACCTCTTCACGAGCAATTCCCAGCTCTTTCGCTAGAAGCTTCACGGCGTTTCCTTTGCTGACTTCAGGATGCAGGATTTCAAGGAAGAAATCTGTGCTTTTCACCATCATGTACTTGTCTTTTACTTCAGATGGAATGGCTTGTATCGTCTTCTCCAACCGTTCTGGCTGATCAATATACATCATCTTCGGAAGTCTCATTGAAGGATCTGCCTCTTCAACAGGTAAATATTTAAGCGGCAGCTTTGTTAAATAAGATTCAAGTACTGTGTATTCACTAATATCACGATTCGGTGTGTACAAATGAGCGGAATCGAAATAATGCATCGGTGTATCAAGCTCACGGCTCAGCTCATATAAAGAAGTCAAATCATCATAGGATAATGTCAGTTCTGACACCACTCCATTTGTATGGCTGTTTTGGACAAGCGCCCCATTGTAGGCAATCACATAGTCTCCTTCTTGATTGAGCTGAAGATCATCTAGATAGCGATTCACTCCGCCAATAGGTCGTCCTGTACATAATACAATCTTAACTCCCTCTGCCTTCGCCTGTTGAATGGCTTCAAACACCTCAGCTGGCACCATATGTTGATCATTTAATAACGTACCATCCATATCAATTGCAACTAATTTATACATTCACTGGTCCCCTTTTCTCAGCAAAAAACGTGCTGTCACTATTTTGAGCCATCATCTATATGATGACAGGTTATATCATTACTATTTACCTATTTTAGCCTATCGTTTTTTCATCACGCTGTCTACTTGTTCTCACCTGTAACAAAATTGTCATCTGCCTACTCTATTATATCGTATTCTATTCATCCTGCTTTAAACAGAGTTTCTGCCCTTTTCCAACGGGGAAATGAAAACAAATGTTCACCACTGAACATTTTGAAACTAGCAAATCTAATTGTATGATGGATAGCAAAGAAAGGAGGTGCAGGGAATGATTACGTTTACTAGAGGTAAATTGTCAAAAATGTCTGGTGTACATATTGAAACCATTCGTTTTTATGAAAATGAGGGTGTGCTCCCCGAACCAAAGAGAGCACATAACGGCTATCGTTTATATGATAAAAAATATGTACTCATGCTTTCCTTTATCACAGAAGCAAGAAAGCTAGATTTCTCACTCAAAGAAATTCGCGAAATTATCAAATCACTATTTGAAAAACAATCAAAGACAGAAGCTGAACAGCTGCTCGAACAAAAAGTTGAGGATATTCAACACTCCATTCAAGAGTTAAAGAAGAGGAAAGCTGCCATTCAATTGTTAACAAAACAAACATTAGCGAACATCAGCTAATTGTAAGGGCTGCCAAAGTGTGCCAGTGTTTGCCACTGGCGCCCCTCTCCGCCCAGGTCTCAAGTGCACGTGCAATTCAAACATCAGTTATACTAGAGAAAGCTTTACTTGATATCAAACGAGTGGAAGGGGTTTTGAGTAGAATGAACATTGCAACCATTGGAACAGGTGTGATTGTGGAAAGCTTCTTGCAAGCGGTTGAACAGCTTGAAGGCGCTTCTTGTCATGCCGTCTATTCAAGAAAGGAAGCAACTGCAAAGAAACTCGCAGACCAATTTGGTGTGAAAACAACTTATACGGACTTAACGGCTATGCTAGAAGATCCGAACATTGAAGCCGTTTATATTGCATCACCGAATCGTTTACATAGCGAGCATGCCGCAGCTGCATTGGAACACGGAAAACATGTGATTTGCGAAAAGCCTTTCACCTCTAATGTCAAAGAGCTGGAAGCCTTAATCGCACTCGCAAAGGAAAAGCAGCTTCTCTTATTTGAGGCCATTACGACCATTCATATGCCAAACTATCATTTGATTAAAAAGCATCTTCATCAATTAGGTGAAATCAAACTGGTTCAATGTAACTATAGTCAATATTCAAGCAAATATAATCAGCTGCTAGCCGGCGAAACGCCAAATGTCTTTAACCCTGAATTCTCCGGAGGAGCGTTGATGGATATTAATATCTATAATGTCCATTTCATCATGAACCTCTTCGGATCACCAGAACAGGTCCGCTACCAGGCAAACCGTCACCCAAATGGCATCGATACATCTGGTGTTTTGACTTTCACCTACAATGATTTCATTGCGACAAGTGTCGGCAGTAAGGATACAAGCAGCATGAATTTTGCATTGATTCAAGGAGAAAAAGGCTTCATTCATGTGAAAAATGGGGCGAATGGCTGCGAGGAAGTGTTACTTCATGTGAATGATCAGGTGACCTCACTCAATGCACAAACAAATTCAAACCGTCTGTTTTATGAAACAGAAGCTTTTCAGCACATCATTGAAACAAAAAATTATGAACAGTGCTATGCATGGCTTGATGAAAGTCTCTCTGTAATGAAAGTCCTTGAAGCTGCAAGAAAAGATGCAGGCATTGTTTTCCCAGCAGATCAATTTTAATGAAAAAACCGCCGTCTATGAGAGGGCGGTTTTTGGTGATTAAATACTCTTTGAATAGGCCACAAGGCGCTGAGACATGTGGTTCACTTCATCGACTGAAGCATTTACTTGCTCTGTTAAAGCAGCCTGTGTTTGTGTAAGAGCTGTCATGTTCGAGATATTTTCAAGAATTTCATCAATTTGTGTTTTCATTTCTGTTAAACTAGATTCGATATTCTCCGTTGCATTGGCACTATGAAGCGCCAGCTTACGCACTTCATCTGCAACGACTGAGAATCCTCTTCCTTGCTCACCAGCTCTCGCTGCCTCGATCGCAGCATTTAAACCAAGCAGGTTCGTTTGGTTCGCTACTTCTTTGATCAAGTCAGAAATATTTTTCGTCTCATCTGCACTATTTTTTGCTAGATTGGCAGCAGATGTTGACTGCTCTTGTGCGACAGCAAGCTCTTGCGCTTGGTTTGTCACAGAGCTGATGCCTGATACCATCTCGCTGATCGAACTTGAAAGCTGTTCTACTTGTGAAGCCATTTCATTCGCTGTTTTCTCTTTGTTTTTCTCTAACGTGATGTCACGAATGGTTCCAGCCACACGAAGAGGAACACCTTTTTCATCACGAATGGTTTCACCACCTGCATGATACCAGCGATACTCGCCATTTTTGCTCTGCAATCTGTAATCAATGTCAAATGGTGTGCGTCCAGAGTGATCATTTAAATGATCTGCAAAAGCTTGGAGAGCCTTTTCTTGATCCTCAGGATGCAGGCGATCGCTCCAGCTGCTTAAGACGTTCGGGAAATCCTTTTCATCCGTAAAACCAAGCGTTTTTCTGAACTGCGGGGACCACCAGAACTCGTTATTCGGATTGACTGGATCGCCGGCCTCTACGACCATGTCCCAAGGAGCTTCCACAAGCGCACGGTTGATCAAGTCATATCTCGTCACGAATGCTTGCAGCTCTTCTTCTTTCAATTTCTGATCATGAATATCAAAAAGAGCTCCCGCTACACGAAGAGGGACACCATTTCGATCACGAATGGTCGTGCCAGTTGCTTTGAACCAGCGATAATCTCCGTTTTTCAACTTCAAGCGATATTCGATATCATATGGTGTATGTCCCGAATGATCCAATAAATGCGAAGAGAATGCATTTAAGGTATATTCTTGTTCATCCGGATGGATTCGAGATGCCCAGCTGTCTAAAACATTTGGAAAATCGTGCTCATTTTGAAAGCCGATCATTTTGCGGAAATCATCCGTCCATGTGAACTCATTTTTTGGATTGACCGGATCTCCAGCGACAACGATCATATCCCATAAACCAACTTGAATGGCTTTTGTCACTAAATTCATCCGCATTTGAATATCTTCATTTACTTCCTGCATCTTTTGCAAAGCTTCATTTATTTGGGCTACTGCTTCAATCGTTTGACTTGAAGAGAATGCAGCAGTATCTATTCTTGCTGAAAGGTCTCCCTTCTCAATTCGTTCTACTAATCGACTGCTTTCATTTAAAAGGGTTCCCGCTGACGAATCATTTGCTTTTCTCATAAACATCTTTCATAACTCCTTTCACTTCTTCATACATTTTTGAAATATTTTACAGTTATAAACAATTCTTTATTAGGACTTTAGTATTACAAAAGATATATCGACAAAAACTGAAAATTGTTTATGTCAGAATGAAGGCAAATGTTCATTTTTTCTCGAAGTTTCAGATTTTGGTGATGGGTCGTGGAAAGAATTTATGGAAAAAAACGGCCCATTTGAAAGAAACAACCGCCTTTTTTGTCTGAAAAATCTCTTTTTTTATATTGACACTGACGTCCCGAAAAAAGAAAATGGAACATAAGCATTTTTAAAAAAGGAGAACGTCATGAGCGCGAATCAGGAACAACAAGAATTAAAAAAGCTTTTATCACCGCGTCACATTCGCATGATTGCATTGGGCGGGGTCATTGGTACAGGAATTTTTAAAGGAAGTGCCGATACAATCGGTTTAGCAGGTCCTGGGGTCATCTTTTCCTATGTATTTGCCGGATTATTATTGCTCATCGTGATGGCAGCCTTAGCTGAAATGGCGATTGTCTATCCGGGAAATAACCTTCGCGACCTGATACAGATTGCGCTTGGTCAACGTTTTTCATTTGTCGTCGGCTGGGTTTACTGTTTCATGTGGCTCACTGTGTGTGTCATTGAGATTATCGCGGCAGGCAGCTTGCTTCAATACTGGATGCCGAACGTGCCGCTATGGTCACTATGTTTACTCTGCTCACTCTTAGTCATCGGAATTAACTTAAATAATGTAAAATACTTTGGTGAAATTGAGTTTTGGTTCGCTGGAATGAAGATTTTCGTTATTATTGTGTTTATTATTCTTGGTGCAGCCCTATTATTTGGGATCATTCCGAACGAACAAAGCACACCTGCACTCACCAACTATCAAAACTTCGTCCCGAACGGATGGGGTGCGATCTTTGCATCTTTATTAGTCGTTATCTTCTCTTACGGGGGCTCTGAATTGATCGGGCTGACCATTACAGAAACAAAGGATGCAGAGAAGGTCTTGCCTGGTGTTGTTAAAAGTATGATGTGGCGTATTATCTTATTTTACACTTTGCCGATTTTGATCATCTGCGGACTCATTCCTTGGAATCAAATTGATCCAAATAACAGCCCATTTGTTCAAGTCTTTTCAGCAGCCGGTATGCAAGGCGCCTCTCACTTCATTAATTTTGTATTGATTACAGCCGTTTTATCTGCGGCCAATTCTGGCATTTATGGAACGACGAGAATGATGCATTCTCTCTCTAAATCAGATGGCGGTCCGAAAAAGCTGGCACAGGTCAATAAAAGAGGCGTACCCATTTTGAGTTTATGGGTGACCGTTCTGTTTCTTCTCATCGGAACATTCTTTGCTTACTTATATCCAGAGCAAATTTTCAGCTATATGCTGGCTATTCCTGGTTTTGCTGTTTCACTCATTTGGATTAGCATTTGCATGGCACATCTGAAACTTCGCCCGAAATATCCACAGGAGCCGTATTTTAAGGTGTGGCTGTTTCCGTATTTGACTTTATTTGCAGGTTTTGTACTAAGTGTGAGTTTTGTGATGTTTCTATTCAGACCAGAAAACTTGCCTAGCTCGATTATCAGCATCGGTTTCTTAGTAGCAGCCATCATTGCTTCATTCTTAATGAAAAAGAAGGCTTAAACGCCAAAACCCGCCTAATGGCGGGTTTTTTTCATGAGCTGCTGGCTTCTGTCACTTCAAAATCAACCGACGCTTTTGGGATACCGTTGATGATAATCGATAAAGTATGGGTTCCCTCATAATGTTTTCTCGTCGTCATATTTTGAAAAGACTGTGACCTGACGAATTCTCTATGTAACGCTGAGCCTCTTTCAAACTCTGTAATTTTAAATACCTTCTGATTGCGGGTCCCCCGAGCTTTGACGTAGTCTATGGCATACTCTACACGCAGCTTTAGCGGCTTATCGGCCTGAAGTGTAAAATGAAAAGTCATTTTCTCACCGATCCGAATAGGGTCTTGTACTATCTTCAAATCCGTTACCTGAACGGATGGATCGTCTCCATAGCCAAACAAAGCCATGATATCTGGATCTCCTTTTTTGAGTAAAGTACGGGATGCATGTTTGACAATCCAGTTCGTATGTTTGTTGGTTCCATACCAGTTTTGAACTGTCTGCTTCATCAGATCAGGCTGAATTGCTGAGATATCATTTAGATGGTTCGCTACACTTTTTTGCACATACCGCGCCGAGTCAGACTTCAAATTTTCCAAAATCGGCAGTGTGACCGAAGGATTTTTTTTAAGCGAAGGAACAGATAAGCCCCATGGCAGACGCGGTCTGCAGCCTTCACTAGCAAGCCTCCGTATATGCTCATTTTGATCCTGAGACCATACGAGCATTTGCGCCAGCATTTTGTCTTGATCTTGAATCAGAAATGGCCGAACGGCAAATTCAGAAGTGGAAAAAGGCGTGAAGAATTCGAGCGCCTTGATCGAGAGATCCCAATGTGCAAGGCCATATGTCTCGACATAGTCTGGAAATACGAGCGCACTAAGCCCTGAAAAATGCGGCGCTGCCTGACGCAGTACCTCAATTGCCTGCTTATAATCCTCAGGCAGACAGGCATGCATCGATTCAGTGACTCTTCTCATCCGTCCTTTTAACTCAAGCTGCTGCCAATCCTCTTGAAGCACGAGCCGCTGGAATTGCTCAGCATCAAATACAGTCGAAGCCTGTACAAGTTTCTCCGCTAATTCTTGAATAAATAATTCATGGTACACATGTTTTAATGGTTCGATCGTGTCCGCCTCCCACATCTCAATATCATTATTTTACCCCAATCTGAAGAAAGTGGTATCACAACAAGCAAAAACAGCCCAATTCCAAAGAACCAGGCTGTTGTTCGCTATATAAACATATTAATGATCATAATAAATGCAATAGCACTAACGGAAATGATCGTCTCCATAGCCGTCCATGTCAAAAACGTCTCTTTAATGGTCATACCAAAATACTCCTTGATCAGCCAAAAACCAGAGTCATTGACGTGAGATAAAATTAACGAACCCGCTCCTGTGGCTAACACAAGCAGCTCTCTGCTCACATCCGGCATAGTTGCAGCAATTGGGGCTACAATACCTGCTGCCGTCATCATAGAGACCGTCGCAGATCCAGTTGCTACACGAATCACCGCAGCAATTAGCCAGCTTAGCAAAATCGGTGAAATCGGCGAGTGTTTGGCTACATCTGCAATATAATCACCAACGCCCGAATCAATGAGCACATTATTGAAAGCCCCGCCTGCTCCAATGACAAGCAAAATGGAAGCGATTGGTCCTAAGCACTCGTTGCTAAATGAAAGCACTCTGTCACGGCTCATTCCTTGCATAAAGCCAAGACTGAAGAAAGAATACACCGTTGCAATCAGCAGTGCTGTAATTGGATCCCCGATGTACTTGAATACCTGAAACCACATATTGTCCTCTGGTAAGATAATGTCCGCCAATGTGGCAAGAAGCATCAGAATCACCGGCACCAATATGGTAAACATCGTATTCGCAAAGCCGGGGAGCCTTCGATCTTCATTTCGTTCAGTGAATTGCTTTCTCAGCATCTCCGGAACTGGTTTATGTATCCGTTTTCCAATCCACTTACCATACAGCGGTCCAGCAATAATCGCTGTCGGCAATCCGACAATTATAGAAAAGAAAATGGTTTTCCCCACGTTGGCATGATAGATGCCAACGGCTGCCATTGCCGCTGGATGAGGCGGCACTAGTCCATGCACGACAGACAAGCCAGCAATTAACGAGAGCCCAATTGTCACGAGCGAGATGCCTGTTTCAATAGCAATTGTAAAAAGTAAAGGAATGAGAAGAACGAAACCGACCTGGAAAAAGACAGGTATCCCCACGATAAAGGCAACAAACATCATTGCCCAATGCACATTTTTCGTCCCAAACCGGCCGATTAAAGTTTGAGCTATCCGCTCTGCTCCCCCTGATTCAGCCATCATTTTCCCAAGCATTGTACCAAGCGCTAGAACAATTGCCAGCAATGATAACGTATTGCCTAATCCCGTTTTAATCGATTGAATGATTTCCTGCAAATCCATTCCAGTAGCAAAGCCCACTAGCATCGAAGTAATAATTAAACTCACAAATGGATTCAACTTAGCGATTGTAATGAGAATGAGTAAAAGGACAATCGCCGCAATCACGATGAATAAAAGCATGTTCTCCCACCTTTTCCCTGATGTTTAACGATTTTGTTTTAATTGCAGCGCACTAATGACATCAAATTCATCCTTCAGTTTATCGTAGAGACGCTCATATAAATAAAACAGCTCTATGTAAGTTTCATTGTTCTTCATATTAGGTTCATGACGGGCAGAAATTCGAATCCACTCTTGAACCTCTTCTATCTCTTCCATATGACCTAAACTATGAAGTGCGAGGACAGCCGCCCCAAGTGCTGACGCTTCATAACTTTCTGGAACAAGTACTTCTCTGCCCATCGTATCCGCTAAAATTTGCCGCCACAGCGGAGATCGTGCAAATCCGCCCGAAGCTCTGACATCCTTTGCAGAACCGGTTAAATCTCTTAAAGCAACACCGATCGAGAAAACACTCATAATGACGCCTTCTAACACAGCTCTAATAAAATGCTCCCGCTTATGCTGAAGACCGATCCCAAAGAAGGTGCCTCTCGCATTTGGATTCCAATAAGGTGCACGCTCACCCGATAAAAATGGCAGAAACAGCAGTCCCTCTGAGCCTGCTGGAATCTTTTCCGCAATATCCATCATTAAATCGTAAGGGTCCACACCAAGGCGCTTTGCTACCTCCACCTCTGAAGATCCAAATTCATCCTTCAGCCATCTCAGCATGATCCCGCCATTATTGGTCGGTCCTCCCACAACCCAATGTTTATCTGTCAGCGCATAGCAGAACGTTCTTGATTGCTCATCTGTGATTGGTTTGTCTACAACCGTACGGACCGCACCGCTTGTCCCAATCGTAACAGCCACCTCTCCTTTTCCAATCGCGCCAACACCTAAATTCGCTAGTACGCCATCATTCGCACCAATCACAAATGGTGTATCTTCTTTAATGCCCATGCGCAGTGCAATCTCAGGCTGAAGTCCTCTCAGCTGATACGTCGTTGGGACAAGTTCAGACAGTTGACTGGCTTCAATTCCAGCAATACGAAGCGCCTGTTCATCCCATTGAAGCGTTTCCAAATGGAACAGACCTGTTGCTGAAGCGATTGAATAATCGACGACATACTGACCGAAGAAATGATATAGAATATATTCTTTGATAGAAATAAATTTCGCTGCCTTCTTGAAGAGATCAGGTGCCATTTCCTTGATCCAACGTATTTTTGAAAGCGGTGACATTGGATGGATCGGTGTACCTGTCCTTTTATAAATGTGGAAGCCATCCATATCTGATAAGATTCGTTTCGCTTGTTCTGCACTTCTGTTATCTGCCCAAATGATACTGTTCGTTAACGCCTTGCCATCCTCATCCATCACAATTAAGGAATGCATCGCAGTACTAATCCCGATGCCGATGAGATTTGCTACATCAAATGCTGCTGTCGTCAATGCACCTCTTACACTCGCAATGACGGCTTCTAATATCTTTTCAGGGTCCTGCTCAACCCATGCTGGCTGGGGCTGAATGAGATCATAAGGTACTGAATGCTTCGTTATTACTTTCCCCTGTGGTCCAAACAGAACCGCCTTTGTACTTGTTGTTCCAATATCCAAACCAATTACCGCCTGGTTTCCCTTCATCTGTATCACGCCCAATCATTGATTTGAAATCAGATATGAAGTTTTTGATATACCTGTTAAATCCCATTATAAAAATAATTTTTTCGACATTCAACGACCGAAAAGAAAATTATTTTCATCCAAAAGCTCACAATCGTTACCATAGCAGCATTTTTCATCATCAGAAAAATTTATTTTTGGAATCATTACACCCTTTTTTGTGATATGGTTTCTCGCATTTGCTTTAAATTTGTTATTGTTTCCTGCTGCCTTAAGTGAGCAAGTGCAAAATATAGAACGTCAATGACAGTCAGCTGAGCAAGTCTTGCAGACATCGCTTCTGTTCGAAAAGCCGTTTCTTGCGTCGCTGTATACAACGTGACATCTGCAAGCTGACTCAATGGAGAGCGCTGATAGCTTGTAATGCCGATGGTTTTGGCTCCTTTTCCCTTTGCTGTTTTCATCGCATCGAGTAAATCTTTATTACGTCCAGAATGAGATATACCGATCACTGTACTGTGCTGGTCAAGGAGACCAGCAGACATCGCTTGAAAGTGAGAATCTGTGTGAACAATACAGTTGATACCTGTCCTCATAAATTTATGAAAAGCGTCTGTTGCAATGAGTCCAGACCCACCACTCCCATAAAACTCTAAGCGTTTCGCTTCATGTATGATTTGTATGGCCTTTTCTACATCCTCTGGATTCAACAATTGAAAGCTATCCTTTAAAGCGGATATATTCGCCTGAAAAACCTTTTGCATAAAAATCGCTGTATCATCATCAAGACTCATTTCTTCATCTACATAATTAGGCTTTGTTTGGTCTATTTCCTGGGCAATAGCAATCTTCAAATCTTGAAAGCCCTCAAAGCCAAGCCTTTTACAAAGACGAAAAATCGTTGCCTCTGAGCTCGCTGTCTTTTTCGCAAGTTCGACAATAGACAAATGGATGATGTCGCGGGGCTCACTCGTAATATGTTCTGCAATTCCTTTCAGCTTTGGCGGCAATCCCCTGCTTGCTGCTCGTATTTTTTCAATACTACTTAAACTGACAGAAGCCAATTGACTTCACTCCTCCCTTATTTATGTGAGCGCATACATTTCCTTATGTTCCCATCTTATAAAAAAGAAGCCTGTTTGCACAGACTTCTCTTTTTATGAATTCATCGTTTTAATCAATAAATCAAAAAAGATTTACTCAAAATTTTATAATATACACTTTTAGCTCAACAATCTACCACATTATTTTCAACTTCATTTTCTATATTTCTTTCCAAAAATCTTAAGCATTTTACCCTTATTTCTTCTAAACTATCACTTAATTCATGTGGTATTAAACTTTCTACATCTTCAAGTTCTGTTCCCAAATGAAGTATATTTATCAGTTCTTCATTTATCCCTTTCTTTTTTAAAACATCGATTGTTCGTGGACTGAACATGAGCTTTTCCGCTTCTTCTATAGTGATTAAACCTTCTTTTAGCGATATGATTATACCAATGATATTTATAACAATAATCCTATCTAAATCTTCATGTGAAGAATATCTTAGTTCTATTTTATTCATAAATCATTTCACACTCCAACCTTTTTTAACTTTCACATCATACACCAAACCAGATTTACTTTGAAAATAATGTACAGAAACCTTTTTTCCGTCTTTATAGCCATCTTTATATACTTTTTTCCAAGTCCCTCCTTCAATCTGTTTTAACTCAGATAACAACTTCTTATTATTTACTGTAACTTTTTTAGTCCCATTTTGAACAGCTTTAAAACCAGCAGGATATTTAGGGGCATATTTTATTGATTTATACAAATGTTTACTTGCTTTCACCCCGTTTACAAAAATAGTCCGGATGACAAGACCCCATACAGCATCGGCTTCTTTATAACCAATTTGGACACTTTTGTCTCTTGAAGAAGCCTCTCGATTAATATTGAATGTTACAGACGGTGAAAATAACGATACAATTAAAGTAAAAATAATGAGAAAAGGAATACGTCTTTTCAATTTAAATTATCTCCTAATATTAACTATATAAAATACAATATAACATACTAGGAATATTATAACTATTTCATTCTGTAGAAAATTAAAATGAATCTTTATACTGTTTAAAAGATATCTCTATCTTTTAACATCTTATTTATTACAATATAAATTCCTAAAGTAATGAATAAAAAAGAATATACCCCTCGGAGATAAAAATTAAAGTTTAAGTCCACAAAATATTCACTAAAATCTAATCATCTAGCGCAAGGACAATATCATTTAACCTACCGAAATATTAAAAGGCCCTTTTCAACTCATTTTTTCATAAAATCGAATTGGTATGATTCTTCTGAATCTTTTCCCCGTCTCACTCGTATATACTAAAAGAGTGATTGATTTGAAAGGAGATCTGTTTGTGGGATATATTTTGTTATTTTCGGTTGTGATCGGTCTGATTTTGACCCTTTTGCTCACACCGCTCAGATTGTTCGTTAGAAAGAAAGGAACAGAACAGCAGGTTCCGCTTATGTGGATTGCAGGCCTTGCTTTGCTGTTCATGGTCGGTATTTTTATTTACTATTACATCACCAATTTAGATCGTAACCCTTCATCCCTATGGTTGATTGGACTTGTTGTGACAGCAGCAGGTGCCTTTTTGTCAGTTGGATTGGAGCGTAAGATCAAAGGCGTGCTGTTTCTTATTCTATTACTGCTCGGTGTTTATATGGCGACAGCTTTTCTATTCAATGCGAATGAGAAATTTGATGTCTCCAAAATGGAACAAAAAGTGGAAATCAAAGCGTTTGATGAGACGGAAACACCTGCGAGTGTACCGCCTCAATTTGCTCGGAACAAAATGAAGAAATCGTTCGGACAGGTTCCAAACACAAGCTACTATGAGCTTGGCAGCCTGCAAATCCAGAAGGTCAACGGTGAGTATGTGTACATCGCCCCAGTGGAGTTCTCGGACTTCTTTAAATGGATTCGTTCGGGCAGTACGCCGGGTTACTTTACATTAAGTGCGACCGACTCATCTGCTAATCCAAAGTTTGTGAAAACAGAGATGGTTTACACACCTTCCTCTTATTTCAACAAAGAAATTGAGCGGCATATCCGGCTTCAGTACCCTGATTTGATTTTCTACGGCGACACCCAGCTGGAAATCAATGATGATGGTAAGCCTTATTACATTCGCACGTATGGCGATTTTATCTCTGCCCGAAACGGCTTTAAAGCTTCCGGCGTAGTCGTTGTTGATGCCAAAACAGGTGCAACGAAGAAATATGCTCTAGATCAAGTACCTGCTTTTATTGATGGTGCTGTTTCACCAGAAGCGGTCAGTCTGCAAAACAGTTATTTCGGAAACTATATTCACGGGTTCTGGAACAGTATGTTTGGAAAATCAGATGTGAAGCTGCCTTCAGATGAAGGAACAGAAGCCAATGTAAGTCCAGTGTTTGATTCAAAAGGAGATATGTATTACTTCACAGATTTCACAAGTCCGAAAGAGGGCGTTGATTCGATGCTTGGGTATGCCCTGACAAATGCCCGGACAGGAAAAGCGACTTATTATACCGGTAATCTTGAAGAGTCCTACATGGATTCTCAAGGCGCTCTGCAAATTATTGAAAAACGATTCATCGAGAAGAAATGGAAAGGGCGCATGCCCATTCTCTATAATTTCTATGGAGAAGCCAGCTGGCTCACACCGGTTCTCGATTCAAATGGATTCCTGCAAAACTACTTTATCGTTTCTGCAGCCAATCCTGAAATCGCTGCGTACGCTTCAACACCAAACGAAGCGTTGAGAGCCTATAAGACAGCTCTTCAAAAAGGCGGCGGCACCGTCAACAGTTCATCTAAGCAGGAAAAGAAAGAAGCTACAGGAAAAGTCAAACGAGTCTATAAAGAAAAGACCGGTGATTATACAACCGTCACCTTCCTGCTAGACGATGGTAAAAGCTACACCATGTCATCTGAAAAAGAACCTCTTGTCATTTATTTAAAAGAAGGCGATCAGGTCACCATGAAATACACAGATACAGGTGAAATCTTCCTTCCAGTTGATGAAATCAAAATCAAAGGATTATAAAAAAAGACGTTTCTCCTACTGAGGAGAAGCGTCTTTTCTCTCTTTCCTTAACAATTCAACGAGCAATTCTTTATTTTTATTTCCCCCTGTCATTGGTGACTCGACATAGGAGAATTTTCGTTTGAAATCCATTCCTCTCACAGAAATGACAGCCAATTCACCGCCAATGCTGCCTCGCTGGAGGACATATTTAGATAAAACGGAAAGCCCCATTCCGTGAATCACAGCTTCTTTAATCGCTTGATTGCTGCTAAATGTCACAAAGGTCCGTGCTTTCAGCCCATTTGATTTCAGGACGTGCTGTAAGTATTCTCCGGTACCTGATCCCTCTTCTCTCGTGATCCATGTTTCGTTCTGCAGTTGATCAATCGTGACATCCTTTTTCTTAGCAAAGGGGTGATCTAATGGCGCCACGATATAGAGCTCGTCTTCTAGAAAAGTTTCGACAGTTAGTTCTTTGTCATTGGTCTGTCCTTCGATCAAACCGATGTCAACATGGAATAAGCGGACATGTCTGGCGATCGCCTCTGTGTTATCAATGACCACCTCAATATCAACATGCGGATAGAGCTGATGAAACTCTGCCAATATTTGCGGCAGCACGTACTCTCCAATGGTGAAACTCGCCCCGATTGTCAGCTTCCCTCTTGCCAGATGATGATGCTCATAAATATCCTGCTTCGCCTGTTCATATAAACGAATGATTTGTTTTGATCGATGGTACAGCATATCCCCAGTTGGTGTAACCGTTAATTGCTTTGGCGAACGATTCAGCAGCACGGTCTGGAATTCCTGCTCCAAGTTCTTAATATGAAGACTGACACTCGGCTGAGAAATCCGCAGCTTTTGGGCTGCTTTTGTAAAGTTTTTCTCTTCCACAACTGTCACAAATGTCTTCAGTGCATCGTAATACATCGGTCCCTCTCCTATCAGAAATCTTAATCCAAAACCTTTCATATATATATCTTACTAATTCCTTCCCAGTGCGTAAAGAAGCGCTTAACTGAAAACAATTTAATAAAAATATTTACTAATTTTTTTAAAGACTCTATACTAGGAGGAGATATTTTCTATAGGAGGTGCTGGTTTGGCAGCTAAAATAAAGGACATTGCTGAAAAAGCTGGATTATCCATTGCGACTGTATCTCGCGTACTGAACCAAGATCCCAACCTATCTGTCACGGATCAAACACGCGAAAAAGTATACGCCGCCGCAGAAGCTTTGTCCTATCAAAAGAAAACATTCAAACATTCATTAAAAAAAATCGCCTTTCTCTATTGGATGACCGAAAAGGAAGAGCTTGAAGATATTTATTTCAAATCCATTCGTCTGGGCATTGAGGAACTGACCAATACTCGGAGTTTAAATGTCACCGCTTACAATCCATCTGATGGGCTTCATTCCATTGATCCTTCTACAGAAGGGATCATCGCCATCGGCCGATTTAAAACGTCAGAGCTTGATCAATTATATGCAATCACCCAGCATATCGTTTTTATTGATACGTCACCGGATGAAGACCGTTTTGATTCTGTAAAACCAAATCTAAAACGAATTGTTGAAAAGATCATCGATTCTTTTATTGAAAAAAAACACACATCCATTGGATTCGTAGGCGGCACAGACCTTGACCTGAATACGAATGTGCATATTCCAGATATTCGCGAAACGACTTTCCGTGAATATATGATGGCTCACAATGTCCTTGATGAGCGATTGGTCTATGTCGGTCATCATTTCTCAGTAGATGAAGGGTATTCGCTGATGATGAAGGCGATTGATGAGCTTGGTGATGATCTGCCCACCGCTTTTTGTGTCGCTAGTGATCCTCTTGCCATCGGCTGCTTACAAGCATTAAACGAGCGCGGATTTTCTCTGCCGAACCGCGTGAGCGTCTTTAGTATCAACGATATTCATGTGTCTCAATATGTGTCACCACCGCTCACCACGTATCATATCCACACGTCTTTACTTTGTGAAACAGCTGTCGATTTACTGTTAGAAAGACTTGTGGACGGCAGAGCATTACCTAAAACTGTGCTGATTGCCTCAGAACCTGTCTTTCGGAAAAGTACGATATAAACAACTAGAAGCCCCGTCCAATGTGGAGGGCTTCTTTTCTTTCTATATGAGTAAAAAATTTTACTTAATAAATTTAATAAAATATGTTTACTTTTTTTACTTAAGTTGATATTCTCACATTAAGAAAGCGTTTTCTTATCATCTGTGAAAAAAGAACGAGAGGGGATTACCAATGAAAAAGGGAAAATGGGCGACATTATCAGCAGTCGTTGGTACTGCTGTGCTTCTGCTTTCAGCTTGCGGACCGGGAGATGACAATTCAAGCGGTACACAGCCGGCATCTACAGGTACAAAGACCTTGCTAGTGTGGGAGGATGTCAAAAAGTCTGATGGGATTCAAGACGCTGTAAAAGAATTCGAAAAACAACATGATGTGAAAATCAAAGTGGTCGAAAAAGCTTATGCCGACCAAATTGAAGCTCTACGTCTAGATGGCGCAGCTGGGACAGGTCCAGACGTCATCACGATGCCTCACGATCAAATTGGATCAGCTGTCACTGAGGGGCTATTACAGGAAATCAAACCAGATCAAAAAGTGATTAACTCCTTCACAGACGAATCGATTCAATCACAAACGGTAGACGGCAAGCTGTATGGTCTTCCTAAATCCGTTGAAACGACGGTGCTTTTCTATAATAAAGACCTTGTCAAAAAGGCACCAACGACACTTGATGGCTGGTATGATCTATCGAAAAAGCTGACAAAAGACGGAAAGTACGGCTTTGTTGCGAAATGGGATGAAATTTACTATGCGCAAAGTGTTTTAGGCGGATCTGGGGGCTATATTTTCAAGCAGAAAAGCGATGGCTCTTATGATGTTAATGACATTGGTCTGAACAACGATGGCGCCATCCAAGGCGAAGAATACATTCAAAAATTCTTTAGCGAAGGACTTTTCCCGAAAGGCATCATTGGGGAACAAGGAATCAATGTCCTCAACTCCTTATTCACAGAGAAAAAAGCAGCAGCTGTCATTTCTGGTCCATGGTCATTTGGTCCATTTAAAAAGGCGGGTATTAACTATGGCGTGGCTGAACTGCCAACACTCCCTAACGGAAAACATATGAGCTCCTTCTTAGGTGTAAAGAGCTACAACGTCTCCTCTTATTCTAAAAATAAAGAACTTGCTGAGAAATTTGTTGAATTTATCACGAACGAAAAAAATGCGAAGAAACGCTTTGAATTGACAGAGGAAATTCCACCAGTGAAAAAACTGATGAAAGATCCAATCATTACGGAAAACGCTAATGCGGATGCTGTTTCAAAACAAACGAAATATGCCACGCTGACACCGAACAATCCTGAAATGGTAGAAGTGTGGAAGCCGATTGATAGTGCATTAGGTCTCATTGCAACTGGTCGTACAGATGTGAAAAAGGCATTTGATGATGCGGTCAATCAAATAGACTCTCAAATTAAAGCAAATCACTCCAAATAACCATCAAATGCGGGTAGTCTATCAAACTGCCCGTAGTTGATCTAATTTCATATGAAGTAGGTGTTAGACGTGACGGGTAACCTTGAACTAGACCGCACACACACAGTGGAATCAAAGACACACCGGAGACGGGCGCTAATGTTCTCCTTTATACCCGGGATGGGGCAGATATACAACAAACAGTACGGCAAAGGGGCACTCTTTTTCCTGTTTGGCGTCTCTTTTTTGATTGTATTTTATGATTTATTCAATATTGGCTTCTGGGGGCTGTTCACACTTGGGACGATGCTGCCTCGTGACAACTCTGTTTTTCTTTTAGCAAAGGGGATTATTGCGCTGTTAACAGCTGGTTTTGGTATCGGCTTTTATGTACTCATGATGCGTGATGCTTTTATAAACGGAAAGAAACGTGATCAAGGGGTTCCGCTTCATTCCATCCGTGCTCAATATCATCAGCTCATCGATCAAGGCTTCCCTTACTTAATGAGCACTCCTGCTTTCTTTTTACTTCTATTTTCTGTTGTCTTTCCTATTATGTTCAGCTTTGCGCTTGCCTTTACGAACTATGATTTATACCACTCGCCTCCTGCCAATCTGATCGACTGGGTAGGAATCAAGAACTTTCAAAATATCTTTTCCATTGATATTTGGAGAGACACCTTCATTGATGTACTTGGCTGGACCGTCGTATGGACTTTGGCCGCGTCAACCCTTCAATGTGCCATCGGCATCTTTTTAGCGGTTCTGCTCAATCAGAAGGATTTAAAGGGAAAACGGTTTTTTAGAACCATTTTGATTCTTCCTTGGGCTGTTCCAGGCTTTGTGACCATTTTGGTGTTTGCTGGACTGTTCAATGATACCTTTGGTGCCATTAACAATACACTTTTTGCATCGATAGGGATTGATCCAAAACCATGGCTGACAGATCCATTTTGGAGCAAAATTGCCCTTATTGCGATGCAGACTTGGCTTGGATTTCCTTTTGTTTTCATTATGACAACAGGCGTTTTGCAGGCGATTCCCGAGGATTTATATGAGGCTGCGACCATCGATGGAGCCAATTTTTTTCAGAAATTCCGGTCCATCACGTTACCGCTTGTTCTCTATTCCATTGCACCCATCCTTATCACACAATATACGTTTAACTTTAACAACTTTAATATTATCTACTTATTTAATGGCGGGGGACCGCCTGTTGCGGGGTCAACCGCTGGAGGAACGGACATCTTGGTTTCTTGGATTTATAAACTTACGATGCAGTCCTCTCAATATGCACTCGCTGCGGCTGTCACGATTTTACTTTCAATCTTTGTCATCGCCATTGCACTCTGGCAGTTTAAGAGAACGAATTCATTCAAAGAGGAGGACATGATGTGATATGGGATCAAAACAAAACAAGCTCATTCGCCTGAGCATTACTTATTTTATCCTTTTCATTGCCTCCATTTGTATTCTATATCCACTGCTTTGGACAATCGGTGCTTCCTTTAATCCTGGAAACAGCCTCATGAGTACAAGTATGTTTCCGAAGAATCCAACGTTCAGCCACTTTACCGAGCTCTTTTTCGGTCAGGGAGCACTTTATGCAAAATGGTATTGGAATTCAATGAAGATCAGTATTGCGACTATGCTCTTAACGTTAATTCTTGTCAGTTTTACAGGCTATGCCTTTTCCAGATTCCGTTTCAAAGGACGGAAAAATGGGCTGATGCTCTTTTTGCTGTTGCAAATGATTCCGCAATTTTCAGCGCTGATTGCGATTTTTGTTTTGGCTCAAATGCTTGGACTGATTAACAGCCACCTTGCACTAATTTTGATTTATGCAGGCGGGCAAATTCCGATGAATACGTATTTAATGAAAGGCTATCTTGATGCGATTCCGAAGGATCTCGATGAATCAGCCAGAATGGACGGCGCAGGGCATTTCCGGATTTTCATCCAAATTATTATGCCGCTTGCTAAGCCGATTTTGGCGGTTGTTGCCATCAACTCTTTTACAGGACCACTGGGTGATTTCATCATCTCCAGTGTCATTGTCCGCTCACCCGAAATGTATACGCTCCCGATCGGTCTGTACAATCTTGTGTCAGACAAAATGGGGGCCAGCTACACGACCTTTGCAGCCGGGGCTTTACTCATTGCGATTCCAGTCGCTTTATTGTTTCTTGTTTTACAAAAACAATTTGTATCCGGCCTCACACAAGGCGGGACAAAAGGATAAGGGGAGATTTGATGAAAAAATGGATGCTCGTCACGGTTGTCGTTTTCTTTTTTATGGGGTTAGGTATTTTGCCTGAAGCAAAAGCCGATACGATTTTTGTTCAGCCGATCAATGGACTGCAGGGTGATTTCGTCAAAGGAGCCGATATCTCTATGCTTGCAGAAGTAGAGAGAAGCGGGGGCAGATACTTCGACCAGAACGGAAAACAGGTGGACCCGCTCAAGCTATTAAAGGAAAAAGGCGTCAACTATGTGCGCATTAGACTGTGGAACCATCCATACGACAACCAAGGCCGTGCCTATAACGGTGGGACAAATGATTTAAACACAGCCATCGCTCTATCGAAACGTGCAAAAGCACAAAATATGAAAGTGCTGCTTGATTTTCACTACAGTGATTTCTGGACTGATCCTGGTAAACAATTCAAACCGAAAGTGTGGGCATCTCTTTCACAAAGCGATTTAGAAAAAGCGGTCGGCACTTACACAGGGGATGTACTCAAAGCGATGAGAGCACAAAATGCCCTTCCGAACATGGTTCAGGTTGGGAATGAACTGAACTCAGGCATGCTGTGGCCAAATGGAAAGAGCTGGGGTGAAGGCGGCGGGGAATTTGATCGGCTCGCCGCTTTGCTAAAGGCTGGCACAAATGCTGTCCGCTCTGTCGATTCTAACATCAAAATCATGCTTCACCTTGCACACGGAGGGGACAATGGTGCGTCCCGCTGGTGGTTTGATGAAATCACAAAACGAGGCGTCTCATTCGATACGATCGGTCTATCTTATTACCCGTATTGGGACGGTGGATTTAATGGTCTGACGTCTAATATGAATGATATTAGTGCCCGCTATCACAAAGACGTGATTGTTGTGGAAACCGCCTATGGGTTTACGACAGCAAATGGCGACAACCTAGAGAATTCATTTAATCAAGACTCTGTCAAAACAGCCGGCTACCCGGCTTCACCTCAAGGCCAGGCATCTTTTATACGAGATCTATCAGAGAACATTTCACAAGTGAAAAACAATCGCGGAAAAGGGTTCTTTTATTGGGAGCCGCTTTGGATTCCAGCGAAAGGCGCTCCGTGGTCTAGTCAATACGGGCTGGCTTATATCCAAACAACCGGTACAGTCGGAAATGCTTGGGAAAATCAAGCGATGTTTGATTTCAACGGAAAAGCACTGCCTTCTCTTGATGTATTTAAACAAATGACACCGTAATTAAAAGGATAGGACGTGACAAAATGGGAAAGCGTTACCCACTCGTTCACCCAAATGTGAAAGGCTTTTTGCATGGTGGCGATTATAATCCAGAGCAATGGCTCCATATGCCGGAGATCATTGACGAAGATTTTCGATTAATGAAGCTTGCACACTGTCAAACATTCTCCATCAACATTTTCGCATGGAGTAAGCTAGAGCCAAAAGAAGGGCAGTATGATTTTGCATGGCTGGATGACATCATGGACCGCTTGGCAGCTCAGGGGGCTCACGCCATTCTCGCAACGCCAAGCGGGGCAAGACCTGCTTGGCTGTCACAAGCATATCCAGAGGTATTGCGCGTCGAAGCGAACCGTCAGCGTAATTTACATGGACTGCGCCATAATCATTGCTTCACCTCACCGGTTTATCGAGAAAAAACGAATACACTCAACCGGCTGCTAGCTGAACGCTACAAGGATCATCCAGCACTGATCATGTGGCACATTTCGAATGAGTACGGCGGCGAATGTCATTGTGATCTTTGCCAGGAAGCATTTCGGGACTATTTGAAAGACAAATACAATCATGACCTTGAAGCTTTGAATCAAGCATGGTGGACGGGTTTTTGGAGCCACACGTATAGTGACTGGTCACAAATCGAATCACCTGCACCGCACGGGGAGCACATGATTCACGGGATGAACCTAGACTGGAAGCGCTTTGTCACAGCGCAAACGATCAATTTTTATCAAAATGAAATTGAACCGCTGCGGGAATTGACGCCTCATATCCCAGTGACCACCAACTTTATGGGCGACTACCCGCATATGCGCCCATTCCTTGGGCTGGATTATCATCAATTTGCAAAAGAGGTCGACGTGATTTCATGGGATAGCTATCCAGCATGGCATAGCGGCAGGGAAACAACCTCCGAATTAGCGTCAAACGTCGCCTTCGTTCACGATTTATATCGTTCATTAAAGGACGGTCAGCCATTTCTCGTTATGGAGAGTACACCGAGCCTTGTGAACTGGCATGAAGTGAATAAGGTCAAACACAAAGGAATGGCACACCTTTCTGCCATACAGGCGATTGCCCACGGATCAGACTCCGTGCTTTACTTTCAGTGGCGCCAAGGCCGAGGTGCCTCCGAGAAATTCCATGGCGCCGTAGTCGATCATTCCGGGCATGAACATACGCGCGTGTTTCAAGAAGTCGCTGATCTAGGGAAACAATTGGAGCAGCTGCAGCCCATTGCGGGCACGTCCGTACAACCAGAAGTCGCCATCATATACGATTGGGAAAACCACTGGGCCATTGATGATGCACAAGGCTTAAATAATACAAACAAACGCTATGTAGAGGCTTGTCAAACTCACTATCGAAGCTTTTGGAAAAAAGGCATCCCTGTTGACATTGTCGGCATGGAAAAGGATTTCTCATCCTATCGTGTGCTGGTTGCTCCAATGCTCTACATGATCAAACCAGGCGTCGCAGAAAAAATCGAAGCCTTTGTCAAAAAGGGCGGTATTTTTATCGCGACATATTGGAGCGGCATGGTCGACGAAAACGATCTCTGCTTCCTCGGCGGTTTCCCGGGCCCTCTCCGCCATGTACTTGGCATATGGGCTGAGGAAATCAACACATTGATGCCAGATGAACATGTGTTAATGACCACAGGGAATGGACGCACCTACCATGTCGGGCAATATTGCGAATCCATTCATCCTGAAACGGCCTCTGTGTTAGGGCATTTTGAGAATGGCTGCTATGAAGGACAGCCAGCCCTGACCGTCCATCCTTTTGGAGATGGAAAAGCATACTATATGGCTTCCGAAAATGAGCAGATTTTTTATGATGAGTTCTACGAGGATCTCATCGCAGGAATGGGTATACAGCCCGTCCTATCATCTGTGATTCCAGAGGGAGTTAGTGTACAAAAACGAACAGATGGCACGCAAGACTATGTATTTATGATGAATTTTACAGAAGAGCAGCAGAACATATCACTAGATTCAGCGGAAAGCTATGAAAATATGCTGACTGAAGAGCAGGTGCCAGACCAGCTTCAGCTTGACCCTTACGAGTACGTCATCTTGAAAAAATAATTTGAAAGAAGCGTTCATTCATTGGACGCTTCTTTTATTTTAATGATTCCAAATACCTATACAAATATATTTGCTTGTAGAAGTGCCCTTGAATCGTTATATTTTATCTAAATTTTTTGACATGTTTGATACCGTGCCGTGAATGGATTCGCCATCCTTTTTTACCATTGTATAGGTATGAAAGCGGTTGCCTAATACTTATATTTTTGATACCCTTTTTTTCAATGCAGATATGGGACTGCATTGTCATAAAAAGAGCAAGAAAATGTAAACGGTTTATTGTAGGGGGAGGGACTTATGTTAACGTTTGTTGGATTATTGATTATTTTAACGATTGTTGTATTGCTGATTTGGGGGAAAGCAAGTCCAATTGTTGCCATGGTCATGGTGCCTTTAATCGGGGCATTCATCGCAGGATTTGGAATCAATGACATTCAATCTTTCTTTGAAGAGGGGATTATCAAAGTACTGCCAGTGGCGACCATGTTCATCTTCGCCATTTTATTTTTTGGTATTTTACAAGATACAGGGTTCTTTGAACCTGTAATAAAAGCGCTCATTAAACTGACAAAGGGAAATGTTGTCACGGTTGCGATGGGGACAGCTCTAATAGGAGTAATCGCTCATTTAGACGGAGCAGGAGCTACGACCTTTTTATTAACTGTACCTGCACTGCTACCGCTTTATAAAAAATTACATATGAGTCCGTACTTATTGCTGTTATTGATTGGGACGAGTGCCGGCTTAACCAATATGGTGCCGTGGGCTGGCCCCACAGGACGGGCAGCAAGTGTGTTGAATATAGACCCATCTGAACTTTGGGTGCCGCTCATTCCCATTCAGCTCATTGGAGTCGTTCTCGTATTAGGAATGGCATTTATTTTAGGGAAAAGGGAAGAAAAACGCATTCGGGTAAAAATCGCTGCAAACGAAATCGCTGCTGTTCAATTAGAAGGCGCAGATTGGGACCGGGCTATTCAATCCATTAGCGAGACAGGTGACGCCGCTTTAAAACGTTATCACTTGATGTGGGTGAATTTCATTCTGTTTATAGCCGTAGTTGTCCTTCTTGTGCTCAACGTGATTCCGGCTAGTTATATGTTTATGATTGGTCTTTCTCTCGCACTATTAATTAACTATCCGAAAGTGGATGTACAAATGGAGAGAATCAAGGCGCATGCACCTAGTGCACTCATGATGGCTGCCGTTATTTTCTCCGCAGGTTCATTTTTAGGAATTCTCGAAGGAACGGGCATGCTAAAAGCTATTGCTGTGGACAGCATCCAGATTCTACCTGCTTTCCTGCTTCCTTTTTTACATATCATTGTTGGGATGTTTGGGGTACCGCTGGATATGCTGACAAGTACAGACGCCTATTATTATGCTCTACTTCCAATTGTCGAATCGATTACAACTGAGGTTGGCGTGTCGGGCACTTCCGCTGCGTATGCCATGATGATTGGTAACATCATCGGAACCTTTGTCAGTCCACTCGCTCCAGCCGTTTGGCTTGCGATAGGCCTTGCAGGGGTCGATATGGGGAAACATATCCGCTACTCCTTCTTTTGGATGTGGGGATTCAGTATTATCCTTCTGTTCGTGGCGATGCTGATCGGTATCATTTAAAAAAGAAAGACATGCGTACAACGACGCATGTCTTTTTCTTTGTATTTATGAAGGATATTCACTCGTGTGAATGTCTGTTTTCGGCTTTCTAATAAGAGACATCAATCCAATCACAAACAATAGAACCATTGGAGCAAATGCAAGACCGACTGTTCCAATTAAAAGAGTCACAGCAGAAACCAAGAAAAGAATACCTGAAAGCACGGCACGGCGGTCTGTTTTCAAGAAAATCACACCGACAATCGATAGCACAGCCGCAATTGCGGAAACGACCATGAACTGAGTACCAAATGCATTAACCGAAGCCTGAAGCGTTTCAATCGGCAATGTTTCTCCTTCCTCTTGTAACACTTCATTGATTTCATCATAAAATGATGGACCTAAGGAGAGAATTAATGCTCCAAATCCAACACCAATGACATTGAGGACAATACTAATAATCCCCATAATTTTTTCACCTTTACGTCTAATCATGTGTAAACCTCCTAAAAAGTTAAATTAACTACCTGTTTTCACTTCTCGCTTTTGGAAGACAATTAAGGCAATCGCCAAGAAAATAGCCCAATAGATCACTAGGACTGTTAATGAGAATCCTAGAGACATACCTTCGATAAGAGTAACCTCTTCCATAAAATATTGAGATGGATCATTTGCAAATAACAAATATTTTGCCCAATCAAAGAAGAGCATTAAAATACCTGTAATTGATCCACCCACAATATAAGCTAACACACTAATAGCGATGGAGATAGCTTCACTTCTAAATACTGTAGAAATGGCGAACGAAAGTGTTCCCAATACGACAAACATTGCACAATGAGCAAGATAATAAAAGACCATATTTGCAAACTGCGAACGTTCAATCACTTCACCATTTTGATAGACCAAATTCACATAATCAGTGTTGAGGCCGAAGAAAATGGCACCCAATATAAATGACAAGATAAACAGTACCACAACAAGTAAAAGAGCATACAGCTGCACCGTAATATATTTAGATATTAGGATCTTTAGCCTTGATGGTGGGCGAATCAATAATAATTTAATTGTACCATGCTTGTATTCAGCCGAGACAATGGTGGAAGCAATAATGATCACAAACACACCTACAAGCTGAAGTAAATTGGCGTTTGTTTTCACATAATCCCATACACTGTCACTAAACTGATTAGCTGGCGGTAAGTTATGCTTGATTCGATAATCATTAATAGCGATCTCTTTTTCAAGGCTTCTTTTAAAGAAACCATTTTCTGTTTCTTTGAGTTCCTTCTTGTTCTCAGTATTCATCATTTCTAGCTCGGTTTTCCAATCACCCAAAGCTTGATCTTTGTCATTTGTTTTCACTGCAAAGATCAGTGTGGCAATCATACCTAAAACAAGAAGTCCAACCATAATCCAAGTTCCAACACGATAACTGATCTTCATCCACTCGTTTTGAATGAGGCGAATCATACGTCTGCCTCCTTTTTACCTGTTAAGCTTAAGAACTTATCTTCTAAGGTTTGTTTTTCTATTTTGATTTCGTACAAATGAATGGACGCGTCACTCAAATGACGAATCAATTCCGGCATTTTCTCTTCTGGCAAGGAGAAGAATAAATACTGCTCCTCTTCTCTTACAGTCGTGCCTTCCTCAAATACACCAATGAGCTTCTGCGCTTCTTCCAGCTCACCGGATTCGACCTTCATTCGATAATTGACCAGTTCGTCTTGATTCGTCTCTGTACGCTGATCCTCAATCGCAATCAACTTTCCTTTTTGGATAATCGCAAAACGATCACACATCAATTCCATTTCTGACATGAGGTGACTTGAAACAATGACAGCCAGCCCTTCTTCCTTTGCAAGCCTTCTCAAGTAATCTCGTATCATGCGAATTCCCTCTGGATCAAGTCCATTGGTCGGCTCATCTAATATAAGCAGTTTCGGTCTATGTATGAGTGCTTGCGCAATGCCTAAACGCTGCTTCATTCCTAATGAAAACGTACGGACACGCTTATGTTTCACGTGCTGTAAGCTGACCAACTCTAGCAACTCATCAATTCGCCCTTCATCCACTTTCCCATTCATTCTGGCAAAGTGAACAAGATTTTGTCTGGCTGTTAAGTGATTATACATTTCTGGGTTTTCAATTATGGCACCAACATCTTGAATGGCATGCTGATATGAGGATTGAATACTATGACCATTAATCAGAATGTCGCCAGATGTAATAGGAGAAAGACCGACCATCATACGAATGGTTGTTGTTTTCCCTGCGCCGTTTGGTCCTAAGAAGCCAAAGACTTCGCCCGCTTGGACAGAAAAGCTCAAGTCTTGAACAATCTTTTTCCCGTGAATATGCCTAGATACATTATGCAGTTCTAAAACGTTCGTCACGTTACCTCTCCTTCTTTGTCTAAGTATCATCTATCATCTATTTCCTGATAAACACCATGATCCGTTAAAAATAGAAGAACACTTCCATATGGTACAGCAATGCCCAAAAGTTGTGAAGGGGATTAGCCAAAATTTAGCGAATCATCTGCCTTTTTTAAGGTAGGGTTAAGAAAACAGCAATTTTTTATGTGAAAAGAGGCTTGATTTTTTTAAAAAATGAACCTTTTTCAACAGGTATATATGTATGGAATTCTGTTTAAGATTATTCCTTTCACCTATAAATAAAGAAATAAAAAGAGGCCTCTTACTGACAGCCTCCTTTCGTTATTATACCTTTTTCACAAACTCTGATTTTAACTTCATTGCGCCAAAGCTAGGAATTTTACAATCAATGTTATGATCGCCTTCTACTAAACGAATGCCTTTGACCTTCGTCCCTATTTTTAAAACGGAAGAAGAACCTTTTACTTTTAAATCTTTGATGACAGAGACCGTGTCCCCATCATTTAACAGATTCCCATTCGCATCTTTGACAACAAGCTGGTCCTCTGCCGCTTGTTCTTGTTCAAGTGACCATTCATGCGCACATTCAGGACAAACCAGCAGACTGCCATCCTCGTAAGTATAAGGTGAACTGCATGAAGGACAATTCGGTAGATTAGACATTTGTGTTTCCTCCAACTTTCTATTTTATTTCATACAATTTTACCACATTTCTATAGAAAGGAATGTGATAGAAAAGGAAACATTTTTCAACGTTTACTTATTTCTTCCAATTGATATAGCAGCCGCAATATTCCGAGCGGTTCTCTCTACATGAAGAGCCCCATCTCTCATCGCCTCAGAAAGAGAAGTTACACCTGGAACGATACTAAAAAGTGCATCAATTCCATGCTCATGTACAACTGCACTGTCTTTTGAGAGGGAGCCCGCAATACCAATCACAGGCAGGTGATACTGCTTTGCTGCTTTGGCTACACCAATTGGCGTTTTTCCATAAATGGTCTGCTGGTCAATCCGGCCTTCCCCAGTAATGACAAGGTCTGCCTCCTTGATGACATCATCAAAATGAACTGCCTTCAGCACAATATCAATTCCTCTTTGCAAATCGGCGTGTAAAAAGCCTAATAAACTCGCACCAAGTCCTCCTGCCGCTCCTGCCCCTGCTACACCTTCAAAAAATACATTGAACTGTTTTTCTGCTACTTGTGCAAAATGAGCTAAGTTTTTATCTAACACTTGAACCGTTTCTTTATCAGCACCCTTTTGAGGACCAAATACAGCAGATGCTCCTCTTTCACCCGTTAAAGGATTGTCCACATCACAAGCTGCCTCCAGCCGAACGGATTGCAGTCTTGGGTCAAGTCCAGATAGATCAATAGAAGCTAATTGATGAAGGGTTCCACCGCCTGGCGACAGATCCTGTCCTGCATTATCAAGAAAAGCCGCACCTAATCCTTGCATCATCCCAACGCCGCCATCATTTGTTGCACTTCCGCCAAGCCCAATGATGACATGCTTCGCTCCTTGATCCAGTGCCGCAAGCATTAATTCCCCTGTTCCTCTCGATGTCGTGAATAAGGGATTGCGTTTTTCTTGCGGAACAAGGTGTAACCCAGAGGCTGCGGCCATCTCTATGACGGCAGTCTGACCGTCCCCTAACATGCCAAAAAAGGCATCAACAGGCTCCCCAAGCGGGCCTGTGACCACTTGATTGACAATGTGCCCGCCCGTCGCATCAACTAGCGATTGAACAGTTCCCTCTCCTCCATCTGCCATTGGAAGTTTGATATATTCAGCGTTTGGCAAAATCGCATGAAATCCTCGTTCAATGGCACATGCTGTCTCATATGCAGATAAACTTTCTTTAAATGAATCTGGTGCAATCACAATTTTCATCCTAAAGCCCCTCGTTTCTTATCAAATGTCATCAGCCAAACAACTGGAAAACGCCGAATATAATGGTCGATACGACGGTTAATGTCAAACCAATTAACGATTCAAATGGCATGAGTTTCAACCGCTCTTTGATGTCCATTTGAACACTTCCTGCTGTGGCATGGAAAAAGCTCCCGTGCGGCATATGATCTAGCACTGTTGCCCCAGCATGAATCATGGCTGCTCCTGAAAGAGCAGATACGCCAAGGCCAATTAATGTACCGCTAAATACGCCACTCGCTACCGCCGTTCCTGCTGTTGTCGAAGCGGTGGCGGCTGACATAAATATCCCTGAAGCTGGTGCAAGTAAATACGGAGGTAATCCCGATGCATCGAGTGCTTGAATAAACACATCTTTTAAGGAAGAATTCGATACAATTCCTGCTAGTGTGCCTGTCCCTAATAACATAATCGCTACACCCGACATTTTATGAAGCCCCGATATCGCATAATCATTGAGAAACTTCCCTTTTTTCATGAAAAGAGCGCCTACAATGCCTCCGATCGGTAAGGCGATCATTGGGTCTATATTGATTTGAAAAAGCGGTCTTAAAGCCAACAATAAAATGGTGACAAGCGGACCCGCAAGTGCTTGAAAAAAAGCTGGCACTTGAACTTTGCTTTGCGCAGTTTCCTCTTCAAGAACAGGTGTCCCTTTTTTTGCAAGCTTTTTGGCTAACACATATGTAACAGCCAATCCAAACACAGCCGGGATGACACCCGCAGCCATCATTGAAGTAAGCGGTACACCAAAAGCATCAGAAGCGGCAATGGCATTCGGATTCGGTGACATGATATTCCCTGCCTTCCCGCCTCCAATCATGGCAAGTAGAATCCCCGTTTTCGACAGCTTTGCCCGTTTGGCAATGGCAAGTGCAATGGGCGCTACCGTGATAACAGCTACATCTACAAAAACGCCCACTGTTGTTAAAATCATGGTTGCCAGTGCGAGTGCTAATAACGCCCTCGCCTCTCCAAGCTTTTTCACGATAGCCTCGGCGATAGTTAAAGCTGCACCCGACTCAATCAAAACGCCAGCTAGTACACCTGCCGCCATAATTCTGAGGACAGCCGGAATCATATCCTTAGCGCCTTCCATCATGACGTTGACGGTCTGAACAATATCTACACCGCCTGCCAAGCCGCCTATGAAGGCACCTGCCAGCATGCCATATGCAGGTGATACTTTTTTTAGAATAAGAACAATCGCTATCACAAGCGCCGTCACGGCTCCCAGTGTACTTACTGTCACATCTCCACTCATCCTCGATCTCCCCCAAAATGTCTTTCTCCAATTGTAAGCGTTTACTAGTGGGGATCGGGTTGTGAATCTAGATGAATTTTTTTAATTTATCCCTTCATTCCATTGTGCATATGCACAATCAAGATAGTTGACTCATCAACTGCGCCATATAAAGCTCCATCAACTGTTTCACATGACGGGGATTTTTTCCGGTCAATGCTTGAATTTTATCTAAACGATATCGCAAAGTATTCCGGTGAATAAATAAACGATCAACAATTCTTTGTAAATCACCGCCCTCTTCAATGTAAATCCTTAATGTTTGGGCGAGCTCCGCTTCCTGTGTTAATGGGTTGTAAAAGTCAGTCCATCTAATCTCCTCTTCAACAGCTCCTGCAGTGAGGAATAGCCTTTCCAACTGATAAGATTTAAAAAAATAAATACTCTCCTCGGGATCAAGAGTTTTCCCCAACCTCAAGGCATCTCTTGCGTGCTCAAAAGACAATGGCAGCCGGCTTATGTCGTCAGCGACAGTCCCTATCCCCACCAGCACCTGACCTCCTACTGCTTTTTCCATTGTTCTTTGCAGCTGCCCTGCCACATGCTTTAAACGATGATCAGGGATCGGCTGCCTTAAAAGAACCAATTCATGACGAAAGGTCATGCCAAGCAAATCATCCGCATTCTTATCGTATTGAATCGCATGCATCATTTTATGCACAGCGTCTTCCGAGGATGGAACTGGCTGAAAAACGATGACCATTCGGCGCTTATCTAAATCCATTCCCAGCCATGCAGCTCGGTTCTTTAGCTGATGATCACCAACGTCCGAATCAGAAATTAACTGATTGACAATTTCACTCTCTATTCTTTGCCGCCACTGAATTCGTTCAAGCAGAAAAGACTGCTCTAACACAAGCTCAGCTGCCATTTTCACCAGCTCGGCATGATGCCGAATGTCCTCTGGCTCACCAGTAATTCCAATCACACCAACTACTTGTTCACGAAAGCAAATAGGCAAATTGATTCCAGGTCTCACTCCTTCTAAGCGTAAGGACGCCTCATGGTCAATTTCCATACTGTTCCCGCTTGTCAGCACAAGTCGTGCACCATCATGTTTCTGACCAATCCTGTTTCGTTCACCAGAACCAATTATGACACCATCTGCATTCATCACATTAATGTTTTTATCTAAAATACGCATCGTACGTTCAACCATTTCTTGCGCCAATTCAGCAGTTAAAAATTGCATGAGGCATCTCTCCTGAGGCTGTTTTCATTCAATGTATCATAGTGTCATTGCACAATAAATGCAAAGTGTTCAAAAATGAGGCATTGACAAAGGGACATTGAAAAGTGTTTAATCAAATCAAAGGATCGACCGACAGTCTAGTCAAAAGAAAGGATGGCTTTATGAGAACCGTTAAACATCCTGAAGAACGTAAAAATGACATCTTAAACGCAGCCGAAGAGCTTTTTTCTACCAAAGGCTATCAGCAAACAACGATTATCGACATTCTGAAAGCTGTTGGCATTGCAAAAGGCACTTTTTATTATTACTTTTCATCCAAAGAAGAAGTGATGGATGCCATTATTGACAGGATCATCAAAGCAGATATCATCGTGGCAAAGCGTATTGCGGCTGAGCCAGACCTTCCAGTCGTCGACAAACTATTTCGTATCATCATGGCACAATCGCCTCAGCAAGGAAGCAATAAACAGGGGATGATTGAACAATTCCATCAGCCTTCTAATGCAGAGATGCACCAAAAAAGCTTAATCAAAGCGATTAAAGAACTATCACCCGTATTGGCAGACGTCATTCAGCAAGGGGTGGAAGAAGGAACATTCAAAACAAAGTTCCCGCAAGAAACGGTTGAATTCCTTCTTGCTTCTGCGCAGGTCATATTTGATGAGGGCCTTTTTCAATGGACAGCCGAAGAAAGTATACAGCGCGCTCTAGCTTTTATCGATATCCTCGAATCCTCATTACATGCAGAAAAGGGGAGCTTCTCCTTTCTTCTAAAGCGATTAACTGGAGAGCTGGATGAAAAGAATTAGTGATTGGTCACTTCAATACCAATCCTGCATACATTATAGACTGACGGTCGGTCTAAAAGGAGAGTGATACTCATGACTTTGTTATCCAAAAGAGGTTCATCCCACTTTATGTACCTCGTTCTCGGACAAATTATTTCCGTTTTTGGTTCTTCCTTAATTCGGTTTGTTCTATCTTTACACGTACTGGATATGACGCAGCGTGTTGACTTATATGCCTTACTATTCGCTTTATCCAATGTCCCACTCCTTCTTTCTCCCTTAGCAGGAGCAATCGCTGACCGGTTTAACAGAAGGAACTTGATGATTTTATTTGATGTTCTCACCGGCATCATGATTCTGGCTTTTTATTTTTGGTTATTCTCAGGAAATGATTCACTCTATATGATCGGAGCGGTCATGGTGCTTCTTGGTGTGATGAGTACGTTCTATGCTCCTGCTGTGATGTCCAGCATTCCACAGTTAGTAAAACAGGAACAATTAGAACAAGCAAACGGAATCGTCAATGGCGTGCAGGCACTTTCAGGTGTTCTCGCTCCTATTATCGGCGGGGTTCTGTACGGACTGATTGGAAGTCAATCCATCATAGGTGCCAGTGCTATCGTGTTTTTTCTATCAGCATGCATGCTTTTACGGTTAAACATATCCTTCTCACCTAGCCCGCTAACGGAAACTATGGGCAAAGTGCTCATAATAGATATGAAACAGGGATTTTCCTATATTGGCAGTCAGCCATTTTTAAAAAGAGCCATGCTGCTTGCTGCAATGTTAAATTTCATCCTCACGCCATTTTTTATCGTGGGTGGTCCAATCATTTTAAGGGTCACAATGAAAAGCAGTGACATCATGTATGGAATAGGCATGGGCTTGATTGAGTTCGCTGTGATCGCAGGGGCTCTGCTAGTTGGACTTGTAGCAAAGCATTGGCAGATACCTACTTTATATCGCTGGCTGATCGTCATCGCGATCATCTTGCTACCTGTCGCATTCTCAACATCCAACACAGCTCTTCAATTTGGCACTTATCCAGCTTATTTTCTCTTTCTAGCAGGATGTCTTCCAATTGCTATGCTGCTTACAATGATCTCAATCGTTGTAATTTCACATGTTCAAAAGAAAACGCCAAATAGTCAATTAGGAAAAGTGATGGCGAACCTGACAATGGTTTCTCAATGTGCTGCCCCGCTTGGTCAAATGATGTATGGATTCTTGTTCAATACGTTTTCAGCCAACATGTATGTGACGGTGCTAATAGTCAGCACTTTCATGTTTGCCCTTGCCTACTTAACAAAAAATATGCTTCAACATGAAGGAGAATCAGCCTCATGAGACTGACGTTTATAAAGAAAGACTTAACCCGCCACCGTCTCATTTCCATCGGTTTAACCATTTGTATTATGTTGACATCATTTCTCGCAACAAACGCCGCTCAAATGACAGTACAGCTGAATGGTTCCATTTCTAATCTGCTCCATTCAGCCAAGGCACCAGATTTTGTCCAAATGCATGACGGCAGCCTAAATGAAAAAGACATTGAAGCATTTTCAAACAAGCAGTCCATGGTAAAAGCACATCAAATCGTCCCAATGATTCCAATTGAACATGCAAACATCAAGTTCGGACATGAACCCGCCAAAGCAGGTGTGATGGATCATTTATTTGTGAAACAAAATCGTCATTTTGATTTTCTTTTAAATGAACAAAATGAAAAGCTCACTGTCAATAAAGGTGAAGTGGCTGTCCCTATCTATTTTCAACAAAAGTATCATCTCAAGATAGGAGAAACGTTACTGATTGGGAAAGGGTCTAATCAATTCTCTTTCCGCATCAAAGCGTTCTTGCGAGATGCACAAATGAACCCCAGTCTTGTTAGTTCGAAAAGATTCCTTCTTCATCACAAGGATTGGGACGCAATGAATCAAGTGTTTCATAAAAAGGAATATTTAATTGAATTTTTACTGCATGATGCCGCTCAGGCAGATGCCTTTCAAGCAATCTACCAGTCATCACAGCTTCCACAGCAAGGTCCAGCTGTCACATTACCTTTGCTCCGTATGCTGAATGCATTGACAGATGGACTGGTGATTGCCATTCTCCTGCTTGTTTGCATGCTACTTATCGGTATAGCCCTCCTCTCTCTCCATCTTGCTATGACAGCTTCTATAGAAGAGGATGAACGTGAAATTGGAATACTGAAGGTGCTTGGGATTCCTTTAACAAGAATCAAGCAATTATACGTTGGAAAGTATGCCGTGCTTGCTTGTGTAGGGTGTATAGCAGGATATGGGTTAACGCTTTTATTTGGTGATTTGTTTACGACCAATATTCAGCGCTACATGGGGAATCAGCCTTCTTTTACTTCTTGGTTCATCCCGCTTTGTGTTTCTATTGTGATGGCAATGATCGTCATTTCTTGCAGCTATACTGTCCTAAGAAAGTTTGGTCAAGTATCAGCTGCTCAAGCACTTCAAGGCGCCGCCATTTCAACGAATGATAAAAAAAAACTAATACCCCTACATCTCAAGAAAAACAGGTTCATACCGGTCAATATTTGGCTTGGTTTAAAAGATCTGTTATCACGAAAGAAGTTGTACACAACGATTACTTGTATTATCGCGCTTTGTACATTTTTGATGCTGCTGCCTATTCAGCTATGGCACACCTTACAATCACCGAATTTCATCACATATCTTGGCTCTGGTCAAAGTGACCTTCGAATTGATATACGACAAGGAAATCATCTAGAGGAAAATACAAATGAAATAGAATCAATGATTCGTGAAGATCGGGATATTCATACATCAGCCATATATGAAACAACTTCTCTTCAGGCAAAATCAAAGGAGAATACATTAGAAACACTCTATTTAGAAACAGGTGATCTCTCAGCATTTCCTCTCACCTATTTACAAGGGCGACAGCCTTTAAAGAATAAAGAAATTGCCTTATCAGTACTAAGTTCAGATTCACTCCAGAAAAAGGTAGGAGAAAAAATCACTCTCGTAACAAACGGGCATGAAATTCAAAAAACAGTGACTGGCATTTATCAGGATGTCACCAACGGCGGCAAAACAGCCAAAGCAATATCACAGCCATTTTCCCAATCAGCCCTTTGGAAAACCATTCAAATCCAACTAAAACAAGGAGTAGAAATTGCGGAGAAAAAGACAGTATTTGAAAAAGGGATATCTCCTGCAAAAGTGACAGATATGAAAGAATACGTTCATCAAACAATCGGCAGCACGGCCTCTTTAGTAAAAATCGTTGCATTTTTGTCTACATTAGCTGCTTTTGGAACCGCCAGTTTGATGCTATTCATGTTTCTGCACATGTTAAAGACGAAAGATTCAAGTCGAAACCACATGTTAAGAATGATTGGATTTTCTAAAAAAGATGTAACAGCACAATATATCACAAGTTTTATCGTCGTTATCTCTTTGGGCGCCTTTATTGGTACGATCGCTGTCCATACGATTGGACCAGCTTTGATGAGTGTAGGTGGAGCCTCCCTAGGGGCATCAAGCCTGCAGTGGCTGGCACCACAATGGGTGTCAGTTGTGTACCCAATCACACTGTTGATTGTCAGCTTAGCTTTAACCGCTTCGTTATTGAAGACGTTTTTTACTAATCAAACTACACGTCATACACTTTCATAAGGAGATGTTTCACATGGAACACTTGATTGAAACAAAGCGATTGTCTTTGCAAATCGATTCTTTAAAAGGACAGAAACAAATCATTCTTAAAGATATCCATTTATCGATAAAGCCTGGGGAATTTGTGACCATTATGGGACCTTCCGGATGCGGGAAAACTTCCTTGCTTTATCAACTTAGCGGGATAGAAACAGCCTCAACAGGTGAGATCAAATATAAAGGCCGATTACTATCAGAAATGACAGACAAACAGTTAACTGCTCTGCGCTTAACAGATATGGGATTTGTCTTTCAACACAGCCACTTACTAAAAAATCTTAATCTATTTGACAACATCATTGCTGCCGCTTACTTAACAAAGAAAAAGCCAAGAAAAGAAGTGAATGAACGAGCTGGATATTTAATGGAAAAACTTGATATTGATCATTTAGCAGATCGATATTTGTCAGAAGTATCAGGAGGTCAGCTTCAAAGGGCCTCTATCTGTCGAGCGCTTATGAATGAACCAGACATTCTTTTCGCTGATGAACCAACAGGTGCTCTTAACTCTAATGCAACGAAGGAAGTGATGAATATATTTTCGAAAATCCATTCTGAAGGAGCAACACTACTGCTTGTCACACATGACCCAAAGGTTGCTCTTCGTTCTGAAAGAATCATGTTTATGAATGACGGAGAAATAACAGCCAGCTTACATTTAGGGAGATATGATGACTCAACTGCCGAGAATCGAGAATTTAGATTAAATCAATGGCTGCAAAATTTAGGTTTGTAATTGGAGTAAAAACAGGCAGAAAGCTGCCTGTTCTACTTTTTCTGGCACTCAAACGAATAATCCATCGAAAAACGATTTGTTTCTAATATGATTTTGCCGCCTACTTGTTGACAAGATTCTGTCAGTAACTCTATTTCTTTGCTATAAAAGTATCTCTTTGACATATACAGAGTCACTAAAACGAGTAACAGCGTCGTCATGATCACTGTGATTTGCCAGTTTAAGATTTGAAATCTTTTTTTCATATCAACGTCCTTTCTAATAGACTAGTGTTTGTGATTGGCATTTACTTTTGTCTGCTTCTATCAGTTTCTATTCCAAATTTGATCTAGCATCATCATAACTGATTTTCTTTAATAGATCGACCCTCCAACTTCTCTATTCCTTACCTAAAATCACTTTATTTGTAATATACCAGTGATATTTTCGAACATAATTATAAAACCCAATGTATATATCCCTTTTTTAGACGACTAAAAAAAGATTTTAATCATTTGTAAAAACATTCAATCACCATTACAATTTCGTACATCACATGACCTTAGGTCCTTTTTATTACCTCTTGGCAATCACCTCGCAGAAATGATTATATTCTTCCAAAAATTGTGATATCGTTTTTAGTGAAACAGGTGAAAGGATCTTAAAGAGGTGAAATTTCATGGCTATCATTTCTGCTGAACAGGTGGGGAACCGTTTAAATGATTGGCGAATTGCGATTCGCAAGCATGATGTACACAGTGCTAACGCAATGTACACAGAATTAAAGCAATTACTTCAAGAAATGGAAGAGAATCAGGAGGTCTTGACTTATTATTCATTGCTAGAAGGCAAGTATAAACTCATGTTATATGAACGGAGAGGTAAAAAACTGAATGAACAGACAGAGCTAGATTGCCCCTCTAAAACAAACGATTTAATTGAATACTATTTTTACCTATACAAAGCCCTTTACGCTTCATATAACAGGGACTATGCATCAGCCATTGGACTGTTTAAAATTGCCGAGAAAAAACTGCAAAACATTCCGGATGAAATAGAAGTAGCAGAATTTCATACGAAAATCGCAAACTTATATATGCTACTTCGTCAAAGCCTAATTTCTCTTCACTATATTCAGAATGCTATAGAAATTTTCAAAAGTCATGAAGGATATGAAAGAAGACTAGCGACAGCCTTTGTTATCGCCGCTGCTAATTATATGGACATTAACGACTTCATAAGAGCAGAAAACTACTACAAAAAAGCAATACACATCGCTGACAGTCTAAATGATCATTTTCTAACTTCACAGCTTTTTCATAATATCAGTATTCTGTATGCCGAAGCTGGAGAATCGAAAAAATGTATCGATGCCCTAGAAAAGGCTCTAAGTGATGAAAACTACCTCTCATCGTGCTATTTCCATCACTCCATGTTTATGTTAGTCAAAGAGCTGCTCTCTATTGATGAAAGAACACAAGCTCTCTATTACTTCGAATTGGTCAACCAAAAACATGAATCAGAGAAATGCCCCATCTATACAGCAAAAATGAATTTGCTTTACCATCTATATTTTACTGAAGATATGGTTCAAAAAGCTCAAGCCTGTTTCGATGAAATCAGCATTCTAAAAGAATTAAAGGATGCTGAAGGTGCCTGTGAATTAAGTGCTCTAGCTGCAAAACACTTTGAGGATTTGGATGACATTCATCAAGCCTATCTCTTTTTAAAGGAAGCCTATCACAGGAACCATCCTATACTTGACTGGAGGAATTCTAATGAAAAAAATGAGTTTATTGATCATCGCTTTAACCATCGTTGTTTTTGGACAAACAGCGTCTTTCAATTCGTTAAATGAGACGAATGCTGGTACAACAGAACGACCTATCGGAACTTAATATAAAAATTGGTCATAGCAAAGAACCACTTGCCTGATCATAAGGCAAGTGGTTCCACCATTATTTTAATTGCTGATAAGATATGAGGCGGTGTATATGTACCGCAAGATAAGTAAGCTCATCATTAGGAATGACGATACTATGCACCTGTTTAATATAATCTTTGATTTTAAAAGCAACATCCATCGCTTGAGGATACAAGTGTGCAATTTGTTCAAACAACTCATTTTCTTGATCTGAGAGTAATTTATTTGCATAAAATCTTTCTACAAAGAACTTCACATGTGTAATGAACCGACTGTAATGAATATTCTCTTGGTCCATTTTCATATTCAATGTATAGCGCACAAGATTGACAATACTCCCGATCATTTTGGCATATTTCATGCCATCTTTCGAATCAGATTCTTCACCTAATGCATTAATTAAGTGAAAGGCGATATTGGCGGCTTCTTCTTTTGGTAATTGTATGCCCAATGTATCATTTACTAACTCAAGTGCGTACTTCCCTACTTCAAATTCTTCAGTATAGTAATTTTTGATTTCCCAGTACACGCGATTCGTCATATTAATATTCTTTTTATGTCGTTCGACAGCAAAATTCAAATGATCCATTAAGGTAAAATAAACACCTGAATTTAGATTTGAATTTAACCGTTTTTCTGCATATTGGACGATGTGCTGAGTTAAATCGATAAACTCTTGAGGCATTGAATCTAACAGTTGAAGAAATTCTTTTGCTCTCAAGTTATCGACTGACATAAAGACTTGGTCCGCTTTTTTCTCTTCTATCATTTGACCCGGTTTCTGTCCATAGCCAATCCCTCGGCCAAACAAAACCATCTCCTGATGGTTCTGATCTTCAGCCAGGACCACACTCGAGTTTAAAACTTTTTTGATTTTAAACATCGTCATCACCTGTTTTCATGATTGTGGTGTTCAATCAAGCGATTCACCATTTGTCTCAATGACTTTTTGGTACCAATAAAATGAGTCTTTTCGAGATCGTTTTAAGGTTCCGTTGCCATCATCATCTTGATCTACGTGAATGAAGCCATAGCGTTTTGACATTTGTGATGTACCTGCACTAATAATATCAATTGAGCCCCAGCTCGTATATCCAAAGAGATCGACGCCTTCTTCAATCGCTTCTCTCATCTGACGGAAATGCTCTTTAAAATAGTTAATACGATAGTCGTCATGGATAGAGCCATCACTTTCAACTACATCCTTTGCACCCATTCCGTTCTCGACAATGATAAGAGGCTTTTGATAGCGATCATACAATTCGATTAAAGAAATTTTCAGACCAACCGGATCAATTTGCCAGCCCCAGTCAGTTGAAGGAAGATAAGGGTTTTTGACTCCACGAATCGTATTCCCTTCTGTCTGTTCTAATCCTTCTTGGGCTGATTCAGTTAAAGACATATAGTAGCTAAATGAGATAAAATCTACTGTGTTTTCTTTTAGAATGGTTAGATCATCTGCTTCCATATGAATTTGAATATTTTTTCTCTCAAGCATACGTGTAATCAGTGGCGGATATTCGCCAAACACCTGAACATCTGCATAGAAGTAGTTTTCTAAGTTTTGTTTCAAGGCTTGTTCCATATCATTCGGATGACATGTATGCGGATACGTTGTCAATTTTGTCAGCATACACCCAACCTGGCTGCCTGGGATAATACGATGGCAATCTGCTGTTACAAGAGCAGATGCGACAAATTGATGATGAAGCGCTTGATACACCGTCTCTTCTACTTTTCCTTCTGGGCAACGATCAGGAATAATTCCTGCAGTAATGAATGAGTGGCGGTGTATACTATCAATTTCATTAAAAGTGAGCCAATATTTCACATCATGTTGATAACGTTCGAAACAAACATTGGCGAACTTCACAAAGAGATCGACCACTTTTCTTTCAACCCAGCCGTTATATTTCACACTAAGGGCTAAAGGCATTTCATAATGAGAGAGTGTCACAATCGGTTCTATGTTGAGTTTTTTCATTTCGGCAAATACACGATCATAAAATTGCAGCCCTTTTTCATTCGGTTCAGCTTCTTCTCCAGTAGGGAAGATCCGGCTCCATGCAATAGAAATGCGAAGTGTTTTAAAGCCCATTTCAGCAAATAGAGCCAAATCCTCTTTATAGTGATGATAGAAATCAACACCTCTGCGTTTTGGGTACTTTTTATCGTCTGGATCCTTTATTGCACGATCTATATTTTCAGAAGTAACAGCAAGATGTCCTTCATAATCTTCTACACTTAAATTGGAACGATACATTGCAATATCTGCAACTGATGGTCCCTTTCCATCTATATTCCAGGCGCCTTCTGCCTGGTTGGCGGCAATGGCGCCGCCCCATAAAAATCCTTTTGGAAAACCTTTAATTGTTGTCATATGATTAGCCTCCTAATTGTGTGACAACCATCAATGTATCTTGACGATTGACCTCTTGTAATGGCCGTACCTTTATATCATATTGATCTGTATTTGTGATTACAGCAAGTGTAACTGGATCATATCCTGCTGCTATGATTTTTTCTACATCAAATTCAATCAGTAAATCTCCTGCTTGAACACGTTCTCCTGCCTGCACTTTTGGATGAAAATACTGTCCTTCCAGCTGAACGGTATCGATGCCAATGTGGAATAATACTTCAACCCCTTGGTCCGTTTTCATACCAAGTGCGTGATTTGTTTCGAACAGCAAGGTCACCTCGCCATCTACTGGTGCATAAAGCGCTCCTTTTGAAGGTACTATGGCAATTCCTTCACCCATGACCTTTGAAGAGAAAATATCATCTTTTACTTCAGATAGAGAGATCATTTGACCAATCACAGGGCTTTTGAATGTTTCACCTGCCCCAATTTGTTCAGCAAATGCAGCTTGATCATTTGTCTTTTCTTCTCCTGTTTTATCCTTACCTAATACAAAAGCAGCGATAAAGGCGACAATAAACGAAATGACTGCTCCAATGACAGCAAACATCAGATTTCGCGGGAGCTCATCTGAGATAAACATCGACATACTTGCTAATCCAGGGCCAACAAGTACAAAGGCTTGTATACCAACTAATCCAATGAAGATTCCGCCAACAAACGAACCAATCATGACACTTCCAAGGACCCGCTTATTTTGAAGTGTCACACCATACAAAGCAGGCTCTGTGATGCCAAAAAATGCTGAAATCCCTGCCGAAATAGCTGTTGATCTGAGTACCTTGTCTTTTGTGCGTAGTGCCACAGCGAAACACGCTCCACTTTCAGCAATATTATGCGCAAGTGATGCTGGTAAATAAAGTGCTTCTTTCCCAAGGGTTCCCATCGTTGTGACTGCATAAGGGACCATTGCTTTGTGCATACCTGATGCGACCATGAATGGGAGGACTGCTGCTAAAATTGCGACAGCTACCCAGCCTACTGTATTAAACATTGCAAGAATGATGGATGAAAAACCTTGTCCTGCTGTAAAACCAATCGGTCCTAATAGAAGTAACGTAACTGGTACAGTAATGACCAATGACATCATTGGGACAAAGAAAATCCGAATTGGTTTTGGTGAAAATCGTGTAAAGAATTTTTCCATTTGAGCGTAAAGCAATACAGAAAGGATTGCTGGGAACACTTGATACGCATAAGCTATATTTTTTACGTCGAATGTCATCAATTGCGCACCTTCAGTAAGCATAGCCGTCATGTTCGGAAGAAGGAGCGCACCGACTGCTGATAATGCGACCAGTGGGTTTACTTTTAGTTTATTGGCAGTCGTTACAGCGACTAGTAAAGGGAGGAAGTAAAGAGGTGCGTCCCCTACCATGTTCAATATTTGATAGGTTTGGCCCTTTGCATCCATCCAGCCTAATAAAGAGAAAAGGAGAAGAAATGATTTTAAAATCCCTCCGCCTGCGATAGCTGGAACAAGCGGCTGGAAGACACCTACAATGAAATCTAACAGAACTGTGCCTGCTTTTCTTTTTTCTTTTGGCTGATTGGAAGGCGCGTCTTTCCCTGATGAGCTGCTACCTATTAAACTTGTTAACTTTTGATACACTTCGATGACGTCATTCCCAATGACCACTTGGCATTGACCTGACATTCTGACAGCTATGACACCTGGCGTTTTTTCTAGAGCCGGTACATCTGCCTTCTTCTGATCAATCAGTGTGAAGCGAAGTCTTGTTGAACAGTGCTCAAGGTGCGCAATGTTTTCTTTGCCACCTACATGCTGTAAAACATCTTTGGCAACCTGTGTGTAATCCATTTTTTCTCCCCCTTTTCTCATACATGAGACCTATATTTCGGCAATAAAAAAAGGACCTAAAACGACAAATTAAAGAAATTCATCGTTTTTAGATCCTGCCTGCATGACCAGTCACATGTCTAATTTATCAATATTGGATTTGATTTTAGTATATATTGAGTTAATGTAAGCGTCAACATATATTTTTGAATTTAAAAAATATTTTTTTACAAGTCTAATGTCATCAAAACGACCTCATTTTACTTTAGAGGAAATTTAAATCGAAAAAGTCAGATAGTCTCAAATGTCCTATCTGACTTAATTATTATCATTATTTTTTCTTTGCTTTTTTCTTTGCGGCATTTTTAAATGCTTCTTCTTGCTTTTGATATTGTTTCTTATTCACAGCTTTCAGTTTCATTTTTTCATTCTTTTTCCAAATCGGTAACTCAATATAGGAAGCCTCTACATCAGATGACCCTATCATCTTAGACAAGCCACACTTTATTTTTGGTGTGGGATATACCCAAAAGTTTTTAAAACCTGTGGTTCCTACTGCTTGATATTTTTCTTTTTTCAATGGCTTACTTTTCTTCCCTGTGGCTTTGGAGATTGTAATAGCCCCTGAAAAATCCCCTTCAAAAACGGCTTCTTCGATATCAAGGAAAATTTGATATGAATTGTTTTTTGCTGTATACAGATAGCCGTAGGCTTTATTTAAATTATCTGTGTATTTCCCTATGATCTCATAGTAACGGTCTTCTGCTGTATCCACGTACTCATCATAGCGCTTATCTATGGCTTTTTTGTATTCTTTTAATTTCTTCTCATCAACAGCTTGATAGCGTTTACTTTTCTTTGCTCCTTGCTTTTTGACCATGAGATCTTTTCCAGAAAAATAGATGTCATATACGATTGTTTTCTTCTTTTGTTGGACTTTAAGTTTGTATCCTTTTTTGGTGGTTTTCCCCGTTAGCTTGTATTTTGTTTTCACCATAAAAGGTTCAATTGGATCAATCTTAACACCCTTACCGTTTAGGTAACCCGTGACCTTGCCTTTCTTTTCAGTCACCTTCAGCCAACTGACATTGTCCTTTGTTTTATAAGCATATGCATAAGATTGATTCAGTGATTCTTTTTTAGCAGATGCTTTGTTTCCTCCAAAACTTCCAACACCAATCAATAGTGCAACAATCATGAACAATATTCCTATGTTCCTCAACTTCATTTGTACACCCTCCATTCTTTTATGAATAGATGCGCAAGTACTTTACACATCAAGTATATATTACCATATTTATGATTTATCTCCTGTATTTCAAAAATATAAATCTATCAATTATTATTTTCTTGCTTTTTATTCATTTCAAATTTATTATATATCTAATTGATATATCTTTTAGATAGGTGTGCTGATATGAAAAAATACAATGATACGACGTATGCAATTTTAGGTATTTTAACGACAGATTGTAAGTCAGGGTACGAAGTGAAGCAATTAATTGATAAGAGCTTGCATCATTTTTGGAAAATTAGTTATGGACAAATTTATCCAGCTTTAAAGTTTATAGTCGAGGAAGGTCTTGCTGAGGTTTCACCCGCTTCTACGTCTGGTCGCTCA
Source organism: Bacillus sp. LNXM12-1 (assembly GCF_003004375.1). Taxonomy (NCBI): domain Bacteria; kingdom Bacillati; phylum Bacillota; class Bacilli; order Caryophanales; family Bacillaceae; genus Bacillus; species Bacillus sp. LNXM12-1. The sequence goes on along the minus strand of NZ_PVWX01000002.1, from coordinate 113,677 downwards.
GACAAGCGGGAATATCATTTGACTGAAAAAGGGCTGAAGACGTTAAGGCAGTGGTTAGCGCAGCCGCTCGATCAGTTACCAACAGAACGAAATGAAGTGTTATTAAAGTTATTCTTCGGTCAATATCTTTCGTTTGAGAAAAAGCTGGTGCTTCTACAGGATTATGAAAGGCAGCTTCGTATCCGTTATAAGACTTATGTTTCGATTGAAGAAAACATTCAAGAGCTTTATCCAGATGAAGCGGATGCGAAGTATTGGCTGTTTACTTTAGATTACGGAAAAAGAGTGGCTCAAGCAGGAATTGATTGGTGCGTGGAAACATCCCATTTGATGAAAAAGGAAGGGTAAATGAATGAAAAAAGACATACGTGCTGGCAGGTTTACAACAGAAAATTCTGACTCGATTGTTGTGTTCATCATCGGCATGCGGATCAACAAACGCTGGGCGGTTCATCAATGGCTGCCTGTGTTCATGGCGATGCCTGGCATGATCAAAGAGCTGTATACCCATCAAGATGAGCTTGGTTTCCTCGGGACAGAGAATTACTTTGGCTTACGCACGACAGCGATGATCCAATATTGGAAATCAACAGATGACCTCCTTGCCTATGCGAAGATGGAAAAACATTTGGCGGCTTGGAAGAACTTTCATCAGAGGGCTCAGAACAATGACGCAGTGGGCATTTATCATGAAACCTATCAAATTCAAGCCGGCTCGTATGAATCCGTCTATATGAACATGCCTTCCTACGGACTGAGCCAAGCGAGAGCTCCTATTCCAATTGGTAAAGAAAAACAAACAGCGAAAGAACGGCTGAAAACAACAAATTCCTAGAGAGCGAATCTCTAGGAATTTCTTTTTGCAACGGTCACAAAATGCTTTAATATGCGGGCTGTTAATCCCCAAATGGTGTAGTTTTCATAATCATAAAACCATTCCTCTATCGATCGGCTCCCCCAGCGGTACTTCTCACCATTCATGATTTTTTCATAAGGGAAATCCTCAGCTGGTGTTGGCTGAACGGGTACATGATGTAAGTACGGCTCATATTGGCTGAGCCATGATAGAGGCACGGTAAAGGTCTCTTCTACTTCTTCTTGATTGAAGGAGTGTTTCACTTTTTGTTCATCAATGATCCCGACATATGGGTAAACCACGAAGGATGGAGAAGCAATGTAAGGACTGAGCTGTCCAAGAATCTCCACCGATTCTGGTGGAATACCCAGCTCTTCATGTGTTTCTCGCAGTGCAGCTTCCTGTGCTGTTTCGCTGCCGTCGAGTTTGCCACCAGGGAAGCTAATATCACCCGGCTGTTTTCTCATGATCAGCGATCGCACCTCAAATAATATATGCCATTCCCCGTTTACTTGCACCAAAGGGACAAGGACCGCAGCTTTGAACGCTGTCTCTTCTCCAATAAATAACGGTTGTGATTGATGTAAGTCATTTTTTAATTGGTCAATGAACACGGACATCACCTGTTTTCTGTTTCTCTTTCCTTTAGCGTATCATGGTTCACCTTTTGATTAAAGATGATCTTTCTGACAATTATTTTTATCAATTTGACAACTATACTTGTCAAATTGAATACAATGCTTTACAATCAAAGAAAGATTTCGATCAAAGTTGAGGTGACAGAATGAAAAATCGGCTAAAAGAGCTTCGTGCGCGTGATGGGTTGAACCAAACTGAGCTTGCAAAGCGTGCAAAGGTTTCTCGTCAGACCATCAGCTTAATGGAACGAGATGAATTAATGCCGTCTCTCTTGCTCGCTGTTAAGCTTTCACGAATTTTTCAGGAACCCATTGAACGTATTTTTCTATTCGAGGAGGATGAACTCACATGAAAACTGTATACAAAATGCTCTTAGGTGCTCTCCTTGGCTTTCTCGGCGCTTACTGTCTGCTGGCAGCCGAATTTGAGATGACACTTCTTGATGTTGCATTCGAAGCGACTCTTGTCATCAGCGGATTGACGATTCTATTGATTATTTATTGTTTTTCAGGGATTTCACGTATGAAAAAAAGAGTATCACTTTCGGTATCTGGTGATGAGGAGGATGAACTGGAAGCAAAACAGTATCGAACCTTTACTGATTTGACGTTAGCCAATACGGTGAGTACCATTTTGTCCATTATTGCCATCGGTATGGCCATCGTAACCGAGCAGCCTATTTGGCTGATTCTGGTCAATGTTACTTTATTTATCGTCACCATTATCAGTTCTTATGTAGCGATATCCGTTCTAAAGCTTGTCTACCCTAATCGCAACCTACCAAGCCCATCTGACAAAGATTATAGTAAAAAGCTGCTCGATATTTCTGACGAAGGTGAAAAGCATGTGATGCTTGGCGGACTGTTTCACACATATCAATTGATGAATATCCTGTTGATCGGTGCCATGTTTATTTTGATTGTGTATTCCCTTGGGGCCAATCACTCTCAGCTCTTCTCAATCATGGTGATTGGACTTGTTTTAATCATTTTGAATGCAAATTATATGTTCAGGATTAGAAATCGTTAAATGAACAAAAGCACAGCCTAATGCAAAGGCTGTGCTTTTTTCCGTCCATTATGACGCACGGCGTTTCTTTCGTGCATAAATCAATAATAAGAAACCAAACCAAACCGGTGTTAATAAGAGCGCCGGACGTGTTGCATCCGCAAACAGCATGATCACAAGAATGGCAGCAAAGAGCACAAGAACACAAATGTTCACAAAAGGTGTGAACGGTGCTTTAAAAGTAGATGCCGCATGCAGTTCAGGCCGTGTTTTTTTATATTTCAAATGGCAAATTAAAATAATACTCCATACCCAAATGAAACAAATGGCGCTGATGGTTGTGACAATACCAAAGGCTTGTTCGGGAATCAGCTTGCTTAAAAGAGCACCGACCGATACCACAATCGTTGAAACGAATAGTGCATTACTTGGAACAGCGTGCTTGTTCAGACGTCCAAAGGAAGCTGGTCCCTGTTTTTGATGACTGAGATTATATAAAATACGGCTTGTTGAGAACATACCGCTATTACAAGCTGAAGCCGCAGACGTTAAGACAACAAAATTAATAAGTCCCGCTGCTACTGGTATCCCAATCAGCCCAAATGTTTTTACAAAAGGACTTTCTGATGCACTGAGCTCAGTCCATGGGTTGATACATAGTAAAACAAAGATGGCACCCACATAGAAAAATAGAATTCTTAAAGGAATTTTATTAATCGCAGACGGGATGTTTTTTTGCGGATTGGCTGTTTCTGCTGCGGACACACCGACTAGTTCCACTCCCACATACGCAAAGATTACCATCTGGAATGACAGTAAGAAGCCTGTGACACCATGCGGGAATAATCCGCCGTGTGACCAAAGATTCGTTACCGTCACCGGACCTGCATCTGTTTGAAAACCCATGATTAAAAGGACAATTCCAACGCCGATCAGTAATAGAATCGTAATGACCTTAATCAACGCAAACCAAAATTCCATTTCTCCGAAAAGCTTCACCGTTAATAAATTAAACCCTAGTAAAATCAACAAACAAATGATGGCAGGAATCCATTGCGGGATGTCAAACCAGTACTGCACATACACTCCGACAGCAATGACATCCGCCATCGCTGTCATAATCCAGCAAAACCAATATGTCCACCCTGTCACAAAGGAAGCCCAAGGACCGAGATAGTCCTCTGCAATATCGGTTAATGACTGATAGCCCGCCTTCGATAAGAGTAATTCACCAAGTGCCCTCATGACAAAAAAGATCGCCATTCCGACAATTAAATAAGCAAAAATGATCGATGGACCTGCCAATTGAATGGCCTTTCCAGAGCCTAAAAACAGCCCAGTTCCAATGGTTCCGCCAATTGCAATCAACTGAACATGGCGGTTTGATAAATCTCGTTTTAATTCTTGTTGTGCCAATGCTAACGCCCTCCTACGACACGATCTTATACTGAAATAATGAACCCTCAAAAAGTCCATAAAAAAAGAGATTGGATGCGCTCCAATCTCACGGTCATAAAAGAATAGCAAAATAGAGAAAAGCAATACACGGCGTCATCCATGCATTACAAATACAATATTTCGTACTCTTCTGTCCTTTTGCCTGAGATTGTGAACCCTTCGGCGCCGCACATACATGCGGTCTCTCCAGAAGCTGCTCCTGCCATAGTGTGACCCACAGCAATCATAGCCTTCATTATTTACTTAAAATGTTGCTATTTCTGAATAATTTCATATTTTACGCCTCTAGAAGAAAGCTGTCAATGGAAATCTTTTATGATTTCTGTCACTCTAGCTGACTTCACTTCATCAATACCCCTCATTAAGGTATAATAAATCAAAAGATGTTCGGCTCGTTTGATGTAGAAATCCATCCTGACCATGAACCAAGTTAGGCAATCCATTGAAGTTGGTGAAGATAAATGAAAAAAATGAACAAACAGCGTGTCACATTACAGGAAGTCGCCCGTCATGCCGGTGTATCGACTTCAACGGCCTCACTCGTTGTTCGAAACAACCCAAGAATCTCTGAAGCCACTCGAAAAAAAGTCCTGCAATCTATGGAGGAATTAGGATACGTGTATGACCGCGTCGCTGCTAACATGCGGTCAAAAAGTTCAAATATTGTAGGTGTGATTGTCACGGATATTTCAAACACGTTTATTTCTGAGTTTTTAATCGGCGTGCAAACCACACTTGAATCACTGGGCTATACCGTTTTACTTGGGACAACCTTTGACAGTGTCGATAAGCAGGAACGGCTCATTTCTACCATGGTAGAGCACCGAGTTGGCGGGATCATTTTAAACCCAGCTTCGAAAAGCTCTGCTCGGACGGTCAAACAATTAAATCAAATTCGCACCCCAAAAGTACTGGCAAATCGTGAATTAGCGGATGTGCATTGTGACTATGTCGGTGCTGATTATGAACAAGGCGCTTGGATGGCGGTCCATCATCTTCTTCAAAAGGGACATCGGCGCATTGCCTTTTTAGGCGGCATCAAGACCTCCTCGACTTGGATCGACCGAATGAAAGGGTTCAAAAGAGCCCACGACGAGGCAAACCTAACAATTGATGAATCTCTTATTATTGATATGGAACCGACTCGTGAAGGCGGGAAAGAAGCACTCGCCCAAGTCATCGATCAGCCCGATCCTCCTACTGCTATTTTTTGTTTTAGTGACTTAGTTGCGTTTGGGGTCATTCAAGGACTGTCATCACGTGACATCAAGCCTGGTGAAGATATCGATGTAGTTGGATTCGATAACATCCCTGAAGCGGAAATGTATCACCCGCCGCTCACCACTGTCTCTTCATTCCCACGGTCCATCGGGGTAAAAGCAGCGAACCTTTTATATCATAAAATGAACGAGCAGGATGAAGAGCTGCAGCGATTGATCTTAAAGCCTCAACTTCATATCAGAGAAACCTCTACCTCATCGTGAAAAGGAGAATTGTGTACAGCAATTCTCTTTTTTTATTGAGCAAGTCAATCATTTCTTTGTTTCATTTTTCTTTTTTTAAATCACAAAGTCATAAACTTGACACATTTTAAACACAGGAGTATATTTATCTCGTTGCTTCTTTTAGTATATCGTTATACCTATTTCTGTGTATCGTTGTTTTTATTCAACATCAGTTAAAAGTGGACTTTTCTGATTCTGATCAAATTATGAAGATTCACTTTCTTATCAAAGCTGTTTTTATTTTTATATTTTAGTAGAACGATGTACTTAATTGAAGAACAGATGAATATTCATTATTTTACATCAATCACATAAGGGGTGTTGTGATGGGCTTTATGTACATTCATAGAAAGAACAACCGACATACAAAGAATTTAACCCTAAAAGGGTTGCAAATATAGGAGTGGGAACATGAAAAATCCTTATATTAAATCATCACTCGGCATGTATTTAAATTACTTCATGCTCGGCATGATCAATATCATTGTAGCGTCCAATATGAATAGCTTATCTGAACGCTACCATGTGGATATTACGAAAATCAGCTTGCTTGTATCGGCGATCGGAATTGGTAAACTGATTGCTCTCTTTTTCTCTGGCCGGTTAGCAGACCGCTGGGGACGTAAGCCTGTCATTATTACAGGGAACTTTCTTTACTTATTATTCTTAATCGGTATTCCAACGACAACGAATTATACATTGGCATTTATCTTTGCGATTTCAGCCGGGATTGCAAACTCATTACTTGATTCGGGAACATATCCTGCTTTGACAGAATCGTTTCCTAAAAAGGCAAGTTCAGCTTCTGTTTTAGTGAAGGCGTCCGTTTCAATTGGAGCGACTGTTCTTCCATTTATCTTGGCGTTCCTTATTGCACATGACATCTTCTGGGGCTGGGCGTTCTTTGGACTAGGACTTCTTTATTTACTTGTAGGGATTTACTTGATCTTTATGCCGTTCCCGAACCATAAGCAAGTCTCTTCACAAGATGACCTTCCAGTGCAGGAACAAATGAAGGAAGAACCTAAAATGTTGGGTGAAGGCTTAGCCGTCGTGCTCATGGGATTCACGTCTACTGCATTGTTTGTCGTATGGCAAACGTGGCTTCCACAGCTCGGATTGAAATTGATTGGGCTTGGCGCAGGACAAGCGACACAGCTTCTTTCTTATTTTAGTATTGGTGCCCTTGTGTCAGTTCTACTGCTCTCAATTGTATTAGATAAATTCATTTCGCCGATTATGGTCGCAATCATTTATCCAGTTGGAGCATTTCTTGCCATGCTTTCACTATTTCAAATTGAAACGTATAGCATTGTCATTGTCAGCACCTTTTTCTTAGGATTATTTACAGCAGGGATCTTCCAGCTGGCGATGAGTATTATGATGAAATTATTCCCTACAAACAAAGCAACGGCTTCATCATACGTCAACATTGCGGCAAGCTCAGCGTTTATTCTTGTGCCGCTCATTACAAGCGGTTTGGTCAGCACGTACGATATTAAAATGACGTTATTTTTCGATATGATCATTGCGGTTATTAGCGTATTGTTAGCGGTCTTTGTTCTTGGACGCATGAAAAAATTGTTTAGATAATTAAAGGAGATGTCAATCATGACAAACATACATGAACGTAATATTGATGGAAAAACAAAATTAGTAGGCCTTCTTGCTACACCAATCGGACACAGCCTGTCACCACGTATGCATAACCTTGGCTATACACTAACAGGAATCAACTACGCTTACCTCGCATTTGAAGTAGGGAATGAGGAACTAGAAGCAGCTGTCAACGGTATGAAAGCAATGGGTGCAGCTGGGTTTAACGTTTCTATGCCGAACAAAATGAAAGTGCTAGACTACTTAGATGAACTAGATGATTCTGCAAAATACACACGTGCAAGTAACACCGTCGTAAACAAAGATGGCAAACTGATTGGCTACAACACAGATGGTCTTGGTTACGTGAGAAACTTGATTGAACATGGCGTTGAATTAGCTGGTCAAAAGGTCACACTAGTCGGATCTGGCGGAGCTGCAACACCGATTGCCATTCAGCTTGCACAATCAGGTATTCGTGAAATTAGTATTTTTGCTCGTAATGATCAATACTTTGTTCAAGCAGAAGAAAATGTAAATTACATCAACAACGAAATGACATCATTTGGTGTCAAAGCGAACATTTTCCCACTTGAAGACAAAGACGCTTTCCGCCGTGAAGTAGCTGAAAGTGCAATCTTAGCAAATGGGACAAGCCTTGGCATGAAACCACTAGATCAGCTCAGCATCATCGATGATACGCTTGATGTCCTGCGTGAAGATTTAATCGTGACAGACGTCGTATATAACCCGCAAAAAACAAAGCTCCTTGCGCAAGCACAGGAAGCTGGTGCCAAAACCATTAACGGTCTTGGCATGATGCTATGGCAAGGTGCACTTGCTTACAAACTCTTTACTGGTGAAGATATGCCAGTTGATCAAGTGAAACAAATTCTTTTTGAAAATGACCGTTTCTAAACAAAAGAAAGACGACTTCCTGAGCGGAGGTCGTCTTTTTTATTCATGGACCATGATTTGACGGTATCGATACAGAATATACAGTGCACCGATAATAGCGACAACTGCCACCACCGCATCGAACAGAAAGATTTGTAAAATGGTCGAGTGACTTTCAATTAAACCTGTTACGACCGGAATGACAATAGCCGACACCCCGCCGGCTGTGGAGATAATCCCTGTCATCGTTCCTTTGTTCTTCCAGAAGAATTCAGCCATCACCGTTAACGTCAGCTGAAAAACACCGGCTGTTGAGAATCCCAATACAAAGGCATTGACAGTTCCGATGACTGGGGATTTCACGACCAATAGGACACAGATGGAGACAAGTGTAATGATTGGATAGATCAGCAGCACAGTGACTGGACGGACAAAACGTCGCAAAAGAAATGCGAGCAATAAGACAGACAGCAGCCCGCCCATGCTATAGTAACTAAGCAGCTTCACAGCACTCCCTGAAGCCATCCCCAATATGGTCTCACCGTAAGTAGGCAGCCAAATTTGCGGCAACGCATACAGCCCATTTGACGTAAAGCTGATCACAATGAGTGCAATCCCTTCTCTCCAAAACGTAGGCTCTGTCGAGAAGCGCGGAAGTCCGTCATGCTCCGTTACCTGGACTTGCTCCACCTTGCGATGATTCGGAAATGGCAAGCTCCACAGCATCAAGACATTCACAAGATAGATCAGAGCAGGAACAAAAAATGCCATCCCATAAAACAAATTATGCTCTGCTAAAAAGAAAATCGCCAGTGGTAGGATGGTTGCCCCAATCGAGATAAAGGCCTTCACCATCACATTCGCAGATCCCGAGTTTTGAGGAAAAGCCTCCATTAACGCTGGATACGTTCCTGCATCCATCGCCGAATTCGCCACCCCTGCCAAAATCGCAAACGCAAACGCAATTTGATAATTCGGAGACAATGGGATTCCGATGAGAAACGCCGCCATCAGCACACCCGAAACCAAAATGACCGGCTTTCGCCCAAAACGATCTGACAGCACGCCCGATAGACCATACGTGAGCACCCTGCCAATGCCGAGCGCCGAAATCATATAACTAATTCCCGCACTATTGGTATCTAACTGTTTGATTAAAAATGGCATATTTGAAGCCAAAATAATATTGACCATACCTAATAAAAAATAATTGATATAAAGACTAGAAGCCGTTCTCACATACGGATTTCTCATCCTGACACACCCCTCAACACCATCGCAATGAAGTGACAAATAATGGTTACGCTTACAAGATCTCATATGTGAGGAAGAACAGCTTTGCAGCCTTCACGTTCATACATCTCATCATGTCATGCAGCTCACAGCTTACATGCCCTTCATGTATCAAGCATTTCTTCAATTTTTCACTCTCTTATTTTATATGAATGTGAAAGGTAATGATAGTGAATTGCTTAAATTTGAGGGGAATGCTGTAGCGAATATTCCCTGGGAAATGCAAAGGGATTATTAATAATGGATATAGTTTTTAATCATTGTCGTTTTGGAGGCATCATAAATAAATTCATGATATTAGCCCCCACGTACTAAACTCGTAATAATATTCCGTTCTCTCTATGCATAAACCAAAACAAAAATCCTCTGCGACTAAAATAAAATCTCCGTATCCACTTAAAAATTTCGTTTGCTCAAGAAGCTGGTTTAAATGGCTAAAAACTTCATTCAAGTTCAATAAAACCGCTTCAATTTCATGCTCTCGAAAAAATATTAATCTTCCTTGTGTAGGAGTTACTTTCACCTGGCTGACCATTTCCTTTAACATGTGTGTAGACTTCTCAATATGCTCTCGATAGTGGTTTCCGTGTATTTGAATTTTATCTTCTCTCGATTGAAGGAAAGTAAATACCTTCTGACAATATAATTGATTTTCTTCTATATCTAAAAATGGATTTTCTGGCAGTGTCATATAGCTTAATTCGTTCATTAAGTGTTTTCTTCTGCTTTTTCTTTTTAAGGTTTCGATTTTTGGTTTTTGGTTTTTGGTTATTATTCATAAATTTAACTTTCTTCTTAATGTATACAATTAAGAATTTTACCAAAACTCTGGTCAAAGCAGCACTTACCACTGTAACCAAGCTAATTTTGCTTATCTAAATAAAAAACTTGAAAGGATTCTACCAATCAAGTTTTTTTATAACTTCTAAGATTCAAAAGCTGTTCTTTCAGGAAATATGCCACCTTCTCTTACTAAGCATACTGCCAATCTTTGAGCCGCTCGATCAAAATAAAATTCATTGGGGAGATTTAAATCTGGTAAGCTTTCTAACTCTCTAAACTTCCTTGTAATTTTACTTAACTCAATTTTTCCCATTGTCTCTTCATTAGGCCCAAATTTGTAAACTACAGTTTTTTCATCTTCATATTCCTTCAATAATAAAACATACGCAGCCAATTTTATTCCTCCTTTGGTGGGTACCAAGGACGCCCAGATTCAACTGTTTTATCATGTGCAGTCCTGTAATCAGTCTTGAATATCCCTTCAAACTTTGATTCAAAAAGTTCATGATTTAATAAATCAATATCATTCTTTTTATAAGTACCTTTTTGCAACCTATCCCACGCTTGTGCAATTTGATAATCTGAGTCAAAACGCCCGACCCCATGTTCTTTTATATGTTCTTTTATAAATAAATGATCCTTTATTCTTTGTATCCTGTGTTCGGGCATTCCAGTATTTTTAGCTATAGGCTTAATATCAGCTTTTGTCTTTCTAAAAGATTCATACATTTCTTCTGCCTTATCAAGTTGTTTTAGATATGCATCTATTGAAAGTTCCCTACCACCAGTTTGAATTCTATCAGCACTCTTAAAACCTATTTTACCATGAAACCCTTTCGTCCCAAACGGCAAAAACATCCCCAGCGCCGCGTTCATGCTCGCTTCCTGCTGTTCTTTCGAGATCTTATTTCCAAACATATCTCGACCCGTAATCGCTTCGCTGAAACCGTTAGTGGCGGTGAGGCCATATAAACCTTTTTGTGATGTTTTTAAGGCGTCAAAGGACTTTTGTGACGTCTTGTAGACGTCGACTGCCCTGACTGCGGCTGATGTGGCTTGAGTCGTTTTATAAACGGCTTTGCCACCTTTGAAAATGCGGCCTGCCCAGCCGACGATTGGGATATAACCCGCGGCTGCCATGCCGCCTGCGGCGACCCGCTGTCCTGCGGTGAGTTCTTCCCCTGTGATTGGATCAACGCCTGTTGCGGCGCGTTTTGCATCGTTCACGCCAGTCAGTTCATTCACGATATTTCCGCCATAGTCGAGTGCTTTTTCATACCAAGGACGGTTGGCGAGGGCTTCTTGTTCCTTTGCGATCTCGCGGGCTTCTTCTTGTTCTTTTTTGATTTTGAGATATTCAGAAGTTTGCTTCTCAATATCGCTTTTTGCCTTGTAGATTTCGCTATTTTGATACGCTTTCTTGTCAAAATTCATAGGCGAAATCGCTTTTCCGTCATTTGTGGCATTCATCATTTCTGCGTACAATGCCAATGTAGCCTGCTGCTCCGTCTCTGACAAAGCATATTCATCTTTTAAATTTTGATCAAGCTCTATTAGGTCTTTTACTGTCTTTTTTCGTTCATCTTCTGCATTTGCAATTTTTTCATCAAAGGTTTTGCTGTCAAATACCTCTAGAGAAATGAGGTCATCAATGTCCTGAAAAATGGTTTTAAGTGCCTTTTTTTGATCCTTTACAATGCTTTTGGCGTTTTTGATGCCCATATGTACTGCGTTGTCTAAAAAATGTTCTTCTACAAAGGTATCGCCGCCAAAGTTTGTATCATCGAGTGTCCCAGAAACACCTTCATGAAAGGCTTTTTGCTTATCAATGAAGCTGATAAACATGTCTACATTTCCAGCCAGCTCTTTATAAAAGCTTTTAATGTTGTCGGCGCCTTTTCCAGTGAAATCATCACCGAGATTTGCCACACCTTGTAGTGCCTTTTTTAAATCTACCATTTGTTCACGGAGTTCCTGATAGTGTTTTGCCCTTGTGTCCGTGGCACTTGTTAGTGCTTTTGTATCAAGTATCTTGCCCAGAAGAAGTCACTCCCTCCATTATTGATCATAAAGTCTATTTTACCGTGTCCACCAAAACGGAAAAATAGGCTAATTGACATAAAAAATGGAATAGACTCACTATTTAACGGGCTAAAAAATAAGCTAGACAATGTCTAGCCATACATTCGTTTTATTTATAATCATTGACAGGTCCTTTATCCATCAAAACCTCAATTTCATTAGAAGACTTCATTTTTAATTTAGGTCTGCGCTCAGAGTTTGGTTTGCTGTAAAGCTCAAGTGGGCGGATGATCACACCATCATTTGTATTTTGAAGTATACCTGGCACACAAGAATAAATACGATCATTGTCATTGGCATGTTTGGCATGAATCGTCACAGACGTTCCTTGGTGATTATCGATACTCATAGATACTCTATATCTATAAAAGGAACCTGTTCCGTTTGATTGGGCAGAATAAACAACCGGAACGACAGCAAGGATATCGTCATTTAACCGTAGTTTAATAACTTCTGTTTTCATTGATTCATGGTCTCTACCGACATCTCCCATATGCTCAACAGCTCCGCTGCCGTAACTTTTGAGAGCAGGAATTCCTTTCGCACCAAACATAGCCACATCTACTTGCTTTCCTGACTTTGTGTAGACCAATGCATAAATATCATAATCGGTGCCGGACTCCCAAGATACTGTAGCTGTGATCTCAGGCGTTTTCTCGATTATGATCGGTTTATGACCTTTCTCTAGACTAATTTTACCCTGAACTTTCTCTAAACTGATAGGTGCAGCGACTTTCTCTTTAGCAGTTGTCTTCGTTTGAGCAGGGTCTTTAATTGGTTGTTTTTCAAGAGCCATTTGATGTGTAGAAATATCCTGTTCATCAGGTTCAACCTCCACACCATAAAGCTTGCATAGACCTTCCAGTCCAGAATCGAAACCACGCCAAATTGAGCGTGCTTTCGTGTCACCATTTCTTATATATAGCTCTACTACGACAATGCCCTTTTCATTTGTAAAGTTTACTGGTGTTAGATAAAACACCTCGTCACCTGTTCGAATTTCTGCTTGCAAATTCTTCACTTGAGAAAAGCCCGTTCCTTGATCTTCTGTTAATGTAATAGCCATCTTTGTGATTCCAGCAGGCACTTTGCTCATATCAAAATTCAATTGATGCCTTTTCAACTGACCTGATACCTCTGCTGGTAAAAGTGACGCTGCACCCGAAGCACTCTCTGGTTGATTGTAAAAAATAATGCCATGATCTCCTTCAACCTGATCTGAATCTGTTAAAAGAAACGCCGTTAAAGAAATATCAATTGCAGATGACACTCCATAGCTGATGGATACATGCCCCTTTGGAGAACTTAGTACGGTATTGGCTCCCATTTGCAGTGTTTGATTCATTTCAACAACTCCTATACTTTATCTACCATTTATCGTTTTTATAGATCAATTATACCAAATCATGTAATAGAACCTATTAATATCTTTATCTCTTTTCAACCTCTGCAATGATATGAGACAATGCTAACTAAAAACAAACCACTCCCGAAAGGAAAATCAATGTGTATAAAAGAATCATTCCTGCAGTTATGGTGATATTCGGCCTTTGGATTCTTCTTCAAATATCCTTGAACATCAAGATCTTTCACAATCCAATGAACTATTTTGTCGCCATTACTCTCTTTTTTCTTTGTATTCAGGCATTAATAAAATTTAGACAATAAAAATTCACTCAGGCACATACACTTTTTTCAAAGGTAATAAAGATCTTGTCTCAGTTGGCATATCCTCATACCAATGTACAATAAGATTGACGAGTTCTTCTAAGTCCAATAGATGAACTTCATTATGCTTCGCAACAGCTTTTGCATGAGAGGTAAATCCACCAGTAGAAACAAATAAACTATTTGCATTCATGGGGTTTGCTCCTAATAATTGCTGCACTTCTGGCGCACTGGCTGAATTTTTCCGATGCTTGACTTGTACTTTAATAATAGGCTTTTCAAATCCAAATGCATCTTTATAAGCTAATATATCTACACCGCCGTCAGGACCTTTTGGACTCACACGAACATTGTATGACATAGCTTGCAGTAAGCCCCCGACTAAGTCTTGCATCTGCCACGGATCCAGTTTATCCACCTTATCTGCAATCATCACAGTTGCTTTGCTGACTAAATCTTCAATAATTTCATCTTCTTCTGTTTCATCTTCGAATGCTGGTATAGAAGTAGGGTTTTTAAGTAGGTGTTCAATTTCTTTCCCCCAATCATCTACACGAAAAACAGTTGATATAGAACCGAGGCTGTTCTTAGCTGATTGGCTGAGAGAATCTCGTTTCACTGCGATTGGTTCCCAATTGACTTGAATATGATTTGGATACATTTTATCCCCTGCTGCTTCATCAAAAAAATGTGGAGCAGTCACCGTACCAACTCGATATTCACGGCTTTCTTTTATGTATGTAATAATTCGATCTCCCTTTTGAATTTCTCTACTAAACCTCCATACCTGACTAACCCAGCTTCTTCTCGTAAAAGGTTTGTTCTCGGCGTATATGACATCAGCTCGAGCATTCATCTCTTGCTTTGTTTGATATTGTTTTGGATTACCTAATTTAGGCCACCCGATTGATGCTAATCCTTTCTCTTCCCAAATCGGAATTAAATCATTCTGGTCGCCTGCACGCACCATCCACCATTTCGTCATTTACGATCTCTCCCATTCCAATCTTCTTCTTTCTTACTAAATTATAAGACTTATATCTAGTGAACAAAAGGATATACAAACCAATTTTCCCGAAAGAACGTAAAAACCCGAACAAGCACATACTTCGCTCATCCGGGCTTCTCTTTTCCTTTGTTACACTTCTTCACCGTTCGTGGCAATGACGTTTTGGTACCAAGTAAAAGAATCTTTTTTGAGTCTCTTCATCGAGCCGTTGCCTTCGTTGTCGCGGTCAACGTAGATCATGCCGTAGCGTTTTTTCATTTCACCTGTTGTGAATGACACGATATCAATGATGCCCCAAGGTGTGTAGCCAATAAGGTCAACACCGTCGTATTCAATGGCTTTTTTCAGTGCTTCGATATGAGAAGCGAGATATTGAATACGTTCTGGATCGTGAATAGAACCGTCATCTTCCACTTGATCTATGGCACCAAATCCATTTTCTACAATGAATAGCGGGATTTGATAGCGATCATAAAAACGATTCAAAGTATATCTTAGGCCTGTCGGGTCAATGGACCAGCCCCAGTCGCTTGATTTGATATAAGGATTGTCTACACCATGCGGCAGGGCTCCGTTGACAATATCTCCGTTGTTATCAGACACTGCATCACTTTTAACCGTTGTCGACATGTAGTAGCTAAAGCCAAGATAATCTACTTTCCCTTTTCTTAAGCTTTCTTCATCGCCTTCTTCAAACGGAATATGATAGCCTTCGCGTTCGAATTCTTTAAGTGCATAGCTCGGATAGTAGCCCCGAACTTGTACATCTGGGAAGAAATAGCGTTGTCTCATATATTCTTCAGCAAGCATGACATCCTCTGGATTTGAGGAATATGGATAGATTGGTACGTGAGAAACCATTGCTCCAATTTGAAAAGCAGGATTGATTTCTTTGCCTTTTGCTACTGCCCACGCACTTGCAAGTAATTCATGATGCCCTGCTTGATACATGATTTCTTTGGCATTTTCGCCTTCTTTGACTGATACCCCTGAATTTGTCCAAAGGAACAGTGGGTTGTTGACATCCATTTTGTTATTGATTTCATTAAATGTCATCCAGTATGTGACTTTGTCCTTGTATCGATTGAAGCACACTTCTGCGAATTTTGCGAAATACTCAGCGACTTTTCGGCTTCGGAACCCGCCGTATTCTCTTGCCAAATGAAGCGGCATCTCAAAGTGAGACAGTGTAATTACAGGCTCGATGCCATGCTTGAGCAGTTCATCAAATACATCATCATAGAATTGTAAACCAGCTTCATTCGGTTCAGCTTCATCTCCCTTTGGGAAAATTCGGCTCCAGCCGATGGATGTACGCAGGCATTTCAAACCCATTTCGGCAAACATCGCGATATCTTCCTTGTAACGATGGTAGAAATCGATCGCTTCATGGTTCGGATAAAATTTGTTGTCTTCTATCGTCTCAGTAATTTGTCTCGGTACTCCGTGAGCACCAGCTGTCATTACATCCACAACACTTGGGCCTTTTCCTCCTTCATTCCATCCACCTTCGAATTGATGTGCAGCTAATGCTCCGCCCCATAGAAAACCTTTTGGTAATGTCATTATTTATTCCTCCTATTTTACAATTGTAATCATGACGTCCGTTGGCTGACATGTCGATTGTGCTTCTACCATCACATCTTCATACGCTTGTGTATTGGTGATGATGACTGGTGTGACTGTTTTTAATCCTTTGCTTTCAATGGCTTCTTGATCAAATGTCATCAACAAGTCACCCTTTTTCACCTTGTCGCCTTCTTGAATTTTGAGTGTAAATGCTGAGCCATCTAGAGAAACCGTATCAATTCCTACGTGAACAAGTAACTCCACACCAAATTCTGAACGAAGTCCAATGGCATGCTTTGTTGGTGCAAGCATGACAACACTGCCGTCAAACGGTGCATACAGCTTATTGTCTGTCGGTTCAATGGCAAAGCCTTTGCCCATCGCCCCGGAGCTAAATACGGCATCCGGTACTTCAGATAATGTGAGCACTTTTCCTGCAAGTGGTGCAGTGATTGTTTCTTCATTGTTCATCGAAGCATTCTTTTTTTCTTTATCTTGATCTTTGACAGTTGTTGTTCCGGCTGTCTGCTCCACTGTATCTTCCCCATAACCAAACATTTGAATGAGCACAACTGGTAAGATCAGCGCAATTGCGACACCAATTAAGATACCGATGATCGATGTTGGATAATCTGCACTAATTCCGTTCACAATTGTCAGCGGACCAGGCAAACCTGCATACGCAAAGTAATAAGGCGTGAAGAAGCTGGCAACGATGGCACCGGCTGCTCCAGAAATACATCCGAAAATAAACGGCTTTTTAAAACGTAAGGTAACACCGTAAATCGCAGGCTCCGTAATTCCGAAGAGTCCCGTGATTCCGGCTGAGACTCCGACTTTCCGAGTTTCGCGGTTTCTTGCTTTTAAAATAACTCCTAACACTGCGCCGACCTGAGCGATAACAGCGATGGTTTGATATGCCTGGAAGGAGTCACGTCCATATTGTTCAAAGTTGGCGAGCACCATTGGCGTAATGCCCCAGTGAACGCCGAATATGACAAGTACTTGCCAGAATCCACCGATAATGGCGCCTGCTAAAGCCGGTACATTTTCTGCTAAGATATTGTATCCGTTTGCAATCCCATTTGCACCTGCTGTTGAAAGAGGACCAATTAATAGAATGGTTAACGGAACCATGACGACCATACAGATAAATGGGACAAATAACGGTTTTACTACCTCGTGAATCCGTTTATTTAAAAATCTCTCTACATATGAAAGAATCCATACCAAGAACAGCGGAGGCAAAACAGATGACGTATAAACAGTTTCAGATAACGCAATGCCTAAAAAGGTAACGCCTTCACCTGAAGCCACACGCCCAGCAATTTCTGTCCAAGCTGGACTGACAAGCGCTGCTGTACACGCTACTGCGATATACATATTCGTTTTAAAATGCTTAGCTGCTGTGATAGCAATAAAGATTGGCAAAAACGTAAACGGTGCCCATGAAATGAAACTAAAGACTTCATATGTTCCCGTTTTCGAAAAGCTTGGAAATAACAAATTAATGAGGATAAGTGCACCTTGTAAAATACCAGCTGCAGCCAAAATATACACAAAAGGCGCAAACACAGCGGACATGGTCGCAATGACACGGTTCAGTACCGTTCCCTTGTTTTCATTAGGCTGGTCATCATCCGACGATTGGAGCTGAACAAGGTTGGAAAAATGCTCGTATACTTCACCAACATGCTGGCCGATGACGACCTGAAATTGACCGCCGTTTTCCACCACGGTAATAACACCAGGCATGGCGTTGACTGCTTCCTTGGCCTTTGGATTCGAACGTTTCAGTACCAAACGCAGACGCGTGGCGCATCTTGCGGCACTCACCACATTTTCTTCTCCGTTAACTGCCTCTAAGATGTCTTCTGCAAGCTTTTGATAATCCCTCACTTTTGACATATAACCCCCCCTTTATCACTACTAGTATATGTATATTATAATTATACCGGTACAATATATCAATACATATATAATTTTGATTAGCATATCAAAGGAAAATCGGTATGTGCTATAATACAAAGACAATAAATCGTGAAAACAAAGAGGAATGGCTATGTTAAAGTATCAACAAATTGCGAGCGATATTGAAAAATATATTGTCACCCATGAGCTGCAGCAAGGGGACAAGCTTCCTGTACTCGAAACCCTCATGAGCCAATTTGCTGTGAGCAAAAGCACAATTATCAAATCATTAGACTTACTCGAAAGAAAAGGAATTATCTATCAAGTGAGGGGCAGCGGCATCTTTGTTCGAAGACACAGGCGCAAAGGCTACATCAGCCTTTTATCCAACCAAGGGTTTAAAAAAGATTTAGAGGAATTTCAACTGACTTCAGAGGTTTTAATGCTAGACACCATCAAACCGTCCGAAGAAGCTGCGCTTAATTTGAATATTGCACAAGATGAGGATGTTTTTTACCTCAAACGCATCCGTTATATCAATGGACAAACCTTATGTCTAGAAGAATCCTATTACCGAAAAACCATCATTCCCTATCTCAACACAGAAATTGCTGCCGATTCTGTTTTTAAATTTATCAGTGAAGGCCTTGGACTCAAGGTCGGCTTTTCCGATATGTACTTACAAGTAGGAAAACTGAATGAAACCGAAGCAAAGCACCTCGGCCTTAAACAAGATGATCCCGCTCTCCGCGTCGAGACCGTCTTTCATCTCACAAACGGCCAGCCTTTCGACTTCTCGAAAATCACTTATAACTACATGCAGTCCCAATTTTTTATTCAGGCGAATAATTATTATGGGTGATGGATGGAAAAAGCTTCCTGAGACAATCAGGAAGCTTTTTTGTCGTATGAAGAAATGTCGCATGATGAATGTTTTGCCGAATATGAGGCATCACCCGCTCACCTCATCAGTTAATGAAAGACCGTTTCGATTCCGCCGCAGCAATACAATCCCTAATTCGGATACGAGCTTCACAATGTTATGACTCACGCCAGACTGTGTCAGCCCAAGTTTCTCCTCGGCTTTTGTAAAACTGCCGGATTCGACGACTGTTAGAAATACTTTGTATTGGAATGTGATCAGTTTGCTTATCTCATATGTTAATCTCACATTAAATCTTGGCAAAACCTACTGCTCGATATATCTTTGATCTTTCGATTTAAATGGCTTTCTACCAACTGAAAACATTTTTCATGAATCAATGACCGTTTATGCGTGTCTAGTTGTTCTTTTTCATCACCATGCAAATCTTCATCTTCCTCTAACTGAAAAACAGTTAAGTCCATTTTGTCATGAACATGAGCTTTAATAAAAACATGAGCATTGTGAAAATCGTGCATATGCTCTACTAAAGAAGAGATCGTGGTGATAAAATCATCAGATGTTTCTTCTTCAAGCGTTTTTTTGAGATCGAGATTACTATACACATCAATTGAAATGTAATTATCTCTTTCATCCAGTTCTTCTTGGGTAGCTAGAGGATTATCGTGAGTCGTTGCTTTTCGATTTAAATCTGTAATGGAGAAATAAATGGTGATTTCTTTTTTATCGAGAAATTCATCTCCCATATTTCTGCGTCTCTTAATCTTAATATGCGGGTTAGGTTGTCCAACTTTTTAAACCCTCCATTGTTATTCATCTATTTCTAAAAAATGATGATCTTAATTCGTCGGTGTCGACGAAGAAGACCTAGACGCTGCCTCATCAGCCTTCACACAATCAATCGCAACAACCAGTGCAATCATCACAGGCTCCATCTCTTCTTTCAAAATATCAACCTTATAGCTGTCACCCCAAGTAAACCATTCCTTCTTCACCTGACCGATCACTTCGCCGTTCTGCAGCACTTGGAAATTCATATCCCACCAGTTGCCTTGTACTTCTACACCAGCAGCATCAATTGAATATTTTGCTTTAAAGAACGTAAACTCTTTTTTGATCGTCAATACCTCTTGCCCACCAACTTCTACTAAAAACTTTGGTAAAAAGCTAAACATTTTCTTCGTAATCACGGCGATTTCTTCTCGTTCTGTATTCAGAATGGTGAACGTCTTCGGCATCTTCATAAAGCTGCCCTCGACCACATACACATCGTTCTCCTGCTGATCCTTTACCGTAAACCTGCCGCTCAGACTAAATACTTTCTGCTTCATGTAAAGCTGTTTCATATGTACCTCCCTCTACTAAATGACAACTTCATTAAAGTTTATCATACAGAAAAAGGCCCAGATAACCCAGCTGTAAATTTCTTCACCAAAAACTGTATCAAACTAAGCGTTTTCCCCATTCATTTTCTTTTTAAAAGCAAAAATGGCGATAGCTACAATAACACCTGTATATCCAATTACCCACCAAAGATGCAGTAAAATTGATGCATAGTCTCCAGAAAGTGCGGCTCTGCTAGCGTCTACTGCGTGAGCAAATGGAAGTGCGTACGCAATATCTTTGAACCAGCCTCCAACTAAATTCAAATCGAACCATGTACCACTTAACCATGCGCTCATATTCGTTAGTAGCGCTCCACAAATACCACCAACCTGCTTGTCGTTAAATATACTCCCCACTAAGAGCCCTATGCCGATAAATAGTAAAGATGTTGGCAAAAGGACAAGAATGGATAACAAAACATTGGAATTAAAAGGTAATCCTAAGAAAAGTGCTGCGATAAAGCTAATGATAACTTGAACAATTGCTATCGGTATGAGAGGGACAATATACCCTACAATGTAGTCTGAGGCAGAAAGAGGTGTAGTAAACAATCGCATCAAAAATGATGTACTTCGATCTTTAGCTATTAACATTCCAGAGAATAGTGAGATAAAAGAAAGCCCGAAGACGACTATGCCAGGAATTAGTTTATCAATGACAAATAAATCAGTTGGAACATTCGCTTGAATAGCATGAAGCAAAAATAAGATAACTAACGGGAAGCCTATACCAAATGCTAAGTTTAAGGGATCTCTCAAAATCTCTTTACGATTACGTGCAGCAAAGGCTAGTGACTTCATCTGGTGACCTCCTCATTGGTAGCTAACGAAATAAAGGCATCCTCAAGTGATTTAGTGTTGGTACTTTCCATCAATTCAGCTGCTGTTCCAACTGCCTTTAATTTTCCTTTCGCCATCGTCCCTATTCGATCCGAAAGGGCTGCTGCTTCCTCCATATAATGTGTCGTGAGAATGATGGTCATGCTCCCCTTTAATTTCTCAATAGTACTCCATAGCTCACGCCTTGCGATGACATCGAGACCGAGAGTAGGTTCATCAAGAAAAAGGATTTTGGGGTCAGTAATGAGTGCCATTGCAATACTAAGTCTTCTTTGCATTCCTCCAGATAAGGTTTTAGCCTTCATTTTAGATACCTCCGTCAGACTAAACGTACCAAGCATTTCCTCGACTTTTATATCAACCGTTTTCTTGTGGAATCCGTATATTTGAGCGATTAATTCAAGATTTTCTTTAACGGATAAATTAGGAGCTATTGCCGTTTCCTGTGGTGAAACATTAATCTGTTCTTTTACTGCATAGGGATTAGAAACAATACTGTTACCAAGGATCGTTGCATCACCGGTAGTAGGGATGCTAAGACAGGTCAACATCTTGATCGTTGTCGTTTTACCTGCACCATTCACTCCAAGTAAAGTAAAAAGCTCGCCTTGTTCAATTGAAAGATTAAGAGAATCGACTGCAATCTTTTCTTCGAATTTCTTAGTTAGATTCTTTGTTTGAATAGCAATCATTCCTCATCCTCCTGATCTTCCTGTGCCTTATATATATCGTCAGCAAACTGCAGGAAGGCCTCATTTTTTACAATGGCGATTCCTTGAGCTTCATCGCCCAAAATCAACAGGCTGTCTCCAGGACTGATGCTGAATATCTCCCTCGCTTTTTTAGGAATGACAATTTGCCCGCGTTCACCAACCTTTACAAGTCCAAATATGTGTTTTCCTTTTGGTTTCACCCCTACCTCTTCTGTACCATCCACATTATTCACGAGATCATCCAAAGCAACGCCATATATTTCAGCCAAAGCCTTACAATTGTTGATATCCGGCACAGTTTCTCCCGATTCCCATTTCGCAACAGCTTGCCTTGAAACACCAATTTTCTCAGCCACTTCTTCTTGTGTAAACCTGTGTATTTTTCGCATTTTTTTCAAATTCATATTGATCATGTTTTTCACACCCTTCAATATCATTATATAAGACTTATTCCGATCATCTACCAACTGAACATGACATCAGAAGTTATCTTCAATTTACATTTGGTTAAATGCCTAAGTTTAATTAAAAAGTCCCCTCGAACTTAAGTGGAGGGGACTTTTTTGGTGTGTAATCGAATATAGGAACTGAGATTCATATGTTTAATCACATATACTAATTTTTTCTTCTGCTACAACACCTTTTGCTAAAGCTAATAAGGGAAGTAAGAATGGCTTGGAAAATAGGTATTCCCCCACGCAAAGCATCACTAGATAAGTATAGTAATGTTATCAGTGAATAAAAGGAGGAACTATGAAAAAAATAAAGTTTTTTGACTGGACAATCAATTTACAACATGATTTAACCGCAATTACAGATCATAACGAAAAGAAAATGGTCATTTTAGAACCATTAATCGAATTAAACGGTGTGATCTGGATGGATGAAAACAATGAACTACAAATCAAACCTACTTGGGATTGTGTCATTATTGTTAATGTAAAAAATATATCTGTCACAGTTCGTGATGCAGAAGATGTTGTAGGTTTACCATAGAAAATAAAAAAGTCTCGTTTGAGGGAAATCACTCAAATGAGACTTTTCGTTTAGTTACAGCAATTATTTAATAACCATTTACAAAGTAAGCAATGGTTTCTAATTCATCTTCTTTCAGTTCTCTGTTCACGTAATTTTGATATTCTTTCGTGATTCTCTGCCGATCTCCACCATAAAGATCAGTGTATTTCGCAATCATCCTAAGCTTATCTGTTTCCTGAAGAAACTCCTCTTTTGTCCACGGTCTTTGGTGTGAAGGAATATACGTATCGGCATCAAAAGCATCTAACTCATCTAAAAGACGCAATGTTTCCTTCATTGAATAATGGACTTTTTCGGCATACATTTTCGGATAAATACAATCACCAAGAAAAAGGATTTTCTCTTCTTTCACATACACGATGGCTGAATCAGCGGCATGATCGCCCCCAACAAGTTGCACGACACACGTGACCCCGCCAAGATCGATCTCCATCCGACGGTCAAATGTCACATCCGGTAAAACCACCTGAATATCTCGGTGATCCTGATATTCCTCCTTGATGGCCTTCGCGCAGAACTCAATCTCCGTTCCTTCCCTCACCCGCTCATCAATCGCCTCATCTGACCACGAAAACGGAAGAAGCTTCTCCATTTCCTTTCTTGTCTTTGCAGAAGCAATCGAAAGCGAATCAGGCAGCGCTGGCAGACCAAAGATATGATCCCAATGCCAATGCGTGAGCACAACCATATCAGGAGTCAAGTTCTCATGTTTTAACGTTTCTTTGATAAAGTACTTGGCATGTTCTTTCGAGTTACCAGCATCAATCATTAATGTCTTGTTACTGCCCACAACCATACCTAGAATGGGGCGGTCGGTAAGCGATATAGGTGTGATGTACCAAAAATTCTGACCTATTTTTTTAATTGAGTGCATAGGTTGCTTCCTCCTTTCTATAATTATATTTTAAATCGAATCACGTTTTTTACCATCGTTCCGCTGTTTATGATGCGGTTGTCCTTCAATATTATAAGTGCGGTTTACTAATTCGAATTCCATTACTCGAAGTAGCACGTGAAGCCAATATTGTTACAATGATCGCGATTGCAACACCCAAAGCCCCTACCCAAGTAATGGAAGATAGAGAAACTCTCTCTACAAAGATACCTCCAATAGCTGCTCCTGCAGCCATCGCCAATTGCATCATTGACTGATTGAGACCTAATAGTATACCTGATGACTCTGGCTCCATTGTAGCTAGGTGATATTGTTGAGTCGGGCCAGAAGACCATGCAGCAAATGACCATGATATTAAAATGAGCAATACTCCAATATAAGAATGCGTAACTAGTGAGAGCAATATTAGCATGATGACATGTAATGTCATTCCGCTAATCAGAGTAAAATTCACACCCCATCGATCGGTACTAAATCCACCAAACTTTGACCCAACTAGACTAGCAATCCCGAATACGAGGAGAACTCCACTCAGCAATTTGTTGCTTACACCTGAAATATTTAAAAGGTAAGGGGATAGGTAGGTATAGGCAATTGAATAACCACCAAGCCAGAAAAAGGTGATGGCTAATCCCAACACTACTTTTGGTTTTTTAAAAAGAGCGAGTTGTTGAATTAAAGGTACAGGTTTATCCCCTTGGATTTTTGGAATCGTAAGAGAAATTATAACCATTGCTAATAATCCGAGTAAGGCTATTCCTCCAAATACAGCTTTCCAACCGAAGAAATCACTAGTCATTCTGCCCAGTGGGACTCCAATTATCAATGATGCTGTAAATCCCATTACTACTGTAGCAATAGCGTTACCTTGCTTACCTTTTGGTGCGATTTTTTCAGCAATTGTTAATGCAGTAACGACGACCATCCCCGCCCCAAGAGCCATAATAATTCTTGAAACAATAAATAATTTATACCCAGGAAGAACGAATGCAAGAATATTACCTAGAATAAAAATGCTAAGTGAAAATAACATTAACTTGCGTTTATTCATTCCCGATGTTAAAGCCATTAATACTGGGGTGAAGATGGCATACACAAGAGAAAAAATGGTAATTAACTGGCCGGCTGCAGCTATCGTAATTCCTAATGATTCAGAAATATTATCCAAAATACCAGAGATGATATACTCTGATGTACCAACTAAAAAACTTACAATAGCTAAAATGTATACCTTTACAGTGTTTGACAATGTAGATCACTCCCTATATATAATATATTTACATATCTAGAATTGTTAATATGTATGAACAAAAAAATATATTACGATAAGTCGATTTGTATTTAATAAATGAAACTGAATTCTGATGTATGAATTCAGTTCATTTATTAAATATTTTTTTCTAGAATCTTAGCAATTTTTTTTATGGCATTTTCATCTCTTTTATAATACGTGTATTTACCTATACGCTCTGTCGTAATTAATCCAGCTCGTAGTAGAATTGAAAGGTATTGAGATGCTGTTGATTGCGTCATTTTCAATTTATCTGTTATTTGACTAACACATACCCCTGTAGTATTCATATCAATCCCTTCGTGGGGTGTAAAATGACGATCAGGTTCCTTTAG
This sequence comes from Bacillus sp. LNXM12-1, assembly GCF_003004375.1. Classification (NCBI taxonomy): domain Bacteria; kingdom Bacillati; phylum Bacillota; class Bacilli; order Caryophanales; family Bacillaceae; genus Bacillus; species Bacillus sp. LNXM12-1. Next base: position 88,023 of record NZ_PVWX01000002.1, on the reverse strand, counting down.
CCATTGTAAAATTTGCAGTCTTGATTCATTGGATAAGGCTTTGAAAACTTCTATTGGCTCCATAAAAACCATTATATCGATAAATAACGATATGTCAACATGTGTTGTTTGAGATCCCTTAAAACTTTCTATTTTCCTTCTTTCTCTCTATCTCTCCAAATTTTGCTCTTTTTCTTTCGTTACTTAACCAAGATCAAATTCACCGTAATAGACAGCATCCACTAGTTCACTTTCTGCTAAATCTAGTCTCAGGTCCAATTCTTTTATCCTCCGTAAAAAAATTGCTAGCAGGAGAATAGACGATTGTTTCAATTAAATAAATTAAGCTAATAAGATAACTAAAGAAACAATAAAACATTACAAGATTTTTGAAAAAAATAGATATATTCATTTTACCTGAATATGTCTAAGTGTCTTACAGTCATATGTGAATTAAATACTTTACATTAAACCGCACTTATTTATGATAAGGCTCTTCGTGATAAATCTAAATGAAGATTTTTAAGTTGATGTAAAACGGCCTTTATTAAATCGCATTTAAGGGTTTTTAATCCTTTTTTGCATAATTGGTTATTCAATTCTTATTATAATAATTTTAATACAATGGGCAAAAATAGAATCGATATTCCTAAAAGATTTGAAATGAGGTGAATTGGTAAATGCTGTTAAAGTATAAAGACTTTTTTTCAATTCTTGGTCAATGGATTTTCTTTGGAAGCATAATTGGTATAGTTATTGGTACGACAACAAATTTTCTTTTAGAGACAAATGATTATCTAGGAGATGATATACGAGCAAAAAGAGATTGGCTTATCTTCCTTCTCCCCTTTGGAGGAATTATCATAGGATACATATATATGAAATACGGAAAGGTATTTTTGAATAATACTTTGAATGACACTGCTGAATTAAATAATCTCGTGATAGACTCAGTTCATGGAAAAAAAGAGGTGCCGCGGAGAATGGGACCTATCGTCTTTTTCGGGACTTTTATCACGATCCTTTTTGGCGGTTCAACAGGAAGAGAAGGTGCAGCTGTCCAAATGGGAGGAAGTGTAGCTGCAGCGGTCAACAAATTTTTTAAGGTAAACAGATTTGACAAGAAAGTTTTAATTATAAGCGGTATAAGTGCTGGTTTTGGGTCTGCCTTCGGAGCACCCATAACTGGTACTGTTTTTGGCATGGAAATGGCTGCTTTAGGAAAGCTGAAATTTGAAGCACTTGTTCCTTGTCTTGTGGCTAGCTTTGTTGGTCACTATATAACTACAGCAGCTTGGGGACATAAACACGAAGAATTTATTATACAAACCGTACCGGAAATATCATCTATTACGTTTTTAAAAGTTATTCTTATAGCAGTCATTTTTAGCCTGATAAGTGTTCTCTACTGTCAGTTGAGGCACGGAATACAAAATTTCTCTGAGAAACTTTTCAAGAAAAACCATATGAAAAGAGCCTTCTTTGGAGGAATTGTCATTGTGGGATTAACTTTAATTGTTGGATCACAAGACTTCAATGGCCGAGGATTACAAATGCTGCAACAAACTTTTTCAGAAGAGGTGCCGCCTTTTGCTTTCCTGGCCAAGCTGGTATTTACTGCGGTAACCCTGGGCAGCGGCTTTGTCGGCGGGGAAGCCATCCCTTTGTTTTTTATCGGGGCAACATTAGGTAATGCCTTACACACGTTCATTGACTTACCTATGTCATTTCTCGCCGCTTTAGGCTTAATCGCGGTTTTTTGCGGGGGTGCGAATACCCCTATAGCTGCTTTCCTGCTGGCAATGGAGATGTTTGATGGGAAAGGGTTAGAGTACTTTTTTGTTGCTTGTTTAGTCAGCTATCTATTCTCAGGATATCATGGGCTCTGGCCTTCTCAGAAAATATATAACCCTAAGAGCAGGTTATATAATCTTCCCCAAGGAGAAACATTAGAAAATGTAAAAAAAAGAAAAAAAAGCACTAAACAAAATTGATTGTTCGGAAAGGGGATTGCTTATGGATTTTCACTTCATATGGAAAGCTATTGTCGTTGTCGTAGGAGGAGTCATAATTTTGAGGTTAGCAGGAAGAAAATCAATCTCACAGCTTACGGTAGCTCAGACTGTCATGATGATAGCAGTCGGATCATTGATTATTCAACCTGTGGGTGACAGGAACATCTGGATTACAATGGTGATTACATTTTTGATGGTAATTACACTTCTTTTTATTGAGTATATCGCTTTGAAATACAATGTTTTTGAGACATTTGTTTATGGAAAATCACTTCTAGTAGTCGAAAACGGCCAAATTAATGAAAGCAATTTAAAAAAGCTGCGGTTAACTGTTGATATGCTTGAAGTACGAATGAGGCAGGAGAACATTCAGCATTTCACTGACTTACAATGGGCAACAATAGAAGCGAACGGTCAGTTAGGATATATGTTAAAGTCTGATAAACAATATGCTACTAAAGAGGATATTCAGATGCTCAAATCACTAATTGAATCAAACCAATCCCGTCCTCAGAATGGATCATCAAAAACTCAAACAATCATGTCAGATAACTTATTTACTGAGGTCAAAAACAGAAAACATAAAGAAAAACCTAAAGAGAATCTGGATTAAGAGCAATTATAAATATTTCAACTTGAACATGATTTGGGGTCGATCTCGTCTTTCCTATTGGAGATAAAACAGGAAAACGGAATATTGTTTTCCTGCTATGTCAATGTCTAAGCATTAAAAAATCAACTGCACAGATTACCCTCAGCTAAATTTACTCTTCTCATTCCTCACTTACTTATGGTACGGTTCCCCCCGCACAATCCGAAACGCTCGATAAATCTGCTCCACCAGCACCAATCTCATCAACTGATGCGGGAACGTCATTTTCGAAAACGACAGTTTCTCATTCGCACGCTGCATGACGGCGTCGCTTAATCCGAGGGATCCGCCTATGACGAAACATACCTTGCTTTTTCCGTATGTTGCCAGCTTATCTATTGTATCGGCTAATTCTTCGGAACTTTTCATTTTTCCTTCGATGGCGAGGGCGATGACGTGGGCGTCTGGGTTGATTTTGCTTAGGATGCGTTCGCCTTCTTTGTCTTTGATGATTTTCATGTCTTGATCGCTGAGGTGTTCGGGTGCTTTTTCGTCTGCGAGCTCAATGATGTCGATTTTCGCATAGGCTTGTAATCGCTTTGTGTATTCCGCTATGCCTTGTTTTAAATATTTCTCTTTTAATTTTCCTACTGTGATAATTGATATATTCACAGGTCATCCCCACCTTAAGAACAAGTTATTCATATAAGTTATCAACAATTGTGGATAAAATTTGTGTATTTTGTGTCCGATCATTCGTTCCCCACTATATATATTGCAGGTTCATCGCACAATTCACAGGTTGTGGATAAACTGTGTGTATGTTCGATTTTTCTGAATTCTGGTGGCTGTTCGTGATCATCTATGTACATGTCTAATACGGTTTCTATGTGTTCTGCACAAGCATATAATGTTTTGTTCATAAGTTTCTTATTCCTCCAATATGTTGTCTGGTTATTCACAAGTGTTTCGCTCATTGTTCAATATAACCGATTTATTCACATGTTAATAGTCTTTTGCCATTTCCCACACCTTTTATCCACAAACCAAACAAAGAAGCCTCCACTTCTGTGAAGGCTTCTTTCTATAAAAATGGATTATAAAATCTTGTTCCTCTAACAAATGTAATCACTAGCGACACGATGAGTACCACACCAACAAACAATAACGCAGCATAATCTGCTTTTTGAAAGTCTTTCGCCGTGAACCATGTGCGCTTTTTATGCTTTCCAAATCCGCGCAGCTCCATCGCATTGCTGATCGTTTCAATCCGCTCCAAGCTGGAGAAAATGAGCGGCATCACAATCGACAGCGCATTTTTAATCCGTTTCACCAGTTTTTCATTCTTCGATAAATCAATTCCTCTTGCTTGCTGAGAAATCGCTATCGTTCGAAAATCCCGCTGAATATCTGGAATATAGCGTAAGGCAATCGCGACAGCATAGGAAATCCGGTAGCTGACCCCGATTCGGCTGAGCGATGAGGCAAATTCACTTGGATTCGTTGTGACGATAAACAAAAGCGCTGCTGGCATGACGGTCACATATTTCAGCGTAATATTCAATTGATAGAAAAGCTGTTCCAGTGTGACGTTGTACCAGCCTGCAATATGAAACAGCTCATGCTTTGCTCCGTAGATGGCGACTCCTTGCTGGGGCGCAAAGACGTAAATGGCGATGTTGTTGATGACTAGGAAAATCGCCAGAACAATCACCACGAAGGAAATATCACGAAATCGCACGTTCGATAGCTGAAAGAATACGATACTGGCGGCTAGCATAAAGACTAAAATGCCTGTATCATACGTGAGCATCGCTGCGGATGACCAGAGGATAAAGCAAATGAGTTTGGTTGCACCTGTCAGCCGATGAATCGGCGACGGGCGATCGATATAGGACAGCATGTCTACAGCCATGTCATTCGTTCCTTTCTGTCAACCTCAATGAAGCGATCCACGAGTTCATTTGGATTCGGCCAGTCTGCTTTCAGCGCCAGTTCATACAGCGACGTTTCCTTTAAGCTCGCCTTTTGGACAAGCAGCTGATCTGTCAGCACTTTGGCTGGGGTATCATCTGCGATTTTTTCTCCATCTGAAATGACAATGGTTCTTGTCGTGTATTCGAGCATCAAATGCATATCATGGGTGATCATGAAGATCGTGACACCCTGCTGATTTAATTGCTCTAAAAACGTCATCATCTCTGTGTAATGTCTAAAATCCTGTCCGGCGGTTGGCTCATCTAAAATGATGATTTCTGGCTCTAATACAAGAATTGATGCGATGGTGACGCGTTTTTTCTGTCCGAAGCTGAGGGCTGAAATCGGCCAGTTCCGAAATGGATATAAGCCGCATACTTTTAGAACCCGCTCCACCCGTTCTTTGATGTCGTCTTCCTTTACGCCTCTTAAAACGAGACCGAGTGCGACTTCATCAAAGATCATTTGTTTTGAAATCATTTGATTTGGGTTTTGCATGACAACGCCGATTCGTTCAGAACGCTGTTTGATTGTGTCTCCTGTGATGTCATCGCCATTCAGATGAATTGTCCCTTTCGTTGGCTTTTCAAATGCGCAGAGCACCTTGGATAGTGTCGTCTTGCCTGCGCCATTGGCTCCTGCGATGCTGATCATTTCTCCTTTTTTGACGGTAAAGGAGATGTTGCTCAGCGTGTTTGGTCTTGTCGGATAGTCAAAGCTCAGCTCACGCACCTCTAGTAAATCCTGCGCTGCAATCTGCTCTACTGACGGCTCAGACGCTTCCATCCACTGCTCGATTTTCTCTTTTTCCTCGTCATTTAAGGTGAGATGCTGTAAATTAGCTATCTGATCTCCCGGTGTAACTGGAATGCCTGCATATTTCATGGCCTTTACATATAAAGGCTCGCGCAAATATGCCGCTTCTAATACATTTGAGGCGAGCAATTCATCTGGTGTCATATCCGCTGCAATCGTGCCGTCATTGACGACGATGATGCGGTCGACATGACGGAAGAGGACGTCCTCTAACCGGTGCTCGACCATCACGACCGTTTTTTTCGTTTCTTTTTGCAGTCGATCAATAAGATCGATCACTTCTTTGCCTGTAGACGGATCAAGGCTTGCAAGTGGTTCATCAAACAGCAAAATGTCGACATCGTTGACAAGTACGCCCGCAATGGCGACACGTTGTTTTTGACCGCCTGACAGCTCATGCACGGACGATGCCAGCTTGCCGTCTACCTCTGTTAATCTTGCCGCTTCTTCGACACGTGTTTTCATTTCTTCGCGTGTGACTTGATCATTTTCAAGAGCAAACGCGATGTCTTCTCCAACGGTCAGCCCGATAAATTGTCCATCAGGGTCCTGCAGCACCGTTCCGACGAGCTGTGAAAGGGAGAAAATGTTCTCTTTCTCTGCATTTTTCCCGCCGATGTGAAGACTTCCTTCCATAGAACCTTTATAAGACGCAGGAACTAGCCCATTGATACAATGGGCTAGCGTGCTTTTTCCCGATCCAGACGGGCCTGCGATGAGGACTTTTTCCCCTTCATAGATGGTCAGGTTGATATCTTTCAATGTCGGTTCTGCCTGACTGCGATACTTGAATCCGAAATGTTCGAATTGAATCATCGGTTTCTTCATTTATGTGTTCCACCTTGCTTCATGATGTTTCTTTCGATAGACTGCCGCTTTTGCTTCTCGTTTTCGCATAAGCCGCAATGATGATGGTTCCTAGTACACCGACTGTGATGATGTTCGAGATCCCTGCCACGATGCCTTGAACAAATACTTTGTTCGCAGGTTCTGCATAGATCACAATGTCGAGTACAGGAGCAATGACAAACCAGCCTAATGCCTGCGCACCTGCTTGTACGGCGTTGAAAAGCGTGATCTTCTTCCAGCCAAAGTCGCCCTCTTCTACTTTTAAACGGTTAGAAATGAAGCCAATCAATAACCCAACAACACCTGAAACGATAATCCAGCTCCACCAAGGGCCGAATGTGGTGGCATCTTTAATGAGATGACCAATAAACCCAATCAGTGCGCCTGCAACAGGACCAAAAAGCACAGCCATTAATGCAAGGAATGCGTACGATGTCTCAATTTGTGTATTCGGAATCCCAGTTGGAATGGAGACGAAGCGTCCTAAAATGACAAAGACGGCTGCGCCAATTCCGATGGCAACGACAATTTTCGTTGAAAGTTGTTTACCTGCCATGATGTTTCCTCCTCTTATTCGTATATAATGCGCGGAGCTTTGCGAATCGAAAGGCGCCAGCCTGTGCCTGTACCGATGTTATAAGCCTTTGCAAATGACCCTTGATTGATCGCCACGCCTAAATGATCGAGTGAATTGACATATACGAGTGGTTCGCCTACCTTTAAATCGGCAAAAGATCGTCCATAGGTCATGATATTTTTATACACATTTTTCGGCCCGTTGGCAATGGTAACTTCTATTGCATCGCCGTAATTAATTGAAAGCTGTTCAAATAACGTGTGATGAATGTTTGTCCAAAGGTTTCCGAACCTCACATCTAAAATATCAATCGTTCCTGTGATGACTTCTTCTTTCGCATAAGCCTGTACGACTGGAAGGTGAATAATATCATCAATATTCGCCTTTGGCCCAACCTCTTCAAAAGAAATCACACCTGAAGCGATTCTCGCCCCTGTATACGCGTAAATGTCTCTCCCATGGAATGTATGTGATTTTCCCGACTTCGGCAGCCGGTTAATGGTTTCATCTAAATAACGGGCTTCCACAATGCCAATATCCTGCGCGACGTGCGTGAGTGTCCCGTTATCTGGGGTAATGATATAGTGCGAGCTGGTGGTTTTGACGACAAGACTCTTTCTTTCTGACCCAACGCCTGGGTCAACAACGGAAACGAATACCGTCTCTTCCGGCCAGTATGTGACGGTTTGGAGCAGGCGGTAAGATGCCTCCCAAATGTCATACTGCGGTATATTGTGTGTTAAATCAAAAAGGCGGATCCTGCTGCTCACCGTATTTGCCACTCCGTACATTGCGCTGACTGCTCCATCATCAATGCCGAAATCTGATTGTAAAACCAATGCATGTTCACTCATGTCAATCTCCCTTTCATTTGAAAAAATGGATGTGGTGTTTCACGTGGAACATTTGAACATTTGTATGAAAAAAGTGGACAATAAAAAATACCCCATCCTTATCTTTGAATCATAAGGACGAGGTATTTGTCTCGTGGTACCACCTTTATTTACTGTTTGCTCGCGCTAAACAGCCTCTACAAGTACAAAGCTCCAATCTGGCTCATATACTGTGGTTTTGATAACGAGTACCAACTCTCGTCGTGTCCTACTAATATCATAGATATGTTCAGCACGAGGCTCAGAGACCATTTTTCGAATCATTATTTTTGCTTCTTTTCAGCTGCCGAAGCTCTCTGTGGAAAAATTGATGATTGTACTTTCTCTCGTCATTGCCTGTTTAACTATCTTGAATTAAAGCTATCATACATGATGTTTTTTGATAAATCAAGATATTTTTCTGAACATTTTCAAAAGTGAGTCAACTGATGCTGGAAGAGTCTTCTTTTTATAAAATTTAAACAAATGTTAAAGAGCGAGATATGGTGTCTTTTCTTTCTAGCGGTATAATAAAGATGAAGGGAGGTACAGCGTGTGTGGACCATCTGTATGAATGAGTTTAAGCAGCTCTTCAAAAGCACAAAATCCATTTTAACAATTGTTATTATTTTCATTTTATCTACTTTTGTTTCAACTCTTCCGTTTATTGCTGCTCATCAGGACAAATGGGAGCAGGCAAAGGATCCTTATTCTATTGGGAATGAACTGGTGATGTCGTTATTTGGTTTCTTCCTTATTTTTTTATTGTCTCACGATATTTTGAGCCGAGAAATTCATTTGAAAACCATCCGTTTTCTCGTCAGTAAAACAACCCGTTTGAACATTATTATCGGAAAATATCTTGGGCTGATGCTGTTTTGGCTTAGCTGCATTATGACGACTTACGTACTGAATATGGTGATTTCACATCGTTTTCTGTTCTCTGATGCGTTAAAAATCTTAACCTTTATCAGTGTCGGTATCTCATGTACTTTATTTTTGTCCATGCTCTTTCCAACACCGCAGAAATCAATGTTTGTTGGGATGTTGTTTTCCTTTCTTTTCCCGATCGTCAGTATGATATCTGTTCTTTCTTCAGAACGATTGATTCATTGGTTCCAATATATGACGCCTTATTATTATGCACGCTTGAGTGAACCGCTGACCTATGTACTCATGAATACAGCATTAACCGTTGTATTACTCATTGGAACAGCACTCCTATTTCAAAGGAGGGATGTCTAAATGCTGCATACAAAAGAGCTCACAAAAAAATATCGGACAAAAGTCGCGATAGATCACATTACCCTTGATGTCAATCAAGGCGATATCTTCGGACTCATTGGACCTAAGGGTTCTGGTAAGACGACGTTTTTCAATATCATTACGGGAATTTCCCGGCCAACCTCTGGTACGTTTACGATGATGGATATGCCTTCATTAAAAAAGGTGAGGCAGCATATCGGTGTTCTGCCTGAATATACGGATTTATATGAAGGGCTCACGGCACTTGAACATATTGCCTACTTATCCAAAATCACCGGGACACGCCAGAAAACGAGTGATTATGAAGAACTGCTCGAATTTGTCGGTTTACATCACTATCATCAGGAAAAGGTCGGTACCTTCACACCTGGTATGAAGAAGCGGCTCGGAATGGCGCAGGCCATCGCCCATCGGCCCGAATTTATTTTACTAGACGAGCCTTTTGCCGATATTGATGCTGATTCGATCTTGCACATCCAGCAGGTCATTGAAACGTTAAAACATGAAGGGAAAACCGTCTTTTTAACGGCTGACCGCCCAAGGTTCACAAATAGTATTTGTACCAAAACGGCATTCATTTCTGAAGGAAAATTAGTGTCCCCCCATACTCATCCTCAAGAAAAAACCATCACATCCTCAAACATACGTGCAACCTTCAAGCATGCGTGGATTGATGATGAGGTGAAACCTGTTCTCACGCAGTACTTACAAACTGTCGGAACAGATCTTGTGATCAGTGATGACGAGACCTCATTGTTGATTCGTTCAGAAGCCCAAGTCCCATCGATCATCCGCGCTTTCGTGAAATGCAAAGTCGATTTATACAGAGTCACGGCTCAGGATGCCATGAGCACTTCATAAAAAAGTACCGTACGCGATCCGCACGGTACTTCTTCTTTTTTATAAAGGTTTACTCATATAGATTCCGGTTTCTGCAAATCCGGTCTTCTCGTACAGTGAACGGGCGATTTGATTGTGAGCAAAGACATGGAGCGAGAGTTTTTGCACTCCTAATGACTTTGCCTGCTCCTCTAATGCAGCAATGGCCTGCTTTGCAAAGCCTTTTCCTCGATAAGCTTCGAATAAAATAAAGTTATAAATGAATCCTTCCTGCTGAGGGTGATTCGGGTCATAACAAAGCCAAACCCAGCCAATCGCTTCTTCCCCATTTAAGAAATGCCATAGCTCATGATGCTCTGTCTGCAGACCTTCTGGAAGAAGACGATCAAATTGCTCTTCTGCGTTCGCAAGTGATTCTTCCTTTTCCCATGTCCCTGCGAGTACCTTTTCTTCTGCGTACCGCTGAATGGCCTTCTCCATCAATACATCGTAATCCGTTTGTGACATTGGTTGTAGTGTAACCAATTCGTACCGCCCCCTTTCCTCCATCATATGATGAGCATGCGAAAAAAACCAGTCCCATCAAGGAACTGGTCATCCGCCGAATCGGTCGGTTTGAGAAAGTTTGACCTCTACTGATTTTTTCTTTCCGCTTCGGTAAAACTCCATCTTTACCTTGTCGCCGACTTTCTTTTGATATAAATACTTACGAAGATCTACGATATTCTGTACACTCTTGCCATCAAAGGAGGTGACGACATCCAGCTCTTTTAGTCCCGCTTTTCCCGCTGGAGACAAAGACTCGACACTCATCACGACAACCCCTGATGTGACTTTAGATGGCAGCTTCAACGTTTCCTGCCAGTGATAGCTCGCAATATCTGCTAATGATTTCATGCCAACGCCTAGATACGGACGCTTCACCTCTCCGTAGTGCTCTAAATCTTCTATGACAGGGATGACTAGATTCGCCGGGATAGACAGCCCGATGCCTTCTACCTCTGATTCAGCAATCTTCATTGAGTTGATGCCGATAACTTTTCCGTCCATATTGATCAAGGCACCACCGCTGTTGCCTGGATTGATGGCGGCATCTGTTTGCAGTACCTCCGCATTCCAATCCGCCTGTCCGTCCCCATTCGAGTCTACAGGAATCGCACGTTCCGTTCCAGAAATGACACCTTGTGTGACAGAGCCCGCGAATTCAAGCCCTAACGGATTTCCAATGGCGATGACTGGCTCACCTGGCTTCACATGATCTGAATTGCCAAAGGCGGCGGTCTTCTTGATCTTATCACTTTTGACGGTGAGAACCGCTAAATCCATCAGCTGATCGCTTCCAACAAGATTGGCACCAATTCTTGTCCCATCCTGAAGGCTCACTTCAAGCTGGTTGGCTCCTTTGATGACATGGTGGTTGGTCACGATATAAAAGGTATCACCCTTTTTCTTATAAATCACACCTGACCCGCTGCCTGCCTCCCCGCCTTCTTCCCAAAAGCTCGACTTTTGGATATTAATGACGCCGACAACCGTATCCGACATATTAGATACGACTTTCGTGACCGCATCATTGACGTTCACATTGACGGTCTTTAAAGGGCCCTGTGCTGATTGCCCATCTCCGTTCTGCTGCCACCCAAAGGGACTGCCGCTCTGTCCTGACACATAGGGGAAAAAGAATCCCATTAAAAAAGCTCCTACCAATACACCGATCAGACCAGATAGGAAATATCCTTTTCTGCTTCGTCTCGGCTTCCACTCTACATCGCGATAATCCACTATGTTTCCTTCCTTTCAGTGAATAGATGATGTATATAGTGTTGGTAAGAAGCTCTTATCTTAATCATACGATTGTAAAAATCATACGGCGCAAAGCGGGGTTGCTTTTTTCGGGTCCGTATCATATAAATCAAAGCCATCCCCGACAACAAAGCCCTTCATCTCAAGCGTCTGCTGGACCGCCATACGGGCTAAATCCTTCATGTTGTTGTCTTGACTCAAGTGAGCCAAATAAATGCGTGAGGTCGCATCTCCAATCACATCTGTCATCGCAAGAGCGGCATCTTCATTTGATACATGTCCGACATCGCTCAGAATTCTGCGCTTAATGCTCCACGGGTATCGGCCCATTTGCAGCATACCGACATCATGATTGCTCTCAAATACAAACGTATTGGCTGACTGAATGATGCCTTTCATACGATCACTCACATAGCCTGTATCCGTCATCAGGGCAAGTTTGCGCCCGCCATAATGGAACACGTAAAACATGGGCTCAGCCGCATCATGTGAGACGCCAAAGGACTCAACATCGAGACCACCAAAGGATTGGACGGTTTCCATATCAAAGTGGAATTTTTGCTCTGTGTCAATCTTCCCGATATGAGACTCCATCGCCTTCCATGTTTTCGCATTTGCATAGACAGGGAGCTTGTACTTTCTTGCCATGACACCGAGCCCTTTAATATGATCTGAGTGCTCGTGTGTCACAAAAATGCCGTCCAAGTCTTCAGGCTTGCGGTCGATTTGACCAAGCAGCTCGACCATCTGTTTGCCACTTAATCCAGCATCCACTAAAAAGGCATGCTCGTCTGTTTCTAAATAAAAAGCGTTCCCCGTACTTCCGCTCGCTAGTACACTGAACTGCAAGCTCATGTTCTCTCACTCCATTGAAGATTTGTCATCTTTCTCTATATGATCAAGTGTTGAGCCATCAATGGCATTGATCAAATATTCTTCTTCTGTCTTTTTCTTTGAACTAACTGATACGCCTTCAAGCTCGACTCGCCATACAGGCACCATGACCTGCGTGCTTGCACCCGGGTATTGCGTATAGTAGCCAAGTTCTACCTTTTTCACGGTCGTGTTTTGGCTCAGCATGTTTTGTGTATATAAGTCCTTCACGGTTTCAAGGGCTGGGACAAGGGTTTCTTTTCTCACTTCATTAATCGACGTCACCATCGACTGCTGATACGACACGACCTCGTTTTGATCGTTTACATCTAAGGTGATTTTCCCGATGGTTTCGGTGTCATCAAGGCCTTCTTGGAAGATGTATTTCCCTTTATACGTTTGGAAAAAGACGATCTTCCTTGTCTCTTCATCAATACTCCACAGCTTATAATTCTTCCCATCCAGCAAACGCTGGTTTACGAGGTTTGTCGCCGCTGTTTTTATATCCTTTTTTGGCAATGCAACGGGTTTATTGAAGGTCATCTCAAGCAGTGTGACAGGATCATCTTTGTCCGTTTTCGGGAATGTGCTTTTCGCCTTTTGATCAGCTAATCCGTCGACATCCTTTTTCGTATATTGCTTCTTTTCAGCTGTAATGCGGTATCCAATCTTCGCTTCATCTGATAGATTGCCATATTTGATCCCATCTGCCTTCATTTCTTCCAGCGTATCCGTTTTTTCGATAATCGCAAAATGATCGGTTGATCGTTTTTCAAAGTATTGAAAACCTAGAAAGATATCGAGAACGAGAAAGGCTAGGATAAAGATCGTTTTGGTCTTATTCCACTCCATTATTCTCGCTCCCCTCTGTCAACAAATCATGCGATAGTATCACGGTTTTGCCGTTATATTTCATGCACCATACTGGCTCCAGCCAGACAAACATCGCTTGATCTTGATCTGATGCGGTTGAAGCAGCTTGATAGGCCGGGAAAATTTGTTCAATTTTCTCCAGGTCATCATATTTCGTCTGCTTGACGATTAAGTCCTTCAGCTCTGTCCCGTTCATCAGCTTGACCTGTTCACTCTGACTCGCTTTGTTGCCTAGAATATAGTTTGGACGCTTGTAATTCAAGATGTCATCATTCGCCCACTGTACTTCAAGAGAGGTCATCCCAAATGGATGCTTTGTACTGTTGACGATCGGCAGACCATCCATAAACATATTAAAGGAAAGCTGCTGGTTGCTGTTGATGCCAAAGTATTGATAGTCATCGGTAAAGCTCCCCGTATCATTGAAATACTTCACACTTCGCTTGATCAAATCCCCCGTTTGGAAAACGGTGCTGGAATTGATATTGCGGTGCTGATATTGGATGCGGTGGTCTTTTTGATTGGCTTCAAGACGGCTTGTGCCATCTGTGTACACTGTCCGATTTAAATTAGACTCCTCGCCCACAAGACTCGGGTCCGTAAACAGGGCGTCCTTGAATTTGCTTGTCTTAATCGTTTCGATAAAGAACATTTTCGCTTCAAGCTGCTTTTGCTTTCTCGGAAGGAGGAAATCTCGTTTAGAATTCGCTGAGAATGTATAGAGATCGTAGCGCGGCATCTCGTTTTGAGCGGCTGAGATACTGTCCATTAGATTCCGATAGTTAGCGGATTCTATTGTCAGCTCAAGCACCGTTTCCTTGCTGTATGAAACCAAATAGACTTTCTTATTGGCCTTGTCCTGCTGGGAGAACGGCACAATCATCCGATCAAACGAGTTGTATTCAATGGACTTATTCGGCCATTTAAACAGCGCTTGGAAAATATCAATCGGAATCGAGTCATTGAACACAAGATCCAATGTCTTCCCCTGTCCTCCGCTTCCATAGAAGAAATTCTTAAATCTCTGCTCAGAATATTGATCCGACACATCCGAAATCTCTTTGACATCCCAAAGGCTCACATCATTCCAGAAGTTTTGAAAGAGTTCCTTTTGATCGACTTTAAAATGCTCCCCATTTGAATGGATGAACATCTCGCGCGGCTTCACGACATCAATGAGACTTCTAGGCTCGTCGCTTGAAATCTTCTTCGTTTCCACGACCTTTGTGCCGGCATCTGCCTGGTCCTGCATGACGGGCTGGAACATCCAAATATTCCACGTAAACACAAGACTGATCGCAATTAGGATTGTCAATATTATGGTTTTAAAGGTCTCACGCTTCATCCCAATCATCCTCTTGTTCTTCATTGTACGGAAGGGTAAAGGTCACCGTTGTTCCTTTTCCTTCAATGCTGTCAGCCCAAATATCTCCGCCATGAGCCTGAACCATTTCTTTTGCAATCGCAAGTCCTAGGCCGGTTCCGCCAAGCTTTCTTGTTCTCGCCTTATCCACTCGATAAAAACGTTCAAAGATTTTATCCATATCCTTCTTCGGAATACCGATCCCTTCATCTTTGACGCTGAATAACACAAGGCCATTCTCCTCATCCAGATCAACGGTAAACGTGATATGTCCACCCTCTGGGGAGTATTTCATGGCATTTGAAATGATATTATCGAGCACCTGTGTGATTTTATCTTGATCAATTTCCACGTATATTTCACGCTGCGGCAGATTGCGGATAAACTCGACATGCTGCTCTTTCGTCATTTCAAAACGATCAATGACCAATGAGATAAACCTGATAAAATTCGTCCACTCACGGTTGAATTGATAATCCTTGCTGTCGAACTTAGACAGCTGCAGCAGGTCATTAACAAGCCGGATCATG
Organism: Bacillus sp. LNXM12-1; assembly: GCF_003004375.1. NCBI lineage: Bacteria > Bacillati > Bacillota > Bacilli > Caryophanales > Bacillaceae > Bacillus > Bacillus sp. LNXM12-1. The sequence continues at coordinate 72,798 of NZ_PVWX01000002.1, read as the reverse complement.
CGCTCTGTTTCATTTTGCGTGACACTGAGGAACCTTGGCGCAAGCTCTTTATCACCAATTGCCCCTTCAGCCAGTGCCTCAAGATAGCTTCGCATCGTCGTCAGCGGTGTGCGTAGCTCATGTGATACGTTTGCGACGAATTCACGGCGTTCTGCATCAATTTTCTCCTGCTCTGTGACGTCATAAATGACCGCAATTAAACCATCAATCTTCCCATGCTCTTTCTGAATGACTGAGAAATTCACACGCAAAACAGACAGCTGATCTTCGCGTTCAATTTCTATCAGCATGGAATCTTGATTTTCGACTAAATCTTCAAATGTATGCGTGTCCTCGAGGCCCAGTAAGGACGTAATCGGCATCTCTAGAGCTGTTTCACGTGAAACATTTAACAGCTCTAATGCGGGGCTGTTTAATAGAATAATCGCACCGTTTTGATTCGTGGCGATGACGCCATCCGTCATATAGGCAATGACAGAAGAAAGCTTTTTCCGCTCACCCTCCGTCATCAGCTGCGCTTCCTCCAGTTCTCTCGTCAGATGGTTAAAGGTTGTCGCAAGCTGGCCGATCTCGTCATGTCCATATTTTCGGACTTTCCTGGAAAAATTCCCTTTGGCAAGCTCGATCGCTTGCTTTCTCATATCCGAAATAGGATGAGTGATTGTTCTAAAGATGAAGATACCAAGCAGTGCGGTCGTCCCAAGTGCGATCAGTGTGCCAGTCGCCAAAATGGTGTTAATGGTTCGCATTTGGTTAAACACGCTCTCCATCGAAGACACAACATAAATTACACCGACGGTTTCTTGGTTTTCATTTTTCACGGCTGTCGCAGAAATACGCACCCGTTTATTGGATTCTGGGTCATAGAATTTCTTTTCATAGTCTTTGCCGACCGCAAAAATACGGCTAATGATTTGATCAGTGATTTTCTTCCCGGCAATCTCCTGACTGCCATTATTCACAGAGGCAATGACCTCTCTGCTTTCGTCAATATAGCTGACTTCAGAAATTTCATTAGACTCATCTTTGTTGTTAAAGTCGTTTAATATCTTTTGAGCATCCTCTTTTAATTCTGCCTTGCTTTTCGATGAATCTTGTTCTAGGTAATACGATAACGAGTAGATTCGCTGATTCAAGGAATTATCATAGGAATTAATTAAGGACTGCTCTAGCTGCTTCACAAAGTACACGCCAATGATCTGCATGGCGACAATGATCAGCAGCACGTAAATTAAGGTCAATTTGAAGTGAATCGAGCGAAAAAAACCTACTTTACTCATAAGAATCTTAGTCCTGCTCTGGGTTTCTTAAATAGTAGCCAACGCCTCGTCGTGTCACGATCCAGCTCGGGTGGCTAGGATTGTCTTCAATTTTCTCACGAAGACGGCGGACTGTGACGTCCACTGTACGCACATCCCCGAAATAATCGTAGCCCCATACGGTTTGCAGCAAGTGCTCACGTGTCATAACTTGTCCGATATGTTTCGCTAAGTAATGAAGCAATTCGAACTCACGGTGCGTCAATTCAATTGTTTCCTCACGCTTAGACACCACATATGCATCTGGATAAATGACAAGTGATCCAATCTCAATATCATTTGATTCAGATTCTTCCTCTGTCTGCGGCGCAGCAATTTGTCTTCTCAAATTCGCTTTCACACGGGCAAGCAGCTCGCGCGTGCTAAATGGCTTCGTCACATAATCATCTGCGCCAAGCTCAAGACCGATGACTTTATCAATTTCAGAGTCTTTTGCTGTCAGCATGATAATCGGCATGTCATATTTTTTTCTCACTTCACGGCATACCTCAACGCCATCTTTGTTCGGCAGCATAATGTCGAGCAGAATGATGTCCGGTTTGATTTCTTCTACCATTTCAAGGGCTTCATTTCCGTCATATGCACAATGAACCTCATAGCCCTCTTTTCTTAAGTTAAACTCCAATATATCAGCAATCGGTTTTTCATCATCTACGACAAGAATCTTTTTTTCCATTGTGATTTCCTCCTGCATTTTTAGCATCTATGTCATTCCATTTTGCATCTCTCATCAGGCCTTTTCGTTTGAGCAAAAAAGGCTCACTGTCTATTATAACGTTTTACGTGGCAAAGATAAAAATAATAACGGCTTTCTTTTCTAGTAAACGTTGGATAGGAAGTCACCTCTCAAAAAAATTGATGGCTTTTTTCCTTTTTTATTGAAACTTTTCCAGTCACCAATCGTCTATATAGATGTAACGTCTTCTTCTTATGGAGCCGGGCCCTACCTAGGTCCGGCTTCTCCCTTTTTATGCCTTCTTTTCATAAAATAAAAACGCACCTGCGATTGCAGATGCGTTTGGAAGTGGCTCGGGACGGAATCGAACCGCCGACACACGGATTTTCAGTCCGTTGCTCTACCAACTGAGCTACCGAGCCATCATCAAAAGATGAATATGTATAAATGGCGGTCCGGACGGGACTCGAACCCGCGACCTCCTGCGTGACAGGCAGGCATTCTAACCAACTGAACTACCGGACCTCAGTAACTTGCCCGAAAAAGCAATCGTGGTGCTCCTTCAAGCAAGTGAGGAAAAATTAGCTTAACGCTAAAGTAAATCAATGACCCGTACGGGATTCGAACCCGTGTTACCGCCGTGAAAGGGCGGTGTCTTAACCGCTTGACCAACGGGCCAATACATGGTGAGCCATGAAGGACTCGAACCTTCGACCCTCTGATTAAAAGTCAGATGCTCTACCAACTGAGCTAATGGCTCTCGGTTTGTGAAAAGTGAATCTGAAGAAGCCGTATTGCGTCAAACCAATCGCTTTAAAAAAGCTGGAACATCGCATCCTAACAAGTTTCAGAGACCTTTGCAACAACGAGATTTATAATATCATAGAGTAATTACATATGGCAATACGTTTTTCGACATTTTTTTAAAAAAAGTGTCGGATTTGAAATCTCCTGCCAAAGCCCTTCTATTTGCAACCGCCTTCATTTCTGATTCACCTTTTCATGACCACTGCCTATTCAAGCACATAGAAACGTTTTAGACCGCTCAAAAATGGTTATACATGAAACAAGTGACATTGTGATTGAAAAAGGAGGAAGCAGTATGAGTTCATTTAAATTAGGAGATAAAATGCCCAACTTTTCACTTCCAACAGTACAGGGTGAACATATTGATTTTCACAAACATTTAGAGGAGCATCAAAGCTGGCACCTCATCGTCTTCTTTAGAGGCTCATGGTGCCCAGTATGTGTAGAAGAATTAAAAGAGCTCGAACAGCAGCAATCATACTTTCAAGACAAGGATATCCACTTAATGACGATTTCAACGGATAACCCTGATGACTTGAAGGAATTTGCGGATAAAGAAGGACTATCTTTCCCGATCATGTCTGACCAGGACCTTACTTCATTAAAAGCATATGAAGTCCACTATCACGGAGAAGATGCTCCTTATGAAGATCACGGAGTGCACGGGGAACCTGCCTATTTCTTATTAAATGAAAAGGGCCAAGTCCTCTATCAGCAAAGACAAACAAGTCCGTTTGGCAGACCGCATGCCAACGAACTGCGCAAAATCATCCAGTACATCCGCAAAAACTTAAAAGTCCAATATAAAAGCGTGAAATAAGAAAGAACCCTCGTAATGAGGGCTCTTTTTTTATGATTGTCTTTTGTTAAATAGCCAGTCTGCGGCGAAAAACACAAGAAGTCCCGCCATGAGAATGACAAAAGTGACGGGTGGTCTGTCACCTTCAACATACGAGTACAGCGCATGTCCTCCTAATGCGAGAAGATAAAAGACAAACGCTGGTACAGCTGCTTTATGTGAATTCGCTTGTTCTCTTTTCGTCATTTTTTTAAAAAACATTGTAGCTATTCCCCTTTATGCTGCCTTCTTCATCGTCACCCGGCGAAGTGCCCGCGAACGAATATATTCCATTGGACCCATTCTCCAAACCTTTAGACAACATGCTGATATGGCAATTTGCAGAAGTGAAATGAGCAGCCATGCCAATACGATAAGAGGGGCGTTGATTTGTCCGCCAAGACCCAATCCCCAGCTATAAAAAAGAACCGAGCAGATGATATTTTGCAGGATGTAACAGCTGAGTGCCATTTTCCCTACATATTCAAACCAATTCCACATGAACCATGATTCCGTGTGAACCAGGAGCTTCGCAATGACAGCGATATAGAAAAGAGAAAGGAATGGCGAAAACGCATAGCGCACAACGAATTCCACTAGTTCGTTCGGAACGAAGACAAGTGCATTCAGCGGCAGACCCACCCACAGACCGACTCGAAATAATATTTTCCGTAGAGATTGCCCGCGTTCGTTTGCATAAAAAACACCGGCTCTCATCATCCGCACACCTAATAAAAACAGAAATGTGTTCATTGGAATGATAAAGATCGCTTCTTCACGGTACATGAAAAAGTGTTGTAATCGTTCTTGAACCTGCGAGATCCATGTCTCTGGCAGCTGCTCTTCCAGCGCCGGTTCACTGCTTTGATCATACGATTCTGTCTCCATTTCAGAGAGGGAGAACACCATCAGACAGGACAGAACAAGTAAATGAATGACTCCAGAGAACATCATGCCTCTTTTGATGCGCTTGCTCCCTCCTCGTACAATAAATGCCACAAGCAAACCGGTCACAGCGTAACTCATGAGCACATCATATTCCATCACAAGTGCAAAATGGACAAAGCCTTCGATAAATAAAAATAAAAGAATCCATAAATATGTACCTGGCCAAGGCATGTTTTTTCTTTTGGCCTGCTGATATTTCAGCTCTAACCCTACACCGAACATGATTGTGAGCAGTGAGAGCATTTTCCCATAGACGAACATGGAAACAAGGCTTTCTAGAAAACTGCCATGTTCATATTCATCTGCAATCTGATCTGTCGCAAAGGTATCCCCTGCATACGCAAAAAACCAGACGTTCGTTCCCAATGTGCCTAATATGGCAAAACCTCGTAAAATATCTAATAATCTTATTCTTTCTTTCACTAGAACGCTCCTTCCCCCTATACAGTTATCATATTTTGGTAATGATTGGAAGCCTGTTCTACTGAAATTAAGAAATATTTAAACAAAAAGACACCAGTAAAATGTGCAATTTTACTGGTGTCTGATCAGTCTATTATTATGGACGGTACACGCTGCGGACAACGTTCGTTTGGGAACGATCTGGTCCGACTGAGAAAATGGAAAGTGGAATACCTGTTAATTGTGAAATGCGCTCTAAATAATGACGGGCATTTTCAGGCAGTTCGCTTAAATTCTTCACGCCTGTAATATCCTCTGTCCATCCTGGCATTTCCTCGTAGACAGGCTCACATTTCGCTAGTTCATTTAGACTTGCTGGAAATTCTTCTGTGATTTCTCCGTTCAATTTATAAGCGACACAGATTTTCAATGTTTCAATCCCTGTCAGTACATCAATTGAGTTAAGAGATAGATCTGTAATCCCGCTCACACGGCGAGCATGACGGACAACGACACTGTCAAACCAGCCAACACGGCGCGGACGTCCAGTTGTTGTACCGTATTCACGGCCAACCTCACGGATTTGATCGCCAATTTCATCATGGAGTTCTGTCGGGAATGGGCCATCTCCAACACGTGTTGTGTACGCTTTTGACACGCCGACCACATGTTGAATTTTCGTTGGTCCTACACCAGAACCAATCGTCACTCCTCCAGCCACTGGGTTAGATGACGTGACAAATGGATATGTCCCTTGATCGATATCAAGCATAACGCCTTGTGCTCCTTCAAATAGCACACGGCGGCCTTCATCTAGTGCGTCATTCAAGACAACAGATGTGTCCACGACATATTTTTTCACTTGCTGGCCATATTCATAATACTCGTCTAAAATATCTTCAATCTTGAAGCCTTCTGTGTCGTACATTTTCTCTAAAAGACGATTTTTCTCTTCTAGATTACGTGCAAGCTTCTCTTCAAATACTTCACGATCTAATAGATCTGCGACACGGATACCGATACGAGCTGCTTTGTCCATATAAGCTGGTCCGATTCCTTTTTTCGTCGTACCGATCTTGTTAGCCCCTTTCCGCTCTTCTTCCACCTCGTCCAATTTTAAATGGTAAGGCAGAATCACATGGGCTCTATTGCTGATTCTGAGGTTATCTGTACTCACATTCCGTTCGTGAAGATACGCAAGCTCAGTGACCAACGCTTTAGGATCAACCACCATTCCATTACCGATGACACAAGTTTTCTCTTGATAAAAAATACCGGACGGAATGAGGTGTAGCTTGTAAGTCACTCCATCAAATTTGATCGTGTGACCTGCATTGTTCCCCCCTTGATAACGGGCAATCACCTCTGCATTTTCTGAAAGGAAATCGGTAATTTTCCCTTTCCCTTCGTCACCCCACTGCGTACCTACTACGACTACTGAAGACATATCGTGCACCTCCGTTAACCTTTCAAAACGTTATCTCTTTCAAACACATTTATTTTATCAATGCAAAACGAAAAAGTCAACGTGAAATCCGAACATTAATATCTCGAAATCAAATTTTGTTCGTTTTAATTATGAGAAAAAGCGCTTTAATCACTTCTTCAGCGCTTAAAAAGGGAGATTTTGAGTAAAAACAACTATTTTGATGGTTCCTAATTTCTATTGATTTTCAATTAAATGAATCATCGAGCTTGCCATAAAATCAGGTGAGTACGGTCTCCCTGTCCTCAACCACCATTCTGCTGTTCCAACATAAGCAGAAATGACGAATTGCTGCTGCATGTCGATTGGAACGAGATGTGGATGAGGCTTTGAGCCTGCGATTTCCTCTAACCCCATAGAAAAGCTTTCTTCAAAAAAAGCACGAACCGTTTCATGAATATTGAGCTCTCGTCCTCGTTTCAAAAGAATTTGATACTCCTCTTCATGTTCCTGCAAATGCTGATAAAATCGAAAAATATACACATAAGACGCATGCAATTCTTGCCAATCTTCTAAAAGTATTCCTTTGTTAAATTATGTAATACGTAGCTTAATAATAAAGCCACCCTAATAAGGGTGGCTTTATATTCTACTGAGTTACTTTTTCTTTCTTAAAGTAACTAGTGATTAGATTGGTGAAAGAATCTGTACGCACAAAATCGGTACTGTAATTATCTCCGGAAATTTCTAAGATTATCTTAGATGATTCAATAAATAAATTTTTGCATTTTTCGTTATCCCATAGTATATCCATCATTTGATTACAATACCTTTCCATTTCTCTGGAATTGAAGTACTGGGGCTGTTTTGAATTATTCATAGCTAACTCTTTAAAAATCATTAGCAATGCAAATCTTGCAGCTTTAAGAGTAGGACTTAATATTTGTGACCTGAATAAATACTCCATCTTGTAATAGGCATAAGCTGATATATAATACATTTCAAGTTTATGATCATCCTTAAATATATCTTTACCTATTTGTTTTTGTAACAGTTTATAATTTCTAGTTGTCCTGTGTTGTAAATTTAAAAACATTGCTGCAAATGAACGGATTAAAATTGTAGAGTTGATAACTCGAACTTTCTCTACATCTGGATTAAAATTATATTGTTTAGATCTTCTTTCATAGTATAATTTTTTGTTATCTGTAAAAGTTGTAAAATATTGTTCGAGTCTTTTTGGAAAGTCTGATAATGCAAATAATTGCTCTTCAGTTATTTCAGTCTGTCTATTTGTTGCTTTAGTTATACTATTTTTTACATCTTCATTCTCTGTCGCTATTAGTTTAATAGGAATTAACATCCCTTCTATAAGCTCACCCTTTGAAGAGTGAATAACATGACTAGTTTGGCAACCATTTACTATTTGATAATCTTTTATAAGGAATTTATTTCCCGTAACATCGATTTTTTTAGCAACTAATGTAATTCCATTATTAAGGAGTGGAAATAATACATATTTATTTGAATCTGTTAAAGTCTCTTTTATATCTATGTTTATACCATTCCACTCTTGAAAATCCCTTACATTATCATAAAAAATTGAATGTATAATTTCCTCTCTGTCATTATGAATTAATTTCAGAAATTCATTGATCTGTAAAAAACCGCTGTACGCTTGCTGAACTTCATATTCTGGGGGCAGATCTGGCAATGTAGTTTTATTAATGAATTGAATTTCTCTTTCAATAGAATTTCTCATTTGTCGATACAGGTTTTGAATTTCATAAGCTCCTAAATATTCGAAGCTGACATGTTTAAATAAAGTTAAACTTGAAATGGTTTTAATCAGTCTTCTTTTTCGTTGTACTAGGTTTCTATCTTCACTCCAGCTACCGGTTGTTAAATAATATATATACAGAGAGGGGTTCCCGTTTCTAAATTTACTACTAAGAGAATAAATTTTATTTATAATTTGAATTTTCGTTCTTATGGCATTGTTTTGCGGCATTTCAGGTTTTTCAGAAAAAATGTCCATTATACCATTTTCAATTGCCCCAACTTTCTGTGAATTGAAATTATTTGATGACTCAGATTGTGTAATTACAAATGTACACTCTATAAAACCATTAGCTTCATATAAGTTCTGCACTTCATCAACATCGTTTACTAGTGATCCATTGATTAATATCGCGAAACAGTCCAAGCCACAATCATCACCGCCACCGATTGAAATATCAAAACTTGAAAACAGTTCAGTGTAGTGAGTTGATGTAACTATAGCACCTGAAAAATGTTCAAACTTTTGAGAATCATTTAAACTCTCTAATGAATTCTCATTAATAAACTCCTGTAAATAGTTCTTTGTTATTCTATCCATTAGTTCTCCTTTTCTTTTTAACCATTTTATTATATTTTAACATAAAATTGTAAGACTATTCTTTTATTCTTAAAATTCTCTTTTAAAATAAACATCCCCTCACTCAAATGAATTCGATATACACCGCCACCCTAATCCTCATATTGGTTTCAGGCACGGTATCCATTTCTGTCTTGGCGCACCACTGGCACGTCTTGAAGCATGTATAGCTATAAAGATTTTATTAGAACGATATGAGGCGTTAGAGCTCCTTTCTTACGTTCCGATGACAAGCAGCAGCATGTATGGACTGAAAGAGCTGAAACTGCGTGTCACGCCTCGTTCATAACAGAAAAGACTCCCGGGCATGGGAGTCTTCCTTTTAAACGGGGGTAATTCCTTCTGTGTTCATGAGCACAATGCGATACCCATCTGGATCTTCAATGGTTGCTCCTCCCCGTTCCCAATATGGATTTGTAGAGGTGACTTGCCGTCCGCCAAATGAGATCAGTCTCTCTTTCATCTGCTGAAACTCCTGTTCATCAGGAATATAAAAAACAAGCAGCTGTTCTGGATGCGGAACGGGCAGGCTCTCTTCTTCTTCATGTTTGGTGATTTCTAAATGAACATGCTGATGAGGAAGCCCCAGCATCACACCATCGTATCCTTCATGCTGATCAAATGAACCTATTCGTTTGAGCCCTAAGCCTTTTTCATAAAAAGAAACAACCTCTTCCATGTTGACGGTTGGACGTGCGATGCGTAATTGAGCGGCTTCGAACTGTTGAAATTTCATCAGTCATCACTCCTTTTCTCCTTTTAGTATACGATTTCTCTCTCTCCCTCTCCTCCTCATTTCGACCGTTTTTCAATCATTCTTTCGATGTAGATCCATCAAAAAAAAGCCCAGCTTCTTGAGCTGGGCTTTAAGCACCGGGCGGAACACCCGCATCGTCAAACCTTCTTTCCAGATTGACGAATTTGTTATATTCTTTGACGAACGCCAGTGATACTGTACCAACTGGACCGTTACGCTGTTTGGCAATGATGATTTCAATAATGTTCTTATTCTCTGATTCTTTGTCGTAGTAATCATCACGATAAAGGAATGCCACGATATCGGCATCCTGCTCGATACTTCCTGATTCACGAATATCAGACATCATTGGACGTTTGTCCTGACGCTGCTCTACTCCGCGTGAAAGCTGAGACAAAGCAATAACCGGAACTTCAAGCTCCCTTGCCAGCGATTTCAATGCCCTAGAGATTTCAGAAACCTCTTGCTGACGGTTATCGCTTGATCGTCCGCTCCCTTGAATGAGCTGTAAGTAGTCAATCAGGATCATGCCAAGACCGTTTTCTTGCTTCAAACGGCGGCATTTCGAGCGAATTTCACTTACCCTGATTCCAGGTGTATCATCAATGAAAATCCCACTATTTGATAGCGAGCCCATCGCCATTGTCAGCTTGCCCCAGTCCTCTTCTGTCAGATTACCGGTTCTTAGGTTCTGTGCATTGATATTTCCCTCTGCACAAAGCATACGCATAACTAGCTGCTCAGCCCCCATCTCTAAACTAAAGATGGCGACACTTTCGTCTGTCTTCGTCGCGACATTCTGTGCGATGTTCAATGCGAAAGCCGTTTTCCCTACTGATGGACGAGCCGCGACAATAATCAAGTCATTTCGCTGGAATCCAGCAGTCATCCGGTCAAGCTCAGAGAATCCCGTTGGAATCCCTGTGATATCGCCTTTTCGGTTATGAAGCTGTTCAATATTATCATATGTCTGAACAAGAACGTCCTTAATGTTTTGGAAGGCTCCTGAGTTTTTACGCTGCGCCACTTCCATAATGGTCTTTTCAGCATCACTCAACAGATCCTCTACTTCATCCTCACGCGTGTACCCATCCTGTGCAATGGTTGTCGCCGTACGGATCAGACGTCTTAAAATTGATTTCTCTTCTACAATTTTTGCATAGTATTCAATGTTTGCGGCAGTTGGGACAGAGTTCGCAATATCGGTTAAATACGAAATCCCGCCTACCTCTTCTAGTAAATCTGTATTGGCAAGTTCAGAAGTCACCGTGACAAGATCGACCGGTTCCCCTCTATCACCAAGTACAAGCATCGCATTGTAAATCTTTTGATGCGACATTCTATAGAAATCCTCTGGAATTAATACCTCAGAAGCGAGCGTGAGCGCAGATGGTTCTAAAAAAACAGCACCTAATACGGCCTGCTCGGCTTCTATATTTTGCGGCGGCAGCCGGTCATCGAGAAGTTCCGTCATGCCAAGCACCGTCCTTTCATAAAAAAATACGCTACTCATCATTTTAACATTTTCATCAATAAAAAAGTGAAAAACATCGACTATAGTCAAAATTACCATGAGGATGTTTCGTTGAACAGTGTGTTTCTGAACAGCAAAACTAACGCATTTCAATAGAAAAGACTCTGTAACATAAATTGTTATAGAGTCCTTCTGTATCGGATTTTTATCTGTTGAAGTTCACACTTGTGATCGATGCTCCAACACGGCATGTTCGAATGCGTTTTTTTAATCTATCGTTTTCTTAACTCCATAATTTTCTTTTTGCCCAATGTCTTGTAAAGACCCGTTTTGATAACCAATAGATAGCACCAAATCGGGAATTGAATCAAAGCCGTTTTTGGCTAGATCAAATAGCTGTGCTCCGTAATGTGAAGCGGCAATGCGTGCATTTTCTGCTGTGTATGGATTTTTCAGGAGTTCTTCTTTGTATATATCAAAAATATTCTTCCCTTTATCCGTTACAAATTGACCGTTTACAATGCTTAAATCTTTTAAATTGTAGCCTGTGACCGTTTTGATTTGATTAACAAGGTGGAATTTGGCAAGAGAATCAGGCGTGAATTGAGTAGAATCGTCAGATCTGCTTTTCATGATGTGGAAAAATAATTCTCTTGTATTGTTGGTTGTATTTAATAGGTCTTCTATTTGTTTGGTCAGCGATTCGTCTGTTGAACCACTCACCAATAATTTGAAATGATTTGGGTCAATGGTAAAAGTTAAATTTGTGTTTTTAGGAATGGTTATACCGTTTTTAGAGAATAAATCTTGCAATTGTTCGTTGACCTTTTGCCGATTGAATATTTTTTTCTCTACGCTTTCTTGGGTAGGATCGTACCGTTTTTCATTACGGAAGATGGCGTCATTAAAGTCATATTGACCTCCTTTATTATTCCTTGCCCAACTCATTTCCATAATGTAAGCAGCTTCTCTTTCCGGTTTTGTTAGATCACTTCTGAAATAAGAAGAATAAGGGTTTCTATACTTATTATATATATGGTCTTGAGGATCTTTGAATCGTTTATTTTGTTCATTTATTTTTTCGTATTTTTCATCTAGTATTTTCATCCGTCTATCAGCTTCGGTCATCACCTCATTTGTACTTTTAATAGCTGATTGACCTTTATAGTCGATTCGGTTCTGATTGTTTGAAGCACCTGCCGTGTATGACGTATTAATATTCATTTTGATTCTCCTTTTTAAAAAAATAGTGATTATTAAATATATCGGCAATTTAGTTAAAATTTGTTAGTTTTGATCCGATATAGTAATTATTACAAGTAGGGTTAAAATATGACAAATACTATCTTCAAACGTTTTTTATTACCTGCATTGGTATTAGTGCTTGTTACTAGTTTTTTTGCACCTAATTCTGCGGAAGCAGCTATTACAGGGAATAACAGTCCTAACACAGCAAGTTCAATGGGATATTGGAAAAATAGTCGTCCAGATACAACAATCTTACCTGAAGGTGAAAATGAAGCGTATTATCAGTTTACGATCAATAAAGGTGAAAGAGTTTATGTCAGAAGTTCTTATAATAAGCAATATACAGGGATGAATATCGAGGTGTATAATTCTAAATATTCTAGGACAGGGTCCGAAGTTATTAATCCTGATTCAGTAACGCCTTTTATTTTTGCTAATACTGGTGAAGTTACATCAACTTCAGAGACTTATTTTGTGAAAGTGACCCGTGGTACATATACAGGGAATATGTACTTTACTGTTTCCATTCAAGATCGTATTAAATCTGGGAATGGGACATTCAATTTTACGGGGACTTCTACCAACTTGGGGAATTCTTCTTTAAATTTTTTAGGAGTTGATTCTTCAGTCATTACAATGGATTTAACTAATAATTCCACAGTTCCTAAACGTGCTGTAGTTAAATCGATTACGACAACTAGTACCCAAACACCCAACCAAGGGAATGTCACACACAAACTGATGGCTAGTGAAAGTAATATTTGGTACACATCACTTTTTTCTTCTGCAACAAGCGGTTCTTACCGTATTTCTCTTGAAGATCAATTAAAAGTCGCTCAAAAATGGAGCTTTAAGTACAACGCAAAAGCTACAGCGAGATCTACTATGAGCAATGTCAAAGCCGATATTCGTTACGAATATGATGTCACAGATGGATTCTAATTTAATGGTGTTTACAGACATGTTCACCAATTGATCAAAAAGTAAGGGTACATTCCCTTACTTTTTTAATTGTGTCATTTTTGATGCTATACTTCGCCACTTTTAAAACAGCTACGCATGATATTGAATAAGTTGTGAGATATGATCACCAGCTTTTTGCAAAATCCTCCTCTTTTTGCCTAAAAATATAAGAGGGTCTATAGACTCTTTTTTTCTCAAAATTATTTCGAGAAGAAAAACCTATATTTATTCCTGAATCAAACAGAAGAAAATGGTAAATATTCCGAGGCAGTCAAGGTCTTTTGACATTTCTCCTCTTTTTAAATGACAAGGTCCGGTATTCCCTATTTCAAATCATTTGTTAGTGAGTTAGTCCGTTATTTTCTGAATATTAAGATTAAAATATCAAATACACAACTTAATGAACATTTGACTTCATAATTGATAACCATTATCATTTGATTTGCTTGCGTGATAGTTGAGAATCATTTTCATTTGGAGGAACCATTCTTCAATTACTACACTCATCCAATATCCGCAAGCCTGCTTTTATCATCGTATGATGGTCGAATTTGAGGAAGGAGATTTTTTACATATGTCCAAACGCCCTGAAGGAATGGGTACTGAGGATTCACTTTTCGGAGAAAGCCGTCCTTTTTTTATACCTGGGACGGAGCAACTGGATATCACAGCACACCCATACAGACTTTTTATATTTAAACCGAATACTACTCCTCCAGCGGCTGGTTTTCCAGTCATGTACGTGCTTGATGGGAATTCACTTTTTGGCACAATGGTCGAAGCCATTCGTTTACAGTCAAGAAGACCTGAAAAAACAGGTGTCGTACCTGCCATCATTGTTGGAATTGGCTATCAGACAGAAGCGCCCTATCATCCGCTCAGGCATTATGATCTCACTCTTACCAGCCCTGATGCTTCCATTGGGGGCAAAAGAAAGGACTTCTCCATCCATACATATGGCGGGGCCTCTGCTTTCTTTTCTTTTTTAGAAAAGACTGTAAAGCCTTATATCGAGCAACGCTTTCCGATCAACCTGAGTCGTCAAACACTGTTTGGGCATTCTCTTGGCGGTCTTTTTGTATTACACACACTATTTGAGCACCCTGATGCTTATCAGACATATATTGCGGGCAGTCCTTCTATCCACTGGAATAAAAAATTATTTCTAGAAAAAGAATACCAATTCACCAACCGTATACGTCAGGTGCCTATGGATGTAAGGCTGTTTGTAGGTGTAGGTGAGCTAGAAAAACATCATCCATGTCAAATGAATGATCATGCAAAGTCACTAGCAAATCGTATGTTGCCTTTATCCTCATATGGCTTACATACGGCCTATCATGAGTTCCCTGAAGAAGGACATACGTCCGTTTTACCGGTGCTGATGAATTACGCTTTCCGTTTTGCACTCTATCATGATGATCCTTTAACAACCACAGACATGAAAGAAAGGTAGTGAACACATGAAACATAGTGGTCTATCTCAAAAGATTGCCCTTATCACAGGTGCAGGACAAGGTATTGGGCAAGCAGTCGCAAAAAGACTATCCGAAGAAGGTGCGATCATTGCAGCAGTTGACGCAAATGAAGATCAGCTGCAAAGCACCATCCAACAAATGAATGATGAAGGCATACGCGCCTTTGCCTATCCAGGTGACATTACCAATCAAGCTTCTGTTCAGCACATTGTCGATCAAATTGAAAAGCAGCTCGGACCCATTTATTTACTAGTCAATGTAGCAGGCATTCTTCGAATCGGTTCTATTGACCAGCTTTGTGCAGATGACTGGCAACAAACCTTCGCAGTCAACACACATGGTGTCTTTTACGTATCTCAAGCTGTCTCCAAATACATGATGAAAAGATCAGAAGGGGTCATTGTGACCGTCAGCTCTAACGCAGGTGCCATCCCTAGAATGAATATGGCTGCCTATGCCGCATCAAAAGCCGCAGCTACTTCCTTTACAAAAACGCTTGGATTAGAGCTAGCAGCCTATGGAATCAGATGCAATGTCGTCTCTCCTGGCTCTACCGCAACACCTATGCAATGGGCTTTATGGTCTGATGAACAAGGAGCAGATCAGGTGATTAAAGGTTCATTAGAGACGTATAAAACCGGTATTCCTTTACAAAAAATCGCTGATCCTCAAAACATCGCTGATGCAGTAATCTTCTTTGCATCTGAGCAATCCAGTCATATTACGATGCAGAATCTCACGATTGATGGTGGCGCAACACTCGGAATCTAGCATTTCATCAAAAAGGAGGCCTTTTCATGAAACATTCAATATTGTCGTCAGAAGAAAAAGTACAGTTGATTCAAGACTATCAGCCAGGCGCTTTTTTCCTTGCTTCCCCTAAACGTACGATACTGGCAGAAGGGATTTTCCAGCATATTGAAACCAATCAGCTAAATGAACTATCCACAAGGGTAGCTCACGTATTTGACGCTGCCAAACAAGCTGGTATTCGAACACCGATTGTTGCTGGTGCTGTTCCGTTTGATCCGGCGCAACCCGTTCGTTTAAGTGTTCCAATCCATGTACAGTTTAGTGATCCACTCGAATTTCATCAAGGTGATGAGGAGTCGGAAATTGCAGCTCCATCCTATGAGGTGACACCTGTCCCCTCTCCAGATGTCTACATGAATGGTGTGAACGAAGGGTTAGCTAAAATTGAGAAAGGAGAGCTTAGCAAAATCGTACTCTCTAGATCTCTCCATCTCAAATCAAATCGAGAAATTAATACGAAAGCAATACTTGAACGACTTGCTCGTCATAATACGACTGGCTATACGTTTGCTACAAATGTAGCTGACCCGGAATCTTCCCAAAAGCGCACACTGCTTGGGGCAAGCCCTGAGCTGCTTCTTTCAAAAACTGGTTCAACTGTTATTTCCAATCCACTTGCTGGTTCTCGGCCACGCAGTTCAGATCCAGTAGAAGACCAGCGTCGTCACGATGAACTCCTTACTTCAGCGAAGGATTTACACGAGCATGCAGTGGTTGTCGATGCTGTCACTAAAGCGCTTGCTCCTTACTGTCATACACTAGATGTGCCTGCATCACCATCCGTCATACAAACAGAAACGATGTGGCATTTATCTACTGTCGTTAAAGGTGAATTAGCAGATGCAGGTGTATCCTCAATTGATTTAGCGCTTAGCCTTCATCCAACACCCGCAGTATGCGGAACACCTACAGCAGATGCTCGTGAAGCAATCCAAGCGATTGAACCCTTCGATCGAGGATTTTTCACAGGAATGATCGGTTGGTCAGATGCAAATGGTGATGGTGATTGGATTGTCACCATTCGTTGTGCAGAAGCTGAGGGGCACTCCCTTCGCCTCTTTGCTGGTGCAGGAGTGGTCAAAGGATCAAAGGCAGAAGAAGAGCTAGCCGAAACATCTGCAAAATTCAACACGATGCTTCATGCGATGGGCATCCATCAGTTATAAAAATACATAGGAGATGACAAAACATGTTTGTTCAACCACCTACATGGCCAGAAGAATTTGCAAAACGCTACCGTGAAAACGGCTGTTGGCGTGGGGAAACCTTTAGCGGCATGCTTCGTGAACGCGCCGCATCGTTAGGGAATAAAACAGCAATTACATATGCTGATACGCACATGAGCTACCAAGAACTTGATGAGCGCGTCAGCAGTCTTGCCGCCGGTTTTCATCAGCTTGGAATTCAAAAGGGAAGTCGAGTTGTCGTTCAGCTTCCTAACATTCCTGCTTTTTTTGAAGTCATTTTCGCTTTATTTCGAATCGGTGCTTTACCCGTCTTCTCGCTACCATCTCATAGAAGCAGTGAAATCACTTATTTCATTGAGTTTGCCGAAGCAGACGCATATGTCATACCAGATATCGATGGCGGCTTTGATTATCGATCACTCGCACGTCAAGTGAAAGAAAAGCTTTCCTCATTACCTCATGTCATTGTCGCAGGGGAAGCTGAGGAATTCCTTTCCTTGGATGATCTGCGCAAAGACCCATCACTCGATCCTCAAATTCATGTAGAGGCAAGCGATATTGCGTTTCTTCAGTTATCTGGAGGCAGCACAGGCCTTTCAAAGCTCATTCCTCGCACACATGATGACTATATGTATAGTCTTTGGAAAAGCAATGAGGTGTGCGAGCTTACACAAGATAGTGTGTATCTAGCTACACTTCCAGTTGCACACAACTATCCATTAAGCTCGCCTGGAGTCCTTGGGACGTTATACGCAGGTGGAAGAGTCGTTCTTGCACCTGGATCAAGCCCTGATGTAGTCTTTCCACTCATTGAAAAAGAACGAGCAACCATTACCGCTGTCGTTCCACCTATCGCATTGATTTGGCTAGAGGCTGCTCCTCATCGATCAGATGACTTATCCAGCCTTGAGGTCTTGCAAGTAGGTGGTGCTAAATTCAGTGCTGAGGCAGCAAAACGAGTGATGCCTGCCCTTGGGTGTAAATTACAGCAAGTTTTTGGCATGGCAGAAGGTCTGGTCAACTATACCAGATTAAATGATCCTGAACATGTCATTATTCATACACAAGGACGCCCGATGTCTGAATATGATGAGGTACTAGTGGTAGATGATGAGGACAAGCCCGTCCCGAATGAAGTGGCTGGACATCTTTTAACAAGAGGACCTTATACGATTCGTGGCTACTATAAAGCTGATGAACAAAACAAAAAAGCATTTACACCCGATGGCTTTTACAGAACAGGTGACATCGTGCGATTAACCAAAGAAGGAAATGTTGTTGTAGAAGGCAGAGACAAGGATCAAATCAATCGTGGTGGCGAAAAGGTTGCCGCTGAAGAAGTTGAGAACCATTTACTTGCGCACCCTGACATTCATGATGCCGCCATGGTGTCCATGCCAGATCCATTTCTTGGCGAACGCTCATGTGCCTTTGTTATTGCAAAAGGAAACAACAAGCCAGCACCACACGCATTAAAGTCATTTCTAAGAGAACGCGGGCTCGCTGCCTATAAAATTCCCGACCGCATTGAATGGATCGATGCGTTCCCACAAACAGGTGTAGGCAAAGTCAGTAAAAAAGCATTAAGAGAATTAGCTGCAATCCATACTGCCAACGTATAAAAAAAGAGGAGTGAAAACCATGGCAATCCCTACTATTCCTGCGTATCCAATGCCGAGCACACAAGATTTACCCGAAAATAAAGTGAACTGGATACCGGATCCGAAACGTGCTGTTCTGCTGATACATGACATGCAACAATATTTTTTAAATGCATTTCAACAAGATACATCACCGATCACAGAGTTAGTTCAACATATTGAACAATTACGTAATACATGCAATGAACTTGGAATTCCAGTCGTCTATACAGCTCAACCTGGTGACCAAGACCCGAAGGATCGTGCCTTATTAACAGATTTTTGGGGACCTGGACTTGGTGATGATGAAGCATTGACAAAAATCATTGATCAGCTTGCTCCATCTGAAGCAGATACAATGCTGACAAAATGGCGTTATAGCGCATTCAAAAAATCCAATTTTTTAGATATTCTTCAAGAAGGCGGGCGTGATCAACTGATCATTACTGGCGTATATGCACATATTGGCTGTATGCTGACAGCCGCAGAAGCATTCATGCTCGATATTGAAACCTTTTTTGTCGCCGATGCCGTTGCTGACTTTTCACTTAAGCATCACAAAATGGCAATGACCTATGCAGCTGAACGCTGTGCGGTCACCACAACGACAAACCAAATCATTAGTCGTTTAACAGGACAGGAAGCAGACGATGACCTATCTTTTGAGGCCATCCTTCACCAAGTAGCTGAGTATCTCGAAATCAAGCCGAATGAAATACCGCTTGACGAGAATCTCGTCTACCTTGGGCTTGATTCTATTAGAATGATGAGCCTAGCGGAAAAGTGGAGACAGCAAGGAATGACAGTCAATTTCGTTGAGCTTGCAGCAAATCCAACGCTCACTCATTGGCGAACTCTTCTTTTCCCAGAAAAACAGCCATCTATCCCAAATATCGATTACATGTAAAGGAGGTATAGACCCTTGTCGATCCAGTCAGTCGATTCATTCCCACTAACCGGTGCCCAATCAGGCATATGGTATGCGCAGCAGCTTGATCCATCTAATCCCATTTTCAATACAGCTGAGTATATAGATATTAAAGGTTATATTGACCCCATACACTTTGAAGCAGCCATTAGAAAGACTGTCTTAGAAGCAGATTCCTTGTATATGCGCTTCGTTGAGGATACTGACGGTCCAAAGCAATGGTTTACATCTAAGAAAGAGATTCCATTTCAATATATCAATTTACAATATGAAAAACAGCCGCTTGATGCGGCTAAAGCATGGATGAATGCAGATCTTTCAACATCAGTCTCTTTAGAGAAAGATGTATTATTCCGTGAAGTACTTTTTCAACTTGCTGACGACCGATTTATCTGGTATCAGCGCATTCATCACATTGCCATTGATGGATTCGCCTTTTCGCTCATTGCACGCCGTGTTGCTGAGGTCTATTCAGCCCTATCGAAAGGGACACCTGTGCCTCCTCAAACATTTGGAGCCTTACATGACGTAGTCCAAGAGGAGATCACCTATCAACAGTCCAATCGGTATGAAGAGGATCGAGCGTTTTGGAAAAATCGCTTTGCTGATCAACCTGAAATTGTGAGCCTTGCTGAGCTTGCCCCAAGAACTTCAGATGATTTTATCCGAAAAACCGCTAGCTATGATGCTGAAAAGGTAAGCAAAATGAAAAAAATTGCTCAAGCTTTCGGTTGTACCTGGCATGAAATGATTCTTGCCGCATCCGCTCTATATATGCATCGTATGACTGGTGCACACGATATTGTTTTAGGATTGCCTGTTATGATGCGCCTTGGATCTTGCGCCTTGCAAACACCCGGAATGGTCATGAACCTAGTACCGCTTCGTTTAACATGCAAACCAGAAATGACGCTCTCAGCACTTGTTCGCCAAGTATCTGATGAACTGAAAGCCATTCGGCCTCATCAAAGATATCGTCACGAAGACATGCGGAGAGACTTTAAACTCATCGGAAGAAATCAACGATTATTCGGCCCACAGATCAATATCATGCCATTTGATTATGATCTCATGTTCGATCAGAGCATTGGTCAAGCACATAATCTTTCAGCAGGACCCGTAGATGATTTATCGATCAACATATACGACCGCGCGGACGGGAACGGATTTCAAATCGACTTTGATGCAAACCCTGCCGTTTACAAAGAGCAAGCAGTTGACGCTCATCAGCATCGTTTTCTTCAATTGCTCGAGGAAATAACTGGACTAGAACAAGATCAGACAATCAGTCAATTCAACCTTCTTTTGTCTAAAGAAAAAGAGAACATCCTCAAGCACTGGAATGATACAAAACGAGAATTACCAATAGAATCTTTACGGGAACTATTTGAAAAACAAGTCAGCAAAACACCACAAGCAAAAGCAATACAGTTTGAAGGAACCACTTTGACCTACGAAGAGTTAAATCAACGGGTAAATCAATTAGCTCATTATTTGAAAAGGCATGGCATCGGACCAGAACAATTTGTCGCAATTGCTCTGCCTCGATCCATCGATATGGTCGTAAGTCTGTTAGCCGTCGTCAAAACAGGAGCCGCATATCTGCCATTAGACCCTGATTACCCTAGCGATCGTGTCGCCTATATGCTAAATGATGCCAAACCAGCGTGCTTGCTCACAGTCAAAGAGACCGCAGACCGTTTGGACCATCCACACATCGTTCAACTCGATGATTCAACTGTTTATCAGGAGATCGTAGGGAGTCCGCATCTCAATCCGACCTGGAACGAAGGCTCTCCACATCACCCGGCTTACATCCTCTACACGTCAGGATCGACAGGCAAACCAAAGGGTGTTGTTGTAACAAAACGAAATGTGATCAACTTTATATTGTCCATGCAAGATTCATTTTTATTAGATCAAGGAGACCAGCTTTTAGCGGTAACGACCATTGCCTTTGATATTTCCGGGCTAGAAATGTTCCTCCCACTCTTACATGGGGCTGCTCTTTTATTGGCAAAAAAAGAAATCATACAAGAGCCAGCAAAGCTTTCAGACATGATTCGTTCTCATCATGTCACAATCATGCAGGCAACACCAACGTTGTGGCATGTATTGGCAGATGAATACCCTGACGTGATAACAGGTATGCGTGTTCTTGTTGGCGGAGAAGCACTCCCTGCCTCCCTTTTGCACACATTGCAATCTCTTCAATGCGACATTACCAATTTGTACGGACCTACAGAAACGACGATCTGGTCTACGATGGAAAATGTCACAGCACATCAAGAGAATAGCGGGCCGCCAATTGGCAAACCCATTTGGAATACGAGTATTTACATTTTAGATGAAGGGCTAAACCCTGTCCCAGCAGGATCAATCGGTGAACTTTATATTGCAGGTGAAGGAGTATCCAGAGGATATCTTGGACGATATGATTTAACGGCTGAACGTTTTGTGGCTGATCCATTCGGTACAAAAGGCACGAGAATGTATCGTACTGGTGATTTAGCCAGATGGCGTGAGGATGGTTCAATTGATTATATCAGCCGTGCCGATCATCAAATTAAAATCCGCGGCTTCCGTATTGAACTAGGTGAAATCGAAACCGTGATTATGCAACACCAATCCATAAAGCATACATCTGTTATCGTTCGTGAGGATCAACCTGGACAACAGCTGCTTTGTGCGTATGTTGTGCTGACAGATGGCACTTCTCTGCACCCTTCAGAGCTCAGGCAGTTTGTGGCTGCATCACTTCCTGATTACATGGTGCCTTCTGCTGTTGTCGTTTTGCCAGACCTTCCACTTACACCAAACGGCAAAATCGATCGCAAAGCATTACCAGCACCAAATATGTCTTTAGTTAGTTCTGACCGTACACCTAGAACGCCCCAAGAAGACATGTTATGTAGTTTATTTGCAGAAACCCTTGGCCTATCTCAAATTGGCATAGATGATAGTTTCTTTGACTTAGGCGGACATTCCTTACTCGCCGCTCGTCTGCTTAGACGTATACGCGATACACTTGGTGCAGACCTAAGCATGAGTACCATTTTTGAATCACCTCGAGTTGCTGAGCTTGCGCAGCACATTGACAAAGCGAAGGACATTCGGCCGCCGCTTCAGGTAGAAAACAAGCCAGATGAGATTCCGTTATCCTTTGCCCAAAAACGGCTCTGGTTCCTTCATTGCCTTGAAGGGCCAAGTCCAACTTACAATATCCCACTTGTCATTCAGCTGACAGGTACACTAGATCAAAAAGCTTTAATTGGTGCATTGGCAGATATCACTGAAAAACATGAAACCCTTAGAACCATTTTTCCAAATAAGAGCGGCATGCCAAGACAGGTCATTTTACATCCAAAAAGTGTTCAGCCTGAACTCCATGTCACAGCTTCAAGCGATCAACAAATTGAGAATCAGTTAAACGAAGCCATTCGCTATAGCTTTAAGATTGAAGAAGAACCCGCACTGCGAGCAGATTTATTCATGCTTGATGCAAATCGATCCGTACTGCTTCTATTGCTGCATCACATCGCTGGTGACGGCTGGTCACTTGCACCATTGACACGAGACTTAGCTGCTGCTTACGAAGCACGTATACAAGGGAAATCACTCTCCTTGCCAGCCGAACCTGTTCAATATGCTGACTATGCTATTTGGCAGCAGAAGCTGTTGGGCAGTGAAGAAGAGACGGATAGTCTATTTGCCAAGCAACTAAGCTATTGGACAGGTGCCTTACATGACCTGCCAGAAGAACTGGAGCTTCCCTATGACTTCCCGCGTCCACAGGAAGGAAGCTTCAACGGTGCTACGATAGACTTTACGATTGAGCCCGCTTTACACCAGCTGCTCCTTGAGCTTGCAAAGCAGCATCAAGTGAGTTTGTTCATGGTGCTTCAAGCATCACTTGCAGCATTACTGACACGCCTTGGGGCGGGGACAGATATCCCAATTGGCAGTCCAATTGCTGGACGGAATGACGATGCACTTGACGACATTGTGGGATTGTTTGTGAACACACTAGTATTACGTACAAATACAGCTGGTAATCCAACCTTTAGTGAGCTATTGAAGCGAGTTCGAGACGTTGACTTAGCAGCCTATGAGCATCAGGATCTGCCATTTGAACGGCTAGTCGAAATCCTAAATCCAACCCGATCCAGATCACGCAATCCATTGTTCCAGGTCATGCTTGCCTTCCAAAATACACCGAAGGCGGAAATGAAGCTGACACAACTTGACTCAGATCTCTACGTGAAACCAGTAGGGTCAGCTAAATTTGATCTGACCATCGAATTGACAGAACAAAGAACTGAAACTGGATCAGCAGCAGGATTAACAGGTTTGTTTGAATTCAGTACAGATGTATTTAAACAAAGCACCATTCGAGCAATCGCTGACAGAATGAAGCGCTTTTTAACAGAAGTAGCTGAGCGCCCACACCTGCCGATTGGTCAAGTGAACATTTTGTCGGATAAAGAACGACAAACATTTCTCCCTGACAAAAAGACATTCGCTCAGTTAGACCAAGCACCTAGTCTCCCAGCCTTATTTGAAAAAACGGCGCAGCAATACCCTGATCGAGTGGCTGTAACGGATGGCAATCAACAGCTTACCTATGAAGAGTTAAACAACAAAGCCAATCGACTTGCTCATTTATTAATAGAAAGAGGCGTTGGACCAGAACAGTTCGTTGCACTTGCCCTGCCTAGATCAATCGATATGCTCGTAAGCTTATTAGCCGTTCATAAAGCAGGCGCAGCCTATGTTCCGCTTGATCCTGACTATCCAGCAGACAGGCTGGCATACATGATACAAGATGCCAAACCCGTTTGCAGCATCACAACAAAAGCAGATGCAGTGCATCTCCCTGCTGATTGCGATTTGATTTTGTTAGACGAAAAAGAAACGAGCGATCAATTGCTGACTACGCCAAATCACAATCCGGCTGATATAGACAGAATTGAGCCACTATCTTCTCTGCATCCGGCCTATATTATTTATACATCCGGTTCTACAGGGAAACCAAAAGGAGTGGTCATCCCACACCAAAATGTCATCCGTCTTCTGACATCTACTGCACATTGGTTCCATTTTGATGAAGAAGATGTTTGGACAATGTTTCATTCGTATGCCTTTGATTTTTCAGTATGGGAAATATGGGGACCACTTTTATATGGAGGTCGACTTGTCATTGTACCTCATACCATCTCTCGCTCTCCAGAAGAGATGCTGCAGCTTCTAGTCGAGGAAGGTGTGACTGTGCTTAATCAAACACCTTCTGCCTTCTATCAGCTCATGCAGATAGACAAGGAACAACAGACACTTGGTCAAGCATTATCACTCCGCTATGTCATCTTTGGCGGTGAAGCATTAGAGCTTAGCAGATTAGAAGATTGGTACAGCCGTCACCCAGACTGTAAGCCAAAGCTAATTAACATGTACGGCATTACAGAAACCACCGTACACGTTACGTACAATATACTCAATCGAGACATGATCGCAAAGAAATCCAGTAGCTTAATAGGCGAACCGATTCCTGATCTACACGTTTACGTACTAGATGAATACCTACAACCTGTTCCCCCTGGGACGACAGGTGAAATGTATGTAGCTGGAGCTGGCTTGGCAAGAGGTTATCTAAGCAGGCCTGACCTGACCTCAGATCGATTCCCTGCCGACCCTTATGGAGCACCTGGCACAAGGATGTATCGTACAGGTGACCTCGCACGCTGGACAGAAGAAGGGGCACTTGATTACATTGGCAGAGCTGATCACCAAATTAAAATACGCGGGTTTAGGATTGAACTTGGAGAAATCGAAGCCGTTCTGGCACGCCACGATGCAGTTGCACAAGTTGCCGTCATTATGCGAGAGGATCAGCCTGGTGACAAACGCTTAGTCGCATATATCGTAACAACTGAAGAAGACTGTTTCGATACAGAGACCCTTCGTCATTTTGCCGCAGCCAGTCTTCCTGATTACATGGTGCCTGCGGCATATGTACAGATTGATACCATGCCACTTACAGCAAACGGGAAGCTTGATCAAAAATCACTGCCGGCACCCCAATTGCATATAAAGCAAACGGATGGCCGCGGCCCAAGAAATCCGAAGGAGGAAATCCTATGTCATCTCTTTGAAGAGGTGCTTGATTTGACAAAAATCAGCATTGACGATCGCTTTTTTGACATTGGCGGGCATTCCTTACTTGCGGTTCGTTTAATCAGCCGCATTCGTGATGCACTTGGTGTCAAACTAAGCATCGGAACGTTGTTTGAAGCACCAAATGTTGCAAGTTTGGCAGAGAAACTAGAAACAGGAAGCGATGAAAACGCACTAGAAATCTTGCTGCCACTACGAACAAATGGAGAAAGATATCCTCTCTTCTGTGTTCACCCAGCAGGTGGTCTTAGCTGGTGCTATGCAGGTCTCTTGAATACATTAGAGAAAGACATCCCTATTTATGGATTACAGGCACGAGGAATCGCAAGAAAAGATGACTACCCGCGCACACTAGATGATATGGCTGCGGATTATATCAAGCACATCCAAACGATTCAGCCAAAAGGCCCTTATCATCTTCTTGGCTGGTCACTAGGCGGAAACGTTGTACAGGCAATGGCTACACAGCTCCAGCAGCAAGGTGAAGAAATCTCACTCGTTGCGATGCTGGATGCCTATCCGAACCATTTCTTACCGATTAAAGAAGCACCTGATGAAGAAGAAGCACTAATCGCTCTTCTTGCGCTCGGCGGTTATGATCCAGATACCTTAACAGATGAACCGCTCACAATGAAAAGTGCCGTCGACATCTTGAAAAAAGATGGCAGTGCACTAGCAAGCTTAAGTGAAGATGCCATTAGAAATCTAAAAGAAACCTATGTCAATTCAGTTCGATTGCTCGGAGAATATCAGCCAAAAACTTATCATGGAGATATATTATTCTTTAGATCTACCATTATCCCAGATTGGTTTACACCAATTGATCCCGAAGCATGGGCACCTTATATCAACGGAAAAATTGAACAGCACGACATTCATTGCCGGCACAAAGACATGTGCCAGCCTAAACCCCTAGCAGAAATTGGTGTCATCTTAGACAACACACTGCATCGGGTCAAACAAAAGCACTAAGAATAAAGGAGAGATGACAAATGACAAATCCCTTTGATCGTGAAGACGGTGTCTTTCTTGTGCTTGTCAATGAACAAGGACAGCATTCACTTTGGCCATCATTTGCACCAGTGCCAGATGGATGGGAAAAGGTCTTTGGTGAAGACACTAGAAATGCCTGCATCGATTATATCCAGACACACTGGCAGGACTTACGGCCTTTAAGCTTAACAAAAGAACCTGCCCTAGCACATGGAAAAACGGAATAAATCATCGCACCCTGATCTCACTCAGGGTGCTTTTTTGACAGAATAAACATCACCATCTTTCCAGCCCTTTCTGCTACAATTTAATTGAGAATGTTTATCAATCATTAAGAGATCAGGTGGTTTTATGGGAAATAACAATCAATTACGTACAATGGCAAATGCCGAACAATTCATCTATCGATTAACATATACTGAAAAAATAAATAATGCAGAGCTTCCGCATACGGAGCAACAGCTATCAGATACATTCTGCCTCCTCTTCAGCATAAGCGGCAGCGGTTTGCTCACATTGAACGATCAAAAATGGCGATTGAAAAATCTGACACTCTATACGATCATGCCTGGGGAAACATTTATGTTGAAAACAGAGCCTTATCGAAAACACGAGCTCTATCTGTTTCGCTTTCAGCTCTACACACTGCAAGATCAAAACATAGGAGAAGTATCAACTGAACATGCCCGTTCTTTACTGAATGTATGGCAATTTATCGATATTAGCTCGATTGAACAAATTCATTCTTTACTGCCTGAAATGACAGAGGAATGGAAAAGACCTGAATCCATTAGCTTTTTTAGAAGCCAAACTCTTTTTCAACAGCTCATTATGCAGCTTTTCGTACTGCATCAAGAAGATATTTGTGACACGGCACATGCCCTTTTCAAAACAAAACAATATATTGATCAACATTCCGAAGAACCCCTCAGCCTTACAAGTCTATCTCATATGGCTGGCATCAGCGCCAATCATTACAGTGAGCTATTTAAAAAGCATTTTGATGTGAGTGTCACTGATTATATCACCAAGAAAAGGATGGCTAGAGCCAAACAGTTAATGGCAAAAAGCAATGCAAAGCTCAAAGACATTGCACTGGAAATCGGCTATCAAGATCCCTATTACTTTAGCCGCATCTTTAAGAAAAAAACTGGCATGACCCCTTCTGCTTATATGAAAAGCCGTCAGCGGAAAATTGCAGCCTATGGTCATTCCATACTCGGTCAGCTCACACCAATTCATATCATCCCATATGCTGCCCCTCTTCATCCTAAATGGACAGCACATGATTTTGAGCATCATGCAGAAGAAATTCCGATTCACCTGAGTGCACATCGTATCAACGAGCACGCTGAAGCCAATTTACAGCAATTAAAGGAAACAAAACCTGAGCTGATCATTGCCAATGATCATGTGACAGAGGAAGAAAAACAAGTGTTGAAAACCATCTGTCCTGTTCACTTTGTTCCATTCACACAATTGAATTGGCGCGCTCAATTCAGACAAACAGCTATGTTCCTGAACGAAGCGAAGGAAGCAGAAGAATGGTTGCTTCATTACGAGGAAATCGTCATTCAAGCGAAAAAGGCATGCCTTGTTGATCATCCACCAAAAACCGTCCTGCCTCTTCGTATCTTTCAAGATCAGCTCTACTTGTCTGTAAATCGCACCATGTCAGAAGTGATTTTTCATGACATTGGTCTTCTGCCAGCTTTTCAGAATGATGGTCAGCTAATAGAAAAAAAAATCAGCATTCGTTCCATACAACAGCTAGACCCAGACGCCATCTTCCTCTTCTTGCATAAGGAGCCAAAAACCATTGCATTTTATCAAAAGTTAAAGCAACAGGAGGCTTGGCAAAATCTCAAGGCTGTGAGTCAACAAGCAGTCTATCCACTCGCTTCTGACCCTTGGCGTGAATACACAGCAGCCAGTCATCAACGAGTCATTCAGGACCTTTTATCTTTTTTTCCGTAAAAAGTCCATCATTTGATAGAGAATTGTCTATGGCTAAAAGGACGAAAGCCTAATACAATCTTTAATTGAGAACAATTATCAGTTAAAGGAGAAAACAAATGAAAAAATGGTTAGCATTGCTTACCCTTTGTATCATGACGATCACCACAGCAGCCTGTGGTGCTACAGAAAATAAACCTGCTTCAAACACAGCCAAAAGCAAGTCAGCTGAAGCAACAGAAACAAAAATCAATTACTTAGATCAAACGTACAAGCTCAAAACACCAGTGAAACGAATCGTCATTGCTGGAAGCCTAGAATCAATGGAAGATGCAAAATTACTTGGTATCCAACCTATTGGTGCTTCTACCGTAGGCGGCACATTCCCTGAATTATTTAAAGACATCACAGCGAAAACAGAAGGCATCGGTGAAAAAACAGAACCAAACCTAGAGAAAATCTTAAAACTAAAACCAGACGTGATACTCGGATCAACAAAGTTCCCGCCTGCAACAATTAAAAAACTGGATAAAGTCCAAACGACGATCCCAGTATCCCATGTCTCTTCTGACTGGGAAAGCAATCTTTTATTGCTCGGTACACTGACTGGAAAGAGTGAAGAAGCCAAAAACATCATTTCTGATTATCAGAAAGATCTCAAACAAGCGAAAGAAACCCTGAAAGACAAAAGCAACAACAAAACAGCTGTCATTTTACGCATTAGACAGGGCGACCTGTACGTGTATCCTGAAGACGTATACTTCAACTCTACCTTATATGGGGACTTAGGATTTTCAGCACCAAGTGATATCAAAAAAGCCAAAGCACAAGCGATGATTTCGATGGAGCGCCTGGGCGAACTAAATCCTGACTATATTTTTGTTCAGTTCTCTAAAGCGGAAAACTCATCGAATCCAAACGCATTGAAGGACTTAGAGCAAAATAAAATTTGGACAAGCCTAAAAGCTGTGAAAAATGGGCACATCAATGCAAATGTCGTTGATCCTATGCTTCAAGGAGGAACAGCACTAAGCAAAACAACCTTCCTTGATAAAGCTGTCAAATGGTTAGAGAAAAACAACTAAAAAAAGAAGCGCCAATTTGCGCGATCAGATTGTTGACAAAGGGCTAAAATGATCTTTATTTTTAGCTCTTTGTCTTCTTTTCAGCGTAGTTGAAAACCTTGAGGAGAGAATACACATGAACGGAACGTTTCTATATGACGAGTTTAATGGGCGTCAGCTTGATATTTACCTTCCACAGGACACCTCTATTGATGTTCCAGCTGTCTTTGTACAAGATGGCTCTTCTTTGTTTAGAACACACCTGCTAGAGATCGAAAGAATGATCGAAGCCAATACCATCTCGCCAATCATCATTGTCGGCATACACCCCTTCAATCGACTTGATGAATATACACCATGGAAGGCGTCATCACTGCGTTCTGAGTTTCCTGACTTTAATGGCGAGGCACAGACGTATATGTCATTTTTAGCAAATGACTTGCTCCCATATATCAAAAGAGAATATCCAGTCAAGCAGACCTGTCATCAACATAGTCACGTAGGTGCTTCATTAGGTGGACTATTTGCTATTTATACCCTATTGATGCACCCTGCCCTTTTTAAAAACATCGCATCTATCTCTGGGTCATTTTGGTATCAAGATTTTCTACCGTTTGCTAAACAACAAAGCATTCAGTGTGTGGAGCACCTTGTCTATTTATCTGTAGGCAGTGAAGAAGGTAAAGGCAAAACATCTGCTCAACAGCACATGCCTTTATTCAACAAACAACTACATGACCTTTTATTACAGAAAGGGATGCAGGATTGGCAGCTGCAATATCACATCGAACAAGGGGAGGGCCATCATCTGAAACAATTTCAAAAAAATTTCTTATCGGCCATAAAGTGGTTTTATAAAAGAGAACTCTAATTTTTTATCAGCATGGCACAAAGCTGATATGTTATATTGGAACGTATAGATTGAAAGAGGAGGGATTTGCTCATGAGACCTTTACAAATCTCAGCCGATACAGCACAAAAACTTGCGGCATCACTCAATGTACCCATTGAACAAATCATGCACATGCCGCAGCATATCTTAATCGCTAAACTAGCAGAACTTGAACAGAAGAAAGATCGTTCTTCTTAAAGAAATAAAGGAGTTTACATTCATGGAACAACATCTAGAACAATCAACATTACATCCTCGCAGTAAAGGACAAACCATCCTGCTGATTGCTGGGATTTTACTCATTGCATTTAATCTGCGGCCTGCCATTACGTCCGTGGGGCCTCTCATCGGCGCCATTCGTTCCGATTTACAGCTTTCAAATGGACTTGCGGGTTTTCTCACAA
This sequence comes from Bacillus sp. LNXM12-1, assembly GCF_003004375.1. NCBI lineage: Bacteria > Bacillati > Bacillota > Bacilli > Caryophanales > Bacillaceae > Bacillus > Bacillus sp. LNXM12-1. Next base: position 41,995 of record NZ_PVWX01000002.1, on the reverse strand, counting down.
CATTACCACTGCTCTCATTCGCATTGCTTTCTCCAATTGCACCTAAAATCGGAAAACGTCTTGGCAATGAACGAACCCTTTGGCTTGGGCTTGCTGTCCTTTTATTTGGGATTGTGATTCGCTCGTTTGGCACGATCATCTTCTTAATGATGGGAACCGCGCTTGTCGGTGTCGGGATTGCAATATGTAATGTGCTCTTACCGGGGCTCGTGAAGCATAAATTTCCTGCACATGCTGGATTGATGACGAGCGTGTATACGACCTCGATGTCCGTCTTTGCGGCACTTGCATCAGGTGTCAGTGTTCCACTCAGTCATACGATGCCTGGCGGCTGGAATACATCATTCCTCGTATGGGCTGGCCTTGCTCTTCTCGCGATGATGGTCTGGGCGCCACAGCTTCTTCATCAGAACACAGCGGCCGTCAAAAGCATTTCGCTCACAGAGCAGCCAATATGGCGTTCACGTGTCGCATGGCAGGTGACCTTTTTTATGGGGTTGCAGTCATTCCTTTTCTATAGCAGCATCGCCTGGTTTCCCGATATTTTAACATCACATGGAATGAACCTGTCGACAGCCGGCTGGATGCTGTCCATTATGCAGTTTGCTGGACTGCCATCCACCTTTTTAACGCCTGTTTTTGCAGAAAAATTAAAAACACAAAGACCGCTTGTCTTCGGACTTGTCCTTGTGTATTTACTCGGCATGATCGGACTTCTTCTCGGAGGATCGTCGCCTATTCTCGTGATCTCTGTTTTATTGATCGGTATTGGACAAGGTGCCAGCATCAGTCTGGCGCTCACATTTATCGGGTTACGAACGACCAATATGGAGCAAGCCGCTGCCCTTTCCGGAATGGCGCAGTCTCTCGGTTATTTATTAGCCGCCGTTGGTCCGTTCATGATCGGTATCCTTTTTGATCTCACACATACATGGACGCCATCCATTATCATCTTTATCATCATCCTATTTTTCATGTTTTTATCCGGTATGCGAGCCGGACGAAGCGTCTATATTTCAGATCCATCATAAAAAAAGAACCCGCCTCCTCGTGAGACGGGTTCTTTTCTGCTTTATGCTTGTTCTGTCACATGAACCTTTAACGTTGCTTGTACCTCTGGATGAAGCTTCACCGGTACATTTGTGTAACCTAATGCACGGATGGCGTCATTCAGCTCGATTTTGCGCTTATCGAGTTTGATTTGATGATCTTTTTGTAATTTATCAGCGATTTGTTTGCTTGTAATCGATCCAAACAGACGACCGCCTTCACCTGATTTTGCAGTGAGCTCCACTGTTAACGCCTCAAGTGTCTCTTTTAGTTGCTTCGCTTGTTCAAGCTCTTGGATGGCATTCTTTTTCTCTTTGTTTTTCTGCCCTTCCAATGCGCTTAGGTTCGTTGGATTTGCTTCAACCGCTAACCCTTGTTTGATGAGAAAGTTGTGAGCGTATCCGTCAGCTACATTCTTGACTTCGCCTTTTTTCCCTTTGCCTTTTACGTCTTTTAGAAAGATGACTTTCATCTTTGAACCCCTCCTTCGAAATATTCATCAATGGCAGCTTTTAACTGCTCTACCGCTTCTTCAATGGTTATACCATACATTTGGGTGGCAGCGTTAGTCAAATGACCGCCGCCATCTAACGCTTCCATGATAATTTGGACGTTGATATCTCCTAATGATCTCGCACTAATGCACACCGTGTTGTCATCTCGTCTAGCGACAGCAAATGACGCTTCTACCTCACTCATTGACAACAGAGAATCAGCCGTCTGGGCAATCGTAATTTGATCATAATACTCCGAGCTGTCTGACGGCAATGAAGCAATCGCCACCTGATTTTGATACAAATCTGTATGTTGAATGAGTTTTGCCCGTTTGATGTAATGATCAACTGTCTCTTTTAGGAATTTTTGCACAAGGACAGGATCTGCCCCCTTCGCACGAAGATAGGATGCTGCATCAAACGTTCTTGATCCCGTTCTCAGCGAGAAACTCTTCGTATCCACGATGATCCCTGCGAGAAGCGCAGTAGCTTCAATCATGTTAATACGCAATTTCTTCGGCTGATACTCTAAAAGCTCTGTCACAAGCTCTGCTGTGGATGAAGCATACGGCTCCATATAGACAAGTAATGGATCACGGATAAACTCTTCGCCGCGTCTATGATGGTCAATGACCACGACATTTTCAATCTTATTGAGCAGTCGTTCTTCCATGACGAGAGACGGTTTATGTGTATCCACGACCACAAGCAATGTATCATCCTCTGCAAGCTCCATGGCTTCCTCTGGGGTGATAAAACGTGACCAAAGATCTTCATAATTCTTAATCTCACTAATCAAGCGTTGAACACTGTCACCAATCTGGTTGGCATCAATGACAATATAGCCTTCTTTCCCATTGGCCTGGGCGACCTTTAAAATTCCAATTGATGCACCGATCGAGTCCATGTCTGGGAACTTATGCCCCATGATCATGACATTTCCGCTTTCAGATACAATTTCTTTTAAAGCATGAGAAATGACTCGTGCGCGTACACGTGTCCGTTTCTCCATTGGATTCGTTTTCCCGCCGTAGAATTTCACTTTTCCATTTGGCTGCTTAATGGCGACCTGATCCCCGCCTCGTCCGAGGGCAAGATCAAGACTCGACTGCGCAAGTGCCCCAAGCTCTTTTAAAGAAGGAACGGACGCTCCAATCCCGATACTCAGAGTAAGCGTCGCACTATGCGCCCCTGTTTTCTCACGGACCTCGTCTAAAATGGAGAACTTCGACGCTTCCAGCTCTGCTAAAATGCTCTCATTTAGAACCGCCATAAATCGTTCAGACGAAATTCGCTTCAGGAAAATGCCATATTCTTGTGCCCAATTGTTTAACAGCGACGTCACTTCACTATTAATGGTGCTGCGCACCTGATCATCAAGACCTTGCGTGACATCATCGTAATTGTCTAAAAAGATATAAGATAACACCGTTCGTTCATTTTCGTACTGTCTTTCAATCTGCACTTGTTCCGTGACATCAAAGAAATATAAAAGGCGCTCTGACCGTTTAATAATGACTTTGAATTTCCGGTCATTCAGCGTCACATTTTCTGTCTCGACCTCTTGTTTAATAAGAGGCACAACGGACTCGAATGTATCATACAAAGATCTGCCGACAAGCGTGCTTTCATGAAAGCACGAAGCGAGAAATGGATTTGTCCATTCGATATAATACTGGTCATTAAACAGCATAATACCAATTGGCATTTCCATTAATGCTTCTTCTCCAACCTTTTTGACTCGATAGGATAATGTTGAAATATATGAATCAATCTCTTTTTGCACTTGCGTATCTGCCCACTTTAAGAAGTAGAGCACACCTGCAAGAACGAAAAGACCAACCGCTCCTATGATCCAATTATAATAAAGGTTGAGGAGGACTGTGACCACCGCAAGGACAATCAAAGCGATGATCGGATACTTGATGACAGGTTTTCTATAGAAGCTTGGCACTGATATCAACTCCTCAACATTCAGAGTGAATTATTTGTTTTTTACTTTCTCTCTTAAATCAAAGCCTATGTCAGCAATCCCTATAATACGCACAATCACACCGACTGGCGGATAGAGAACCCCTAACACGATAGCGAAAATGGGCACCGCTTTTGAGATGCTTTTTTCGTGGCAATAATAGAAGATAAAAGAAAATCCCTGAATAAGCACCAGTATAAATAAAATTTGAAAAGCACTCGTTTGAACAAGCCATAAAAAGCTGCCTTTTTCCGTCCGAATCAGCATCAAAAGCAGTGTGAGTAAATAATACCATACCATGCTTTTTGGCAGCCGCATATCCTTAAATTTCTTCAAGACCGGCATGTCTTTGACAAACCGTTTGATCAGAGGCTGCACGAACCAGTGATTCACGAACGCCAGCAATGTGACACCAATTAACAGCGCTACAGGCAAAGCACTCAATGCAGCATCCTGCATCTCTCTGAACTGCTTCAGCTGCTTCGCAATGTTCTGCTCAGAAGCGCCGGATTGCTTTAAGACACTCTCTAACATCGGAATCATTTGTTCAACCGACTCTTTCGCGATACCCATGATATCGACTTGAAAAAGCTGAACACTGACAATAAAGGAGATAAGAAAACTGAATAAATAGATCAGCGCACCTGTAATGATGGCATTCCCAGGCTGCCTTCTGCTGTAGAAAACACCCATGCCTAATCCGGCAGCAATCAGAATTGGCGCACTCATGAGTCCAGCAAGAGACCCAATTAAAAAGCTGATCACTATCCCAATAGCGCCAGCAGCAATTCCTTTTTTCAAGCCGTGCCTGATTGTATAGAGGATAATCGGTATCGGAGCAGCTAGAAAGAAAATAATGGATAATAGCGGCACATACATATAAAACAGCATCATGACAGAAAAAATACTGATCATGATAGCGCCCTCTACTAACGCTTTTGTTTGTTTCACACCTTCACCTCTATCCAATCCTTTTTCTATATCTTGCTCAATGTGTCCTTCTATGTATACGTACGATGTAAGCTACACCATGTCTTACCCCAACCTTTATTTTACCATAGCGGCAAATCGCAAGTAAAATGCAGGCTATCTTAGGAGCGTTTCACGTGGAACACCAATATAGATTCGTACATGCAACTTTTCAATCAGCATGTTACAATTTTTTAGATTATTCTTAGCTATAAACCCTGAATTCAAGGTCAAAAGCTGTTAGAATAGAAACATCATCAATAAATGTAAGAAGGAGAATTCACATGGGAAAAACACTCGTATTCGGACACAAAAACCCTGACACAGACACGATTTGCTCTGCTATCGCTTACGCTGATCTGAAAAACAAAATCGGCGTTCAGGCAGAAGCGGTCAGACTTGGAGAAATCAATGGAGAAACACAATACGCATTAGATTTCTTTAAACAAGAAGCACCTCGTTTCATTGAAACAGCTGCAAACGAAACAAAGCAAGTCATTCTTGTCGATCATAACGAATTCCAACAAAGTGTAAGCGATATTGATCAAGTACAAGTGACTGAGGTCATTGACCATCACCGTATTGCCAACTTTGAAACAAGTGAACCTCTATACTATCGCGCTGAGCCTGTTGGCTGTACAGCAACAATCTTAAACAAAATGTACAAAGAGAACCAAGTGAAGATTGAAAAAGAAATCGCTGGTTTGCTTTTATCTGCAATCATTTCTGATTCCTTGCTATTCAAATCCCCAACATGCACACAGCAAGACATTGATGCTGCGCATGAGCTAGCTAAAATTGCAGGGGTAGATCCAGAAGTTTACGGCCTAGACATGCTGAAAGCTGGCGCTGACCTAAGCCAAAAAACGGTTCAAGAATTAATTACAATTGATGCAAAAGAATTCGCACTAGGCAATAGCAAAGTGGAAATTGCGCAAGTTAATACAGTAGATATCGCGGAAGTAACAGCAAGACAGGCTGACATTGAAGCGAAAATCAATGAAGTCATCGCAGCGAAGGGTCTTGATCTATTCGTTCTTGTGATCACAGACATCCTAGAAAATGACTCCCTTGCTCTTGCACTCGGTACCGAAGCTGAGAAAGTAGAAAAAGCATTTAATGTCACACTTGAAAACAACACCGCTTTACTAAAAGGTGTTGTATCAAGAAAGAAACAAGTGGTACCTGCACTAACAGACGCACTTTCTTAATCAACACAACAAGACTGCTGACATGTTCAGCAGTCTTTTTTCTTCTTTTAATGAATGTACATATCGCTGACACGAATATCCTTTAGCACACTTGTTGGAATCGTGAATTCAACTACACCCATGTAACCAGGTGCCACATCATATTCATTAAAGGAAATCACCAGTTTGCCTTTTGAATTGATATAGAAGCTTTGATCCGGCTTAATTTTCTTAAATGGATCCGCCATATCTTGCTTGCCAATCCAGTAAATCTTATTTGAATCCTCTTTCATCTGTTTCTTCATTTGATCTTTAATATTTTCACTAATGACATCTATATACCGATCATCTTTAAACAAGCTTGGTAATGTAATCAGTACATGATTTTTCTTATCCACCGTATCATATGTCATTTCCTCTGCCGCAGAAGCTTGAGTCGTCACCTTGTATCGACCTAACGAGAGAATTTGGTCATTGTTCGTTCTCACTTCATATCCGCTCTCTACACTTAAATGACCATTTTTATAACCCTTTGTTTCCTTTTCAAAATCTTGATACAGCTTTTTGTTTTCAGCTAAATATTTTTGATTCAGGCTGTCTTGTAATTTTCCGTCCCCAAGCCCTGAAACGTGTGGTGTTTTAAGGTCAATATTCGTTCCTTGATCACTCTTTTTAAATTCTGTGAATGTCACGACTTTCACCAGCTCGCCAATGACAGGCACCTCTGAAATGGCTCTTGCCGCCTGTGGACTGACATTAACAGTCGTGACAAATAGAGCAGCCGCAGCAACAAGTCCGATGGTCCATTGCTGAAAATGAGGTTTTTTGTTTTTTCGTTTCAATGTCCGTTCAACCATAGCATCATATTCCGGTGGAATAGGGATTTCTAAATATTCCTCTTTTAACTTTTCCAAATGCTTATCCATTTATATTTCCTCCTGCGATAATTCTACTTTTAAAAGCCGCAACGCCTTATATAATCTTGTTTTGATGGTGTTTTCGTTTTCTTCGAGAATATGGGCGATGTCCTCTAATTTTAAATCTTCAAAGAATCTCAAAATGATGATAACCCGGTACATCTCAGGCAAATCCTCTAGGGCTCGTCTAACATCTTGATCCTCATACACATCTGACTCACCCTTTGACAAGAATTCGAGTGTGTCATCATCTGTCACTTGCACCCGCTTCTTTTTTCGTAAAAAGTCTAGGGCAGCGTTCACCACGATTTTATAAAACCAGCTATGCATCTTAGTCGCATCCTCTAATCGGTGAACAGATTTGAGTGCTTTATGAATCGCCTCTTGAACGACATCCATCGCATCCTCTGGGTTTTTGACATAACTATAGGACAATCGATAAAAACTGTGTTTATGCTCCATTACGTAATCAGCAAATTGATCCTCAATCTTTCGTTTCTTCATTTTACAAAGAGCTCCTTTATCTTAAATGCGCATCGGTTATTTCTTACAATGGATAGACGCGCGCCTTTTGAAAATAGTTTGCGCTCGGTTATTTTTTTAACATGTCATCCCATTTCCGTTTCTATACAAAAAGAGCGAACCAGACAGGTTCACTCTTTCAAAGCAGATATTGTTTGATGGACAAACTGTTTAAGTGGAGAAAGCGGATGAATGATCGGAACGCCTGTCTCCTCTTCCATCTGCTGTGCCGCATGAACCATCGATAGCTGCATCACGCAAATATCTCCGCTTTTTTTCATACATCTTCTAAGTTGCTTTTTGATTTGCTCCTCATAAGCCTGCATATCACCATTTAGGCAAAGGTGAAAGACATCCTCCATCACCATAACTTCTGCATCAATCTGTTTGCCGTGCTCTTTTGCATATGATTTAAGCCGCTTCATCGTCCCTTCCACTGTATCCGGGTTTGAAAACACAAGTTGAAGAGGCCCTTTTCCCTGACAAATCAGCTCAAACAACGGTTCATCGATCGGAACAATCGGTTGTTTAAAAAGATGCTGCTGATTACCCAAAACGGCAATGTATTGTGTACACGTGAGCAGAATGAGATCGGCTTCATCTTCTTGCATCAGTTTGTTGATGACATAGGCTTGCTGCTTGTGTTGATCAAAAGTGGGATCTTGTGTAGCGCGTTCTATAAATGATGAATCGACCGTGTGATAAAGCGCAATATCGGTATCGCCAAAAACATCTTCTATATATGACTGATTGGACGGATGGGCGTGAAGGCAGTGTAATCGAATCATCAGGTTCGCTCCTCGTGAAAGTTTTCAATCATTATATCAATCCTTGTATGAAATAGGGAGCATGATGACCATATTGTTAGGGAGATATTGAAGGAGGGATTCGAATTGAAAGAAAATCAACACCCTAAGCCATCTTCAGAGTCAGAAGACACTTTAACCAATCGGCAAGGTCATCCCGTAACAGACAATCAAAATATGAGAACCGTTGGGAATAGAGGACCAACTACGCTTGAAAACTACGATTTCCTAGAGAAAATTAGTCATTTTGATCGTGAACGCATTCCTGAACGTGTCGTCCATGCGCGCGGGGCCGGAGCTCACGGTTATTTTGAAGCCTATGGCACATTCGGTGACGAACCCATTTCCACTTATACAAGGGCAAAATTATTTCAGGAAAAAGGAAAAAAGACACCTGTTTTCGTTCGTTTTTCTTCTGTGATTCACGGCGGTCATTCACCAGAAACATTGCGTGACCCTAGAGGATTTGCGATTAAATTTTATACAGAAGAAGGCAACTGGGATCTCGTGGGGAACAACCTCAAAATTTTCTTTATCCGAGATGCTTTGAAATTCCCTGATTTGGTTCATGCCTTTAAGCCTGATCCTGTCACCAACCGTCAAGACGGCGAGCGTATTTTTGACTTCGTCTCGCAATCACCTGAAGCGACGCATATGGTGACATTTCTCTTTTCACCATGGGGCATCCCAGCAACCTATCGGCACATGCAAGGCTCAGGTGTCCATGCCTACAAATGGGTGAACCATGAAGGAAAAGCAGTGCTGGTCAAATATCACTTTGAACCGAAGCAAGGCATTCGCAACCTGACGCAAGAACAAGCTCAAGCGATTCAAGGAGAAAACTTTAATCATGCCACACAGGATTTGTATGAAGCCATTGAGCAAGGAGATCATCCTGAATGGGAGGTATATGCACAGATCATGGAAGATGATGTCCATCCTCACCTTGACTTTGACCCGCTTGATCCGACAAAGCTTTGGTACAAGAATGACTATCCATGGAAACCGATTGGACGAATGGTGTTAAACAAAAATCCAGAAAATTATTTCGCAGAAGTCGAGCAGGTCGCCTTTGGGACTGGCGTTCTCGTAGACGGTTTGGATTTCTCAGATGATAAGTTGCTTCAAGGGCGCACCTTCTCCTATTCTGACACGCAGCGATATCGTGTGGGGCCAAACTATTTACAGCTGCCGATCAATGCACCGAAAAAGCATGTGGCCACGAATCAAAGAGATGGGCAAATGGAATACCATGTCGATCAAGGCAAAGAGCAAAACCCTCATGTGAATTATGAACCATCGATCCTCGGCGGATTAAAAGAAGCCAAGCAGGATGGAAAAGATCATACGCCTTTTGTAGAGGGTGACGTCAAACGAGAAGCCATTGACCGCCCGAACAACTTTGGCCAAGCCGGAGAAACGTATCGCCGCTTCAATGATTGGGAACGTGAGGAACTGATTAAGAACTTAGTCAACACCCTTGCGACCTGTCAAAAAGACATTCAAGAGCAAATGATCGAAAACTTTACAAAGGCTGACCCTGATTACGGAAAGCGTGTCGCTGATGGCTTAAAAGCCTTCAAACAAGAACAGCCAAGCGGACCTATAGGCTCTACAGGCGCCGCACAAGCCGTGGACGAAGCGATTAACAACAGCACACCATCAGATCCTTATTAAATAAAAAAGAATGCAGCGCCTAGGCTGCATTCTTTTTGTATTCATCGATTAAGCGTTTTGACCCTTTTTGATCCATTCTGCTACATTGACTGTACGTTTTGCTTGATGTTTTGCAGCAGCTTCTGCATCCTCTTGGATCTTTCCGTTTTGGTCAACAGTGACACTCACGCCATAAGGGTTGCCCCCTGCACCGTATAACGAGTCATCTGTGTATCCAGGAGCGGCAATAATCGCTCCCCAGTGGAACATCGTTGTGTAAAGGCTAAGAATGGTCTGTTCCTGCCCGCCATTTGGGTTTTGTGCAGAGGTCATCGCACTCACTGCTTTGTTTGCTAATTTCCCTTGGAACCATAAGCCGCCAGTTGTGTCTAAGAATTGCTTCATTTGAGCCGGTAGGTTACCAAAACGTGTTGGCATGCTAAAGATGATAGCATCTGCCCACTCTAAATCACTTAATTGAACCTCTGGAACATCCTTTGTTTCGTCTAAATGTGCTTTCCATGCTGGATTTGATGCTACAACTGCTTCTGGTGCCAATTCAGCAACCTTTAATACCTTCACTTCTGCGCCAGCTTCTTTCGCTCCAGCTTCAGCCCATTTTGCCATCTGATAGTTTGTACCTGTTGAACTATAATAAATAATCGCTAATTTTACGTTTTCCATTTGTTCCATCTCCTTTTGTTTGGTTTGCCCAAAAAGCTTCTGTAAAAATCCCATCTATATTCCCTACCTTCATTAAAATTGACGACGATACCATAATGCCGCAGCATCGACTTCTTCTCTCGTTAGCTGATGCCCGCGATTTTCCCAATGAAGCGTAACTGAAGCGCCTGCGCCTTGCAGCAACTGCTCGAGCTCCTGTGATTCTTCTGGACGGCACATTGGGTCATTTTCACCAGCTGCGATAAAGACTTGTTTCCCCGCTAATGAAGGCAATGAAACCCCGCGTCTTGGGACCATTGGATGATGCAGGATAGCTCCTTTTAACGCATCCTCGTAATGGAATAAAAGACTTCCAGCAATGTTTGCCCCATTAGAATATCCGATAGCCACCACATTGTGACGATCGAACCCATATTCATCTGCTGCTTCTCCGATAAATGTATATAGTTCCTCTGTACGCTCAATTAAATCCTGCTCATCAAATACACCCTCTGCCAAACGCCTGAAAAAGCGCGGCATACCGTTTTCCAACACATTTCCTCTCACACTAAGAACGGATGCGTCAGCATCTACTAAATCGGCAAGCGGCAATAAATCTTCTTCCGTCCCGCCAGTACCATGCAGTAATAACAAAACAGGTCTTTGTTCATTCTTTCCTTTTCGAAAAAGATGCTTCATCATGAATCTCCTTTCCCTTTAATCTCTCTCACATCTATTGGCAGCACAATTTGTTCAATCTGACTGCGCTGCGCCTCATATTGCGGTGGCAGTTTCAATGCTTCACCCATTGTTTCCACTGATTCATCGTGTGCAAACCCTGGAGGATCAGTCGCAATTTCAAATAATATGCCGCCAAGCTCTCTAAAATAAATAGCATTGAAGTAATTTCGATCTTGCACAGGTGTCACTTGATACCCGCTTTGCGCAATATGTCTTTGCCAATCTAATTGATCCTGATCATCTGTCGCTCTCCATGCAATATGATGCACAACCCCAACACCCATACGTCCGCGTGCAACAGGTGTCTTGTTCACATCAATGACATTGCCTATCTCACCAAATGAACGGAATCTTACATAATCCTCTTCTGCTTCAACTCGTTCAAAACCCATTGTTTGTTCTAGCAGCTGCATCGTTTGCTCTGGCTGTGATGTTAATAAAACAGCTCCCCCAAACCCTTTTATTGCAACATCTGGCGTTACGCCATTAAATGTCCAATCATTTTGTTTTCCCTCCGCACGTTCTACTAGCTCAATCAACAAGCCGTGTGGATCTTCAAATGAGAGAAAGGCTTCATCAAAGCGTTCAACCATTTCATAAGAAATATCAAACTGCTCAAGACGTTCCTTCCAGAAAGAGAAAGCGCCTGGCGGTACAACATATGTCGTCACGCCCACTTGGCCAGCGCCAATTTGTCCCTTTTGAGCACCTGGCCAAGGGAAAAACGTGATAATCGTCCCCGGAGATCCTCCTTCATTTCCAAAATATAAATGGTACGTACCTGGATCATCAAAATTAACGGTCTTCTTCACGAGACGAAGTCCTAAAATACCTGCATAAAAATCAACGTTCTCCTGAGGATGCCCTACAATTGCTGTGATATGGTGAATTCCTTCTGTTTTCTTCAATTCTAATGACCTCCTAATCATGAAGTACAAGCCTCTATTCATTATGTCTTTACTGACGTCTTTATATTATCTCGAATTCGAGATATTAAATCAAAAAAATATATTTATCTCGAATTAAGGATATGATGTTTTTAAATAAATGTCAACGGTTTTTGTTTTCCCTTTTAAAAAAGCAGGTCTGCTTTTTACATAACAGACCTGCTCTTCCTTGATTATTGCAGTAATTTTTTCTTTTTTAAATAGGCTTTCGCAACCTGAAATGCATCCTTACCTCTCACATTTACTTCATAATTCATTTCTCTCATCTCATCATCTGTGATTTGACCACCAAGCTTATTGAGAGAGATCTTGATCTCAGGGAACTCAGTTAATGTCTCCTGTCTTAGCAGCGGTGCTCCTTGATATGGCGGGAAAACATGCTGATCATCATTAAGCACCTTTAATTTGTATTCCCTCAATTCACTGTCTGTCGAATACGCATCGACTAAATTGATATCTCCTTTTTGAATCGCTCGATACCGAAGCTTCGGTTCCATCGTCACCACATCGTCAAAGGAAAATTGATAGGTCTTTTGAATACCTAGATACCCATCCTGTCGATCAGAAAATTCTAAGGTGAATCCAGCCTTTATGCGATTCTTGATCTTGCCTAGATCTGAAATATTGGATACATCATATTGATCAGCCAGCGACTGAGGCACGGCTAAAGCATACGTATTGTTGTAAGCCATCGGCTCAAGAAGGCGGAGCTGAAAGGATGATTCCAAACCACGCCGCGCTTGCTCATACACTTTTTCTTTATCTGTGCTTTTCGCTGTTTGTTTGAGGAACTCAGAAATCGCAGTACCGGTAAACTCAGGATAAATATCAATATCACCAGACCGTAAAGCTTGAAAAACAAAGGACGTCTTGCCAAGACCAGGCTTAAGATTGACTTGAATATCCGTATCCTGTTCAATTAAAAGCTTATACATCGAGATCAGGATTTCAGGCTCTGATCCTAACTTTCCACCGATGGTGATTTCTTTCTTTTCTTGTTGAAACAGTAATGGGCCCGCGACAACTGCTCCTGCAATCACAGCAAAAACCGTCACAGAGATCACAGTCTTTTTAAAAGAGATTTTCTCAAAAGTGCGCAGCACCACATCAAATAAGAGTGCGAGTAAGGCAGCTGGTATAGCCCCAATGACAATGAGCGACATATCATTTCGATCAATTCCCAGCAAAATCAGACTTCCTAACCCCCCAGCTCCGATCAGTGCGGCAAGAGTGGCAGTTCCCACAATGAGAACCATCCCGGTTCTGATACCTGCCATGATTACTGGCATGGCCAAAGGCAGCTCCACCTTTAATAACCGTTTGCGGTGATTCATTCCCATGGCAAGCGCCGCTTCTCTCAGGGAAGGGTCGACCTCCTGAATGCCTGTATATGTATTTCTTAAAATAGGGAGTAAGGCATAGACGACAAGCGCAATAATGGCAGGCACTTGTCCAATCCCAACGAGAGGAATCAACAAGCCAAGCAGCGCGAGCGACGGAATTGTTTGCAAAACCGCCGTCACCCCAATCACCCACTCTGCAAGCTTTGGCACCCTCGTTAAATAGATACCTAATGGAATGGCAATCAAAATGGCTAAAAATAAAGCAATAAACGAAATTTGAATATGCTCAAGTAAGGCGTGTCCCAATTGTTCTTTTCGGTCCAATAACACACTGATCCAATCATTCATGTGACTCGCCCCTCTCTCTAGGAGAATCAGCTAAAAACTGAATCACCGCTTGACGATTCACTAGTCCAATTCGCTCCCCGTCCTTTTCTACAGCCAATTCCTCATGCTTTGCCAATTGGGATAAGACATTATCCAGCGTGGCATGTGCTGTGATCACTTCATAGCCTAAAAGAGACTCATGAGCCATTGGTCTAGCCATGGCCTCTAGCTCAAACGCTTGATGTCCCACATGGCGAGCAGCCCCTGAAACAAACTCCCGAACAAAAGCATTGACTGGGTGTTGAACCAATTCCTCTGGACGACCAATCTGCACCACTTCCCCTTCCTTCATGATACAAATTCGATCACCAAGCCTCATCGCTTCCTGCATATCATGCGTCACGAAGACAATGGTCTTTTGAATACGGCGCTGCAAATCAAGCAGATCATCCTGCAATTTCTCCCTCGTTAGTGGATCTAACGCACTAAAGGGTTCATCCATCAGGACAATCTCAGGATCAGCTGCAAGTGCACGTGCCACACCGACACGCTGCTGCTGTCCACCAGATAGCTCTGATGGCTTTCGAAGTCGATACATAGCAGGATCAAGCCCAACCATCTGCATCAATTCATCCACCCGCTTATTGGTCTCATTTCGGCTCCACTGTTTGAGCTCTGGCACCACGGCGATATTTTCTTCAATGGTCATATGAGGAAAAAGAGCAATTTGCTGCAGAACATACCCAATTTCCCAGCGCAGCTCATACATATCATAATCATTTATTTTTTGACCCTTTATGTAAATCTCACCTTCTGTAGAAGAAATGAGACGATTGATCATTTTCAATGTCGTCGTTTTCCCGCTTCCACTAGGTCCAATAAATACAAAAAATTCACCTTTCTGAATCTCTAAATCAACCGATTGAACGGCATAGCGCTCATCAGAAAATTGCATCGATACCTTCTTAAATTCAATCATCTTCCCACGCCCTGACTGCAATTATTTTCTAGACTATCAATATGACAGATTGACCCCGTATTTGTATAGAACAAACTGTCACTTTCTCTCTCTTTTACATACTTCCCCTAGGATGCCCGCCAAAAACAGCTCTAGCCAATTCGGATGAGATTCTTAGTGAAACAAATAAAAAAAGCGAAGAGCTCGAGGCTCTCCGCTTTTAAGTCAACGACTTACTCACCAGTAACGTATGGAAGTAATGCCATTTGACGTGATTTTTTAATCGCTAATGTCAATTTACGTTGATACTTAGCGCTAGTTCCTGTTACACGACGAGGTAAAATTTTACCACGCTCAGAAACAAACTTTCTAAGAAGATCAACATCTTTGTAATCGATGTGCGTGATACCGTTAGAAGTAAAGAAACATACCTTACGACGTTTCGCACGACCGCCTCTGCGTCCACCTGCCATTTGTTTTCACACCTTTCCTTTAGTCAATTTTTCAGATCAATTAGAATGGCAAATCATCATCGGAGATGTCAATCGGTTTACCATCATTCGCAAATGGGTCATCATTGAAGCTATTTCCCTGATTACGATTTTGTTGGTTGCTCTGATTGCCATATGGATTTTGATTTGGTTCATTTCCGAATGGATTCTGATCGTTTTGGCTACCGCCATAATACTGGCCTCCGCTATTGCCACCGCCGCTGTATCCACCTGAACCAGCACCGCCGCTCTTAGGCTCAAGAAATTGAACACTTTCAGCTTGAACCTCTGTCACGAAGACACGCTGTCCTTGCTGATTTTCATAGTTTCTTGTCTGCAAACGACCGTCTACACCGGCAAGACTTCCTTTTTTCAAGAAATTAGCCACGTTCTCGGCTTGTCTTCTCCAAGTAACACAGTTAATGAAATCGGCTTCACGCTCTCCAGATTGATTCGTAAACGTACGATTCACAGCTAGAGTAAACGTGGCTACAGCCGCACCATTAGGCGTGTAGCGAAGCTCAGGGTCTTTTGTTAGTCTTCCGACCAATACAACACGGTTTAGCATATTGAAAGACCACCTTTAAATATATATTTCAATGATTTATACTTCTTCTTTAACAACAATGTGGCGAATGATATCGTCACTGATCTTAGCTAAGCGGTCAAATTCTTGAACTGCTGCAGCGTCAGATTGAACGTTTACGATTTGGTAGAAGCCTTCACGGAAATCGTTGATTTCGTATGCAAGACGACGTTTACCCCAATCCTTTGTTCCAGTGATCTCCGCACCGTTAGAAGTTAACACGTTATTGAAACGCTCGATAACTGCTTTTTTAGCCTCATCGTCAACTGTTGGGCGGATGATGTACATAACTTCGTACTTTCTCATCTGATTGCACCTCCTTTTGGTCTAAGCGGCCCTAAACGGGCAAGGAGCAATAAATTATATTACTCACAATTGTATATTATAACAAATTACTTGGCCTATGACAAGAACCTATACATTAAAACGGAAATGAATGACGTCTCCATCTTTCACTACATATTCTTTACCTTCTAGACGGACTTTTCCAGCCTCTTTTGCAGCAGACATGCTTCCACCAGCAAGTAAATCTTCATATGCAACCGTTTCAGCACGAATAAACCCACGTTCAAAGTCCGTATGAATGATTCCAGCACATTCCGGTGCCTTCATTCCTTTTTTAAACGTCCAAGCGCGTACTTCCTGCTCACCTGCTGTGAAATAAGTAGCTAAACCAAGAAGTGAATAAGATGCTTGAATCAGCTGATCTAGACCTGACTCTTTGATGCCAAGCTCTTCAAGGAACATCTGCTTCTCTTCTCCTTCAAGCTCTGCAATTTCAGACTCGATCTTCGCACAAACGACGATGACTTCAGCATTTTCACCAGAAGCAAACTCACGGATTTGCTGCACATATTCGTTACCGTCATGATCCGCTACTTCATCCTCACTCACATTTGCTACATAAAGAACTGGTTTAGATGTGAGTAAATGAAGCTGTTTCACAAGCTTCTGCTGCTCATCTGTAAATTCTACAGATCTTGCCGATTTCCCAGCTTCAAATGCGTCCATTAGCTTCGACAAAATATCAAATTCAGCTACCGCTTCCTTATCCTTTTGTTTTGCAAGCTTACTCACACGAGCCAAACGCTTTTCAACTGTTTCTAAATCAGCCAAAATTAATTCTAAATTAATGGTTTCGATATCTGACACAGGGTCAACCTTACCTGATACGTGTGTGATGTTATCATCTGCAAAAGCTCTCACCACGTGACAGATCGCATCTACTTGACGAATGTGAGAAAGGAATTTATTCCCTAAACCTTCACCTTTAGAAGCCCCTTTGACAATACCGGCAATATCAGTGAATTCAAAAGCAGTCGGAACTGTCTTTTTCGGCTGCACCAATTCTGTTAGTTTTTGCAAACGCTCGTCTGGAACTTCTACAATTCCGACGTTTGGATCAATGGTACAAAACGGATAGTTAGCAGACTCCGCTCCAGCCTGTGTAATTGCATTAAATAGCGTTGACTTCCCGACGTTAGGTAAGCCAACAATACCAGCTGTTAAAGCCATTCTTTCATCTCCTCTATATCAAACGTGCTCGTTATACTGCGTAATATGAACCTAGAGCAATTATAAGTAGGTTTACATGAAAAGACAAGCTAACCGTTATGCATTATCAATAGAAGAAACATTGCCAAAAAGGATAAATCAGTGCTTTAAAACGCGAATTCACACCTGCTTCTTCTATACAAAAGACGAATTTCATCAAAAAAGCATGAGGCCTACTTAAGCAGTTGGCTCCTCATGCTTGACGAGAATTTTCTTCATTTTTCGTTCAAAGTCTCTTCTTGGGATCATCACGCTGTGCCCGCAGCCTTCACATTTAATGCGAATATCCATGCCCAATCGAATAACTTTCCACCGATTGACACCACATGGATGGGGTTTCTTCATTTCAACGACATCATGTAACCCAAACGCTTTGTCTGCCATCAGCCTTCACCTCTCTTGCTCACTTCATTGAATCTATTGTACAAAAAAACGGCGATGAAGAGCAATGTACAAAACAAAGAACCTCTTTCAATCATTCATCCTATTCTTTTTTATAGAAAAAACCCTTCTTTTAGATCATTTTATTTGTGACCAATAGTTACTTAAACTCCGCTTTTTTTCAATATTGTCACAAACACTGTAGGTCAAAAGGTTTTTATTGGTAGAACGCTGTGGTTTTTCCATATTTTTTGATTTATGATATCTGCATAAATGTTATGTGAGGGAGCAGGTACGATGGTCAATCGAAAGGATAGATTAACTGATAAAGAATATAAAATCATATCCGATCATGCTGGAAACATAGACAATTACCAGCAGCACCATACGATAGAAATAGGTCAGCAAACGCTCACTGTCCATGATTTTCTCAAGGTCGATCATCAATTATATGGTTTAACGATGCAGCCGGAACAATCAGACGAGTTCATCGTCGCTTTTCACTGTCCGCAGCCAAATCAAATGCCGGTGACCTCGCCACAAGATGTACACACCGCGGCACAGTCATTGCTTAAAACGGATTATGCCTATCCCATTGAAAGGAAGTCCCTTGATGGCAATCAAGATCATGTCTTTTTTAAAGGAAAGGAATACATAGAGCAAGTCTGTCAGCAGCATCCAAATGCAGGTATCTATCTCACTGGACAAGCCCTTGCCGGTGCTGTTTGTGCTTATGTTGCAACAGAACAGCCAGCTGTCAAAAAAGCCGTCACCTTTGATAGCCCAAATATATGGAGCAGTCTGTCGCCTGCGATTCAGCAGAAAGCGCAGCAAGGTCAATACACACGGATATTGACTGAATATATTCAACCTAGTCATTATGTAGGTTTACTCAATCGTCATGATCATGGGGTTGGTCAAGTCAAGTATACTGTACCGCCACGGCAGCAAGACGCCATCCAAGAACCCGTTAAATACAAGAAAAGAGAAATTGACACCTTTTTAAAATCAGCTTTTGCGTCTATGAATATAGAATGGAACGAATCCTTTGATACAAATGCTTTTTTAGCTCTTATTTCTGGGAGTTACAAAGTAAATGGGTATTCATTCCACACAGATGGGTCTGCCCGTATTTTAGATGAACAGCTTGATCATAATACAAGTTTTACAGCCATGCTGTTGCAAGAAATCCATTCTGGACGTGCATATGCACAAAGCGGCCTTGAAATTATCATAAAATCCCATTTACTGAAAAATTCATCCTACGATCTCCAAAGCGTGATTGAACATGAAGTACACACTATATTTGAGAAAATCGATGGGATCGATGAAAGTGTAAAAGACGCCGTCCAGCATGTAAAACAGGAGCTCAAAGGACTCGTCGGCTTTGGTCACTATGATTTACTAAGTCCTAGTGATGTGGAAGCACTAGTAGAGGAAGTGAGGATGGAACAACATCATTCCTCCTTTTATTCACACGAAAAACAGCTGAATGCCTTGTACACCCTGAGAGATTACGAACAAGAACTTTCTACCCTTTCAAGACATATGTACACAATGGGTGATGACTACGCCAAGGCAGATAGACGCCTTGCGATGCAAATGGGTATTCATTAAGAAAGGAGTCATCGCATGATCAATCAAAATAAACCTCCTAGTGACGCCCAGCGTTTCTTGCAAAATGTGAGTGCCCGCCGCTCCATGTCTGTATTTGAAAATCAATCGGCACCGCAAACACAGACGCAGTCCCCCGAAGAAATGGCCGCAATTCAGGCCATACGCAGAGAAGGACAGCGAAAGGATCTAAAACGGCTGCTCAAAATGCGGCTTCATGACGAATTAGCAAACACTCGCGTGCACTTGGAGTATCAATTGTCTAAAACCGAAGATATGATCAACCAGA
The DNA here is from genome assembly GCF_003004375.1 of Bacillus sp. LNXM12-1. Lineage (NCBI taxonomy): Bacteria > Bacillati > Bacillota > Bacilli > Caryophanales > Bacillaceae > Bacillus > Bacillus sp. LNXM12-1. The sequence goes on along the minus strand of NZ_PVWX01000002.1, from coordinate 22,525 downwards.
CGACCATTGTCAAACAACACATCTCTCAGCATTTAAAAGGACAAGCCATTTCAGAATTAGAGGAACGCCTTCAGCGTCTTAAGCAAATGCCAGTCTATGATGATATCAAAGACGCCATTGATTCTATTCGTATAAAATAAGCACAGCTCTGACAAAGAGAGGTGCTTATTTTATTTTATCAATATAATTTTTAGAGCGGGAAAATATCTTTTTACTTAAAATCGGATATAGCATTAAACAGACAAGCAAATAAAGATTCAGCAAACTATATATCGGATACAAGAAAGCAATCAAATCGGCAAACCCAAGAGATGTTAAAGGCGCCATCAAAAGAAGCATCACCAGCACAACCAGCCAGCGAGGCAATGGTACAAAAGAGAGCATCCGGCTGGATAAACCAAATAAACCTGCCGCTGTCGTCGTATAAATAGCTAGACAAAGGACAACGGTCATAAACACAAACAATGATGTCGGCGCTCCTTCTAATACTGTAAACAAAGGAATGCCTTCTGCTGATAGGCTCCCAGAAATATCAACCAGTATTTCGTTATACACGTACGAGATGACCCCAAAAATCAGGCCGCTTAATATACTCGCCACTTTGGCCTCTCCAAGCCCCTTCATTTCTTTCCCAACCGAAGACAGCACTGCCACCACAGATAATATATTCAAAGAAGCAAAGACAATGCTGGCAGGCCAATTGTACTGCTGCCCAAAATCAATCCGCCACATATGATCATGGTTCATATAATAAAAAACAAACGCATAGATGAGCCCCGCCACCAAAATTGGTATAATGAAAGCATTCACAGATAAGAGCCCTTTCACATCCCAGAAAAAAATCATAAATGAAAACAGACAAAATGCGCCGATGCCAATCCAAAATGGTACATGATACATCTCGAGTGTCACCCCGCCACCGGCAATCATGACTGTCGTTGTCGTGAATAAATAAAGGACAATTAAAACGTCATACACTTTAGCCAGCCATGGACCGACAAGCCGCTCTAGCACTGGCACAAAGTGATCGGCACGTACCTCATAACTGATTTTCAACACCACATAGGTAGACAGCATAAACATCAATGTAAACAGTAGAATGGCTAGTCCGCTATCAATGCCAAAAAACTGCCAAATTTCTTGGCCGGAAGCATACCCCGCTCCTATTAAGCTTCCTAAAATTAAAAGCGTCCACCTTGAACCAGCCTTCCACACAATCATCACCTCATAGGTATAGAATTAAGCTTGTTTCCGTATACTGTTACTAACTACTATGACAAGGAAGTGAGACCTATGAATAGCAAGAACGGTCTTTTTTTTAGAAATAGGGTGAAAGAATACGTGTCCCATACGGATACAAACGCCATTCAACAGCTTAAAAGTATTTTATTCTCGCATCTTCAGAAAGCAGGAAAAAGACCCGTTGCCATCGTTTGTATTGGAACAGACCGCTCAACAGGCGACTCTCTAGGTCCACTTGTTGGTACAAAACTTTCAGGTCTTGATTTGAAAAAGCTTCATGTATATGGAACGCTCTCTGACCCAGTTCATGCGGTCAATTTAAAAGAAAAGCTCGCTGAAATTGAACAAGCTCATAAACATCCGTTTATTGTAGCGATTGATGCCTGTTTAGGAAGAGTGAAAAGTGTAGGCTCCTTCCAAATTGGAGATGGCCCGTTAAAGCCTGGGGCGGGTGTACAAAAGGAGCTGCCAGAGGTAGGAGATATTCATATTAATGGAATCGTCAATGTGAGCGGTTTTATGGAATACTTCGTTCTCCAAAACACACGTCTTCATCTTGTCATGTCTATGGCCAATACACTTTCTGAAAGTCTATCTCACATTGATCAAATGGATTGGACAAGAGAAAAAAGCCGTTCTCTTTTCGCTCCTATTCAAAATATCACTGGGAGAATATAAAAAAGACCATCTCGTATCAAGATGGTCACTCTGATGATTCTCTCGTAGAAAGCAATTCGAGGATTCTTTCTAAATCTTCGTTGGAGAGAAATTCAATCTCAATTTTTCCTTTTTTCTTCTGTTTCTTGATCGTCACTGAAGTGCCAAAGTAGTTTTGTAAGAAAGACTCTCTTTCTTTCAACACTCGATCCTTTGGTGCTTCTTTTTTCTTTGTTTCACGTGGAACATTTTCGTTTAACTGCTGAACAAGTTTCTCAACCTGGCGTACGTTTAACCCCTCATCCACGATTTTCTTTACCAATGGCGCTAGCTTATTTTTGTTTTTCAAGCTAAGCAATGTTCTTCCATGTCCCATCGATAATGTTCCATCTGCAATCAGCTTTTGTACTTCATCCGGTAAAGTCAAAAGACGGAGATGGTTCGCAATATGCGGTCTGCTCTTCCCTAATCGCTTCGCTAATTCCTCTTGCGTCACACTTAGATGATCTAGCAAGGAAGCATAGGCTTCCGCTTCTTCTAATGGAGATAAATCCTCGCGCTGCAGGTTTTCTAAAAGGGCAATCTCTCTCATCAGCGTTTCTGAGAATTCTCTAACGATCGCAGGAATTGTTGTCAGACCAGCTTGTTGCGCTGCACGAAAACGGCGCTCTCCTGCTACAATGTCATATCCTTTAATCGATTTACGGACAATGATCGGCTGTAAAACACCGTGCTGCTGAATTGATTCTTTGAGATCAGACAATGCATCATCATCAAACGTTTTCCTTGGCTGATAAGGGTTCGGACGCAAATCCTTTAATTTGATTTCTTCGACCGTTTCTTCATTTGAGTCTACATGGTTAAATAGTGCATTAATACCCTTTCCAAGACCTTTAGCCATTCGCATCCACTTCCTTTGCTAAGTCTAAATAGACATCTGCACCTCTTGAACGTGGATCATACAAGATAATCGGCTTCCCATGACTAGGCGCTTCACTCAGTCTCACATTTCGCGGAATCACGGTCTGATAGACTTTATCTCTAAAGTATTTCTTCACTTCTTCGATGACCTGAATCCCAAGATTTGTTCGTGCATCAAGCATTGTCAGCAAGACACCTTCAATGGCAAGATCAGTATTTAAATGTTTCTGCACGAGACGAACTGTGTTTAACAATTGGCTCAATCCTTCAAGCGCATAATATTCACACTGTACCGGGATTAAAACGGAATCGGATGCTGTTAACGCATTAATCGTCAGTAATCCGAGTGATGGCGGGCAGTCAATAATCATATAATCATAATTTTGCTTAACAGATTCAAGTGCTCTCTTCAATCTCACTTCACGTGAAATCGTAGGCACAAGCTCTATTTCAGCCCCTGCAAGCTGTATCGTCGCAGGAATGACATCAAGATTTTCGACCTCTGTCGTCTTAATCACATCAAGGACATCTGCATCATCAACTAAAATATCATACACACACTTCTCTACGTCGGCCTTCTCAATCCCAATACCACTCGTGGCATTGCCCTGCGGATCAATATCAACTAACAACACTCGTTTACCTATGTATGCTAAACACGCACTCAAATTAACAGAAGTTGTCGTCTTCCCGACGCCGCCCTTCTGGTTGGTAATCGCTATGATTTTCCCCACGATGTCACCCACTTTCAACTTAACAAGTTTCTCATTTTATTCATACTTCCTATTCTATCAAAAAAAGTATGAAACGTTTGCTTTTTTTGTTTCTCTATTATATATTCGTCAGCAAATATCTATTTTCGTACATGAAAGGACGAACCAAAACGGATTAAAAAATATATCGATATATCTTTTTGGTGGAAAAGACAAGCATAAAAAACCCTCACTTTCATCAAAAGTGAGGGGCACATGTCAAAAATGTAATCCACCAATTTTACGGCCTTCGTTCACAATGACTTTAGGAGTCACTGTATGATAGCTTCTCTTTTTTAAGAATCCATAGGGGGTTTTAATGGTATATGTCGCATGTCCCAAAGCGTCACCTGTTTTGGCATAGGCCTGCCACACAATCTTTGAACAATAAGTCGGGTCCAGTGATTGAATTGACAGGGTGATGGAGTATCGAGCCTTTGGATGAGTTTTCACATAATCGTGCGCCCATTCCCCTGCCAGGTCTGCTGTTTCCTCTTGATTAATCCGAATTACCTTTGTATTGGCATTATAGCGAAACCAGTTAAGAATGGAATCAAGCTGAGGATGCTGTCGAAACCCTGGAATAGAAGCAAAGCTTTTCTCATTAATGACGATACCTGCATGTCCAACGATACCCTTCAAAGCATCAGTACTTGTCACCAATATATCTCCTTTTTTAGGCATAATATCGGTACCAGGATACGGCTTTCCTAAAAGGTGCTTGATGGTGTGCGGCTTTTCATCCGTTACCAACTCATCCTGCTTGTTTTGTTGTAAGCCATAATCCTTCAAATCATCCTCAGCTGAAATCAAGTCAATTGTGTCGTCCTGAGACTCATGCTCATGATTTAATTGCTGTAAAGTGACCTCCTTAGAAACAACACCTTGTTTCTTCAGAACGTTCAGTTCTTTTTTGGCCAGCGGGCTTTCTTCTGCAGGAGCCGTTGGCGAATTCACAGCAAATATGGTTGTTTCATTTGTAAAAAGAGAAAAAGAAAATAGTAAATAACAAATAATAACAAATTTCGTCTTTTTCATTTTCATCGAGTCATGTCACCTCCTTTCTTCTATGAAAATCACATTTTACCAATTTATGAATAATAAGTAAATATAATGTGGAACCAATAAAAAAAGCTGACGAGTGGCTCTCATCAGCTTTTTTCTATTTAGGAATCCGAATCGTTAATTGGATATATTCCTCAAACTCTTCTTCCTCGGTATTTATTTTAAGCCCGCTGTCTTCTACCATATGGAGAGACTGACGAATGGTATTCATCGCAATTCGTGTATCACGACTAAACGCCTTACGTTTTGGCTTCGGTTTGCGATCTGTTTTTTGTTCAAGCATTTTCACTACACGCTCTTCAGTCTGTTTTACATTCAGCTGCTTTTCGATGATTTCCTGCAATAGCGCGATTTGTAATTCTGGAAGCTTTAGGGGTACAAGTGAACGTGCATGCCTTTCAGAGATTTTTTTCTCTAAAATGGCCTGTTGTACCTCTTCAGGCAACTTTAAAAGTCTTAATTTGTTTGCAACAGTTGATTGTCCCTTGCCTAAACGCTGAGCAAGCGCCTCCTGTGTTAAATCATGAAGCTCTAAAAGACGTGCATAAGCATGAGCCTCTTCAATAGCAGACAGCTCTTCCCTTTGCAAATTTTCAATCAATGCCACAGATGCCGTTTCCGTATCAGTAAAGTCTTTTATAATAGCGGGGATTTTCTCCCATTGAAGAGTCTGTACCGCTCTCCAACGTCTTTCGCCGGCGATCAGTTCATATTTACCTTCTTCTTCTGTTGGTCTGACAACAATAGGTTGGATAATGCCATGGGTATGAATCGTCGTGGCCAGCTCATGTATCTTTTCTTCTGAAAAAATGGTGCGTGGCTGAAAACGGTTTGGCATAATTGTGTCGACCGGGAGCTCCTGTATCTCTTCCTTTAATGTATCATGCTCAGCAATCTCTGCCTCTATTTCGGTTTCACGCTCAGGATGTTCTTTGTCACCAAGCCCGAAGAAGCGTGAGAGTGAATGCTTCATGAACCTACACCACCTTTAAAAACTACCTTTTTATAATTCTATTTTCTCATGTTTTTTCCTTCTGTAAAATCTTAAATATTGAAGAAAAACCGACCTTTTACATGATCAACCTTCTATTGGTGATTTATTAGGTGTTCCTGGTTTTCTAGGATATTTTTTTGGTGTTTGCTTTTTCTTTTCAATGACAATGATGTTCCGTTCGCTTTCTTCTAAAGGAAGAACAAAGGAATGCTTTTCAACAACCTCTCCTCCGAGGACAGTAACAGCTTTTTTCCCTGCTTGCATTTCTTCATCAGCGGCAGATGCTTTTAATGCAACAAACAATCCTTCCTTTTTTACAAGGGGCAGACATAGTTCGCTCAAGACGGATAAACGCGCAACCGCTCTAGCAGTGACAAGATCATAGCTTTCACGCTTTTCCTTACGTTGTCCAAACGTCTCCGCACGATCATGATAAAAAGTAGTATCTTGTAAGTTTAACCCTTTTGCTAACTCATTGAGAAACGTAATTCGTTTCTGAAGAGAATCAACAATGGTTACATGTAGATGAGGGAAGCAAATTTTAAGAGGAATGCTTGGGAAACCAGCACCAGCTCCAATATCACAAATCGTCGTCACTTTGTGAAAATCAATAAAAAATGCTGCTGAAATTGAATCATAAAAATGCTTTAAATACACTTCTTCCTTTTCAGTAATGGACGTTAAATTCATTTTCTCGTTCCATTCTACAAGCATGCGGAAGTAAGTTTCAAATTGTTCAAGCTGCACAGGAGAAAGAGTCATCCCTTTCTCCTCTAGTGCTGCTGTAAATTGTTCAATGTTCATGCCGACATCCTTTCTATTCTGCTATCTTCGCAATACGTCCCTGCTCTAAATATACTAAAAGGATAGAAATATCAGCAGGGTTAACGCCTGAAATACGAGAAGCCTGTGCAACAGAAAGCGGTCGGACTTCTTTCAGCTTTTGTTTCGCTTCAGTTGCAATCCCTTTGATGGCATCATAATCAATACGATCAGGAATCTTTTTGTTCTCCATCTTTTTCAGCTTTTCAACTTGTTGGAGTGACTTTTCAATATATCCTTCGTATTTAATTTGAATCTCTACCTGCTCACACACATCAGAAGGAAGTGGTGTTTCAGCAGGAGCTAACGTCACAACAGATTCATAGTTCATTTCTGGACGCTTCATCAAATCACTTGCACGAATACCGTCCTTCAGCTCACTTCCACCAAGTGAACGAATAAATTCTTGTGTCTCTGCTGTAGGTTTGATGATGACAGAATATAAACGTTTTTTCTCTGCTTCAATGGCTTCTTTTTTCTGCTGGAATGTCTGGAATCTTTCTTGAGAAATTAATCCAATATGATAGCCAAGTTCAGTTAATCTTAAATCCGCATTGTCATGACGAAGAAGCAAACGATACTCTGCACGGGATGTCAAAAGACGGTAAGGTTCATTTGTTCCCTTTGTGACAAGGTCATCAATGAGAACACCGATATATGCATCAGATCGGCTTAAAATGACTTCTTCTTTACCCAATGCTTTTCTTCCTGCATTAATACCTGCCATAATTCCTTGACCTGCTGCTTCCTCATAGCCAGATGTACCATTAATTTGGCCCGCTGTATATAATCCAGAAATTTTCTTCGTCTCAAGTGTAGGCCACAACTGAGTAGGCACAATTGCATCATACTCAATGGCATATCCCGCTCTCATCATTTGTACATTTTCGAGCCCTGGGATGGTGGAAAGCATGCGCTGCTGTACATCCTCTGGAAGACTTGTAGACAATCCTTGAACATACACTTCCTGCGTATTACGACCTTCTGGCTCTAAGAAAATTTGATGTCTCGGTTTGTCATTGAAACGAACCACTTTATCTTCAATGGAAGGGCAGTATCTAGGACCAGTTCCTTTAATCATACCTGAATACATTGGAGAACGGTGAAGATTCTCATCAATAATTTGATGTGTTTCTAAACTCGTATATGTTAACCAGCATGGCAGTTGGTCTGTAATATATTCAACCGTTTCATAGGAGAACGCCCGCGGAACATCATCACCTGGTTGAATTTCTGTTTTACTATAGTCAATCGAGTGACTATTCACTCGAGGAGGTGTTCCTGTTTTAAAGCGAACCAAATCGAATCCTAACTCTGCTAGGTGATCCGATAATTTGATTGATGGCTGCTGGTTATTAGGACCACTTGAATACGATAGATCCCCTAAAATAATGCGGCCTTTTAAGAAAGTCCCAGTCGTTAATACAACAGACTTCGCACGATAGTTTGCTCCTGTTTGGGTAACGACACCTTTACATTCATCATCTTCTACAATTAAATGATCCACCATACCTTGAAGCATTGTCAGGTTCGGTTCATTTTCCATTGTTTTTTTCATTTCATGCTGATATTGGAACTTATCTGCTTGCGCTCTTAACGCACGGACAGCAGGTCCTTTCCCCGTATTCAGCATGCGCATTTGAATATGCGTCTTATCTATATTTCGTGCCATTTCTCCGCCCAGTGCATCAATTTCTCTAACGACAATCCCTTTTGCAGGACCGCCTACGGACGGATTACATGGCATAAAAGCAACCATATCGAGGTTGATAGTCAATACAAGTGTTTTAGCGCCCTGTCTTGCAGAAGCAAGAGCAGCCTCAACCCCAGCATGACCGGCACCCACGACGATTACGTCATAATTGCCAGCTTCATAACCCATTTCTTATGTTCCTCCCTTTACTTTCCTAAACAGAATTGAGAGAATAGCTGATCAATCAAGCTTTCATGAACAGCATCTCCTATAATTTCACCGAGCTGTTCCCAGCAGCGTGTTAAATCTATTTGAACAATGTCGATCGGTACGTCCATTTCAATGCCTTCAAGAGCATCCTCAATTGATTGTTTTGCTGCCTGAAGGAGGGCAATATGCCTTGTATTACTTACATACGTTAAATCTCCACTTTCAATTGATCCAGTGAAGAACAGTGATTGAATCGCCATTTCAAGCTCATCAATGCCCTTTTCTTGTAATAATGATGTGGTGACGACCGGACGATCCTTCGCTAACTGCTTGACCTTTTCTACATCAAGCTTAGGCTCAAGGTCTGTCTTATTCACAATCACGATGATATCCATACCTGAGACAGCCTCAAAAAGCTTCATATCTTCTTCTGATAATTCTTCGCTATAATTGAGCACAAGTAAAATCAGGTCAGCTTCTTTTAAGACCTGTCTAGATCGTTCAACCCCTATACGCTCAACAATGTCCTCAGTCTCACGTATACCCGCAGTATCGACTAGACGAAGAGGTACACCTCTTACATTCACATATTCCTCAATGACATCTCTGGTAGTTCCAGGAATATCTGTGACAATCGCCTTTGTTTCCTGTACAAGGCTATTCAGCAAGGAAGACTTTCCAACATTCGGCCTTCCTATAATCACAGTGGATAAGCCCTCTCGAAGGATTTTCCCTTGCTGAGAAGTCGAGAGCAGCGACTCAATTTCTTTTTTGACCGATGTCGCTTTTTCCACTAAGACGCGATGTGTCATTTCTTCAACATCGTCATACTCAGGGTAGTCAATATTGACTTCAATATGCGCCAGTGTTTCTAGGATCTCGCCGCGCAGTCGCTGAACCAAACCGGAGAGACGTCCCTCCATTTGAGTGATTGCTACGTTCATCGCACGATCAGTCTTTGCCCGAATCAAGTCCATGACAGCCTCTGCTTGCGAAAGATCTATTCTTCCATTTAAGAAAGCACGTTTTGTGAACTCACCTGGCTCCGCTAATCTTGCTCCTTCTCTTAAAGCAAGCTGCAATACTTTATTGACCGTTACAATTCCGCCATGGCAGTTAATCTCAATAACGTCTTCTCTCGTAAATGTTTTTGGCGCTCGAAGTACTGACACCATGACCTCTTCTATTACTTGATCAGTACTTGAATCCACAATATGACCATAATGAATTGTATGGGAATCCACTGATACAAGTTTTTTCTCCTTAGGCCCTTTATACATCCGATCAGCGATCTGTACCGCATCAGGCCCACTTAAACGAATAATCGCAATTGCTCCTTCACCCATCGGTGTAGAAATGGCTGCAATTGTATCCATCACTCAATCACCTCTTTCTCTACTTAATAGACAGTCTTTTATCTATTAAATGGACGTTGTCCATCTCTATATTAAAAACGCTTAATCCAAAATTTAAAGATACCATAAATGAAAGCGAAGTGAAAGTATCCCATATCTAATTATCCACAGCTTTGCATCCTATCTATTTTAACACTTAACTTATCCACATGTGAATAACGACGTTCTAAACTTACCTTCACATCTTACACCGAAATCCAATAAATTTAAACGCCCTGATCCCTTTGCTTACTTGTAAAAATGGCGTTTTCCACTCATATCACACACTAATTTTTTAGAAATAAAGGATGAATCTTCTATAGAAAGACAATTTTTCAATAAAAAAAGACTAAAATCCAGCTTTGCTGAATTCTAGCCTTTCTGTTATTTTTTATACAGCACCACAACATGACGCTTGCTGCCTGTATCTTCCGATGCCGTTGCAAGTTCTTTAGAAAATGCGGCGATCGTATCATGAATTACTTTTCGTTCATTAGAAGGCATTGGTTCTAAATGAACCTTTCTCTTCGTTTTTAAAACTCTGTTTGCTGTCTTGATGGCATATTGTTCAAGTGCTTCTTGTCGCTTCTTCCTATAATCTCCAATATCAATGGTAATATGATGATACTGATCAGAATAGCGATTAAACACTAACTGTACCAATGTTTCTAAAGAGTACAAAGTTTGTCCTCTTTTTCCAATCATTAATGACGTTTTATCTCCATCAATGTGGAAAGAAATCTTTTTCGGTTCCTTTTTGGAAACAATCTTCGCTTTAGGATCAATTGATTTAACAATATTATCTAAATACTGTGTAGCTAATTTAAGAGCATTTCTCTTTTCTATCAACTTGACTACAGCTTGTCTTTTGCCAAATAATCCCAAGAAACCTTTATTTCCTTCATCAACTATTGTGATATCTACTTCTTCTTTTAGAAGTTGAATTTGTTTAAGTCCGGAATCTACTGCTTCTTCGATTGAGCGACCGACAGCAGTTATTTCCTTCATTTTTTATTCCCGCCAGCTTTTTCTTTGGTATCCAATTTTACTTGAGGAGTTTTAATCACTAATGTTTGGATGATCATGAAAATGTTACCTACAACCCAGTACAATGAAAGTGCTGCTGGGAAACTAATGGCAAATACAATGATCATAATCGGCATAACCCATAGCATGATAGCCATTTGAGGGTTGTCCGAAGGATTTCCAGCCATCATCAGTTTTTGCTGAATGAAAGTAGCTACCCCCGCAATGATCGGTAATAGGAACAATGGATCTGGACTGCCTAAGTCAAACCATAAGAATGTATGCTTTTTAATTTCTGCTGTTCTCATAATCGCATGATAAAAACCAATTAGGATTGGCATCTGAATTAAAATCGGGAAACATCCAGCTAATGGATTGACGCCATTTTTTTGGAAAAGGGCCATTGTTTCCTGCTGAAGCTGCTGCTGAGTTTTTTGGTCTTTAGAGCTATATTTTTCACGAAGCTTTTTCAATTCAGGCTGCAATGCTTGCATTGCTTTTGTACTTCTTAACTGCTTAATCATTAATGGTAAAATGAGCAAGCGGATTAACAGTGTCACAATAATGATCGCAACCCCGTAGTTTTCACCAGTCAAATTTGCCATGTACGTGATTAATTGAGATAGCGGGTAAACAATATAAGAATTCCAGAATCCCTTACTATCTGATGTGATTGGTTCATTGATTTGTGTACATCCTGCCAATAGAACCAACACGCCAATCAAGCTAAATATTAGTAATAATCGCCTTTTCAACAAGATTCCTCCCATTACTTCAAACTTTATTTAAGTTGGAATTGATTACGAAAGTGACTCACCTAATCAGTATGGTAACATTTTTTCATTACAAAGTGGTGGTTTCATTTTAATTCACTAGATGAAGGAAGCGCTTTTAAAAATTGATTCAACGAAAGTTTCTATTACGAAGACTTTTTCGGTTGTTGTTGATAAACAGCGGATTTTCTAAATAAATGTTGGAGAGACTTCTTTGTTTCTTCAAAGGTCAATTCACTTGCTGGTTTTCTTGCAATGACAATGTAGTCTTTTTCTTGCTTTAACTTATGACCTTCCTCTAAAAACACCTGGCGGATCAGTCGTTTAATTCGATTTCTCATCACTGCATTACCAATCTTCTTACTGACAGACAATCCCAAACGCAGTTCATCTTGATTTGGTTGATCCAGCTGGTAAATAACGAATTGACGATTCGCCATTGATTGACCTTTTCTGAACACTTTTTGAAACTCTTCATTTTTTTTTAGCCTGTTTCGCTTCTTCATGTTTTCTTCCACTCCGATAAAAACTGACAGTTCATTTACGATTTTATGTAAAAAAGACCACTGACATTATTCAGTGGCCTAAGCTGATAATTTTTTTCTACCTTTGCTGCGGCGTCGCTTTAAAACTAGACGTCCGTTTTTAGAACTCATACGGCTGCGGAAGCCATGAACTTTACTACGCTTACGGTTATTTGGTTGAAACGTTCTTTTCATTTATGACACCTCCCTGAGGAATAGCTGTTTAAGACAGTCTAACTCATTATATTTGTGTAACCCATCGATTGTCAATATCAATGATAAAACTCTTATTATCAACCTTATAAGCATAACATAATTTATCAAACGAAGAAACCTTCTTTTTCAGTTTCCAGCATTTTATTCTTTTTTCCTCCTAAAAGGCCTGCAAAACAAGGGTGTGGATATTTTTCCGGCATATTTAGACTATCCACATCCATTATCGACATTTTTTTCACACAAATAACCGATGTGGATAATTATTTTTCAACAGGATGTAAAGTGTGTGGATAAGTTTGTGACACCCATTGCACCATCTTGTTTATTTTGATATTATATTTGTGTTTTAACTCTTAATTACTTATCTGACCTATTTGCGTTATCCACAAATTGTGGATAAGCTGTGGAAAGATATTACACAGGCTGTTGAATTATTTATCCACAGACTGTGTAATTTGTCGAAAAGACGTTTTTCTACTATATTATTTGTTTTCAACAACGTATGTGCACGAATGGTGATGACCATTTGCTCTTTTTCGTGTTCTATAACAGTTTGATATTGGTCATTTTATAAAGAAAAGGAGGGGGGAGAAGCCTTATGGAAAATATTTTGGATCTGTGGAATAAAGCACTTCAAAAAATAGAGACAAAGTTGAGCAAACCCAGTTTTGAGACATGGATGAAATCGACAAAAGCCCATTCTCTTCAAGGCGATACGCTTACAATTACGGCACCTAATGAATTTGCTAGAGACTGGCTGGAATCAAGATATCTCCACTTAATTGCTGATACCATCTACGAACTGACAGGTGAAGAGCTCAGCATTAAATTTATTATTCCTCAAAATCAGGATGAAGTAGAAGCCATGCCAAAGTCTCCAATTAAAAAAATGTCTAAAGAAGAGGCCGTTGATATTCCACAAAATATGCTGAATCCAAAATATACATTTGATACTTTTGTTATTGGTTCAGGCAACCGATTTGCGCATGCCGCTTCACTTGCAGTTGCGGAAGCACCGGCAAAAGCATATAACCCGCTCTTTATTTATGGGGGCGTTGGTTTAGGAAAGACTCACTTGATGCATGCGATTGGTCATTATGTCATCGACCATAATCCATCAGCCAAAGTGGTCTATCTATCATCTGAAAAATTTACAAATGAATTTATCAACTCAATCCGAGACAACAAAGCTGTCGATTTCCGTAATCGCTATCGGAATGTAGATGTGCTTTTGATAGATGATATTCAATTTTTAGCAGGAAAAGAACAAACACAAGAAGAGTTTTTCCATACATTCAACACACTTCACGAAGAAAGTAAGCAAATCGTCATTTCTAGTGACCGGCCGCCGAAAGAAATTCCGACACTTGAAGACAGATTACGCTCTCGATTCGAATGGGGCTTAATCACAGACATTACCCCGCCAGATTTAGAAACACGTATTGCCATTTTGCGAAAAAAGGCAAAAGCAGAAGGCTTAGACATTCCGAATGAAGTCATGCTTTATATTGCCAATCAAATCGACAGCAACATTCGTGAACTGGAGGGTGCTTTGATTCGTGTCGTTGCTTACTCTTCTTTAATTAATAAAGACATCAATGCGGATCTAGCAGCTGAGGCCCTAAAGGACATCATTCCTTCATCGAAGCCAAGAGTCATTACAATTAAAGATATTCAAAGAATTGTAGGGCAGCAATTTAATATTCGCTTAGAGGATTTCAAAGCGAAGAAACGTACGAAGTCAGTTGCTTATCCAAGACAAATTGCCATGTATCTCTCTAGAGAAATGACCGATTCCTCTCTGCCTAAAATAGGAGAAGAATTTGGAGGTCGTGATCATACGACTGTCATTCATGCTCATGAGAAGATTTCGAAATTAATGGTTGAGGATGAACAGCTTCAGCAGCATGTGAAAGAAATCAAAGAACAATTAAAATAACCAAGCTGATATAATAAGTACGGGAAAATGTGAATAACTAGAGCATAGTCATACACAGTCTGTCCACATGTGGATAGGCTGTCTTTCCTTTCTTTTTACCGACTTATCCACATATTCACAAGCCCTACTATTACTTCTACGATTTTTATTAATAAAATATATATACATGTCATTAAGAAAATTTAGGAGGACCACTATGAAATTCACGATTCAAAAAGATCGTCTTGTCGAAAGTGTCCAAGATGTATTAAAGGCCGTATCCTCTAGAACAACGATACCTATTTTGACAGGGATTAAAATTGTTGCATCTGATGAGGGGGTTTCTCTCACAGGAAGCGACTCTGATATCTCAATTGAATCCTTTATTCCTCAAAGAGATGGAGATTTAGAAGTAATCACGATTGACCGTCCAGGGAGTATTGTGCTTCAGGCCCGCTTCTTTAGTGAAATTGTGAAGAAACTGCCAATGGCTACTGTCGAAATTGAAGTAGAACAAAATCACCTCACGATCATCCGTTCTGGTTCAGCGGAATTTAACTTAAACGGCTTAGATGCTGAGGAATATCCGCATCTGCCGCAAATTGAAGAGCATCATGCATTTCAAGTCCCGACAGATTTGCTTAAAAACTTAATTCGTCAAACCGTTTTTGCAGTGTCCACCTCAGAAACACGACCTATCTTGACAGGTGTAAACTGGAAGGTAGAGAAAGGTGAATTAATATGCACGGCGACGGATAGCCACCGTCTTGCTTTAAGAAAAGCGAAGTTGGATATTGACGAGGAAAGCTCATACAATGTTGTAATTCCAGGGAAGAGTTTAACAGAGCTAAGTAGAATCCTTGATGACGGACAAGATCTTGTGAGCATCGTGATTACAGAAACGCAAGTTCTCTTTAAAGCACAAAACGTGTTATTCTTCTCAAGATTGCTGGATGGTAATTATCCAGATACAGCTCGCCTGATCCCGCAGGAAAGTAAAACGGATGTCGTGGTCAACACGAAGGAATTCCTTCAAGCCATTGACCGTGCATCACTTTTGGCAAGAGAAGGCCGCAATAATGTCGTAAAGCTGTCGGCTGATCCTGAACAAAGCCTTGAGATTTCTTCTAATTCACCTGAAATCGGTAAAGTAGTCGAAACGGTTCAAGCAGATGACATTAAAGGGGAGGACCTCAAAATCTCCTTCAGTCCAAAATATATGCTGGATGCGTTAAAAGTATTAGAGGGAACAGAAATTCATGTAAGCTTCACTGGTGCCATGAGACCGTTCCTGTTGCGCACGCCAAATGATGATTCAATCTTGCAGTTGATTCTCCCAGTCAGAACATATTAATCCAATCTAAAATAGCTGCTGTGCACTCACACAGCAGCTTTTCTTCTCGTTTACCATGCTTTCTTTCATCCTAGTTCGCTTTCCCCCTTTCCTTCTTGTCTTGTTTTTTAGTACAATTAGATATTAGTGATATTGAAAGAGGTCGATATAATGCCTAATCTTATAACCATTGAGAAAGAAATGATTACATTAGGGCAGTTTTTGAAATTAGCCGAAGTCATCCAATCTGGCGGAATGGCGAAATGGTTTTTAAGTGAACATGAGGTGTTCATTAATCAAGAGCCAGATAATAGACGGGGACGCAAACTATACCCAGGAGATGTTGTCGAGATAGAAGGTTATGGCACATTTCAAGTTGTGAATTAGAAACGGGTGACAATACATGTACATTCAAAGTCTGGCGTTAACTTCATACCGAAACTATGAACACACTGAGCTTCAATTCGACAACAAGGTGAATGTCATGATCGGTGAGAATGCCCAAGGTAAAACGAACTTGATGGAAGCGATCTATGTATTGTCGATGGCAAAGTCGCATCGTACGTCAAATGATAAAGAACTTATCCGATGGGACCAAGACTATGCTAAAATAGAAGGTAGAGTCATCAAAAAAAATGGTCCACTCCCAATGCAGCTCGTGATCTCAAAAAAAGGGAAAAAGGGCAAGGTCAATCACATTGAACAACAGAAGCTCAGTCATTATGTTGGTGCGTTAAACACCATCATGTTTGCACCAGAGGACTTAAGTCTTGTGAAGGGCAGCCCGCAAATCCGCAGAAGATTCCTCGATATGGAGATTGGACAAGTTTCGGCTGTCTACTTGCATGATTTATCGCTCTATCAAAAAATCCTCTCTCAGCGGAATCATTACTTGAAACAATTGCAGACAAGAAAGCAAACGGATCAAGCGATGCTGGAGGTTTTAACAGAGCAGTTGATTGATGCGGCAGCGAAAGTTGTCAAAAGACGACTGACTTTTACGAAACAGCTCGAGAAATGGGCGCAGCCGTTGCATTTTGGCATTTCTAGAGAGCTAGAAACACTCACGCTCCAATACCAGACTTCGATAGAGGTATCAGAAGCGTCAGACTTGTCGAAAATAAAGAATAGCTATGAAGAATCGTTTCAGAAACTAAGAGACAGAGAAATAGACCGAGGAGTGACACTGTGGGGACCTCACAGAGATGACCTTCTTTTCTTTGTGAATGGTCGGGATGTTCAGACATATGGCTCTCAAGGGCAGCAAAGAACAACAGCTCTTTCACTAAAGCTGGCAGAAATCGACCTGATACATGAAGAAATCGGAGAATATCCCATTCTTCTACTCGATGATGTTTTATCTGAACTTGATGATTACAGACAGTCTCATTTGCTCCATACCATTCAGGGACGTGTACAGACCTTCGTCACCACAACAAGTGTTGAAGGCATCGATCACGCCACCTTGAAAGAAGCGGAAATTTTCAGAGTAGCCAGTGGAAAAGTAATTGACTGATAAATGAGGTGTGAGTCTTGTATATTCATTTAGGTGATGATTGTGTTGTTTCTACACGAGAGATTGTCGCAATTGTTGATTACAAAATGAGGTCGTCTTCTGTTGTAGAAGAGTTTCTCCAAAAACAAGAAGAACAAATCATTTCGTTATCACAAGGAACACCCAAATCCATCGTCGTCACAACTGAATCTGTTTATTACTCTCCTCTTTCCTCAAGCACGCTCAAAAAACGTGCTTCATTTGTGATTGAAATTGAAGTCTAAAAGCTCAATTCATATAAATATATCGTTTAAGAAAAGTGTAGGTGAATGTACGTGGCAATGGAACAGCAACATAATAGTTATGATGAAAATCAGATACAGGTGCTCGAAGGACTAGAAGCTGTTAGAAAACGTCCAGGAATGTACATCGGGTCAACCAGTGCAAAAGGACTTCACCATCTTGTATGGGAAATTGTCGACAACAGTATTGATGAGGCTTTAGCTGGATATTGCACAGATATTACGGTGCAAATTGAAAAGGATAATAGCATTACAGTGAAAGATAATGGCCGCGGGATTCCGGTTGGGATTCATGAGAAAATGGGACGTCCTGCTGTAGAGGTCATTATGACTGTTCTTCACGCTGGCGGTAAATTTGACGGCAGCGGTTATAAAGTATCTGGCGGTCTGCATGGCGTAGGGGCATCTGTTGTTAATGCGTTATCTACGACCTTAGACGTGACCGTATATCGTGACGGGAAAATTCATTATCAACAATTCAAACGCGGTGTTCCAGCTGGAGATTTAGAGATCATTGGTGAAACAGATGTTACAGGGACAACCACTCATTTTGTGCCAGATCCAGAAATTTTTACTGAAACCATTGAATTTGATTACGACACACTTGCCAACCGTGTACGTGAGTTAGCTTTCTTAACAAAAGGTGTAAACATCATTATTGAAGATTTACGTGAAGGTAAAGAACGACGAAATGAATACTGCTATGAAGGCGGTATTAAGAGCTATGTAGAACATTTAAATCGCTCAAAAGAAGTCGTTCATGAAGAACCCGTTTATATCGAAGGTGAAAAAGACGGAATCACGATTGAAGTGGCATTACAATATAACGATTCCTATTCAAGCAACATCTATTCCTTCGCCAACAATATCAACACGTATGAAGGCGGAACGCACGAAGCAGGCTTTAAAACAGGTTTGACGCGTGTTATCAATGATTATGCTCGTAAAAATGGCGTATTCAAAGATGGAGACTCGAATTTGAGCGGTGAAGATGTGCGAGAAGGCTTAACAGCCATTATCTCCATCAAACATCCAGATCCTCAATTCGAAGGACAAACGAAGACAAAGCTTGGGAACTCAGAAGCAAGAACCATTACCGACTCCCTTTTCTCTGAAGCACTTGAGAAATTCCTCTTAGAGAATCCTGATGCTGCAAAGAAAATTGTGGAGAAAGGTGTGATGGCAGCTCGTGCGAGAATGGCTGCCAAAAAGGCACGTGAGCTGACAAGACGTAAAAGTGCACTGGAAGTCTCCAGCTTACCGGGGAAACTGGCGGACTGTTCTTCTAAAGACCCTTCCATCTCTGAACTCTATATCGTAGAGGGAGATTCTGCGGGCGGATCTGCTAAACAAGGCCGTGATCGTCACTTCCAAGCGATCTTACCGTTAAGAGGGAAGATCCTAAACGTTGAAAAAGCGCGACTAGATAAAATTCTATCGAACAACGAGGTTCGCTCAATGATTACAGCATTAGGAACTGGAATCGGAGAAGACTTCACTTTAGAGAAAGCTCGCTATCACAAAGTTGTGATCATGACGGATGCCGATGTGGATGGAGCGCACATTCGAACGCTGCTTTTAACATTCTTCTATCGCTACATGCGTGAAATTATTGAAAACGGTTATGTGTATATTGCACAGCCGCCTTTATATAAAGTGCAGCAAGGAAAACGTGTTGAGTACGTGTATAACGACAAACAGCTAGATGAGCTGTTAAAATCACTTCCTCAAACACCAAAACCTGGACTTCAGCGTTATAAAGGTCTTGGAGAGATGAATGCTACTCAGCTTTGGGAAACAACAATGGATCCTGATGCGAGAACACTTCTTCAAGTCACACTTGAGGATGCGATCGATGCTGATGAGACATTTGAAATGCTCATGGGAGATAAAGTAGAGCCGAGAAGAAACTTTATCGAAGAAAACGCGCAATACGTGAAAAACCTCGATATTTAGATAGATCCCTACTGAGAACAACCTTATTTCTTGTTTGGAATAAGGTTGTTTTTCAAGAAATAGGGGCGTATAACCAATGTCCTGTTTTTCCGTGTTTTCGTTGATTTTCTAGTAAATAAATGTGTATAAAGACGAGATTATTGATATAATGGAGAATAGTCTTGTGAAGATAAATACATATTTTACTCCCACATAATTTATTTCATGTGATACGTAAAGGGAGGTTCTTATAGTGAGTGAACAACATACACCAAATGTACGCGAAGTGAATATTAGTCAAGAAATGCGTACGTCCTTTTTAGATTATGCAATGAGTGTGATTGTGTCGCGTGCATTACCAGATGTGCGAGACGGATTAAAGCCCGTGCATCGAAGAATTTTGTATGCGATGAATGACCTAGGTATGACAAGTGATAAACCATTTAAGAAATCTGCACGTATCGTTGGGGAAGTTATCGGTAAGTATCACCCTCACGGTGACAGCGCTGTATACGAAGCAATGGTTCGTATGGCGCAAGACTTCAACTATCGTTATATGTTAGTTGATGGTCATGGAAACTTTGGTTCAGTCGATGGAGACGGAGCAGCGGCGATGCGTTATACCGAGGCGCGTCTATCGAAGATTTCTATGGAAATCCTCCGTGATATCACAAAGGACACCATTGATTATCAAGATAACTATGACGGCAGTGAAAGAGAGCCAATGGTGATGCCTGCAAGATTCCCGAACTTATTGGTCAACGGAGCGACAGGAATTGCTGTAGGAATGGCGACCAATATTCCGCCGCACCAATTAGGTGAAGTGATTGACGGGGTATTGGCCATCAGTCAAAACCCGGAAATGACAACACAGGAGCTTATGGATATCATCCCAGGGCCAGATTTCCCAACAGCAGGTCAAATCATTGGCCGAAGTGGTATTCGAAAGGCGTATGAAACAGGGCGCGGCTCTATTACATTAAGAGCAAAATCGAATATTGAGGAAACATCTAGCGGTAAACAGCGCATTGTTATCAATGAGATCCCGTACCAAGTCAACAAAGCCCGTTTGATTGAAAAAATTGCTGATCTTGTGCGTGATAAAAAGATTGATGGCATTACAGATTTGCGTGATGAATCAGATCGTAATGGTATGCGTATTGTCATTGAACTGCGAAGAGACGCAAACGTCCATGTTCTATTAAACAATCTTTATAAACAAACGACACTTCAAACGTCATTTGGTATCAACTTATTAGCACTTGTTGATGGACAGCCGAAAGTCTTGTCCCTCAAACAATGTCTTGAGTATTATCTAGAGCATCAAAAAGTGATCATTCGCAGAAGAACGGCGTATGAGCTGCGTAAAGCAGAAGCAAGAGCACACATTTTAGAAGGCCTCAGAATTGCACTTGATCACTTAGATGAAGTCATTGCTTTAATTAGAGGCTCTCAAACTGCGGAAATTGCTAGAAATGGTTTGATGGAAAACTATAGCTTGTCTGAAAAACAGGCACAGGCCATTCTTGATATGCGACTTCAGCGTTTGACTGGCCTAGAACGAGAAAAGATAGAAGATGAATATAAAGGACTTGTTGATTTGATTGCTGAATTAAAAGCCATTTTAGCAGACAATGAGAAAGTACTTGAAATCATTAGAGAAGAATTAACAGAAATTAAAGAACGCTTCAATGATACGCGTCGGACTGAAATTGTGACAGCGGGTATTGAAACAATTGAAGACGAAGATTTGATTCCTGTTGAGAACATCGTGATTACGCTGACGCATAATGGTTATATCAAGCGTCTCCCTGCATCAACATACCGCAGTCAAAAAAGAGGCGGTAAAGGTGTCCAAGGAATGGGAACCAACGAAGATGATTTCGTTGAACAGTTGATTTCAACATCGACCCACGATACGATTCTTTTCTTCTCTAATAAAGGGAAGGTTTATCGTGCGAAAGGGTATGAGATTCCTGAATTCGGACGGACAGCGAAAGGGATTCCGATCATTAACCTTCTTGAAGTAGAAAAGGGAGAATGGATTAACGCCATTATTCCAGTAAGCGAATTTGATGAAAATTCGTATCTCTTCTTTACAACAAGACACGGTGTATCAAAACGGACGACATTGTCTCAGTTTGCTAACATTCGAAACAACGGTCTTATTGCACTCAGCCTTCGTGACGAAGATGAACTGATGGCTGTTCGTTTAACCAATGGAGAAAAACAAATCATCATTGGAACGAAAAAGGGGATGCTGATCCGTTTTGACGAGACAGATGTTCGTGAAATGGGACGTACGGCAGCTGGAGTGAAAGGTATCACACTTTCCGAAGATGACATTGTCGTGGGTATGGAAATCCTTGAGCCAGATGCAAACGTATTGATTGTAACTGAAAAAGGATATGGCAAACTAACCCCTGAAAAAGAATACCGTGTTCAAAGTCGTGGAGGTAAAGGTCTTAAAACGTGCAAAATCACTGATAACAATGGTCCGCTTGTCACAGTGAAGGCAACTAATGCTGAAGCCGAAGAAGACTTGATGATTATTACAGGAAGCGGTGTAATCATTCGTATGGCCGTTTCTGACATTTCGACAACAGGTCGAGTCACTCAAGGTGTCCGCCTAATCCGCCTCGGTGATGAGGAACATGTCGCTACAGTGGCATTAGTTGAACAATCACAAGAAGACGATGAAGAGATTAGTGAAGAGAACGTAGAAAATATAGAGTCAGATCAAGAGCAATCTGAGTAAAAATGAAGCCGGTTCTTCACCGGCTTTATTTTTTTTTGAAAAACATCATTTTTTTTGAAATTTATAATGCTTTTTTCATAGATATGTGTTAATCTTTCAAAGGAGCAAAAAGAGGCTCTATTTTTTATCTCATTCTCAGTAAAAACTTCTTAAAAAAACAAAATGTTTTTTAAGAAAAATGTTGACTGTTGATAGAGATACATGATATATTTAAGTGGTCGCTTTAAGAGAGTGGCACACAAGTTCTTTGAAAACTAAACAAGACAGAACGTACCTGTTAATTCGAGTTTTTATAAAAAAATCCTATGATACATCATAGGTAGTCAGTCAAACGCTGACGAAAAACAAAACTTCGGTTTTGTACTTTTTCGGAGAGTTTGATCCTGGCTCAGGACGAACGCTGGCGGCGTGCCTAATACATGCAAGTCGAGCGGACAGAAGGGAGCTTGCTCCCGGATGTTAGCGGCGGACGGGTGAGTAACACGTGGGTAACCT